>CBCPNG010000018.1:0-157457 GCA_965120485.1 uncultured Clostridia bacterium
CCTCCTGTTTATTTAAGTGATGCGGTCGCCAAACCTTCACTTATTTTAACTCGGAGGTTTTTATACTAAAGTCTTTTTTATCGTCCCCCAGTAGAACTGGGGGTTTTTTCAAGCTAAAGCGCCAATAAAAGCGGCGCAAATTGCGCCGCACCGAATATGTAATTTATTCATCCTTTATCTTTATTACGTCATCGTCGCCTGAAAGAAAGTCAGGCAGCTCGTAGCCGTCCTCAACCACTGATTCTTTTTTGCTTTCCTTTTTAGGCGCCTTTTTTAAATCAGCGTCATTTTCGGGGTTGTACACATCCTTTTTATAAAGGTAATTGCCATCGTCGTCATCGTCGCCGAACTGCATATTGTTGAGCTCGGCAATCTGCGCCATAAGCTCGTCGTAGTCGGGCAACTCCTCTATGGAGTTCAACCTAAATCTCTTTAAAAATGTGTCTGTTGTGGCATACAGTATTGGCTTACCTACGCTGTCCTTTCTGCCGCAGGCATAAATCATATTTAAATCGAGCAATACATGCACGGCATAGTCGCAACTTACCTGCCTTATGTCTTCAAGCTCTGACCTTGTAATAGGCTGTTTGTATGCTATTATAGCGGCACACTCCAATATGGCGCGGGTAAGCTCCTTTTCCTTTATCGGGGTGATAACATCCTGAACTTGCTCTTTATATTTAGGATTAGATGCAAACTGCAATTTGCCGTTGAAAACAAGAATGTTTATACCGCAGTCACCTGAATAACGCTCTTTTAGCTCGTCTACACAGGCATTTACATCTTTTAGCGTGCAGCCTAACTTTTCGATTATAAACTTCACGGGCACGGGCTCGCCCGAGGCAAAAACTATTGCCTCAATTATATTCGTCAAAGGTTTCACTTGAATCTTCCTTCAAATCCCATTCGGGGTTGAGTTTAATTGTTATTTGCTCAAAAGTGCGTTCCTGCTCTACCATTATATACTGATGTTTCAGCATTTCGAGCATGGCTTGAAATGTGGTTATAATTTCATTTTGAGAGTATGTCGTAAACAGTTCTTCAAAACGTAAATTACCTTTTTGTAATAGCGATTGCTTTATGAATACTACCTTTTCTTCTACGGTATAGGTATCTTTGGGAATCTCCCTGATATTTGTCTTTTCACGGGCAAGACTCTCATTCTTTAAGAGAAGTTTGGCAAATGCTTCAAGCATTGCGCCGACAGTAAAGTCCTTATAAACTACCTTAACCTTGCTGAACTCCTTGTCCATCTCTTTATAGTAATATCCTACTGTTTCAAGCTCTCTGAGCTTTGGGGTTTCCTCCTGAATAAGTTCAAGTTCCCGCTGTTTAAGCTGTTCTATTAGCGCCTGCTGCTCGGCGTAGGCGTCGTCATATTCCTCGTCGGGCATCTCGACGGGCGGAAGCATACTCTTTGACTTTATGTAGATTATCTGCGCGGCAATTTGCAGATACTCGCTCTCCTTATCTACATTGCGCGATGGCAACGTCTTCATATACTCGATATAGTCCAAAAACTGCTCTGTGACCTTAGAAACAAACACATCCTCTATGTTTATCTTGGCAATATTAATAAGGTGAAGCAACAGGTCGAGCGGCCCCTCGAAGTCATCGAGTACGGTCGTATAGTCTACGGTGGACTCAAAATCGTCGTAAACCTTATCCGCAGAGTTTTCCTGTGAGGGCATCTCTTCGGACATTGTATCTCCGCCGTTCAAATTTTCTTCGTCTGCATAATTTTCGCTCATAAAACAAGTCCCCACAGCGCCGTTATAGGTCGTCCGATTATATTGGTGGCAAAAGTCATAATATAACCGAGAATATTAAAGTAATTAACAACTGGATATATTTCTGCAACTGCGTTGCATATAAAACTTTCGGCTATAAGGACAAGCAGAATTGTCTGTCCATACTTACCCAAAAACTGCCGCACCCTGTTCTTCGGCTTGGTGAGCGACTCCACAACCCTGAATCCATCGAGGGGAAAAAGCGGCAGAATATTGAATACGGCGATTGAGAGATTGTACATAAAGCACAATTCTAAAAACTTAGTGAGAAAATACGTGCCGTAGTTTGCCATTCCCAGCTGTATAAAGCACAAAACGTACAGCGGGTAGATTAAAAAGGCAAGAATGTAATTGGCGACGATTCCCGCAATAGCCGTGGTAAATAAGCCGATTTTGTAGCGCTTGAAGTTGCCGCTGTTTATCGGCACAGGCCTCGCCCAGCCGAACCCAACGAGGGCGCACATCACGAATCCGAGGGGGTCGAAGTGTTTTAACGGATTGAGTGTAAGTCTTCCGCTGAATTTTGGCGTGTGGTCACCGTTTGCATAGGCGACCGCCGCGTGCGCAAATTCGTGCGGAACAAGCACAAATAGCAGCGCAACTATCGCCGCCGCGTAATAGAGTAATGTTGTCAATGCATAATCCATTTATTTGAGGTGGTCAGGCAGAACGTCGTTGCGTATTAAATCGTCATACGTCTGCGGTTTTATTATGTATTCCGCCCTGCCGTCTTTTACGAGTACAGAGGCTGGTATAAAGTTGCGGTTATAGTTGCTTGCCATAGAGTAATTGTAAGCGCCAGTAGACAGCACTGCCACTATATCGCCGCGCTTTGCCGTGGGAAGAGGTACATCTACGGCTATAATGTCGCCACTTTCACAGCACTTGCCAGCTATGGTCACCCTCTCTGTACAGGGCTCGTTTGCCCTGTTTGCAAGCAATACGGTATATTTTGACTGATAGAGCGCATAGCGGGGATTATCGAACATGCCGCCGTCTATAGCAACATATTTCTTTACCCCAGGTATATCCTTTATTGCTCCTACACTATACAGGGTGACGCCTGCCTCGCCCACAATCGAACGCCCGGGCTCTATTAGAAGAAAGGGTTGCTTTAAAGAGAGTTTGGCAGCCTTACTCTTTACAGCAGTGATGAGCGCGCCAAGATATCCAGAATAGCTAGCAACGTCTTTCCTGTCGTCTTCGTCGGTATACCAGATTCCAAAGCCACCGCCTATATTTAAAGTATCTACCTCGAAGCCACATTTTTTCCTGACTGTAGCTATAAAGTCCATAGCTTTTTCGGCAGCGAGCACAAAGGACTGCTTTTCAAAAATCTGCGAGCCGATATGGCAGTGATAGCCCCTCAAACTCAGATTAGTCTTTTTAAGCACATACTCGGTCATTGCTATTGCAGTGCCGTCTGAAACGGAGAACCCGAACTTGCTGTCTGTGCGCGCCGTCTGAACAAAAGCGTGTGTATGAGCCTCTACTCCGGGATTTATGCGTATGAGCACATTCTGCTTTTTGCCCGCCTTTGCCGCTAAACCGTCTAAAATATCAGCCTCGTCGGCAGAGTCTAATACAATTGTACCTACGCCTGCCTCGACTGCAAATTCGAGCTCGTGTACAAGCTTATTGTTGCCGTGCATGTATATCTTTTCCGCGGGGAAACCCGCCTTTACGGCGGTATACAACTCTCCTCCTGATACAACGTCTACACCTATATTTTCCTGTGCGGCTATTCTGTATACAGCCATACATGAGAACGCCTTGGAAGCGTACAGAACGAGCCCGTTGCCACCGTACTCTTTGTCGATAGTGTCGCGGTATATCGACATCATGTCACGTATATATTTTTCGTCAAACACGTAGAGAGGCGTCCCGAACTGCGCGGCTAGCTCTACTGAGTCACAACCGCCAATTTCAAGATGCCCCTCTCTATTTATCTTTAAGGTATCTCTTTCGTTCATAAACGTACCCTGAAAATTTACTGCCTTTATTTTACCAAAGTACGCTCTTTAAGTCAATTAATTGACACAATTTTAAAGGATTTGCCCTGATTACAGCGACCAGCCGTCGGCAGTCTGCCTGAGCCTGTCTATATAGCTCGCCTTTGCCACGTCCTCGCCCGATACGGCGTCTACCGTAGAGTACAACACACCGTCTCTGTAAATTTCAATAATACCTACCTTCTGTCCCCTGCTTACGGGCGCCTTTACTGCACATTGCTTTACATCGTATTCAACCTCTGCCTGCTCGCCTCTCTTGCAGAATAGGTAGCTGTCCTCTGCGGGATATACCGTACAAGAGGGCTTTTTACCTCCCCTGACGGCAAATTTATCGCTCAATGCTATGGTTTTATCGAGTATGACTTTGTTTGAATAGTTTGCAAAACCGTAGTCAAAAAGGTTGGTTACGCTATTAAAACGCTCGTTGCTCGTATGTGCTCCGAGGACTACCGATACAAGCCTCATATTTCCCTTTTTTGCCGTGGCGGCAAGGCAGTAACCTGCCTCTGAGGTGAAGCCCGTCTTACCACCATCGCAACCTGCATAACGGCGTATCAGTTTGTTTGTATTGGTCATCGTGGTGCTTCTGCCGCTATCGTGCATAAAATCTTCAAGCCAAATTTTACTGAACTCAAAATATTCGCTATGTCTTAAAAGATTGGCAAACATCACCGCCACGTCGGCAGCGCAAGAATACTGCGTATCACGCGGCAGTCCGGTGCAATTGGCAAATAGCGTATCTTTAAGTCCAAGTTCTGCCGCCTTGCCGTTCATATCGGCGACAAACTGTTCTTCGCTACCTGAAACCTTTTCTGCCACCGCAACACAACTATCGTTTGCAGAGCATACTACAATGCTCTTTACAAGCTCGCGCAACGGATATGAATGTCCGCTCTCTAAAAATATTTGCGAACCTCCCATTCCAGCCGAATTTTCGCTTACAAAAATTTCATCATCCAAAGATAGCTCACCAGCCTCTACCGCGTCGAGACAAAGGGTAAGCGTCATTACTTTACACACACTTGCTATGGGCATTCTGTCGTGCTCGTTGAGAGCGTAAGCGCACTGCCCCGAATCGTAATCCATCAGGTATGCAGCCCGCGCACCCGAAACAAGTTCGGAAGCGTGCGTCACTTTCCCAGCTGCCGTCGGCATGGCTGCAACCGTTAAAAATGCCGCGCCTATCACGGCAAGTAATTTTGTTCTTTTCATACTTAAAGTATCTGAAAAATTACAAAATATTATACCAAAACAAATATGTATGGTGCGGCGGAGCATGGACTATGATATAAGAATTACTACACGGAATACAATATTGAGCAATATCAAAAAAATTATTGTATCTATCGCTGTAAGAATGAGCGGTAGAAATGGCGAAACAGCTTTTCCAAATGTCTTACAGTTTTCTATAAGGAATATATTCAAAAATAGTGAAAATATTGCCGACGGTATGAACATAAATATTACCGCAAGAACGCCCAAAAACCCTGATGAGGTTATTATTAAATATGCATAAATAGAGCAAAGCCCCGTCTTTAAGAATAAAATAGGAATTACAAAAAATTTATGCCTCGTAAAATAGGCTATGCAAAACAGCGCATAACCATATACTAATCCATATAAAATGCGTTGCAAGGCAAGCGTGCCATTGTGGAAGTTGTATACGTAATATATGTATTCAGCAGCATAATTCTGCAAATAAATACCCATAAGAGTAATTTTACATAATATAATGCCACTTATAATTGCCAAAATTATTGTAATAATATAGGCTATTATATACCCCTTATCCCATCTTAGTTCAAAAAAACTAAAAGCCCTCATACACAATTATATGAGGACTTCTTTTGCCGAAAGAACGATTTTATTGTGAAGAGAGCATATTTTCAATAGAAATTCCGTAACCGCGCGTAGGGTCGTTTATAAACACATGCGTTACAGCACCCACAAGCTTACCATTCTGCACTATGGGGCTTCCGCTCATTCCCTGCACTATTCCACCTGTCGCCTCTATTAGTTCTTCGTCGTCAATCTTTATAACATAATTTCTTTTTTGACTGTTACTTTTATCTACCTTTACTATCGAGATGTCGTAGCATTGAATTTCGTTGTTGCTGACTGTTGTATATATCTGTGCACGCCCAGGTGTTACTTCGTCAATATCGCCCGCCGTTATCTTAGTGAGTGAGGAGGTATCATATTCGGCAGATATAGTACCAAATACACCGCTGGACGTATTAACCACAACATCGCCTATAAGTTTGCTGCTCGTGAATGCGCCTTTCAGTTCCCCCGGCGTGCCGCGAACGCCCTTTTTTACGTCATAAATTACACAGCCGCACAAAGTTCCGCCATTAATTTTTATAGTCTCACCGTCTGAATTGGTTACAGGATGACCAAGCGAGGCAAATTTGCCTTCGGTTTTGTCTATATAGGTTACAGTTCCTACGCCGCACAAACTATCTTTGATTAGTACTCCCATACGCATCTTGCCGTTAGTTGCATCTTTGGCAGGGGTTATCTTTAATTTGAGTTCCTGCCCGTCGCGTAGGACAGTCACAACTACGCTTTTCGTTGACGTTGTGAGCAACTTGTCTACATCTCCACTGGAATTGACCGCAATCCCATTTATTTTGGCTATCTTATCGCCAGTCTTAATGCCAGCGTTGCGCGCAGGCGATACAAGACCACTCTCCGTAAGCACGTCGCACAGTCCCACCACCTCCACATCAGAAGTATTGAGCATGAATCCTGCGGCAAAGCCGCCGAGATAAAGTTCACGCTGTTCGGCAGAGACGTTGCTTGTAGTCGCCATGGTAGTTGCCGAAACGGCGCACGTCGCCGCAAATGCTACTATAACTAATTTTTTGAGTATTTCATTCTTTATACGCATAGAAATATTGTGCGCAAAGCAATGCGTTCTATACGATAATATTTAAAAAGGGCGCGGTCGCAATAATTATTGCAGCCGTACCCAAAAATTATTTACTTTGCGTTGTTATTATACTGCATTATAAGCTCTTTGGCGTGCCATCTTGCCGCTTTAGTGTCGCTTCCTCCCGTCAGGCGCACAATCTCGCCTATTTTGCCCTCTTCGTCCAGCCTTTCTACATGCGTCACCGTGCAGCCGTCTTTTGCCGACTTATATATAAGGAAGTTGGCATCGCCTGAGGCGCATATCTGGGGAAGGTGCGATACGGCGATAACTTGTGTAACGCGTGATATAGCAATAAACTTTTCGGCAACCTTATTTGCTGTAACCCCACTTATGCCCGCGTCAATTTCATCGAATAAATATGTAGAAATTCCATTCAACTCTTTAAGTTGGGTCTTTATTGCGAGCATAAATCTGCTGAGTTCGCCGCCGCTTATCACCTTATCGAGCGGTTTTAACGGCTCGCCGGCATTTGCCGAAAACATAAATTCTATCTTATCAGAGCCGTCTGCGCTATCCAAGTTGACCGTCTGCCTATCGTAAGGCGTAAATTGAACGGTAAACTTTGCTCCCGATATATTCAGGCTTTTGAGTTCTTTCTCCACCGACTTACAAAACTTCTGTGCGTACGATTTTCTCAATTTTGTAACTGAAAGGCACACTGCATATATTTCGTCTTCAAGCACGGCAATCTCTTTATTAAGTTTTTCAGCAAGATTTCCGCTGTCACTTAAAAGTTCATATTCGGCAGCGGCACTCTCACGGAAGGCAAGTATAGCCTCTATATCTGCCCCGTACTTTCTTTTAAGAGAGCGTATAAGGTCAAGCCTGTCCTCTACGCGCCTTGCCTCCTCCCCGTCGAATTCGAGCCCCTCTGACAGGTCAGAGAGAGTTTCTTTTATATCGTTGAGTTCGGCAGTGACGGCGTCAAGCCTGTCTGCGACGGAATCGTAGTCATTGCCGAATGTCGCAACGCCCGCCATAAGCCTGCGCGCCGCCGAAACACAGTCTGCCGCACAGCCGTCACCACCGAGCGCCGAGAGAGTTTCACCTATCGCAGAGGCAATCTTTTCTGTATTTTCTATAATCCGCCGCCTATTTATCAGCTCCTCTTCCTCACCTGCGTCAAGTTCTGCGCGTTCTATTTCATCTATCTGATAGGAGAGAAGGTCGAGCCTGCGAGCACGTTCTTCCGCATCGCCGCCGAGCGACTTCATCTTTTTAAGGCGTTCTTTCCTCTTCCTGACCAAATCAGAAAGCCGCTCCTTTATTTCTGCGCCTTCATGTCCGCACAGTTCGTCTATAACGGCAAGCTGGTTGCTTTGACTCAGCAGAGTAAAGTGCTCGCTCTGCCCGTACACATCCACAAGATGTTGCGCAATTTTTTTTAGCATACCGGAAGTAACGGCGTTACCGTTCACCTTAATGCTACCCCTGCCGTCCTGCGAGTATCTTCGCGTAATTATAAGCTGACCGTCGGCTTCTATATCAAGTTCTTTAAGAATCTGCTCCACGGTGCAACCCTCTGAATAAGTAAACTCGCCGCGCACCGAAGCCTCTTCGGCACCGTAACGTATCATGTTGCGGTCCGCCTTGCTTCCGAGCACAAAGTTAAGCGAATCTAGAATTACAGACTTGCCCGAACCCGTTTCGCCCGACATAATGTTCAAACCGCGGCAGAATTCTATTTGCGCGCTCTCTATCAGGGCGACGTTTTTGATAACCAATCTTTCAAGCATACATCAAAATTCTACATCAGGAATTCTTTTAGTTTTTCAACGACTAAAAGTGTATTTTCGTTGCTGTCTACCACAACGAGGACGGTATCGTCACCCGCAACACAGCCGATTATTTCTTTAATTTGAAGGGAATCGACAAACGAACCTCCGCTCTGTCCGTTGCCGCGCATAGTCTTTATAACTATAAGGTTATTTGCGCTGTTAATGCTAAGCACACATTCACGGAAAAGATTGAGCATACGCGAGCTCAATGCTTCTATGCCCATATCTAAACTTGCGTATCTGTATTTTTTCGCCGTGCCTGAAACTTTATACAGCCGAAGTTCCTTTATATCCCGTGATACGGTGGCTTGCGTCACGTTGAAGTTAAGTTTGTTGAGCTCAACGCACAACTCTTCCTGCGTCTCCACTTCGGTTTTGTTTATTATATCTAAAATTGCAGATTGCCTTGCATTCCTGTACACTATTTGCTCCATTTGCTGAGTTTAGACAGCAGTTTATCGAAAAAATTTACATTGGCTGAGGTTATAAACTCCGTACAGTATTCCGACTTGGTAACAGTAGCTGTAAGACCGTTCTCATATTCACCCACTACAATTCCGTCTATTGAAACGTTTACCGCAGTATTATCTTTTTTATAACAGAGGTTTAGGCTTGAATCATCCGAAAACACTATCGGTCTGGAATGAAGTGAGTGTGCGCACAGCGGCGTTAATATAAAGGCGTTGATATCGGGCGTAAGCACCGAACCGCCCGCCGCAAGCGAATATGCCGTAGAGCCCGTCGGCGTGCTGACTATTATGCCGTCGGATAGATAATTATCCACAAGCGAACCGTTTATAGTTGCCTCTACGTTTATAGTGTTGCAGTACTTATTGCCGTATGTACTGCGCTGAATGACAAAGTCGTTGAGTGCAAGGTAAGTCTTGCCGTTCATCTCTACTTTTAGCATGCTCCGCCTTTCTGTTACAAATCTTCCGCTGCACAGAAGGTCGAGCGCGACGTCCAGCTTTTCCTGTTCGAACTCGGAAAGAAAGCCTATATGTCCGTAATTTATACCGATAATCTTTATGCCCCTGCGCGCACATTCAGACGCAACCATAAGAATGGTTCCGTCACCGCCAAGCACAAGCAAGACATCTATGCCGTCAAGCTCGCGCGAAGAGAACACACTGCTACATTGCACTCCGCTCTGCGTAAATCTCTGCTCTATACGCTGTAAAAGCTTCAAATTATCGGGTAAGTAGTTTTTATTAAAGTATATCCCCACTTTCATAGCAAAAATATTATACAGTAATTTATACAAATATGCAATAATGTCCGCAAAGTTTTTATATTTTAAAGATAAAAAAATCATTCATAGACTAACGGAATGAAGCAATTTTACGACTGGAACGCTTTTGCCGCCCTTTTCGAGCCATATTATATATTCTATGTTCTTGCCTTTGATTTCCGGAGCGCATGTAATGGAAACAGGCGCAAGGTTGCACAAAAGTGCAAAATTATAAATTTTTTCTATTACGATGCGGTGCCTTTCCGCTCCGCGTACAATGCCATTCTTGCCAACGTGGCGGCACTCACATTCAAATTGCGGCTTTATGAGTGCAAGAACACACTTTTTATCGCCAAGAATTTCACTAACGGGGCGTAAAATATATGTAAGAGATATAAAACTTACGTCTATTGTAACGCCGTCAAGCTCCTCTGAAAACAAGTCGCGGTTAATGTTTCTCGCATTGAAGTTGTCGATAACCACGATGTTTTTATCCGACAACGTTTTATCGAGCTGGCTTTCGCCTACGTCTATACAATATACCTTTTTAGCGCCCGACTTAAAAAGACAGTCTGTAAAGCCACCCGTGCTTGCGCCTATATCTGCAAACACCATGCCACCTATGTCAAGTCCAAAATCTCCGAGCGCCTTGTGCAACTTGTAGCCGCCAGCAGAAACGAATGTGAGCTCTTCATCGAGGAAGCTCACTTCGTCGTCCTCTTTCACTTCGTAAGCGGCGTCGCGCTGTCTGCCGTTTACTAGAACTGCTCCTCGCTTTATGGCCGCCGCAGCCTTACTGCGAGAAGAAAATTTTTGTGCGACGTATTTATCGAGTCTCATCACAGATACCGTCAGCAATATCTTGCACTTTTAAACCATAGTCGTCCATCAGCTCCGTTACGCTGCCATGCTCTATGAATTTGTCCGCATAACCGAACATTTTAATTACCTTTTTATCTTCGGCAAAGTACTGAGCCACGAGTGAACCGAGCCCACCAACAAGCACGTTGTCTTCAACGGTGATAATTTTCTTCTCTTTAAGCGAACCGAGCATTTGCGTATCAATAGGTTTTACAAATCGGGCGTTTATGAGTTTTGCACGCACACCGCGTTTATCAGCAATCTCCATGGCGGCGTATGCTCGGGCAATTGCGCGCTCACCGCAGGCAATAATCGCAACCTTTCCGTCACCCTCTTCAAGCTCTTCCCACTTACCTGAAATTATGGGAGCATTCAGGCCAAAGGCGTGCGTACACTCGCGTGGATACCTTATGGCTAAGGGGCCTTTGAAAGACAGACTGAATTCGAGCATTGCCGCAAACTCCTCTTTATCTTTTGGCACAGCTATAGTTATGCCAGGTATGAATGTCAGGAACGAAAGGTCAAATACGCCCTGATGGGTCTCACCGTCATTTCCAGAAATACCTGCACGGTCTATACAAAATGTTACAGGCATGCCTTGACTGCATATATCTATCATTATCTCGTCGAAAGAACGCTGCAAGAATGTAGAATATATGGCATAATACGGCTTGCACCCCTGCGCTGCCATGGCTGCACACAGTATTGCGGCATGTTCTTCGCAGATTCCTACGTCAATGGCTCTTTCGGGATATTTCTCAAAGAACCCTGAAAGTCCTAAGCTTCCCGTCATAGCTGCCGTTACTACCACCACTCTGCTATCCCTTTCTGCCAATTCACCAAGCTTTTCGCCGAGCACCTTAGAATACTCCACACACTCGGTCGCAGCTTTTGACGCAGTTATGCCATGTGTAGCTTCGGGATTTTCTTCACAAAAGCTGTATCCTTTACCCTTTTTGGTTAGTACGTGAAGTATAACGGGACGCGTCTTTATTTTTTCTTTTACTTCAAGCAGTTTTTTTATCATGCACGCTAGGTTGTTGCCGTCGTATACGCCGTCATATTCAAGACCGAATCTCTCGAATATGCCAACCCTGCGCTCCTTGTGATAACGCTCTTCGGAATCGCGACTGAGCTCTTCAAGATATTCGTGCATGCTGCCCACAGTGGGCGATATGGACATGCCGTTATCATTAACAATTACGAGAATATTTGAATTCAGGGGACGAACGCTGTTGAACGCTTCGTATACAAGCCCGTTGTTGAACGAGCCGTCGCCAATAACGGCTATTACGGAATAATCTTCGCCACTCAGGTCGCGCGCCTTAGCCATACCTATCGCCGCCGAGATTGATGTCCCTGCGTGACCAGTGTTGTAACAGTCAAATTCGCTCTCATCCCGTTTCGGAAATCCAGAAATACCCCCTCGCTTCCTCAGAGTGGAAAAATCTCCACCCCTGCCAGACAGTAACTTGTGCGTATAGCACTGGTGTCCGACATCAAAAATGACCTTATCGCGCGGGAAGTCAAATACATAATAAAGCGCAACGGTAAGCTCTACCATACCAAGATTTGACGAAAGGTGTCCGCCGTTAGATATGACGGACTTTATAATTTTTTCGCGGAGCTCATCGCACAGTGCGCCGAGCTGTTCTAAATTCATTGATTTCAGCTCAGCTACAGTCAGATTATCTAACATTATTTTTTCCTGATAAAAAATGTTGTAAATTTGGCAAAGCCAAAACAAAGCGACTTGCAGAAAGCCTTGCCGCCCACATGTTTAAAACAGATTGAAATGCAAGGACAATGAATTATTAGTCCTCTCTGTGGCGTACAAATGATACCAAATCGCGCAAAAACGCCGTATTGCCCTCTAATCCGTCAAGTAGTTTAAGGCAGTTATCTGCTGTTATGTCGGCGATAAGTCTGCACCGCTCTAACCCATAAAAGCTTACATAGGTAAGCTTTCCTTCGGCTTGGTCTTTGCCGGGTGTTTTGCCGAGTTTGCCGAACATTCCTTCTACGTCGAGGATATCGTCCACTATCTGGAAGAGCGCTCCCAAATCTTCGCCAAACTGCCTTAGTTCGGGAAAATATTTGCCTCCACACAGAACTGACGGCAATGCAACGGCGGCGGTTATAAGCTTACCAGTCTTGTTGCGTACAATAAAATCCAGCATCTCCTGGCTCGAAATGCCCTTTTCTGCACAGTACAGGTCAGCGGACTGCCCTGCAATCATGCCGTTTACCCCAGCACATTCACACAAAAACTTAGCTGCCTCGGCATAGCACGCTCCGTCTGCACACTTTGCAAAAAGAATATGGTATGCCGTATTCAACAGACCGTCTCCGGCAAGCAGGGCGTTGGCTGCGCCGTAAACTTTGTGATTAGAGGGTTGTCCCCTGCGGAAGTCATCGTTATCCATCTCGGGCATGTCGTCGTGGATAAGCGAGTATGTGTGAATAAGTTCTATTGCAAGCGCAAAATCGGCTATATCCTCATAATCGACCCCAAGAAGCTCGGCAGAAGCCATCATAAGTACGGGGCGTATGCGCTTTCCGCCGCTTTTCAGACTGTATTTAAGGCTGTCGTCAAGCACTTGCGGTCGGCACTTCATTTCCACGTAAAACTTTTCCAGCCTTGCCTCTGTCTTGGCGAGGTATTCATCATATTTTTGTTTGAAATCGTACAAATTTCAGCTCCTCGTAGCGGCAATGTATGTATTATACATCAGCATGGTAATCGTCATCGGTCCTACGCCGCCAGGTACGGGCGTTATATACGAACACTTGTCTTTTACGTTAACAAAGTCAACATCCCCACACAGCTTGCCGTTTTCATCCCTATTCATTCCTACATCTATCACAACGGCTCCCTCTTTAACCATATCGGCGGTAATAAACTTAGCCCTGCCTATCGCGGCGACAAGCACGTCTGCCGAGGCACATATTTCCTTTAAATTAACAGTCTTGCTGTGACAGATTGTAACCGTGGCGTCGGCATTGGTGAGCAACATTGCCATAGGCTTGCCCACAATGTTAGAGCGACCGACCACCACAGCCCTCTTTCCTTTAAGTTCTATGCCTTCATCCCTGAACATCTGCATTACGCCGTTCGGCGTACATGCTACAAGGCACTCCTCATTCATACACAGTCTACCCATGTTTTCGGCGGAAAAGCCGTCTACATCCTTTGCGCAGGGTATGAGTTCGAGTACTGAGTTGGCGTCAAGATGAGTCGGTAACGGAAGCTGCACAAGTATACCGTGCACCTTGGAATCTGCCGCAAGCGAGCGCACAAGCTCTTCCACTTGCGCCTGTGAGGAATTTGTGTCAAGATAGTAGGCATATGACTTTATTCCAACCTCTTCACATGCCTTTATTTTATTGCGCACATATACCTGTGAGGCGGGGTCTTCGCCGACTAATACAACGGCAAGCCCTATCTGCCCTCCTCTTTCCATTTTGTATGTGTTAACTTTCTGCGATATTTCTTCACGCAGCTTAACAGCGAGCGCCTTACCGTCTATTATTTTAACCATTTTTATCTCCAATAATTGCCGCAAGTATGCCGCTTATAAACGGCGCGCTCTTTTCCGAGGAATACATTGTCGCAATGTTTGCCGCTTCGTTTGCTGCAACCTTGTCTGGCACATCGTCAACGTACAGTATTTCCGCAACTGCTAAATACAGTATGCTCCTGTCCGCAGGGAAAAGGCGCTCCTCTGGAAACGCAACCGACTTTTTATCTATTACGCTGGCAATCTCTTCTCCATACTTCTCTATGATTGCAAGCAACCTGTCGCAATATGCAATATCGTCGGCGTTGAGTTCGCCTGCACGGTACATCCCCGACTTAAAGCCAGAATCTATCTCTTGCACAAACTGTACGGAAAAAAGTATTTTGAATAAAGTTTCTCTTGCTCTCGTTCTCATAATCTCTTAAAATCAATGCTTGAATAGCAAAATAATCCCTTTGCCTCAAAGGGATTATTTTGATTACATAAAGTTATCAGGAAAATCTACGTCCTGAACATGCACATTGACTTTATCCACTTTGAATTTGGTCATAGACTCCACATTGTGCTTTATGGATTGCTGTATGCGGAAAGCAAGCGAAGTTACATTGTATCCGTAATCCACCTTAACGCTTACATCAGCTACTATGCCGTTCTTTTCAAATTCAAGTTTGACTCCCTTATTCTTTGTATCGAGCAGCGACACACCATCAACCTCATTGATGGCGAAAGCAACAATACCTGCGACAATGCCCGAATCGTAAGTAATTTTACCCTTCTGGGTAGTAGTAGGGTCGTGCCTTAAATGTGCCATAGTTCTTCTCCTGTATTTCAAGTATAGCACACAATGTGGAATTTTGCAACATATGAGCGTTAAATTTACGCATAAACAGGCATAATTATTATATTTTCTGTAACACCTGCCTCGTTGAACAACATATTGTATATAGCGAGCGCTGTATCAATATCGAGCTCGTCAGAGTTGATAAACACATTAACGTTGTTGGAATCAATACCTATTGATACCACCGCGTCTGAAAACCCGAGCGATTTTATCATGGTTTCGAGCACAAGCTCCTTTTCCATTATGGCAACAATTTCCAGCTTCATTGCAACGGCAGCGGCGTACTCTTCACTGTCTGCATCATACAACTCGATGATACTATCTAGTTGCAACAATTCTTCGCTTCGAGTTGTGGTGCGCTCTGAGCGGTATGTAGAGAAGTAGTTGGCAGTAGTTACAACTTCTCCGGATGAGCTCTGACTTTGCGCAAGCAGTACATTGAGCACTGCGGCAAGCGCAAGCAGAAACACGAGTGACGACATTACAATAATCTTCTTTTTCTTTGACATAAAATTCTCCTTACATTGAATAAATAGCTATAATGTTTTTATTTATATTAAGCGCCGTAGATACAGCGTTCAATATATCATTACGGACCATTATGCTCGAAGCCCCTTCGCATACAATGACTACTCCACAGATTCCGTCGTCGTCTGATGTTATCATGACTTCGGCGTCGCCCACTCCGTCAATGGCTTCAAGCAGAGCTTCAAGCTTTATCTCCGTATCCGTCTTGCTTACTGAAACAGAGGTTGTATCATTGCTGTCGGTGCCGAAAAAGAGATATACAACAGCGACAAGCAGCACTATCAGCGCAAGTACTATAATAATTTTTTTTCGTTCCTTAATCCACGAGGCTACTCTGTTCATATACAGTTATATTTATATAGCCTGCCTTCTCCAAATATTCATAAATTTGTTCAGCAATTTGCTTGTCCGACGATATAAGGCAAACTTCGACGCTCTCCACACTAAAACTATTGTCGCCGTATACTATCACTATTGTGCACTCTGACTGTACGTTAAATTTGCTTTCAATGAGTTCTTCAAGCGCTCTGCTCTGGTTTTCTGAATACACCTCGCAGATGTAATCGTAATCCACTGAAATTTCCGTATCATCCACAGATATACCGAATAGCTGTAACACGGGCGATATAAGTATAGCTATACATATCAGGCGAAGCACTACCGTTACGCTTTTGCCGAGTTTGCCCTGCGGTATGACGAAGGAAACTACAATCGACAGAAAAACTGCCCCGCAAGCCGTTACAAGATATGTCGTCATATAAAGCTCACCGCCGAATTTATGGCGAGCATTATCATAAGGGCATACATAAATGCCACGATAAGAAGTCCCGCCGTAAAATACTGTGTATCCGAAGAAAGGTCATTCAATAGCCCGCATACTTCATTCTCTCCCGCTGCCTGTGCGACTGCACCAGCGATTCTGAGCATGAGTGAAAAGGCAATGAGAAGAACCAATGGCGAAACAATCTGTGCGACAAGCATTATAAGCCCGCAAATACCGACAGAGTTTTTTATGAGCAGTCCCGCGGCGGTCATAAGGTCGAATCCGCCCGAAATAAAGCCTCCGACAATGGGTACGGAGTTGCCGAGTATGTATTTGACTGTTTTAAACAGCACACCGTCGAAAAGCGAGCCCGCGGTGCTCTGTACCGTGAGAAATACGCTGAAAACCGTAACAGTTATGCCCAAAATCCACTTCATAATGCTTTTCAAAAGTTTTGAAATACCTGTAAACGATATCTGCGGGTTTATCTTTGACATAAAGTTGAGTACAGCCGAGGCGATTGCCGCGGGAAAGATAAAGCCGTTTACTATCGCAACCGCTCCCCCCGAAAGGAATATTGCTGATGGCTGGTAAATTGCAGCCGAGCTTGTGCCGCCTGTGAGCACGGTAAGGGTGACGAGTATGGGCGTTATTATTTCCATCTGTTTTTTTATTGCGGCCACACACGATATACATTCCTCCGCAACAGCCGCAAGCGCCGACGATACTATTACTATAATCAGCGAATAACATACAAGTTTAACTATTCTTGACGTTGACTTGCCGAGTATATTGCCCTCAGCGCCCGAAAATACGGCGCATAATATTGCTATGGCTATAACTTCAACAAAAGCGGGAAAGAGTGAGATAACATCAGAAAAAATAACTGATAGTAATTCTTCTATATAGCTGCCGTAGTCTATGCCTGCGTTGCCTTTTATCAGGTACTCTATTATCTCACGCGCGTTATTACCGAAATTGAATAGATAACTGTCGGAGTTTTCATTGAGGTATTCTTCAAGGCCGGATAAATCAAGCCCTTCGAGCAGGTCTGAAATGCTCTGCCCAAGCTCCTCTTCGCCGTCGCTGTCATCGGCATAAGCCGTCACTGCCGTTAGGGCAAATAATAATAACATGGCGGCAAGCACCGCCATAAGTATTAATATCAATCTTTTTCTTGCAATTCTCATACAAGCTCTATAAGCCTCACTATTACCTCGTACAGACTTTTAAGAACGGGCACGGAGACGAGAAAGATTATTATTCTGCCGCACATTATAAGCTTGTCCGATATACTCTCAAAGCCGAGATCCTTTATAGACGCGGCAGTCAGTTCTACAATGTAACCTATCCCTATAATCTTAAAAATCACCCTTATTACAGAGTTATCTATGCCCGTCTGCGAGGCAAAGTCGTTTATAAGCGCTACGCTTTCGCTGATAAAGTCGAATGCGTAAAGTATCATTAATATTCCGCCTGCGGCAAGACACAGCGGTGTAAGTTCGGATTTATGGGATTTTAAAATCAACGCGCATACCGCTGTTACCGCAGCTATGGCGCACAGCCTGAGAATTATCATCAGAACAGCTCAAATAATTCGCGCACCTTCTCAAATAGGTCGCCTATCATTGAAATTAATACCGTAAGCACGATAATGAGCCCGACAAGACTGACAATTGTAGCAATGTCGTCGCGGTCAGATTTTTTCAGCACCTGACATATTATGGTTATTATTATGCCTACGGCGGCAATTTTAAATATTATGCTTATATCCATCTATGCCAATAGAACGGCGATTAGTACGCCGAGCATGAAAAAAATTTTAAGGTATAGCGAGCGATACTTTTTATATTCTGCAAGACTTTCGTCCTTGTACTTTTTTATGTATACCTTTCTCTCTGAAAGGTAATCTATCTGAGAAAGGGCATCAGACTGCCCGAGTCCGCCCGCATATTCGTTAAGAAATCTGTCGTCAGCACCATTCAATACAGTCTTACCAGATGCAACGTCACCCATATATTTGAAGCCCTGCGAAAGGCTTGCTATATCCTCTCTTCCGAATCTGAGGTTCATGAGCAACAATTCGTTGAATTCATACAGTTCAGCGAACACCGCCGCCCTCTTCCTCTTTTCCGCAGACAGCAATATCCCCACTAAGGTCGTCAGTGCCACAATGGCAAACAATATTAAAATTTTTATCATAGACGTCCGCCCCAAGCCCTATTCCGCGTAAGCCGACAAAGTAATCGAACGGCAAAGCCGCAAGTTTTGTCCTGTCGCACACGTGTGAAGAGGCAATAACGCATAATCCACATTCCCGCGCAAATTCCACCGCCGTCATATCTTCGCAGCCGTACAACTCGTCCGTGATTATAACGTCTGGCTTCATGGCACGCAATGCACTGCCGAGCGCGGCGAGCTTATCGCAGCTTCTTACAACATCTACCGTCTCGCCCAATGACTGCTCTCCGCATAACTCGTTACGGCTGTCGAGTACAAGCACATTGCACGCATGCCTTTGCGATATACTTACGGCGAGGTCGCGCAACATAGTCGTCTTGCCATAGCCTGGTTTTGAGAATACGAGAGTACTTAAAAGTTTCTTTTCAAACAGAGCCGAATAGACGGCGTTGGCGCAACCGCGCACATCATGCGGTATGCGGATATTGAGCGAAGTCGGTCTGGCTATTGTTTTAATTGTTCCACCGTCGGCAACGTACTCCCCCGCAATGCCTATGCGCACACCTCCGTTTACCGTTATAAATCCATGCCTTATCTGCTCGGCAAAGCTGTAAACACAGCCGCCCATTGCCCTGTTCAATATTGTTGCCACATCGCCACATATAAGCGCGCCTGCACGCTCCCTCCCGACTCCCCCTGCCTTTAAATAGAGGTATTCGCCTCGATACTCGATAATTACAGGTTGTCCGCGGCGAAGCCGTATTTCAGAGAGAAAATTTAAGTTGAGGTTTGCTATTGCCGCGTGCACATCGGACGGCAGAAAGCCTAAATCCATACTTTAATCTATTACGGCAGACAAAAAAAAAGAACCGCAAAAAGCGGTTCTTCGAAATCCTCAGCCGAGATAATCTTTTAAAAGCTGCATATTGTTTTCTATCAGCTTGTCCTGCTCCTTTGTGTCAAGTTTTTTGAATGAGAGCAGAGCCAAAAGATAAATCTGATATGCGACGAACTTTTGCTTGTCCTCGCCGCAATCTTTGAGCTTGCATACTACGGGATTTGCTAGGTTTAAGACAAGCGTCTTTGCCGTATCGTTTGAACTCATCCCATACATGCTGCCCATCTCTGAATAGCGGCGCATGTACTCATCTACGTTAATCACAGCAGGCACAGAGGTGTTTTTTAACCTTTCGGTCTTTACCGTAACCTTTTCGTCGCCAATCGCCGACGTAAAGATATCTTTAATTACGGTATCATCCTCACTATCGCCAGACTTCAAAGCGCCGTCGACAGCGGCGTCGATGCGCAAAAATTTTACCTTTTCAGGCATCTTATATTCAAGAAAGGTTATAAAGTGAGGGTCTATATATGAATTGTCGCACACCATAGCCGTAAGCCCCTCGCCCTTGAACATCTTTATATATTGCGCTTGTTGCAGTTCGTCAGAGACATAGTATACGGTCTTGGGCTCTACATTATCGTTTACACCGCCCTCTGCGGGCTTTTCTTCCGATTTTTCATCTACCTCAGTAAAATCTCCCGTATATTCAGAAAGATTACGGTATTTTCCATCTATGTCCTTATAAATTATTATGTCTTTTACCTTATCATAAAAATCTTCATCCTTTATGCAACCGAATTTTATGAAGTTAGATATATCTTCCCAACATGTTTCGTACTTCTCCCTGTCCTTTTTGAACAGCGTAACAAGTTTATCGGCAACCTTTTTGGTTATGTGTTTTGATATCTTCTGCACCTGCTTATCGTTTTGCAGGAAGCTGCGCGATACGTTAAGCGGTATGTCGGGACAGTCTATAACGCCGTTGAGCAGCATAAGGTATTCTGGGATGACCTCCTTTATGTTGTCGGCTATGAATACCTGATTGCAGTACAGCTTTACTTTGCCACGTTCAAGTTCAAGCTTGTTGCGGGTCTTAGGAAAGTAGAGTATTCCCCTTAGCCTGAACGGGTAATCCATATTAAGATGCACCCAAAACAGCGGTTCATTATAATCCATGAAGGTATCGGTGTAGAACTTCTTGTATTGCTCGTCAGTGCACTCATTGGGCGTTTTCATGTACAGAGGGTGGGTTTCGTTGAGAGGTTTGTCGTTGCCGTCGCCCTTGAATGAAAGATATATGTTGTAGGGCATGAAGGAGCAATACTTTTTTATAAGCGCGCGGATAGCGCCCTCATCGAGAAACTCCTTTTCGGCAGCGGCTATGTGCATTACGATTTTGGTGCCGCGCCCCTCCTTTTCGAACTCCTCTATCGAATATTCAAAATTACCGTCAGACTGCCAATGCACGGCGGGCGCGCCCGTGTAGGACTTGGTAAAAATTTCAACGTACTCAGATACCATATAAGCCGAATAGAAACCGAGACCAAAGTGTCCTATTATGCCATCGCCGCCAGCCTTTTCATACTTGGAAAGGAAGTCCGAAGCACCAGAAAATGCTATATGTGTAATGTAATTTTCCACCTCTTGCTCGCTCATGCCTATTCCGTTATCTTCAACGGTGAGCGTTTTTGCCTTTTTGTCGACGGAAATCTTTATACAGAACTCTGCTCCGTCGTCAGTCGCCTCACCCATGTCAACCAATTTTTTATATTTGGTTATAGCGTCTATACCGTTGGCAACTATTTCGCGCAGAAATATATCTTTATCAGAATACAGCCACTTTTTTATAATCGGCATCATGTTTTCACTGGATATCTTAATATTGCCTTCACGTTTCATAAATAGAACCTCCGTAAAATGTACATTTATTTAATAACCTTTATCAAAGCGGTTAAAACTCTGCGACAAAATTTTATATATAAAAAAGGACGCCACAACGCGGCATCCTTTTAAAATTAATTATTGTTCTTCTGTGCATCTGCAAGAATGTCTGCAAGCGAAGTAGATACAGAACTTCCCTCGCTCCAATTGTTTATCTCGCCATCTTCGCGGCGAGGCATACGACTGCGGCGAGGTTTTTCCTCACCTTCCTCACGGGGAGCGCGGTGGGGACGTTCAGGTTCGGGAAGCAACGCCCTGATGGATAGGTTCATTTTCCTTGCTTCCGGGTCGAGCGCAACAATTTTTGCATCTACCTCGTCACCCACGTTCAAAACGCTTGCAGGAGATTCTATTCTCTCATGGCTTATTTGAGAGACGTGTACAAGCCCGTCGATTCCCTTTTCAACCTCTATAAAAGCACCAAAGGGTACAATTCTTACAACCTTACCGTGAATGACTTCGCCGACAGAATATTTTTCTGCAACAAAGTCCCAAGGCTGGGGTTGAAGCTGCTTGTAACCTATAGAAACCTTTTTGGCTTCTTTATCTATTTTAAGAACTTTAAAGTTATATGTCTTGCCTATTTCAAGAACGTCGGTTACGTTATCTATACCCGTCCATGAGAGGTCGGAGATGTGTGCAAGGCAATCAAAACCGTTAACTGAAACAAATGCGCCAAACCCAGTCGACCTTTCAACCTTGCCCTCTACCACATCGCCAACGTTGATTGAAGAGAAGAAGGCCTCTTCCTTGGCTGCCTTAGCCGCGTCACGGGCATCACGTTCCTCTTGAAGGATAACGCGCTGGGATGCGATTATCTCCTTCCTGCGACTATCTTTCTTTATTTCAAGTGCACGCAATCTTAAATTTTTGCCGACATACTTTTCAAGCTCTTTTACAAAACCAGTACGAATTTCCCTTGCAGGAACAAAAACCTGATAAGTGCCAATATTTGCGGTAAGACCACCCTTATTGGTGCCAGTACATACTACGGTAAACTCTTTGCCGGCAGCAATATCTTCGCTCAGGGATTCCTCTTCTTGAAGTTGCTTAATCATCTTCTGTGAGAGTTTTATAGGAGGCTTAGGGTCGACAACGAGCAAATCTATGCTCTCACCTACCCTTTTAGCGTAATTGGCAGCGCTATATTCTGCACAGTCAAGCTCATATTTACTAAGGAAAATCTCTGATTTAGAGAACGGTAACAATATTTTGAGACCATCTTCGGTTGCCTCTGATATAGTAGCTGCTACCATCTGCCCCTTTTTGAACTTTGACTCGCTGTCGATTTTAGCGACTACGGCGTCCATAAGGTTTTCGGGCGCCTCTGTTTTCGTCTGCTCCGCTACGTCAGGCTGTGACGCGGCAACTTCCGATTCCTGTTGAGCCTCTGCAACTTCAGCTGCAACTTTCTCTTCTTCGGCAGACTCAGTCGCCTTAATTTCTGCGCTAACTTCTTCCATCTTTAAAAGAACCTCCCGGGTTTGGGCATCTGGGGTTGATGCCCCTGAAACGATACCTACATTTGAAAAATTTTTTAATGCGGAGTAGTCGAATCCCTCGGCGTTTTCCAACCTGAATACGTTTTTACATCGGCGCGAGGCAACCTCATACAACTTATTTGTGTTGCTGCTGTTTAATCCTCCGACGAC
Organism: uncultured Clostridia bacterium; assembly: GCA_965120485.1. Lineage (GTDB taxonomy): Bacteria > Bacillota > Clostridia > Christensenellales > Borkfalkiaceae > Coproplasma. Next base: position 22,879 of record CBCPNG010000018.1, read on the forward strand.
CAGAACTGCATCGCACTTTGCAGACAGCTCCTCGGTTTCCGACTGACGTCCAATAGTAGTATAACAAATTGTTTTAAAAACGGCAACTGTTTTTTTGCTCCGTTTCTTTATATTCTCTATTATTTTTTCAAAATTTTCAACCGAAAATGTGGTCTGCGCGACCACACAGACCTCATTTTCACCGAAATACGGCACTTCGGCGTCTTCACTCGATATTACAATAGCGCTGTCATTGCACCAACCTTGAAGCCCAACAACTTCGGGATGCGTTGGTTCACCCACTATTACTATCACCTTGCCGAGAGCGTGTTGCTGAGAAACTATGTTCTGCGTGCGGCGCACAAATTCACATGTGCAGTCAAGTATCTTTATGCCCCTCTCGCGGCACACCGTATAAAGTTTTTCGGGCACGCCGTGCGACCGAAAGATTACAGTTGCGCCGTCGGGCACTTCGCACAGCGAGTTTACACACTTTATGCCTCGGCATTCTATACTCTCCATTACACTCTTGTTGTGTATAATTTCCCCGAGCACGAAAGTGTTTTCACCCTCGACAGACATCGCTGTATCTACGGCGCGCCTCACTCCATGGCAAAATCCACTGTTTTTTGCTATTATTACGTTCATTTTTCCTTCTTTTTTGCGCGCTTCCGTTCTTTGGAGCGGATAAATTCATTTCGCATAGACAGCATAATCTCCCGAACACACCTCTCACAATCGGATAAGTTTTCTTCGGTAAGCTTTTTGCCGTAATATTCGGTAAACTCTATCGGTTCGCCATATAGAATGTGTGCTTTTTTAAATATTTTTGCCTTATGAAGCTGAACTATGGGTACTATTGGCGTGTGCGTCTTGATTGCCAGCGCCGCAAAACCGCCCTTGAAAGGCAATAAAAACTCTTTGCTCTTGTTTCGCTTCCCTTCGGGATAAATTACTATACTTTCTCCCTCTTTTAAATATTTCATAGCCTGCATTATTGCCTTTACATCAGTAGACGCGCCGTCTCTGCTGACGGGTATACAGCGACTATTGTTGCAGAACCAACGCATAAAGTGACTATTCCAAAGCTCTTGCTTTGCCATAAAGTGCACGGGTTTGTCGTTAAGCATGCAGGGATAAATTACATCAAATAGGCTGTAATGATTGCCAATTATGATAAACGGTCCTTTACCGTAATCCTTTTGCGCACGGTGTATTTTGAACGGCATAAACAGCCGCAAAATAACTATGACAAAATGAAGAAAACCAAACCAACGCTTATACTTTTTCTTTGATTTCCGCTTTTTCCTTTGTTCCCTTCGGAGCTGTTTTTCCTCTTGTTCCATAAGTCGTTTCAGATTTTCTCCTGAATCTTGTTTCTGATAAACTCAACGACCTGATTGGGTGAAAGATTAGTGGTATCCACCAAAACAGCATCCTTCGCCGGTCTTAAAGGCGCAATGGCACGCTCACTGTCGCGCTTATCGCGCTCCTTTATCTCTTCGGTAATCTTTTTCAGGTCTACGTCATAGCCCTTTGCCCTGTCCTCGTTGTAACGCCGTTTTGCACGGACTTCTGGAGCGGCGGTGACATAAAATTTATGTTCGGCGTTTGGCAAAACGTTGGTGCCTATATCCCTGCCGTCCATTACGCAAGACATTGAGGACGCTATCCTGCGTTGCATTTCCACCATCTTGCACCTTACGCAGCCGTATTCAGAAACCTTTGATGCAGCCGCCGATACCGAAGGATTGCGTATTGCCTCAGAAACATCCTCCCCGTCCAAAATCGTAGCCTGCCTGCCGTTGATGTACTCTATTTTAAGGTCAATATTCTCCACTACCTGTTTAACGGCGCCCTCGTCACCCATATCGGCTCCACGCTTTATACATTCGAACGCCGCGGCACGATACATAGCGCCCGTGTCAAGGTAGAGTATGTTGAACGCCTTTGCAATATTCTTTGCAGCAGTCGATTTACCGCTGCCAGCGGGACCGTCGAGGGCAATTACAAGCCGCTTTGTGAGGTCGCGTCTTAAATTTACAGCCCCACGCAGATATACGGGAACAGGTTTTTTATCCGTTTCCGCAAGAATCATGACCCGTACGCAGAGCGGCAAAGAGCCCTCTATCGGCGGTTCAAGCGAGGAAAAAAGCGGACAGCCTGCAAACCCTGCTTCACGCGCGGCTTTTGCGGGATAGAACGATTTTATATCCTGCGTATTTGAAAACATAAGGCAGACTATATCATCATAAGAGAGCGCGTTGCGTTCTTTCATAGCAACGAGCAGTTCACCCACCGCTTCGCGCACTTCCTCAGGTCTGTCGATACCAACAGTTGTTGCTCCGCGTATAGCTATCATAAAAAACTCCGTAAAATATTTATGTAATGTATAATGCAAATTGCCTGCGCCGTATGAAAGTTATCCAATCGAATTGCCGGCGGCATAACCGGTTGAAAAGGCAATCTGCAAGTTATAACCACCCGTATATGCGTCTGCATCGAGTACTTCTCCGCAAAAATACAGTCCGCTTATAAGTTTGCTCTCCATGGTCTTTGGGTTGACCTGCTTCAAGTCTACTCCGCCACTCGTCACAACAGCCTCATCGAAGCCACGCAGAGACATAAAAAGAATATCAAAATTTTTTATATTTGTCAACAGACGACTGCGCTCTGCCTTGGTTACAGAATTGACCTTCTTTTCCTGAGGAATACCGCTGCGCGTAAGCACCTCGACAATCAGTGCGGCAGGCAACAACGCACGCAGACAGTTGTATATAGTCTTATTAGAATTTTCGCCAAAGTCGCGCAGAATACGGGCGTCCAGCTGCTCGTGCGAGAGCGCAGGTTTGAAGTCAAGCACAAGTCGCACAGAGTCGGACGGAAGGCGGTTTATCTGCGCCGACGCCGTAAGTATAAGCGGACCTGACGCGCCGAAGTGTGTGAACTGCATTTCACCGAAGAGCTCTGATACCCTGTTTCCGCTGTTGTACACCGTCAAAGAAACGTTTTTCAAAGAGAGACCGCTCATATCTTTAAAGTAGGCATCCTGCAAATTTACCCCACACAGCGACGGAACGCAATCGACGATTTTATGACCTGTCTGCATGGCAAAGCGATAGCCGTCTCCGTCTGACCCAGTAGACTTATAGCTTAGCCCACCTGTACATAGGATGACTTTTTCACACTCAAACATTCCATTTATGGTTTTTATGCCACGCATAGTACTATTCAAAATTAATAATGACGTTACTTTTTCGTTAAAACGAAATTTAACACCTACATCTTCGCATAGTCTTTGCAAACATTTAGTAACATCGCTCGCCTTGTCCGAGGCAGGAAAAACCCTGCCGCCCCGTTCTATTTTAAGTTTTAAACCACCCTCCTCTAATAGAGCCATAAGCGCGCGCGGAGGGAAGCCATAAATTGCGCTCGAAAGAAAGCGAGCACCCCTTGCCACCTTCTGCAAAAACTCTTGTGATTCGCAGTCGTTGGTTACGTTACACCTGCCCTTACCTGTTATATAAATTTTTTTGCCACATTTTTCGTTTTTCTCAAACACTGTGACGAGGTTGCCGCGTACCGCCGCAGCATATGCCGCTACTAGCCCCGAAGCACCCCCGCCTATTACCGCCACTTTCATTTTTAACCTTAATTATCCCACGCTTAATTTTTCTACGGCATAACCACAATGGATTTGCAATTATATCTCTGTCTATCCATTCTTCGCACGCCTCACACCACTTGAGGTTTTAGCTTATTATTTTTTATTCTATCAGAAAAAACACACAAAAGCAATGTATTGCTAATAGTTTTTATTATTAACTATATACTTATAGAACACATTGGTATAATAAAAGACCGAATGGTTCGGTCTTTTAGCTATGATTTGCGCCCGTCTGTTTTTTTGACCGCCCCACTCTTTTTACCGTGGGAACGAAATCCGAGCTTATTTTTAATGAAATAGTCTATCTTATCTGAATATTTGCACACCACGTAGAAGAGCACAATAACGGCGGCTATTATCACCGCCCATATGAGTATCCCCCACCAAGTATTGAATGGTATGGTATCGAAAGAGTAAGCCGAAAGCGTTATAGATAGCGCCCTTGTAATAAATATCATGACGAGGAAATACCCCCACGTCATAGACGAAAGTCCTGCAATAAAGCAGAGCAAATCATCGGGAAAGAGCGGCAAAAGAAACATTACAGACAGAATAAGGTAATCTTTGCCCTCAATTTTTTTGAGCCATTTATCCAGCTCCTCTTTGCCGACTATCCAGCAAACCACCTTATAGCCAAGCCATCTGCCTACGGCAAATGCCACAACAGAGCCCGTAAAGATACCTATAAAACTATATATAGCGCACTCCCATGGCTTGAACAGTGCCACGCCTGCCATTACCGTAACCGTACTCGGTATTGGCAAAATAACCACCTGCAAAAACTGAATGAGTATAAATACTATAATGGTGACGGTGCGTCCGCCCGAATTTTCGATAAATTCACGCAAGGCTTCTATACTGGTCATATCCCTAATAAAACCAGTCGCACTTATAGCATAGAACACGCCTCCGAGCAAAACTATACAGAGTATAAGGCACACCGTAAGGCGGTACAGCGTTTTACACTCGAAAATGTAAAATATAAGCCCACTCAACATCACTATAAATATCAGCCCGATTGCAAGAGAGACAAGCAACGTACGGTGCTCGTTTATAAAAGATATACTGTCGCAGAGCAGTGCCTCCACAATAAGCACGCATGCCGAAACGCTCAGCGCAACCGTAACCGTAACATTTAACAGGTGTATTAAAGTTTCCTTTATCTCATCTTTCATACAGGTAATTTCCACTTATATAATGATTATATGAAATATGGCAGATAATTAATCTTCTTTATAATTTTTTACTGCATCGGTGGCAAGTTTATCACATAAATTGTTGTACTCGTTGTCAGCATGTCCTTTTACCTTTGTAAATCGTACCTTGTGCACTTCACAAAGCAACATAAGCTCTTGCCACAAATCACAATTGAGCACAGGCTTTTTATCTGGCTTTATCCAGCCAGCACCTCTCCAACCGTAAACCCAACCGGCGTTAAAAGCATTTACTATATATGCAGAGTCGCTGAATACCTCTACATTGCACGGTTGGTTGAGCTGTTTAAGCCCCATAATTACGGCGGTAAGCTCCATTCGGTTGTTGGTAGTGCTCCCTTCTGCGCCAGATATTCGCTTTTCGTGTCCGTTATACATAAGCACAGCGCCCCATCCGCCCACACCTGGGTTTCCCGAACAGGCGCCGTCTGTATACAGAATAACATCCTTCATTGTGAAAGTTCTTTAGACCGCTTAACGCACGCCGCAACAGCTTCGTTTACTCCCCCGCGGAAGTCACGCTGTTCAAGTACTTTCACCGCCTCTATCGTAGTGCCGCCCTTACTGCATACACGACGAATAAGTTCCGATATCGGACAATCGCTCTCTCTGACCATCTCAGCACCGCCGATAACCGTTTGAACGGCAAGAATGGCTGCCTCGTTTCTCGTCAGACCCTGCTTTACACCAGCGTCTATAAGGCTGTCTATAAACATAAATACATAGGCTGGGCCACTGCCGCTAATTCCCGTGACGGCGTCCATCTTTTCTTCGCTGATTGAAAGAATCTTGCCCATACCGCCCAAAACGCCGCTTATAAACTCTGTATCTTCTTGAAAAGCATTGAAGTCGGTCATATCAACCCCTATCATGCCGCTGCCTATCGCGCACGGCAGATTGGGCATACAGCGAGCCACTTTGACATCCCTGCCAAGCCTCGCCTTGATTTTATCGCGTGTGACCCCAGCCATTATAGAGATAACTTTTTCAGGATGAGCGCCTTTCATACTTGCGACCACCTCGTCGAAGTGTTGAGGCTTTACCGCGAGCAACACATATTCGCAATTTTGTGCTATATATCTGTTGTTTGTTGTGCCTACAATACCCATTTCGGCCACAATGTCAAGAGCATCTTCGGAAGGGTCTGCGGCAACAATCTTTTTAGCCCTTAAAAACTCAGAGCTGAGCACACCCCTGAGTATTGACTGCGCCATAAATCCGCAACCGACTACACCGAGTTTAAACAGTTTTTTCATAATAATTCTCCAAAATCAGTTGACTTAAACAAGCTGTTAATATATAATTTATTCATTGTAAAACCGCTTTATAGGGGAGTGGCTCAACGGTAGAGTAATGGTCTCCAAAACCACTGGTTGCGTGTTCGAATCGCGTCTCCCCTGCCAATCCGTCTGCATATTTGCAGGCGGTTTTTTCACGCAACCGACAGCCCTTAGGGCTGTGTTGCGCAGAACGCTATTGCGCCTTACGGCGAACAATAGCTATTCCGTCGCTTTGCTTCTTACGAATCGTGTCTCCCCTGCCAATCCGTCTGCATATTTGCAGGCGGTTTTTTCACGCTACCGACAGCCCTTAGGACTGTGTTGCGCAGAACGCTATTGCACCTTATGGCGAACAATAGCTATTCCGTCGCTTTGCTCCTTACAAAATTATACTCTCACCTCTCCCTTTTTACCGAGGCACGAACGATTTTCATTGAGAATAGGGTCTATTTCATTTTTTATAAATTCAGTGACCTGCGAAGATGCCCTGCCTATAAATTTGGACGCGTCTAAAATCTCGCCTAACCTGTCCTTTACCGCAACAAAAATTTTGTCCGCTTTTATTAGTTCAAGAAGGTTATTATCACCGCCGTTCTGCTTTACGTTTTTGCCTGCCTCCATAGAGAGTTGCCTTATGCGCTCGTGCAGCTCCTGTCTGTTTCCGCCCGCTTTCACACACTCCATCATGATGTTTTCAGTCGCCATAAATGGCAGTTCCGCCGCGATATGCTTGGCAATAACCTTGTCGTATACCACTAAGTTTTCAGCGACGTTCATATATATATTGAGTATGCCGTCGAGCGCGAGGAATGCCTGCGCATTTACAATTCTGCGGCTTGCAGAATCATCTAACGTGCGCTCGAACCACTGCGTGCCCGCAGTCATGGCGCTGTTCATGGGCAACGATATTACAAAGCGCGCCAACGAACCTATTCTTTCGCTACGCATAGGGTTGCGCTTGTATGCCATTGCAGAAGAACCTATCTGTGATTTTTCAAACGGCTCCTCTATCTCTTTCATGTTCTGCAAAATTCTTATATCGTTAGAAAACTTGTAGGCACTCTGTGCAATCTGCGACAGCACGCAAAGCACATTGTAGTCAAACTTGCGTGGATAGGTCTGCCCGGTCACGCCGTATACCATTTCAAAACCAAGCTTTTTAATCACCCGCTTTTCGAGCTCTTTAACCTTTTTTTCATCGCCGTCAAACAGTTCCATGAAACTTGCCTGCGTACCAGTAGTCCCCTTTACTCCGCGGAGTTTAAAGGAAGTAAGCAAGTTTTGCAGATTGTTGTAATCCATTTCAAGGTCCTGCAACCACAGTGTTGCTCGCTTGCCTACCGTTGTTAGTTGAGCGGGTTGAAGGTGCGTAAAGCCGAGGGTAGGCATGTCCTTGTATTTGAGCGCAAAGACACGGAGCTTATCAATGACATTTACAAGTTTGGTCTTAATTATTTGAAGAGCATTGTAAATGATAATGAGTTCCGAATTGCAGTCTACATAGCAGCTCGTGGCACCGAGGTGAATTATAGGCATGGCAGACTTTGCCTGGTCGCCGAAAGCATGAACGTGCGCCATTACATCGTGCCGTACCTCGCGCTCGTACTTTTCGGCAACCTCGTAGTTTATGTCACTGGCATACTTCTTCATTTCGTCAACCTGCAACTTGCTTATATTCAGCCCAAGTTCCATTTCCGCCTCGGCGAGGGCTATCCAAAGTTTGCGCCACAGCCTGAACCGCTTGTCGTCAGAAAAGTTTTCCGCCATCTCGCGGCCTGCATACCTGCTTATAAGCGGATTGCAGTAAATTGAATTATCTATCATAAAAACTCCCGTTATACTTCTTTTTATCAACGAATTTGGTATCGACTAAGCTTAGTTATGCTGAAACCGCCGTCAGACTTTTTCTGGTTTGGGGTAGCTTACACCAAAAGTGTCGCATGTTACCTTTTTCATTATCTGCGGCACCTGCGGCTTGTCACGGAAGTCAGTGCGGCAAGCCGCGATTGCGTCTACAACGTCCATACCCTCGATAACTTTACCGAAAGCAGCGTACTGCCCGTCGAGGTGGGCAGAGTTTTTGTGCATAATAAAGAACTGCGAACCTGCGCTGTTCGGCGACATAGCGCGTGCCATAGACAACACGCCGCGAAGATGCTTTATGTCGTTGCCACTAAATCCGTTCATAGCGAACTCCCCCCTTATACTATAGCCAGGGCCGCCAGTGCCACTGCCTGCGGGGTCGCCTCCCTGAATCATAAAGCCCTCTATCACTCTGTGAAAACAAAGACCGTCGTAGAAGCCAGAGTTTACAAGTTCTATAAAATTGTTTACTGTGTTGGGTGCCTTATCGGGATACAGCTCTGCGACAATCTTTTTTCCGTCCTGCATCTCTATGGTTACCAAAGGATTCTTCATGTTGATATCTCCTATATTAAAGTTCTTCGAATTTTTGGAGCGTTACGCCTGCCTCTTCGAACAGCTTCAAAGAGAAGGCGTCGGGATAACCTTCCTTATAGACTACGCGAGTAATTCCCGAGTTTATTATAATCTTTGCACAGATTACGCACGGCTGGTGCGTGCAGTACAGGGTACAACCCTGTACGCTCAACCCGACCCTTGCCGCCTGAACAATGGCGTTCTGTTCGGCATGGACGGCATAGCAAATCTCCTGCATTGTGCCGCTGGGAATGTTCATCTTGTTGCGCAGGCATTCTCCCTTATCGGCACAACTTGCTATGCCCTGCGGAGCGCCGTTATAGCCCGTGGCAATTATGCGCTTGTCGCGCACTATTATTGCGCCCACGTGCCTGTTGCCCCTTATACAGCTCGACCACCCACCGATATGTTCGGTTAGATCCATAAACCTCTTATCCCATTTATCCATTTTTACACCCGAATATAAAAATTCAATTGATATTGTAGCATAAACCTTAAAAAAAAGCAATACAATGCCCCACATTGTGCGCGTCTACTGCCAAATTTTCGAAAAAATGTATCTTTCCTACATATTTTATTTACTTTTTTTGTATTTACAGCGTTTAACTCATTGTTACTACGTTTATAAAATATTTGTAAAAAATTTTATTATTTTTTCGGAGGAAACGTCTTATGAACATAAAACCTTTGTTTGACAAGGTTGTCGTTGAAGCGGTAAAAGCCGAGGAGAAGTCAAAAGGTGGCATAATCCTCACCGCCGCCGCACAGGAAAAGCCCGCTACATGCATAGTAGTGGCAGCAGGCCCCGGCGGCGTTGTTGACGGCAAAGAGATTGTAATGCAGGTTAAACCAGGTGACAAAGTTCTGCTCTCCAAATACAGCGGAACGGAAGTTAAAGTCGACGGAAAGGAATATACCATAATCCGTCAAAGCGACATTCTTGCCATAGTTGAATAATCAGGAGGAGTAAAAAATGGCTAAACAGATTAAATACGGCGACGACGCAAGGAAAGCTCTTGAAAATGGCGTAAACGTTATTGCAGACACAGTTAAAATTACCCTTGGCCCCAAGGGCAGAAACGTAGTTTTAGACAAAAAGTTCGGTCCTCCGCTCATAACCAACGACGGCGTGACTATCGCCAAGGAGATAGAGCTTGAAGACCCGTTCGAAAATATGGGCGCACAGCTTGTAAAGGAAGTTTCCACCAAGACCAATGACGTAGCAGGCGACGGCACCACCACCGCCATGTTGCTTGCACAGGCGATAATACGTGAGGGACTTAAAAACCTTGCCGCAGGCGCAAACCCCATAATACTTAAAAAGGGTATTTCGGCAGCCGTTGATACCGCAGTTGAAAAGATTAAGTCTATATCCAAACCCGTTGAAAGCAAACTTGCTATATCGCAGGTTGCCTCAATTTCCGCAGGCGACGAATCTGTGGGTGCGCTCATTGCAAACGCAATGGACATTGTTGGCAAAGACGGCGTTATAACCGTTGAAGAGGGCAAATCTATGACCACCGAACTGACCACCGTTGAGGGCATGCAGTTCGACAGAGGCTACGCTTCCGCTTACATGGTGACCAACACTGAGAAGATGGAAGCCATGCTCGATAACCCCTACATTCTTATAACCGATAAAAAGATTTCTTCACTTCAAGAGATACTGCCCGTAATAGAGCCCATAGCACAGCAGGGCGCAAGGCTTCTGATAATTGCCGAGGACGTAGAAGGCGACGCGCTTGCCGCACTCATCGTAAACAAGTTGAAGGGCGTTTTGAACTGCGTTGCAGTAAAGGCTCCCGGTTTCGGCGACAGAAGGAAGGCAATGCTTGAAGATATAGCCATTCTCACGGGAGGCACGGTAGTTTCCTCTGACCTCGGCTACGAGTTCAAAGACGTTACCACCGATATGCTTGGCAGAGCCGCACAGGTCAAAGTTGATAAAGACAACACCACTATCATAGACGGAGCTGGCGACAAAGAGGCAATCAAAGCTAGAGTTGCCTCTATAAAGGCGCAGATAGCCGAAACCACCTCTGACTACGACAGAGAAAAATTGCAGGAGCGCCTTGCCAAACTTTCGGGCGGCGTTGCCGTTATAAACGTAGGCGCTGCCACCGAAGTTGAGATGAAGGAAAAGAAACTCAGAATAGAAGACGCGCTTTCAGCAACGCGCGCAGCCGTTGAAGAGGGCATCGTCCCCGGCGGCGGCACCACTCTTCTTGCCTGCATACCCGAGATTGCCAAGCTCGTGAAAAAACTCGACGGCGACGAAAAAACGGGCGCAAGGATTGTGCTTAAAGCAATCGAGGAACCCGTTCGCCAGATTGCCGCAAACGCAGGACTTGACGGTTCTGTTATAGTAAACACTATACTTAGCTCAAAGAAGGCAAACTACGGCTTCGACGCTCTCAAAAACAGATACACCGACATGGTTACCAGCGGCATTATAGACCCCACTAAGGTTACACGCTCGGCTCTGCAAAACGCGGCTTCGGTTGCGGCAACATTGCTCACCACCGAGAGCATTGTTACCGATATCCCCACTCCACCGGCTCCCCCTGCGCCTTCCCCCGACATGGGCGGCATGTATTAATAGCCAATAAATAATGTCATACCCCCACGCAATGCTTTGCGCGGGGGTATTTTTTATAAGTTATAAATTTTCTATGGCAGTGAGTTGCACATGTTACTTCATTTCATTATATTATGGCAAAGTAAAGCGCGATTCAGTTAATCGCTTACACCCATATTCTTGCCGTAACAAAACAAACTTAAACGCATATATGTAGTACACTCCCTCGGCAAAGAGTGATGCAAGTCACCACGCCGCCTGCCATACAGCAAGCACATTGCTCTGAATAAATATAAACATTGGTATAAAGTTTATAGTCTTTATGAGCGCAATGCTATCTTTAATTATTACCTTTCGTTTCATATATAGTTTTTGAGTCACATTAAATGGCACAAAACTCTCATTAAATATTTTTTTACCCTTATTAGATAACTTATTTATCTTTTTAATTATTGCCCTTCTTTTAATAACATAACTACTCCCTAATACTCAAAATAGTATATTACGGCGTAATATGGAGCTAACAATACGGCAATCTGGATAGCGCACCATATAAGGCGGTAGTATATAAATCTTTGCCCGACAAATAAATCACGTCTTTTAAGTCTTATAAAAAAGTATCTGCCAGTGGGCACAAGCAACAACACATACAGACACATCAATATACATGATGTTATTTCTTCCGCTCCCCATGCCAAGGAAGAGTCTAAAAAGAATATTAAAATTATTAAGCCGTCAACAATCAGCGATATTATGAAAACTATAATTTTAGTTCTCAACCTTTCAATATATACAATTCTTCTCTTTTTTTCTTTCATTTTTTATCCGTAATATTCAGCGTCGCTGTTGATTATATTCCCTTCGTAAAACAACTGTATCTTTTCCGCGGCGATATCTGCTCTCTTAAAAATAGGGCTCATGGCAGAAAATTCGCCGCCGCCGAGGTTGATACAGATGTTGCGCACCTCCCTTATAACGGGCAGAAAATCTTCAAGGGTAGAGCCTGAGGGCTGAAAAACTGAAAAATATAGAAACAAATCGTGCGATGAGTATGAGTGCGTAGTGAATAATCCCCATATGGGATAACCCATTAACGGGTCGGGATAGTAAGCCATATGCTGCATATCTCCTACATAGAAGCCCACTGCCTCTATATTGCCCCACGGAAGAAACTTTACTTTTTTACTCAGCAACCCACGGCGGAGCGTTACCCCTTCGCCATCTAAAATGAGTTTAACCCCTGGTCGTTTAATAACTTTTTGCATAATTCCTCTTCTTACGGTTTTGGAACGCAATCTTTGAGTGGCGTTACAGCAAAGCGACCGCCAGAACAGCGGCAATAATTACAAGAATGATAATCGGGACGGCTATTGTTATTGCCCGCGCGTATTTGAGCCGCCTTACTATCAACGGATTTTCCTTTTCCGTAATTCCCCCGACAGTAAATTTTTCAACGCCATACAACAAGACAATACGTCCCTTGGCAGAAACTTCAACCGAGATTTCGTCCGATAAAAAATTTTCGTAGTCGACAGCGATAGTCCTCTGCTTTTTGCGCTCATTTTTCCAGTCCTCGCACAAGCCGCCAACCAAGCCGATTAAAAGTAATAAAACTACAATCAGCCACCACAGATGACCAAGAAACGGGCTCCGTTCAACCAAAAGAATAGTGCCTGAATCGGGCAACTGAACACCTTTCTTTTTGTCAACTTTTACATTGTTATAATAGCAGTCGTATCTTATGCCGTACGGTTTTTTATACTTTATATTGATTACCATATCACTTTTTACCAAGTACCCTTCTACAATACCTGATTGCGGCAGCCTTTTCAGACGCATAGTAATCAACGCACATATAGACGATATGCAACACAAGAATCATTGCGCTGATAAAGAAAAAATTATGTACGTAATGTAAGCCGTCTTCGTCTATATATAGCCGCACATTGAACGACGATTGAACCACTGCCGCCACAATAAAAGCGCCGTGTATAGCCAATTCTACCCAAAAATATTTGGTTATTTTTAAGTTCGGTTCTTCCCTATAACATTCATATTTATTCTTACACGAAAGACGGAAAAAGAATAAAAACAGCGCCTCCATAAGATAATTTACAAACAACAGATTGGGAGTAAACCCCAACATTAGAACTACCCATTCCAGAATACACGCAGCTAAGAAGGGCGCACAAATACACGACAATAGCTTTTTGGAATTTGATATTTCAATTTCCCTTTTCATAATCATCTCCGAAATTTTTCTGTTCCTGCCGCCGTACTTTTTCTGCATTGTACGCCTTTGCCACCTTTTTACTTGTTGCAATATGATACCCTGCGACTACTAACACAAAAATCATATAGAGCGGTTGGATATAAATGTTGAATGGGCAGTATGTAAACACGCCGTCGCTTTCTTCGACCATAAACGCCATGCCTATGGCAAACACAATGCATGCAATGTATGCCAATGTTTCAAAGAGCAGGCGTTTGGGCGTTGTATAGTGCCTATACTGCACCAAAAACCTTGTGCGTGCGATAAAACTTGGTATGATTAGCGCGCCAACTATCCCCTCCATAACAATGAAGCCCGTCCACACATATCCGAACCATATTGTTATAAAGCAGAACGCAGGAAAGAGCACAAAGCAGATTATCATGGGCGTGCAAATATACAGCGTAAGGTTGAATTCTTTATTGTTCATAATCGTCAAAAATGTCAGAAACATCGTCGGATATATCCTCGGGTGAAGCCTCGACTTTGTTTAACTTTTGAAGTTTTTGAATGAAGAGTACAGTAAGGCAGTATGCGGCGAATATTACAACAACTAAAACAACTATTACCGCCGAAAGCCATACAGCACTCTCATCTGAAATAGCGTAAAGTAGCATCTGCAACAAATAAGTGGACAAAAGTATTTGCAACAGTATGCCCGTGGCAGGCACAAGGGCGGCGGCAACGATAATAATAACCGAAAACGCAACAATTACTAATAAAATCCAAGTGGAACTTATAACGCCGAGTCCGTACAGCACGATAAAAAACGCACTATTTAATAACAGTAGACACAGCCATATTGCTGTAAAAATTTTGCGCAGTTTATTAAATAAATTGTGTCGTTCCTGCGGCGTGCGTTGACCCCTCATATGTCTCCCCCCTTTTTTCTCTTCATATCTTGCGTCACACAGCCGAGTATCTTCTTAAACCGACTGAGCTTTACGCAGGAAGATAAGGTAATGATAGCTGAACAACAAACAACCGCCGCCCATGCGCATATAATCACCGTCAACAAAATTGCTTCGTCATCCACAAGAAAACTTATTACAGAAAGACAAAACTGTATACAGCAAAAAAAGCATTGAATAATTAAAAGTATTCTATTGCGTCTGACCAAATTTTCATAGTGTTGTTGCGGCGTGGGTTGGGTTTTATTCTTTTTCATTTTCTGTCTCCTCTTCCGTATCTCCCAATTCTTCCATTAAGCGATGAAATTTTGCATTAAACAAGACAAAAATCGTGCCGTTTACAATTAAAGCAACAAAGAAAATAATTGTAATCACCAAAACCAAAATGCGGAGATTATTGTTTTCAACAGAAGCAATAAGTAAACTTATCAAACAGACAAGTTCTAAAAACATAACTACCGCCAAAAATATCATTAAAACACTTAAATATTTACACCATTTTGCAAGCCGCCCACATTGTCGCAGTGTATTCTGCTGGGTGATATTCTTTTTCATAATCTCTCCTATTCCTTCGTATATTGCATACCACCAATTACGAAGTTTATCACTGAAAACACTGCATACGATACAAGAAATGACAAAGCAAATAGTTATAGGCACTACTGCTATATAAAACCATAGGGGACGATACTTTTGCCAATGAAAGAACACAAATCAATGCGTACCATAGCAGCATATGCACAAATATACCTTTTTGCTGGCTCTATGCAATTTTTCTAGTCTTTCATACTATTGCCGCAGTGTGCGCTGAGCTTTCATATAATTAACTCCTTATATGGCAGGATATTTTGATATATATCGCTTAAACCCTGTTTTCATTTACCAGTAATTGTTATATTAATTATACTTTAAAAATATTTTTTTGTCAATATGCACAACAAAAAAAATGCACAACAAAAAATGTTTTGACATGCAAAAGACGCCCGCAATGCGAACGCCCTTTGCAAAACAAATCAATTTATTGTATGCTGTACCAATAAGAAATCACTACTTACGTAGTGGAATTTTACATGAGTTTGCCGAGGATTTTTAAAAGAGCATACTTGCCGTGCTCATAGGTCAGTCCGCCCTGGAAATATGCAATGTAAGGCGGCTTTACTGGACCGTCAGCCGAAAGCTCTATAGAGGCACCCGACACAAAAGTACCTGCCGCCATGATTATCTTGTCATTGTAGCCTGGCATGTCCCACGGCTCACAGGTAACAAAACCGTCTATGGGGGAGGCGCACTGAACCTCGCGTATAAAATTAATCATCTTTTCAGCGTCGCCAAACTCTATGGCGCGCGTTATATCAGCAGGCAACCTGTCTGTGGGGGGGTAATTTTTATAGCCGAGCCCTGCCATTGCCTCGCCTATGAGCAGACTACATTTGAGTGCCTGCGCCACAGTGTGCGGAGCCATAAACAGACCCTGATAGTAGTACTGATAGCCAGAAGCATGCGAGCCCACCTCTGCACCTATTGAAGGAGCGGTTAACCTCCTTGCAACAAGTTCAATATACTTTGCACCGCCGCAGATATAGCCGCCCGTCTGCGCCAGTCCGCCGCCAGGATTTTTAATGAGCGAGCCCACGATTATATCTGCGCCTACCTGCACAGGTTCGCGCTTTTCCACAAACTCACCGTAGCAGTTATCTACAAATATGCAGCCTTTAAATCCTTTTTTGCGCAAGAATATGCACATTTCGCCTATTTCATCTACTGTAAGCGCGTCGCGAAGTTCATATCCGCGCGAACGCTGAATATATACAACTTTTAGATTTTTTGACCGTGAAAGCGCACGTCCCACTGCGGAATATTCGAACTTGCCGCTCTCACTAAGCGCTACGCACTCGAAATTAATACCGAAGTCTTGCAACGATCCGTTATCCACGCCCCATATAACTTCGTGCAGCGTATCGTATGGCATTCCGCTTACGCACAATACACCGTCATTCGGACGAAGTATGCCAAACAGTGCAACGGTGAGCGCGTGCGTACCAGAAAGCAGATGCGGCGAAACAATGCCAGCCTCTGCCCCGAACACGCGGGCATAAAGCGCGCCGAGGGTATCCCTGCCATCATCGCCATAGCCATATCCACTCGTACCAGAGAAGTGCCGCACCGCCACGCGCTCTTCGGCAAACGCGGCGCACACCTTAGACTGGTTGGAAAATGCCACCTCGTCTATTGAGGCAAATTTATCTTTTAGTTTTGCCTCACAAAGCTTTATATAATCTTCTCTATCCATTCAAAAGCTCCAACACTTTCTCCGCCGTTGCCTCCACAGGTGAAAGCCATTTAAGATTGTTCATTTTTTTAAAAAATGTAATCTGTCTTTTTGCATAATGGCGCGTATTTCTCTTAATTATGTCACACATAGTACTACGTAAATTGCCATTTTTTAACCCTTCAAGTACTTCTTTGTAGCCGATCGCCTGCATACATCGGTAGCTTTCATCTATTCCTCTGTGCAGGAGTGATTCCACCTCTTCAACAAGCCCGTCTTTAAACATTTTATCTGTACGGGCGTCTATCCTTGCATATATCTCTTCGCGCGGATAGTCTATTCCAACAGCAACAAAGTCATATCGAGGAACAGCCCCGTCGTTGAGTTGAGATTTTTTTGTGCCGCCAGCTTCGCAAATTTCAAGCGCGCGCACCACTCTCTTCAAATCGTTGGGGTGTAGCCTTGCGGCGCTCTCGGGGTCGCGCTCTGATAGGAGTGAATACACGTACTCCCTTCCGCGCTCTTCGGCTATTCTATTGTATTTTTCACGCAGTGCGGCGTCTGCCGCCACTCCGCCATAACTTAAATCATACAACAGGGAATTTATATAAAATCCCGTACCACCGCATATTACCGGCACTTTTTTCTCGCGCACCAATCTTTCTACAATAGGCAACGCGCAATCGCGGTAGTCCGAAACGCTGTAATCTTCGGTTGGTTCGGCAACATCTATCATGTAATGTGGAACGCCCTGCATTTCGCTCTCAACGGGCTTTGCCGTGCCTATATTCAGCCCCCTGTACACAAGCTGTGAATCCGCAGAGATAACTGCGCTGTGCAAAATTTTTGCGCATTCTGCCGCGAGAGCCGTTTTGCCCGTAGCCGTAGCGCCGCATATGACGAGGACCTGCTTCACACAATCCTCTTAAACATTTTCTCTATCTGATATTTTGTGAGGCGCACAGCAACCGGCCTGCCGTGGGGACATTTAAGCCCCATATCGCCGTTCATTTCTTCAAGCAGGCTCTCTGCCTCCTGCCTTGTAAGCTCCATTCCGCCCTTTATGGCGTGCTTACACGCCATCATGGCTATTTTGTCCTTTAAAAGGTCCGCCTTGTTCAAAGTCTTTAAATTGGTTATGTCGGAAAGAAGTTCGTCAAAGAATTCTTTGAAGTTTAGGTCTTTAAGGTCAACGGGCACCTCGCACACCCTGAAAGCGTTAGAGCCAAAAGGCTCTATGTCAAATCCCATATCACGTATGGTATAAATATTTTCCTCTATAAACGAGTATTCCCCAGCACTAGCACTTAAAATGTATGGCACTAACATGCCCTGACGCGACACCTTCTTTTCTTCAATTTTCTTTTTAAGTCTATCATATATAATCCGCTCATGCGCGGCATGTTGGTCTACGATATAAATATGATTTTCTATCTCATAGATGAGGTAGGTGTTAAAGAGATTGCCCTTGTAGGAGATTGTGTGGCACCTGAATTTACCCTGCTCCGCCTTGCGCTCTTGTTCAAGCTCCTTTTCTGTTGGCGTAGGCTTAAACATAAACGGCGGACTGCTCACAGCCATACGGTTTGTCTCTATTTTATTATTGTAGTAGGCATACAGCGAATAATTGTTTTCCCTGTCGTCAAATTTAGGTTCTTCGTAATTCTCGTATACTGAATAGTCCATCTTGCTTGCCTCTGACCCGACTGTCGACCTATCGCGCTCTGGCTGAATGAACAACTCGTCGGGCGGGTTTGAAAGACTCTCGTCACGCCTTACGGGATGATTTTTAAGGCTATTATCTGAAATTTGCAGACTATCTTCTGGACTATTTTCCAGCGGAATTGTTGACTTTATCTCTGGCTGGCGCGAGTAGTCCACCACGAAATCTGCCGCCTTTGCAGTACCGTCTAATATAGACGACACAACAGAGTATACCGCGCCATACACCGCTCTGCCGTCGGCAAAGCGCACATCTGCCTTGTTGGGGTGCACGTTTACATCCACCATGTCGCCCGGAACATCTACAAACAGCACATAGAACGGATACTGCCTCTTCATGGCATAAGCAGAATAAGCGTTTGTTATTGCCGACGAAATTATATTGTTGACTATATATCTGCCGTTGAGGTACAGGCTCTGGTAGCTCTTATTAGGTTTGAAAAAATTTTGGTTGCCTATATAACCATGCAGTCTTATTCCGTGTTTTTCCGCCTCTATTTTGTAGCATTGAGAAATTACTTTGGCACCGTATACTTGCGCGACTGCCTCATCGAGCCCGTTACCGAATGACTCCAATTTAAGTTTACCGTCGCTGAAATACCTGAATGCGACATGCGGATTACCGAGTATAAAGCGCGAAATAAAGTTCTGTATGTCGCTCTCTTCACTCTTTTCAGTCTTTAAAAATTTAAGGCGGGCTGGCGTATTATAAAAAAGGTTGTGCACCGTGACCTCTGTGCCATTCCCACCCAAAGCGGCAGGTTCCACTTTACCCGTGTAGCCATCCTCGCACACCACTTTAAATGCAGGGTTGCCCTCAGTCGCCGAAACTATCTCTGTAACAGATATAGAAGCTATACTGGCAAGCGCCTCGCCGCGAAAGCCAAGAGTTTTTATTACGTCGAGGTCAGCCACTTTTGATATTTTACTTGTTGCGTGTGGAATGAACGCCTTTCTTAAATCGTCCTGCTCTATTCCACTGCCGTTATCGCACACTTTGATTAACTGCTTTCCTCCCTTTTCGATATAGACGGAGATTTCTGTGGCGTCTGCGTCCAAAGAATTTTCTACGAGCTCCTTTACAGCCGAATAAGGGCGCTCGATAACCTCGCCCGCTGCTATTCTGTTAAATATATCCTTTGTAAGTATATTAATCTTTCCCATCACTTCACCTTTTCGACAAGGTCAGATAAAATCATAAAAGCCTGCATGGGCGAAACCGCGTTCATATCAGTTTCCATGAGGATGCGCTCAACTTCTGTCGGCTCTCTCTCATCGTGTTCATCAGAAATATCCTCGTCATTTACTTTTTTATCGCCCTTTTCTATGTTCTTCAAAATTAGCTTTGCCCGTTCTGTCACCTCTTTGGGCACGCCGGCAAGCGCAGCAACCTCTATACCGAAACTACGGTTTGCTCCTCCGCGCATAATCTTGCGCAAGAATACAACACTGCCGTTCACCTCTTTTACGGCTATCTTGTAGTTTTTTATGCCCTCTAATCTATCTTCGAGTTCGGTGAGTTCATGGTAGTGTGTGGCAAACAGCGTTTTTGCGCCTATCTTCTGCGTAATATGTTCAGCAACTGCCCACGCTATGCTAAGACCGTCGTAAGTGCTTGTCCCTCTGCCAACTTCATCTAAAATAAGTAAGCTGTTCTTTGTTGCATTCTGCAATATAGAAGCAACCTCTATCATCTCAACCATAAAAGTACTCTGGTCTGATATTAGGTTGTCGCTGGCTCCCACCCTTGTAAATATTCTGTCGGTTACAGGCACCGAAGCAGACTTTGCCGGTACAAAACTGCCTATATGCGCCATAAGCGTTATAAGAGCAATCTGCCTCATATAAGTGCTCTTACCAGCCATATTGGGTCCCGTGATAATAATCGTGCGGTTTTCACCCTCGTCAAGGTATATATCGTTGGCAACAAACCGCTCTTTTGTAATGGCTTCTACGACAGGATGCCTGCCCTCTTTTACAGAAAGTGGACAGTCGCTTGACACTATTTGAGGGCGGACATACCTGTTGCTCTTTGCAACCTGCGCAAACGATACAAGCACATCGAGTTCGGCAATTGCCGCAGATAACGTTTTAAAGTTGCCGATATTTTCGTTTAATATAGCCTTAATACCTGCATAGATTTGTGCTTCAAGTTTAAGCGCTCCCTCCTCGCTCGAAAGAATCTTTTCCTCTATCTCTTTTAGTTCGTCGGTGGTGTAGCGTTCGGAATTTGCAAGCGTCTGCCTGCGCTGATAGGTAATAGGAACCTGGTCTTTGAATGACTTTGTTACCTCTATAAAGTAACCAAACACGCGGTTGTAGCCTATGCGTAAGTTTCTTATGCCCGTGACGTCGCGTTCACGGCTTTCTATACGCGAGATTATATCTGTGCCGTTAGTCTTTATATTTCTTAGCTCATCAAGCTCTTTGCTGTATCCGCTCTTTATGTATCCACCCTCTCTGAGGTTTGAGGGAGTCTTTTCTTCAACAATGGCTTTTATAATGAGCTCGGCAACCGAACTTAAATCTATAAGCCTGCGAAAAATACTCTTGACTGCACCTGACGTGAAGCCCGAAAGCTGGAACTTAATATTAGGCACTACTTGCAGAGAATATGCAAGCGCAAGGCAGTCGCGCGGCATAATGTTGTCGTGGGAAACTTTGCCCGTAAGTCTGCTTATATCGCGCACCCCGGAGAGCATCTCCGATACCGCAAGCATAACTACGGGGGAATTAAAAAACTCTTCTACGCCATCGAGGCGGCGGTTGATTGCCTCTGCCGAACAGAGCGGCGTGAGTACGCACTCACGCATAAGGCGCGCGCCCATTCCCGTCTTGGTCTTATCAAGAAGCCATAACAGCGAGCCGTATTTTTTACCCTCGCCTATGCTGTTAACAAGTTCAAGATTTCTTATCGCCGCCATATCCAGCACCATGTGGCTGTCATCGGAGATGTATTTTATGCCGTCTATATTTTTAAGGGCGCGCATCTGGGTCTCTTTTATATATTCTATGAGCGCGCCGGCCGCACGTACCGCGGCATCATGTCCGTTTATCGGGAAAGCCGAAAGAGTAGCCGCTCCGAACTGCGAACAAAGAGCGCGTTCGGCAGCAGAATAGCCGTAAGCCCATTCGGGATAGGAAGAAATTTTAGGCAATACACCCCTCGACACCTCAGGAAAGTCGCGTGAGGCAAACAGGAATCCGTCGTTTGCGATTATCTCTTTTACCGAAAGTTTAAGCATATCGGCGATTATCCTCTTTACGGCGCCTTCGCCTACATATTCTTCGGCGCAAAAGTCACCCGTTGTGATGTCAGCCCACGCGAGCGCAGCTTTTTTATCTTCTAAAAATGCCGCACAGACGAGGCTGGCGCACTTTTCATCGAGGTGCCCGTCGTCTGTAACCGTCCCCGCGGTGACGACACGCACGACGCCCCGCGTAACCATACCCTTTGCCAACGCGGAATTTTCAAGCTGTTCACAGATAGCAACCTTTTCGCCAATCGCAACAAGCTTTGCGATATAGTCATCCACGGCATGATGGGGCACGCCGCACATCGGAGCGCGCTCTTTAAGTCCACAGTCCCTTCCCGTAAGAGTTATATCGAGCAGTTTTGAAGCTTTCTCTGCGTCTTCAAAAAACATTTCATAAAAGTCGCCCAATCTGTAAAAAACGATGCAATCTTTG
Source organism: uncultured Clostridia bacterium (assembly GCA_965120485.1). Lineage (GTDB taxonomy): Bacteria > Bacillota > Clostridia > Christensenellales > Borkfalkiaceae > Coproplasma. The sequence goes on from CBCPNG010000018.1 coordinate 44,900, forward strand.
TACTTCTCTTTTACTGACATGTAATGCTGCATCATTGCTGAAAGTGCCATAAAATTTCTTCCTCAGGGGGCATTGCCCTTTCGTAAAACTATACACGCTCGCCCATGAGCGAAACGCCGTTTGCGCGGTCTACCTTTAAAGTTATGAACTGCCCAACAACATCTGAACCGCTCATAAAATAACCCATTCTGCCAAACTCATCCCTGCCGAGATACATTCTGCGCTTTTGGTCGTAACTCTCACACAAAATTTCACATGTTCTGCCTATGTACGAGCGGCTCTGTTCTCTTGTCTGCGCGTTCACAAGCTCAACGAGCCGCATTATACGTTCCTTGCAGACCTCTTCGGATATCTGGTCTGACATGCGAGCCGCGGCCGTCCCCTCTCTCTTGGAGTATACAAATGTAAACGCCGAAGAAAACCCTACTCTTTTTACCAGATTCAACGTGTCTTCAAAGTCGGCGTCTGTTTCACCGGGGAATCCCACTATGAGGTCGGTAGTCACAGCACAATCGGGGACAACTGTCCTGAGTGCGTCTATCTTTCTCAGGTAATCGGCAGAGGTGTACTTCCTGTTCATGGCTTTAAGTATTCTGTCAGAACCGCTCTGCACAGGCAGGTGAATACAGCGGCATATTTTAGGATTTTCGGCAACAGCCTGTGCAAGGTCCTCAGAAAAGTCTTTGGGGTGGCTGGTCATAAACCTTATACGGAACTTGCCATCTATCGCGGCAATGTTTCTTAAAAGGTCAGGGAAGCTCATGTCGTCGCCTTCGTTGCCATAAGAGTTTACGTTCTGTCCCAAAAGGGTAAGCTCTTTGTACCCCTCGCCGATGAGAGCGCGCGCCTCTGCAATTACGTTCTGCGAAAGACGGCTTCTCTCGCGCCCGCGCACATACGGTACAATGCAGTAGCTGCAATAGTTGTTACAGCCATACATTATATTTATCCATGCGTTGGGATAGCTGGTGCGGAGCGGGCGCTCGTTCTCCTCTATGTCGCCCTCGCTGTCACAGACCTCTATCACAGACTTTTTCCCCGACTGTCGTTCAAGAATATAATCTTTGAGCTTGGGAAGGTTGTGTGTGCCGAAAATGACGTCTACATACGGAAACTTTTTATGAAGGTCGCCCGCCTTGCCAATCTGCTGGGGCATACAACCGCCGACGGCGATAATCATATCCCTCTTTTGCGCCTTTAATTTTTTTAACATGCCTATGTTGCCGTAAGCGTGATTTTCCGCGTTTTCCCTTATGCAACATGTGTTGAATACGACTACGTCAGCGTTATCCATCTCGTCGGTAGCGATGTAGCCAAGCTCAGATAGCATACCCGCAATCTTTTCAGAGTCGTGTACGTTCATCTGACAGCCGTACGTTACAATATTATAAAATCTATCCATAATCAAAACCTGTATTATAATTATATAATTTTACGGCAGTTTTTTCAAATGATTTGCAACAATTTATAAAATTTATAGATACTATTTGAAATGGGAAAATTACTTAAAGTTCTGCTGGCGCTTATTCTGGTTGGAGCGATAATGATTGCGGCAGCTATGCTGGCATATGCATTGATTACGCGCAACGCCGTGCTTGACGAAAATAAACTGACAGACTACGGCAGGTCGGTAATTGTATGCGACGCCGACGGAAAGGAGATTACAAGCGCTTCGATTGCGGCAAAGAGAAAGAGTGTAAAGCTCGAAGATTTAGACAAAGACACAGTAAACGCATTTATAGCCTCTGAGGACAGAGCGTTTTACCGTCATAACGGACTCAATTATAAGAGAATGGCAAAGGCGCTTATGGTAAACCTGACGTCACGCTCTATTAAAGAGGGCGCCTCTACCATAAGCCAACAGCTGATTAAAAACACACACCTTTCTGGCGATAAGACAATAGAACGCAAGTTGAAGGAAATTAAACTAACTAAAAAGTTGGAAAAGAAGTACTCTAAGGACGAAATTTTAGAGATGTACCTCAACACAATCTACTTTGGACACAACTGTTACGGTTTGGAGAGTGCCGCCGAGTTTTACTTCGGCACGACTGCCGAAAACCTTAACCTTGAAAGAAGCGCTATGCTGGCAGGACTGTTGACCTCCCCTAACAACCTCTCCCCCTTTAAAAACCCCGAAAAGTGCATTGCGAGGCGCAACCTAGTGCTTAAATGCATGTCGGAATGCGGCTTTATAGACCAAGAGAGCTACAAGGCGGCTGTAAAAAGCGACCTTTCGGCAGAAAAACCTTCCGATTCGGGAGGAACAGACGCATACCTCGGGGCAGTATTTAGCGAACTGGAAGGACTGGTCGCCGACAGCTATTTAAAAAGCGGAAAATGCCGCGTTGTAACTTTTATGGACAGAGAGGTACAGAACCTATTAGATAAGATTGAGACAGAGAGCGACGCCGCCATGATAGTAACATCGCAGTTCGGCGGCGTACGCGCATACCGTTCTTCGGCAGGCGAAATAAGACGACAGCCCGGCTCGACGATAAAGCCACTGCTTGTATACGCACCTGCCATAGAGGAAAAGATGCTTTGCCCTTCAACTAAAATAGAGGACAGATTAGTTAACTTCGGGGGATATTCACCAGAAAATTACGACGGCAAATACCACGGCTATGTAACATGCACCGAGGCGCTGTGCATGAGCTATAATGTGCCTGCCGTAAAAATTCTGAACTCACTTACACTTGCAAAGGCGGAAAAATACGCTAAAAAACTGGGTATTACCCTTGAAGACGGCGAAAAAAACCTGTCGCTTGCGTTAGGCGGAATGAGGCACGGGCTTACCTTAGAGGAATTGGTGGAAAAGTATAGAGCGTTTATCGGCGGCGGAGCATACACAAAGACGGCATTCATAAAAAATATTACAGTAGACGGACATACTATATACAGCGCAAAAGAGCAAAAGACTGAGGTCTTTTCACAAGGGACGGCATCACTGATTAACGGTATGCTTAAAGAGACGGCAAAGACAGGTACAGCCAAAAAACTAAAAGATTTAAACTTTGACGTAGCAGCAAAGACAGGCACTTGCGGACGGGACAACGGAAATACAGACGCGTGGTGCATCGCCTACACATCCGCCGACTGCATTGGCGTTTGGATGGGCGACAGAAATAACAGACCGATAGACACCACAGGCGGCGGAGCTTGTTGCAGTGCCGCCAAAGAGATTTTACAAGCACTTTATAAGACATCACGCCCCGCTCTTTTAGACTGTACATCTGGTACAGAAGAAATATCAATAGATAGGGATGAATATAACGATAATAACAAAATAGTCCTTGCAGAGGAAATTGCGCCAAAGTTAAGCATAAAAAAAATACGAATACTTAGCGGAAATCTTCCCACAGAACACTCCACAAAATATTCAATCCCTTCAATAGAAAAACCTCAGATAAAAACAGAAAATCAATCAATTTTTATTCAATTATGCCACACAAAGTACTATTCATACTTGATAAAAAGAGAAAATGAAGGGAAAAATGTAACCATTTACGATGGTGAATGGACAGAAACTTTTGAAGATAGTCCAGGCGAGGGGACATATATTTATAGCATAATCCCCTACTACTTCGACGGTACAAAAAAGCATTACGGAGCAACTATAAAGCTTCCAGCTGTAAACACTAACACAAAATCACCCCCTCCGCAAAAAGATGTTCCCGACATTGCCCGAAGAGATTGGTTCAACGAATAACGCAGGATAATATCTATCATTTTAATAACTTTGATGTCCCCTTTTTAAATAAAAAGACACAAAAAATGCGGCAAAATTCTTGCCGCATTTATTTTTATATTGAAGCTTTAACAGATTATCTTTATATATACTATTTAAAAATATTGATAAAAAGTTTCGCGTGAAACATTTTAGCGTTTGCGCCATATGTAATATCGTGAAACAAATGAACATATGTTCAAATAACAAATTAAAATTTTGTAATTTCAAGCGTAGAAAATGCCTCTTCAATCAATTCCTCCACTTTTAATTTAGCCTCTTCCGCAAGTACGTCCTGTATCTTGGGCTTTATTATCGGGTAATCGGGCAAGAACACTGTGCAGCAGTCTTGATAGGGACGAATTGATATTTCATAAGCGCCTATTTCGCGACTGCGCTCAATTATCTCATTTTTATCAAACCCACACAGGGGGCGCAAAACAGGCATACTCTCAATAATGGCGTTAGAAGTCGTCATGCCCTCTATCGTCTGACTGGCAACCTGCCCTAAACTTTCGCCGGTTATAATGCACTGGTCGCCGTCGCACTTTGCAAGCCGTTCAGCAAGCCTCATCATGAATCTGCGCAAAAGGGTCACCATATAGGCGCCGTTACAATTGCGGTGAATCTCTTCCTGAATTTTTTTAACATTTATAACACTCAACTTTATGCCGCAGGTGTATTCAGACAATAATTTTGCGAGGTCAATGACCTTCTGGCGCGCCTGCATATTTGTATACGGATAACTGTGGAAATGAATACAGTCTATCTTCATGCCGCGCTTTGCAATCATGTGCCCTGCCACGGGACTATCTATGCCACCTGAAAGCAATAACAAACCGCTGCCAGCAGTGCCGACAGGCATTCCATCGGCACACTTTTCAAACTTATTAAATATGAGCGCCGTACCATTTTCGCGCACATCAATATTTATGATAAAGTCGGGCTCATGCACATCAACCTTTAAATTTTTATTACTATCTAAAAGCCTGCCGCCTATCTGCGCACTTATCTGCGGCGAGGTGAGCGGAAAGCGCTTGTCGGCGCGATGAGTTTCTACCTTGAAACTTCCGCATTTATCGCATAACTTATTTGCTGCGGCGTAAATTTCGCCTATATCAGCGGCGACTTTATAGCCCACGCTAAGCGAGTGGGCGCCAAATACCTTTTTTATACGCTTTACTATGTCGCCAAGAGCGGATTCATCAAAGTTTTCAACAAGGTATCTGCCGCTGTTGCGGTGAATTTCGTGCCGTATGCCGCGGAGCGACTTCTCCATATTTGACGCAAAGACACGTTCGAAGTAGCCGCGATTCTTTCCTTTAAGATGAATTTCAGAATACCTGATTATAATTACCTTTTCCATTTTCATTTTGTGTTCTTAATGTTTTCTCGCACTACTCCGTTCAAAATATTTGCGGCTTGTTCCGCCTCAACTATGGTATTTGAAGAACAAAAACTCAGCCGTAAAACACCGTCTATAAGCAATGAATCCAGCCCGCACGCCTGCATGACGCGCGAATGGCGCTTTGCCATGTTTGACGAACACGCCGAGCCCGTTCCTATAATCAGCCCCAAATCGTCACACATGTGCAGAATGGTCTCTCCACGTACACCTTTTGCAGCTACGGTCAGGATATACGGCGAGCCGTCGTCAGGTGAAATTTTTACAAACAATTGTTTATCTAAAAGCGCCCACAACTTTTCGCGCACGGCGGCAATCTTTTTGTAGTTTTGCTCTATAACGGAATACGACTTTTGGGCGGCGAGTTCAAACATTTTAATACCAAACAAGTTTTCTGTGCCGCTCCTGAGCCCTCCCTCTTGTCCGCCGCCAAAAATAAAGGGTCTTATTACAAGTTTCTTTTTCTTTATTAGTGCACCCGTACCCTTAGCCGCACCTATCTTGTGCGCGCTTACAGAGTACATATCAACATTTTCCGAAAGCTTGTATAATAGTTTGCCATAAGCCTGTACGCCGTCAGAGTGAAAGAGTGCGCGTGGGTTCTTACTCTTTACTGATGCCGACAGCGCGACTATATCGTTGACCGCTCCCGTTTCGTTATTTACGTGAATAACCGAAACAAGCGATGTCTTTTCGTCCACGAGGGATAAAAGACTATCAGTGTTTACACTTCCGTCGGAATTAAGCGCAGCAAAGCGCACCTCCGTGCCCCCCCTGCCTGCCTCCTGCGCCGCGGCATACACAGCGGCGTGCTCGCCCATAGTGGTAACTATATTGCCGCGCCGCCCTCCGCAGAAGATTGCCTGGTTATCAGCCTCTGTGCCGCAGGAAGTTATGATAAGTGCATATTTGTCAGGGTCGGCAACATGCGAAAGGATACTCTTTTTGGCGCCTTCAAGTTCGAGTTGCAAATTATATCCTTCCGCGTAGAGCGCGGAAGGATTGTAAAATTTTTGGGTGAGGTATTCACCTGCGGCGGCAAGACAATCGCTGTCGGGCTTTGTAGTCGCCGCGTTATCAAAGTAAATCATTATATCTCTATCACACCTTCGTATGACTGCTTAACAGAACCGTCAAGTACATAATCACCGCTGTCAAGTCGAGTAACAAAGAGGTCACCGCCGCGCAGTTTTACGGTTATTGCCTCGCTGCGCCTGCACTTGCCAGCCTGTATTGCAGCCGCAGTAACAGCTACGGCAGCTGTTCCGCAAGCCATGGTTTCGCCGTTCACCCTGTCCCACACGCGCGCCTTTACGGTGAGGTCGTTTACAATCCTCACGCAGTCTACATATGCGCCGCGCGGACATACACCCGACGCGGCTATAGCTTGTCCGAGCGATTCAAGGTCAACGTCGTCCACCTTGTCGCAGAATACCACAATATGGTCGTTGAATACTCGCACTTCGGTTGCGCCGTTGTATGTCGTGCTGTCGGCAATAACTTTACTTAAAGGTTCATCGACAGAGAGCACTCTGCACTCCGCCTTGCCGAGGTTGACCGACGCCGAGTTTGCCACACCGTTGAATGATACAACTTCAGGCGACATTACGCCCGCGCAGGTTTCAACGGCTATTTTTTCGGAATTTACAAGGCGCTTATCAAATATGTATTTCGCTACGCACCTCAAAGGATTTGCCGCAAGCCCTGCATCGCTTCCGTCGCGGTTGAATACACGCATTTTACAGTCCGCTTTATCAGATTTTTCTATGAGCACAACTCCATCGCTGCCTATACCGTAGTGCCTGTCTGAAAAGTTTATGGCAAGCGATTCGGGGCAGTTTATCTTGTCGTCAAAGTTATCAAAAATGATATAATCGTTGCCGCAGCTGTGCATCTTGCAGAAACTGAGTTGTAGCTTTGACTTACGCAGGTTATTTATATCGACAAGTTCGGTATTGAACTGTGTGTATCTGCCAGCTATACAGTCCGCAAGGGCATTTGTAGTATCGAGCGAGGTTAAAACGGTTATTCCGAGCAGTATGGCGTGATGATAGAGCGAGATATAGTTTGTTATCGACTCTATGTCCGTCCTGCCTGTATACACAACATAGTCTATCTTGCCCTCGTCCATGAGTTTTAAAATCTCGTCGTTGGTAGAAATTCTTGCAACGTCTGTACATTCCAACCCGAGACTGCGTATTACGTTGGCAGTACCTTTGGTAGCATACAGTGCCAGTCCCAAGTCGGCAAACTTTTTGACTATGTTTACAATTTCGTATTTATCTTCGTCGTTTACTGTAAAATATATGCCCGAAGGGTGCTGTTTTGTGGGGTGCTTCATATTGAAGCCTGCCGAAACAAGCCCTTTAAAGAGAGCCTCTTCTATGGTCTTGCCTATGCCGAGCACCTCGCCGGTAGACTTCATTTCGGGACCGAGCTGTGAGTTTACGTCGTTCAATTTTTCAAACGAGAACACGGGCACCTTTACGGCGACATAGGGCGAGTTTGGATAGAGCCCCGTACCGTAGCCCAGCCGCTTCAACTTTGCGCCCATTATTATCTTGGTAGCAAGCTCTACCATGGGCACACCAGTCACTTTTGATATATATGGTATGGTTCTTGAAGCTCTGGGGTTGACCTCTATGACATACAGTTCGTTGTGGTATATTAGGTACTGTATATTTATAAGCCCCTTGGTCCTTAAAGAGATTGCAAGCTTTTCGGACATGTCCACCACCTTCCTCAGCATTGCATCGCTGAGATTATAGGGCGGATATACAGCAATAGAGTCGCCGCTGTGTACGCCCGCGCGCTCTATATGTTGCATTATGCCCGGTATGAGTACATCTGTGCCGTCAGATATGGCGTCTACTTCAAGTTCAGTTCCCATAAGGTACTTATCGCACAGCACGGGATTTTCTATTTTCTGCGCAAGAATGACGTCCATATAGCGCTCTATATCGTTCTGCGTAAAGGCTATGGTCATGTTCTGTCCGCCTATTACATATGAAGGACGAAGCAAAACGGGGTAGCCGAGCTTTTCGGCAGCCGCAAGCGCTTCTTCCTTGGTCATGACAGTGAGCCCTTTGGGGCGGGCAATATTGAACTGCTCCAACAGCTCGTCAAAACGCTCTCTGTCCTCGGCGAGGTCTACGCTGTCGGCAGGCGTGCCGAGTATACGCACCCCCTTCTTATCGAGGTAACCGCACAGCTTTATTGCCGTCTGTCCGCCAAAAGTTATAACTACACCGTAGGGTTTTTCTACGTCTATAACGTTCTGAACGTCTTCCGGGGTAAGCGATTCAAAGTACAGTCTGTCAGCCGTATCAAAGTCAGTGGATACAGTTTCGGGGTTGTTGTTTATAATTATAACCTCGTAACCCATTGACTTCAATGTCCACACACAGTGTACGGAAGAGTAGTCAAATTCTATGCCCTGACCTATTCTTATGGGACCCGAGCCTATTACTATTATTCTGCGCTTTTTACTGCGCTTTACAAATGGCTTTGACTCGTCGTGCTCCGTCTCGTCGTAAGTAGAATAAAAGTAAGGTGTTTGCGCGGCAAACTCTGCTCCGCAGGTATCGACCATCTTGAATACGGCATTGCGGTGCATAGGCAGTTTGCTACCAGATAGTTTTAAAAGCTCCTTATCGGGGTAGCCCAGCTTCTTGCCGCAGATATATTGCGCGCGCGAAAGGGGCTTGCCGCCTATTTCCGCTTCGTAGTCGGCAAGATTTTTTAATTTATTTAAGAACCACCTGTCTATCTTGGTTACAGAGAATATCTCGTCTATGGAAAATCCACGCTTTATCGCCTGATATACAACGAAAAGACGCTCGTCGGAAAGTTCTTTCAGCTTTTCGTGTATCTGCCCGTCTGAAAGTTCCGCCATTTTAGGCATGTTAAGCGTGCCCAGCGATATTTCTGCACCGCGCACCGCCTTCATGATTGCCATTTCAAACGAGGTACCTATCGCCATAACCTCGCCAGTCGCCTTCATGCGCGTACCCAAAGTACGCTTGGCGTACAGGAATTTATCAAAAGGCCACTTGGGCAGTTTTACCACTACATAGTCGAGCGTAGGCTCAAAGCAGGCGTAAGTCTTGCCAGTTACGTCGTTCTTAATTTCGTCGAGGGTATAGCCGAGGGCTATTTTTGCCGCAACCTTGGCTATGGGATAGCCCGTCGCCTTGGATGCAAGCGCAGAAGAACGCGAAACACGGGGATTGACCTCTATAACCGAATATTCAAATGAATCGGGGTTGAGCGCAAACTGGCAGTTACAACCGCCCTCTATTCCAAGTTCTGATATAATGTCGAGCGAAGCGGTGCGCAACATCTGATATTCTTTATCTGAGAGCGTTACAGCGGGAGCTATTACTATGGAGTCGCCAGTGTGTATACCGACCGGGTCGAAATTTTCCATAGAGCAGACTGTGAGCACGTTGCCGGCTCCGTCGCGCAAAACTTCAAACTCTATCTCCTTCCACCCACCGATGTACTTTTCTATGAGCACCTGTGTTATGGGTGAGAGCATGAGTCCGTTGCCTGCTATAACTTTGAGCTCCTCTTCGTCGTGTGCAACACCGCCGCCCGCACCGCCGAGAGTATATGCTGGGCGGACTATAACGGGGTAGCCGCCTATTTTGTGCGCTACATCTATGCACTCCTCAACTGTATAGGCAATATCAGAGGGAACGACGGGCTGATTTATCTTCTGCATAGTCTCTTTGAAGAGTTCCCTGTCCTCCGCCCTGTCTATCGCGCTGAGGTTCACGCCTATGAGCTTTACGCCCCACTCGTCTAAAAAGCCGTCTTTGGCAAGCTGACAGCCGAGAGTGAGCCCCGTCTGTCCGCCAAGCGAGGCAAGCAGACTGTCGGGGCGTTCCTTTATAATTATCCTCTTTAATGTATCTTCGGTGAGCGGTTCAAGGTAAATCTCGTCTGCGAGAGCCTTATCCGTCATAATCGTTGCAGGATTGGAGTTGCAGAGCACAACGTCTAATCCCTCGTCTTTGAGAACGCGGCACGCCTGCGCGCCAGCATAGTCAAATTCGGCAGCCTGTCCTATAACTATTGGACCAGACCCTATTACAAGAACCTTTTTTATATCTGCTCTCTTAGGCATGGTATTTCCCCTCCCTTATGTTCAGTATGAATTTATCGAAGAGGAAAGAGGCGTCCATGGGGCCGCCGCACGCCTCGGGGTGAAATTGCACTGTATAGGCGTTTATATCGGGGTATTCGAAGCCCTCGCAAGTGCCGTCGTTTGCGTTCACGAAACTGAGCCTGCCGCATTGTACGCTCGAAGAGATGACTTCGTAACCGTGGTTCTGACTGGAAATATAGACCCTTCCTGTATTGAGATATTTTACCGGCTGATTAGAGCCTCTGTGACCGTACTTCATCTTCTTTGTCCTTCCGCCCATAGCGAGTGCGAACAGCTGATGACCGAGACATATGCCGAATATAGGCAGTCTGCCAGCCAACTTTTTAAGGTTTTCAATTACGCCCACATTCTCTTCAGGGTCGCCTGGTCCGTTTGTAAGCATCAACCCAGCTGGATTCAGAGCCTCAATCTGTTCGGCCGTGTAATATGAAGGAACTTTTATGCAATAGCAACCGCGCTTTACCAGCTCTCGCACAATATTACTCTTTGCGCCGAAATCCCATACCACTATCTTTATGCCGTCTGGATTGCCAAAATACTCTAACTCACTGCACGTAACGCTTTTTACCGCATCGCGTATTTTATAAGCTTTTATTTGTGAAAAATCTGTCAACGGTTTGGTTGTTATTGCGGCGTTCATCACACCCGTCTCCCTGACAATTTTAGTGAGTTCTCGGGTGTCTATGCCGTATATAGCAGGGATGCCGTGAATTTTAAGGTAGTCTTCAATTTTGCCAGCACAGCGGAAATTAGAGGGCACATCACATTTTTCCCTGACGATATATGCGGTTACCCACGGTCTTTTGCTCTCTATGTCGGGCTCTATCATGCCATAATTACCTATGAGGGGGAAAGTCTGAGTGACTATCTGACCATAATAACTAGGGTCGGTGAGCGTTTCTATATAGCCCGTCATGCTGGTGGTGAATACGAGCTCGCCAATCACTTGCTTTTCCGCGCCGAAGGATGTGCCGACAAACTGTTTGCCGTTTTGCAGTGTCAAATAAACTTTTGAGTTATTCATTTATATTTCCTTTTCTTTAAGGTTAATTAAGCTTGCCGTCGCTTTAAAAGTATGTATTGCGGCAAATTATCCCATCAATTTTACCATTACCGCCTTCTGTGCGTGCAGCCTGTTTTCGGCTTCGTCAAATATTTCACCTGCGTGTGCTTCAAAAACACCGCCCGTTATCTCTTCACCACGGTGTACAGGCAAACAATGCATTACCATAACGTCGCCCTTTGCCGATTTAATGTTTTTCTCGTTTATCTGAAAGTTTTTAAACACCGCCTCGCGCTGTTTTTTCTCCTTTTCCTGACCCATAGACGCCCATACATCGGTATACAACACGTCTGCGCCCTCTATTGCGGAAGCCACATCGTTAGTAACAGTTAAAAGACCGCTCTGCTTGCCCCACTTTACTATTTCGGCGTCGGGCTCATAGCCCTTGGGGCATGCAACCGCCATATTCATACCCATCTTTACTGCACCCACAATCAAGCTGTTTGCCATATTGTTGCCGTCGCCGATATACGCCATTTTAAGCCCCTTGAACGTGCCCTTATACTCCCTTATCGTCATAAGGTCGGCGAGCACCTGGCAGGGATGGCAATAGTCTGTGAGCCCGTTTATAACGGGTATCGTCCCGTATTTGGCAAGGTCCTCCACCTCCTGCTGGGCATACGTGCGAATCATTATTCCGTCAAGATAGCGCGAAAGCACGCGGGCGGTATCCTGCACAGGCTCACCCCTTCCTATCTGCAAATCGTTGCTCGATAAAAACATAGGATAGCCGCCAAGTTCGTACATTCCTGCCTCGAATGACACCCTCGTTCGTGTAGAGGCCTTCTGGAATATCATTCCCAGCTTTTTGCCTTTAAGGTATTCTTTGCGGATTCCGTTGTTGCGCTCGAATTTGAGTTGGTCGGCAAGGTTGATTACAGAGAGAATCTCTTCCTTTGTTAAGTCGCCGAGTTTTAAAAGATGTTTCATAAACTTATAACCTCGCTTAATATTCTTACAGCAAAATCTATTTCCTCTTTGCCTATGTTAACAGGCGGCAGCAGTCGCACCTTTTCGTGCGCAGTGAGCACTAACAACCCCCTCTTTAAACACTCATTCGCGATCTCTGCGGCAGGCTTTTTTGTCTTTATGCCTATCATAAGTCCCATGCCGCTCACATTTTCCACCCCGTCTATCTTTTCAAGAGCTACCGTAATGTATTCGCCTTTTTTACGCACGTCAGCAAGCAGTTTTTCGTCTATACGGCTGATTACAGAATAAGCGCCTGCACACACCACGGGGTTGCCCCCGAATGTAGAGCCATGGTCGCCCCTGCCCAATATTTCGCCGCACTTGCCGAACAGCATACATGCGCCTATGGGCAATCCTCCGCCAAGCCCCTTGGCAGTGGTGACGATATCGGGCTTTATTCCGAACCCTTGGTATGCGTACAAATAGCCCGTTCTGCCGTTACCCGTCTGCACCTCGTCTACTATGAGAAGCGCTCCGCGCTCGCGACACAGCTTTTCCACACCGAGCACAAACTTCCTGTCGAGCACGTTTACTCCGCTCTCGCCCTGTATAAGTTCAAGCATGACGGCGCAGGTATCTTCGGTAAAACATGCCTCGACACCCTCAATCGTGTGGTCAGCATATGTAAAACCAGCAGGGAACGGTCCAAACCAGCGGTGAAACTCGTCCTGACCGGTTGCGGCAAGCGTGGCAATCGTTCTGCCGTGGAAAGAACCTTTAAGCGTGATGATACCCTTTCTGTCTGCGCCGAAGCGCTCTTCGCCGTACTTCCTCGCTGCCTTTATGGCACATTCGTTAGCCTCTGCCCCACTGTTTGAAAAGAATACCCTGCTTGCGCCCGTTCTGCCGCACAGCAATTTTGCGAGCCGCGTCTGTGGAAGGGTATAATAGAGATTGCTCGCATGCTGTATGCACCCGAGCTGCCCGATTACAGCCGCCTTCCATTCTTCGTCATTCACGCCAAATATATTTACGGCAATGCCGCTGCCGAAGTCTATGTACTCTTTACCGTCATAGCCATATAGCCTACACCCCTTGCCCTCTTTTATGGCGAGTGGGAAGCGTCCGTACGTTCCCGCTATGTAGCGCTCGTCGTCCCCGTATATCTCCCGAACGTCCATTTTAACTCCCGTAAATACTTTTTACTAAAATAAAGACTGATTTAAAAGAATAAATCAGTCAACTGTAAACATGGTGCCGCTGCCCTCTTCAGACAATATCTCCACTAAAATGGAATGATAAACCCTTCCGTCCGTAATGAACACCTTGTTCACGCCGCGGCGGATAGCCTCTTTGCAGCAATCAATTTTGGGAATCATGCCCCCCGAAATAATACCCTGCTTGGTAAGCGCGGATATATCAGATACATATACCTTTTTAATAAGGCTCGAGGGGTCGTCCTTATTCTCTAAAAGTCCTTTCATGTCAGTCATCAGAATGAGGCTCTCCGCCCCAATCGCGCCAGCAATGGCAGCCGCCGCAGTATCGGCGTTTACGTTGTAAATATTGCCCTGCCTGTCGAAACCTATGGGTGAAATTACAGGAATATACCCTAAACTTAAAATATCGGAAACCACGCTCGTATCCACATGCGTTATCTTGCCGACGAATCCAAGCTGTTCAGACAGCTTTTCACATTCAAGCATATGACCGTCCTGGCCACACAGCCCTACGGCGCGAGCGCCAGATTTTTCGAGCAGTCCCACAAGTGTCTTGTTTACTTTACCTGCAAGCGCCATGCGCGCAATCTCCGCCGTACCCGCATCGGTATAACGAAGCCCATTGACGAATTTGGGTGTAATGCCCATTCTTTTAGAAATATCGGAAATTTCAGGACCTCCGCCGTGAACGAGCACAACCTTTATATTGAGGGCATTTAATACCGCCACGTCGTTCATGACGGAGGTTTTTAGTCCTTCGTCCGTCATAGCGCTGCCACCGTACTTTATGACTATAATCTTGTTACAGTATTTTTTGATATAGGGCAGAGCCTCTATTAAAAACTCTGCCTGCTCTTGTTTATCCATAAGAATGTCTCTGCGCGGCGTTGACGGCCGCCTACACACTATTATACACAAAATTTTTAAATTTGCAATTAATCAGGTCCTGTAATCGCCGTTTATCTTTACATAATCGTAAGTCAGGTCGCACCCCCATGCAGTAGACTTACAATTGCCTGTATTCAGATTGATATTAATCTGCACTTCGTCACATAAAAGAATATTCTTTGCAATCTCTTCTGAAAAATCAACGCCGCTGCCGTCTTTGCATACGAGCACCCCCCCCACAGCCGAGCGGAACTCTACTTCAATCTTATTGACATCTACCGCCTCGCCCGCATAACCTATGGCACAGAGCACCCTGCCCCAGTTCGCATCCGCACCAAACATGGCAGCCTTTACAAGTGACGACTTTATTACCGAACGCGCCACATTTCGCGCCGTCTTTACGCTCTTTGCGCCCATGACATTGCACTCTACGAGTTTAGTGGCTCCCTCGCCGTCCTTTGCAATCATTTTAGAAAGCTTTACAGTGCAGTAGTTAAGCGCCCTTTTAAACGCAGTGAAAGCCGCTCCCACGCCCTCTATCCTCTCGTTACCAGCCATACCGTTTGCAAGTATACAGCAGGTGTCGTTTGTTGATTGGTCTCCGTCTACGCTTATCATATTAAAAGAAGTTTTTACGTCTTCGGATAGTGCACGTTGCAACATATCGCGAGATATGTTTACGTCGGTTGTTATAAATATAAGATTGGTAGCCATATTCGGGCAGACCATACCCACACCCTTGGCTATTGCACCCAGCCTGCAAGTCATTTTGCCGACAGAAAACTCCACCGCCACAGATTTTGGCACGGTGTCCGTAGTCATTATTGCCTCAGTGGCTGCCTCGCTGTTGTTGCCCGTAGCAGCGTAGAGCTCATCTATCTTTTCCGCCATAGGCGCAATATTAAGCGGCTGACCTATAACGCCCGTAGAAGCGACGATTACATCATTTTCGACAATTCCCGTAACCTTTGTCACGAGGGAGCACATGCGCTCTGCCACCTGTATGCCGTCTTTATTGCACGTGTTTGCGTTGCCGCTGTTGCAAATTATCGCCTGCGCCCTGCCATCGGCAAGGTGCGCCTTTGTAACGATTACGGGCGCGCCCTTCACTAGGTTTTGCGTATATACGCCAGCGGCTACCGCCGGCACTTCGCTCAAAATTAGCGCAAAATCTTTCTTTTGCTTGTTCTTCCTTATTCCACAGTGAATACCGCCCGCCTTAAATCCTGCGGGCGCGCATACACCGCCGCTCACTTCATATAATTTCATAAAATGGTTCCTGTAAACAGACAAGTCCTAATTAACGGCTCGCGCCGTTTATCTCTCATAAAATACCACGTAATTATGACGTATAGTATTGCCCCACTTTTATGTATGGCGGTCACGGTTTATAAGCGAATACTCTTCGTCAACACCGAGCATTATGTTCATATTCTGCACAGCGGCACCAGAAGCTCCCTTCCCGAGGTTATCAAACACGCTCACAAGCAAAATCTGCTCTTCGTTGCCGCTTACGTAAATTTTTAACTGATTTGTGCCTGAAAGTTCGTTTGCAGGAAGATAGTCAGGAATTTCATATTTTGAAGCAACTTTTAGGAATTTCTGCGACGCATAGTACTCTGCAAAATACCTTCTAATACCCTCTACGTCCATTTTTTTGTCCATTAATGATACGTATAACGGCACAGTTACGCACATGCCGCTGTAAAAGTCACAGATTATTGGATTAAATATAGGCGTATGTGAAAGCCCACATTCGCTGACCATTTCCAGCAAGTGTTTATGTTTTAAACCGAGAGCGTACTGCCTGGGCGAGGACAGTGAACTATCTCTATCCTCCGCCTCATACTGCGCTATCCCCTTTTTGCCTGCACCTGAATAACCTGTAACAGAGTGTACGACAAACGGATAGTCCGCTCCAACTATCCCGCCGCTTACTAGCGGAGCAACGAGCGTTATGAAGCCCGTCGCATGGCAACCGGGATTGGCAACCCTTTTTGCTGAGGCAATCTGCTCTCTACGCTTTTTTGAAAGTTCAGGCAGACCATACACCCACCCCTCCACCGTCCTGTGAGCAGTAGACGCATCTATCACGCGCACGGACGTATTTTCTATAAGCGATACGGACTGCCTCGCCGCTTCGTCGGGCAGGCAGAGAAAACAGAGGTCGGCAGAATTCAGACACTCTCTGCGAGCGGAAACATCCTTCCTTTTCTCTTCGGGAAGAGATATTATGTTAACGTCTTTCCGCTTTTCCAGCCTCTGAAAAATCTGCAAACCAGTTGTGCCTTCACGCCCATCTATAAAAATATTGTACATAGATTATTTAAGTTTCTTTTCGTCTAAAAGCGCCTTTATTTTAATGGGCAGTCCGAACAAGTTAATAAAGCCCGCAGAATCGGTCTGGTCGTAGCAGTTGTCTTCGCCGAAAGTGGCTATCTCTTCGCTGTAAAGCGAATAGGGCGAAGTAACGCCTGCGTTCATAACGTTGCCCTTGTATATGCGGAGTTTTACGTCGCCCGTTACATTTTCCTGCGTCTTATCGACAAAAGCGTCCAAAGCCTCCCTTAAAGGCGTGAACCACTGTCCGTCGTAGACCATTTCGCCATACTTTATGGCTATAAGCTGTTTATAGTGCGCCGTGGCTTTATCCAGGCAGACGCTCTCTAAAATATCGTGCGCGGCATACAGGATAGTACCGCCTGGGGTTTCGTACACGCCGCGGCTCTTCATGCCTACCAAACGGTTTTCCACCATATCTATGATGCCCACGCCGTTCTGACCGCCGATTTTATTGAGCTTTTCCATGAGGGATACGCTGTCCATAGCCTTGCCGTCTACCGCCGTGGGCACACCATTTTTAAAGCGAATAGTAACGTACACAGACTTATCGGGCGCCTTCCATGGAGATACGCCAAGCTCTAATATCTTGTCGTACTGAGGCTCATTGGCTGGGTCTTCGAGGTCTAACCCTTCATGCGAAAGGTGCCAGAGATTTCTGTCCTTAGAGTAATTTGTCTCCCTGCTTATTTTAAGGGGAATGTTGTGCGCCTCGGCGTAGTCAATCTCCTCGTCGCGGCTCTTTATATCCCATATGCGCCAGGGGGCGATTATGGTCATTTCGGGGGCGAAAGCCTTTATGGCAAGTTCAAAGCGCACTTGGTCGTTGCCCTTGCCTGTACAGCCGTGACATATCGCGTCTGCCCCCTCTTTTTTAGCGATTTCAACAATCCTTTTGGCAATGACGGGACGGGCAAACGAAGTCCCGAGCAGATACTTGCCCTCGTACACTGCGCCTGCCTTCATGGTTGGATAAATGTAATCTTCTATGAAATCTTTGCGCAAATCCTCGATATACAGTTTGGAAGCACCCGTTTTGAGTGCCTTTTCCTCCAATCCTTCGAGCTCGGTCTCCTGGCCAACATCGCCTGATACAGCTATGACTTCGCAGTTGTCATAGTTCTCTTTGAGCCATGGAATGATTATCGATGTATCAAGTCCGCCAGAGTATGCAAGAACAACTTTTTTTATCTTCTTTTTCATTATTTCACTGTCCGTAACTTTATTTGAAGCACTTTCCGAGCCCCATCCTGTAAATTATACAATAATATATAAAGTCAAGTCAAGCAATTGCTCACAATTTTGCATACCAATTCAAAAAATCTTGCATAAATATTCAAAATATATGCATTTATACGAAATAAATGCATGATTATACATTTATACTGATTGAACATAAGTCAATTCGAAGGTTGGTACAATTTAGCAATGAAAGTATATCTTTTCAACTCTGCCGATAGTAGTTTATATTGTGGCTCGAACCTGCCTACGAGTGCCCAAAATGCCGCAGAATGGTTGTGGTGTACGGTGTGACAAAGTTCATGCACCATAACGTAACGCTGAATGTGACGGGGAAGCATCATAAGCTTAAAGTTGAATGTTACAGCGTTTTTGCCGTCGCAGCAACCCCAGCGCGCCGTATACGCTCTGAACGATACAGAGGCGCTCTTCAAACCTGTCTGCTGTTCGACCTCGCGGAAACGTTCAATAAACAAGTCGCCGAGACTGCCCACATACGCCGCCTTAAACGAAGAAGGCGAGGTAACGTATACACCGTCGGAATTCACACGATTGCGGGAACCGAAAATTACAGGCAAGGCAAAACCGTCGACGTATGCCGTTCTATAAGAGGCGGCGTACTCCGCCTGCCTTGCAGTTGAAGCGTTTGAAGCAAACGCCCTTTCTATCCACCGCCGTTTTTCGGCGAGCAGTCTTTCAACTAATGCGTTGCCAGCCGAAAGCGGCGCCCTTACTATTATTTCATTTTCAGCTGTCACCTTCAAAGAAAAGGTTTTGCGGTTGCTGCGTATAACCGAATATTTAAAATGTGTCATAATGTAATATTTTCGCAAAAAGACCTGCTCATTTTTTATTCCGCCAGAAGCTCATTTTAAAGGAGATTTGTAATCATATTTCGCGGAATTTTACTTTAAGTCTTACGCGGGTATCGCCGCCTACCCTGCCTTCAATCAGAGTGAAGCCGTCCCTCTCTTCTCGGAATACTTCAAGCTTTTCACCCTCTTTGCACTGCTTGACATAGGTAATCTGTATGCTCTGCGCAAATAGATTTGACAGTTCTTTAACACTGAAAGCATCTAAACAAAGGTCGGCATATTTGGTGTTATTTACATGGTCATAATGGTCATAGTCAGACGCTGAAATGATTTTCTCGTACCGCTTTACTGCGTCAACGGCAGGCAGCTGCCGCCACGCATTGAAATCCAACGCACGAAAGTCGTTATACGTCTGCATCATCTCTTCGGTAAAAAAAGCAGTTGTCGGAAGAATTGTAAATGTGGAAAGGTCGACCATGCACCAGCGCGTGGTTGCCGCACACACCTTCTCCTCTCCGCAGTACACCTCGAATTCCCTCAAAAAAATAGTCTTCTGCGGCCGCATTGGCCACGTGTGGACGGTAAGTTTATCTTTGAGCTTTATGGGGCGGTAAATTTCAAGATACCAGTTTGCAAGAATAAAACCTATGCCACGGGGCGAAATATCGCCGTAGCCGTATCCAAGCTCATCGGCGGAAAAACAAGCCGACTCTTCAAGAATGGAAAGCAATGAAGATAGTTTTAATTCATCTTTAAAATCAACATCTGTGTATCTTATGTCGTATGTATGAATATTTCTATACATTAAACCACCTCCGTTATTTTAAGTATTATATCACTAACTGTGAAAAATGTCCAATGATTGACAAAAGTTGCCACAATTATGTATGACATAGTACTATAAATAGTACCAAACCATTGACATAAATGGTATTATATGTTAGAATGAATACAATATACAGGAGAAAAGCCTATGGACAGAGATACAGAAGAATTTGAAGGCGGCGCAGGGGGTAGCTCTATCAGTGCCGACCTGATAAGAGGACACATAAACACTATTATTCTCCGTTCGCTGTACGACCGCGATAAATACGGCTACGAGATAATTAATGAAATAAATGAAAAGAGCCACGGGCAGTATACGCTTAAACAGCCCACTCTTTACAGCGCACTGAAAAGGCTGGAAAACCAAGGCTACATTCAGGCATATTGGAAGCACGACGAAATTTCTGCGGGAGGCAGACGCAAATATTTCCGTCTTACGGAAAACGGAAGAGAAATTTCAGAAACCAATTGCGCCGAATGGGAATATTCGAGAACGGTTATAGACAGCCTTATTTCTGACAGAAACTTCGATTTTTCTCAACCTGCCCCTACTCCCGTTGATTTTAAAATTTTAAAACAGGCCACATCGCGCGTGCCCGTAGTTCATAGTGAAAAAGATGAATACGACCGCAACGAAGGCGAAGCCACCCCCTTATCTGCACAGAAAACACCGGATACCCCCCCCAGTGTACAGGATATAACAATTGTAGCAGGAACAAGCGATACAGTATTTATAGACGACCCCTATGCTAAAGAAAAAAAATCTTACGAACTTATAGATAAAAGCGTTTCACAACCAGTTTACAGCTCTGAGGCTGAGAGAGCGTTCGCATACTCAGAGAGTATATTCAGTGATGGTATGCCGCCCGTGGGAATTTATAATCAGACGGCGGAGAACACACCGCAAGCCGCGGTTGCCGAAGGTGTAGCAAACATATTTGCACGCACTCACTTTACAGAAGAGGTTAATACGGAAAGACACACGGAAACTATCTCCACGAAGGAATACGACGGACAACAACCAAAAACAGAAAAAGTCCCCATGGGTTTCCAAATACCGCCTGACACGATGGATGAGTATGAGGAATTTGTAATACCGCCCATAGCGGATATGGAGAATTTAAAAGAAGAGTTCGCCAGTCCGAAGATAGCGGCAACGAGAAATGAGCCGCAAGACTTTGCAATGCCTTCTGTCGCAGATGAGTATTATAGTATTCCCAAAACGGAGACAACAGAGAATACACCACAGGACTTTGCAATGCCTTCTGCCGCAGATGAGTATTATAGTATTCCCAAGGCGGACGTAACAGAGAATAAACACCAAGACTTTGCCGCGCCTTCTGCCGCAAATAAGTATTATACCATTCCCAAGGCAGAGGCAACGGAGAATAAACACCAAGACTTTGCCGCGCCTTCTGCCGCAAATGAGTATTATACCATTCCAAAGGCAGAGCCAGAGAATAAACCACAGGACTTTGTCACACCTTCTGCCGCAAATGAATATTATGCTTTTCAGAAAGCGGCGGCAATGAAAGAAGAAAATTTTTCTCAACCATCCTCAGAAAGCGTTGAGATAGGGTCAAAGACGTCCGAAGATAGCGTTGATAAACCTATATACTCCCTCCCCTCGCAGAGTTATGCGCAGGCGGGCGCATCCACCAGTAATAAAACGAATTTTTACGAGGATTATAATTCCGAAGCTCGCAGAATTGCGCATGAAAACTATGTGCGGCTTATCTCAGGCAACAATAAAAGGAAAGATGAACAGAAAGAAAATGAGGAAGCCAAAAATCTTGTTTATAACTTACGTTCAGAACAAGAGCGCGACTATAAAAACCTCATTGATAAGCTGTTTGATAACACGATAAACAACCATGAACCCATGTATCAGCCCGAACCGCAACCACAGCCAGTACACCAGACTGAACAAAATCAGTCAACAGAACAACAATCACTCTCTGAAAATACAATCTATTCTAAGTCTTCGTACTTCGATGCGGGAGATAAAGCTGCGGCTGACGGACTAAAAATAAACACCTCTGACGAGGCATTCGCAGCAGGCTCTGCAAGGCAAACCACTTATAATAGAGGAGCAACGCTTTTCAAGTGCTCGTTAATAGTCTGTGTGATTATTCTTCTTGAATTTACACTTCTGCTCCTTTTCAGAGGCGACCTTAATATAAAGTTGCTATATCCGATAGTAATACTGATACTCGGAATGGCGTTGGTACTCGTATGCGGCATCCTGTACGGCACAGGATACGGCATAAATGTGCGAAAACCTACGAACCTGCGGTATGTAATGACTATGGTTATAATAACTGTACTGGCCATTGCAATTATACTTTTAGCCGCGCTTGTCATGAATGTGAACTGGACTAACTTCACAGATATACTGACTAAAATTATCATTCCAATAGTTATTGCGCTTAATATACCAATATTTACGTTGAGCTTTTACCTGTTCACGAAGTAAAGGAGTCGTATGAAGTTTCTTGTAATTGTAAAGTCGGGCGAATAAGGAAACACCATGCAGATTGCCAAGGCAATGGCAGAGTACAACTGCTTGAAAAAAAGGGCAGCAAAGTGGTTTCGTCATTCGGGCGCAAAGGCTACTACAATCTTGCAATATAACGCCATTAGGTGGGTAAATAGAACGTCCTTGACAAACGCGACTTTGACTCGGCTCAGGCGGTTTATAAAGGAACTTAGCCACAAGAAACAGCCAAGAAAATAAATTTGATTAGCTTAAAAAGCCGCGCAGCTATAAATGCTGTGCGGCAATTTTGTTTTTTGTAAGGCGGAGATTGCTCTCCGCCTTTAACTTTAAAACTTACTTTGCATATTCAACTCCGCGGAATTCACGGATAACATTTACCTTTATCTGTCCGGGATATTCGAGCTCGGCCTCTATCTTCTTTGCAATATCCTTTGCAAGGAATAATGCCTGTGCATCGTCAACCTGTTCAGGTTTTACAATAACGCGCACCTCTCTGCCCGCCTGTATGGCGTAACTCTTATCTACGCCCTTAAAGCTCGACGCAATTTCTTCAAGCTTTTCCAACCTCTTTACATAATTAGTGCCAGTCTCTCTTCTTGCACCGGGACGCGCCCCTGATATAGCGTCTGCGGCAGCTACCAAAACTGCCTCTACCGTCTTGGGCTCCACGTCACCGTGGTGAGCTTCTATGGCATTGACTATATTTGCATTCTCTTTATACTTCTTCGCAAGGTCTGCTCCAAGACGAATATGCGTGCCCTCCTGTTCGTGGTCAATAGCCTTTCCTATATCGTGCAAAAGCCCCGCGCGCTTAGCAAAGTTTACATCCAAACCGAGTTCCTGCGCCATTAAGCCAGCAATAAGCGAAACCTCGATAGAATGTTTATAAACGTTCTGACCGTAGCTGGTCCTGTATTTGAGCCTGCCGATAAGCTTGATAAGTTCGGGATGAAGTCCGAATATTCCTACCTCGAACATAGCACTCTCGCCAGCCTTTTTTATCTCGGTGTCAAG
The DNA here is from genome assembly GCA_965120485.1 of uncultured Clostridia bacterium. Lineage (GTDB taxonomy): Bacteria > Bacillota > Clostridia > Christensenellales > Borkfalkiaceae > Coproplasma. The sequence continues at coordinate 68,024 of CBCPNG010000018.1, forward strand.
CTCCTTTCTCACCTTTTCAACCGTCTCTTCGATGCGGGCGGGATGAATTCTGCCGTCAACGATTAACTTTTCAAGTGAAAGTCTGGCAACCTCTCTGCGTATGGGGTCAAAACCAGAAAGAATGACCACTTCGGGCGTGTCATCAATAATAAACTCTATACCCGTAGCGTTTTCAAGGGCACGTATATTTCTACCCTCTCTGCCTATAATCCTCGCCTTCATGTCGTCGCTGGGAAGGGACACGACCGACACAGTACTTTCCGCCGTGTGGTCTGCCGCACAGCGCTGTATAGCGAGCGAAATTATTTTCTTTGCTTCATTAGTTGCCTCGTCTTTGGCAACCTGCTCCATGTTCCTCACCTGAATGGCAACATCGTGGCGCGTTTCATCGAGAATCTCCTCTTTTAAAAGCGTCTTTGCCTCTTCCTTAGTGAGCTGTGCAACCTTTTCAAGTTCCTGAACCATCAACTCATGCTGGTGGTTTATCTTGTCCTGGGTCTTTTTAATTTCCTGCTCTTTGATTTCAAGATTTTTCTGCTGCTGTTCGAGTGCATCCGACTTTTTGGTAAGGGACTCTTCGCGCTTGTCAAGGTTGTCCTCCCTCTGCGAAAGCCTCTGCTCTTGCTTGGTAAGTTCTGCCTTTTTCTCTCTAGTCTCACGCTCGAAATCGTTCTTTAATTTAAGCTCCTGTTCCTTTGCTTCAAGTATAGCGTCTCTCTTTAACGCCTTACATTCAGCCTGCGCATCGGCGACCATCTTTTTTGCCCTTTCGGACGCGTCGCCTAATTCTCTGTTCTCTTTGTTTACCTTGCTCTTATGTTTTATAAAGAGCGAAAGAACGGCAATGAACGCCACTGCTAAGACGGCGAGGGCACCTATAAAAATACCAATCTCCATGCCGCTTGCAAGAAACAGGGAGCTTACTGTTGATAAATTCATTGATAAGCCTCCTGATAAATTTGTGTAATATACAAAACCTGCGAACGGCAAAAGCCGATTATAGCAGATAAGTTATATTTAATATAATTTTACACCATTACGGACATAATGTCAATTTTATTGTCCGAGTACTTTAAAATTGCACTAAAAAAGGGTGAAATTATTCACCCCCTTACAACTATTCTTCACTTATATCGCTTAGCCAAAGCGCACATTCGGCGTCCGACGGCATTCGCCAGTCGCTGCGCGGCGATAGCGAAACCGTGCCCACCTTCACCCCGTCGGGTATGCAAGAGCGTTTGAACTGTTGCACAAAGAACCTCTTGTAAAAATTTTTGAGCCATTTATCTATGACTGCCCCGTCAAATTCACCAGCAAACGTCTTTTTTGCGATATACCTTACTTTGGAAGGTTGAAATCCCCACCGCACTGCGTAATATAAGAAGAAATCGTGTAGAATATACGGTCCTACTATATCTTCTGTTTTCTGCGCTATCTTTCCCGACTTATCGGGAGGCAACAGTTCGGGACTGATATCTGTTGAAAGAATTTGTTCAAGGGTCTTTTTAGCCGCCCCACCGAGCCGCTCTGCCTCAAAAGATATAAGGTGCTTTACAAGCGTTTTAGGCACGCTGCTGTTTACAGCGTACATAGACATATGGTCGCCGTTGTATGTCGCCCAACCGAGCGCAAACTCGCTGAGGTCGCCTGTACCTATAACCAATCCACCCGTCTTGTTGGCGAGGTTCATGAGTATCATAGTGCGCATACGAGCCTGCGCATTTTCATACGTGACATCGAGGACGGCAGGGTCGTGTCCTATATCGGCAAAGTGCCGCATAACGCATTTGGTAATATCAATTTTTTTGAGCGTAGCACCTATTGCGCGAGAAATAGCCACAGAACTTTTTAAAGTCCTGTCGGTTGTGCCGAATCCAGGCATTGTTACGGCAATTATATCGGCAGGAACTTTGTCGAGTTTTTCAAAAGCGCGCCTTGTAACAAGCAACGCCAGCGCCGAATCAAGTCCGCCTGAAATTCCTATGACAGCCGTCTTTGCACAGGTGTGTTTAAGCCTTTTTACCAGCCCCATCGTTTGTAGATTTAATATAAGTTCCGTCCGCTCCGCAAGCCTATTTTCGCTTGTCGGAACGAACGGCTGACGTGGGAAATCACGGTCAGGCTCCGCCGCACATTCGGCAAGTCGGAAATATATGCACTCATGGGCGGAATAATCGCCGTAAAAGGTATTTGCAATGCGCTTACGCTCGCCGTCCAATCTGTCTATGTCAATATCGGCTATCGTAAGCTCGTTTTTAAAGAGCTTGCTTTCCTGTAACACAGCACCGTTTTCGCATATCAGGTTATGACCAGAAAATACCATATCGGTGGTGCTTTCGCCGTCACCCGAGTCGCAGTAAACATATCCGCAGATAAGTTTAGACGACTGCATACGAACAAGGTCTCTGCGATATTCTGCCTTGCCAGCAATTTCGTTGCTGCAAGAAAGGTTTACTATGATATTTGCGCCTGCAACGGCATGACGTACCGAGGGAGATTGCGGCACCCAAAGGTCTTCACATATTTCTGCCGCTACACAAAGCTGAGGCATATTTTCGGCTTTAAACAGAACGTCGGCTCCAAACGGCACCTTGTCGCCGCACAGCATAATATAGTCTATGCCCTTCCCTGCGGGACGGAAATGCCTCGCCTCGTAAAATTCTCCGTACGTAGGCAGGAAACTCTTGGGCACAATACCCAAAATTTTGCCGCGCTGCATGACAACGGCACAGTTATAAAGTCTGCCGTCTTTTTCGAGAGGAGCTCCCACAAATGCGAGAAGGTCTCCCGCAATGTTATCTTTAAGCCACGATATTGCGGCTAGAACGCCCTCTGTAAGTGCCCTCTGGTTGAACAGGTCGCCGCAAGTATATCCGCACAAGCAAAGCTCTGGAAAAACTATTATCTGCGCCCCCGAAGTAGCCGCCTCTTCTGCGGCACGAGCCAATGAACGTACATTATACTGCACATCGGCAACCTTTATTTGCGGCGTAGCGGCACAAACGCGTACAAAGCCATACCTTGTCACGCCTTCTTCTCCTGCCTGAGATTATATTCCGCCCTGATTGACGCTTCTATTTCTGCCTTGACTTCGGGGTTACTTACGAGGAATTCGCGCATCTTCTCTCTGCCCTGCGCAATCTTTTCGTCTTTATAGCTGAACCATGAACCGCTCTTTGAAATAACCCCGTACTCTACGCCGAGGTCTATGAGGCACCCCTCCTGCGATATTCCCTTACCGTAGATAATGTCAAACTCAGAAACACGGAACGGGGGCGCGACCTTATTTTTTACAACCTTGCACTTGGCTCTGTTGCCAATAATACCATCGCCGTCCTTCAATGTATCTGCCTTTCTTATATCAAGCCTTATAGATGCAAAATATTTAAGCGCCTTGCCTCCGGGGGTAGTTTCTGGATTGCCGAACATTATGCCCACCTTTTCGCGCAGCTGGTTTATAAATACTACACACGTTTTAGAGCGGCTGGTTATTGCCGTAAGTTTTCTCAAAGCCTGTGACATCAGGCGAGCAAGCAAACCTACGTGGGTATCGCCCATGTCGCCCTCTATCTCCGCCTTTGGAGTGAGCGCCGCTACCGAGTCGACAACTATTACGTCTACCGCTGATGACCTTACAAGCGACTCGCATATGTCGAGTGCCTGTTCGCCCGTATCGGGCTGTGAAATGTAAAGCTCATCTGTATTGACGCCAAGATTTCTGGCATACACGGCGTCGAGAGCGTGCTCGGCATCTATAAACGCGGCTACTCCCCCACGCCTTTGAGCCTCGGCTATTATGTGCAGGGCTACCGTAGTCTTACCCGAAGATTCGGGACCATATATCTCCATTATCCTGCCGCGAGGAACGCCGCCAATGCCGAGCGCAAGGTCGAGGGACAGGCATCCCGTGGGGATTACCTCTAAATCAGAGCTTACATTTATGTCGCCCAATTTCATGATTGCGCCCTTGCCATATTGCTTTTCAATCATGGCAACGGTGGAATTAAGCGCCTTAATTTTTTCTTCGTTCATTTTATACTCCTAAATTTATTTTATATGTCTGTAAACCAGAAATAGCGCGTAGTTTATAGCCGTTTCTGTTATGGTCTTTCTGTCGCCGCTCAAATTATATTTATAAACCGATGTGCCGTTTTTTTGTCCCACGGCTATATAGCACAAGCCCACGGGCTTTGCAGTATTATCTGACTTGTGTCCCGCAATGCCTGTAGTTGCCACCGATACATCACAGCCGCCATGACGAATCAATCCCTCCGCCATCTGATAGGCAGTTTCCCCTGAAACTGCACCATTAGATTTTATAGTCATCTCCTGTACGCCAAGACGGTCTGTTTTAGACTCATTAGCATAGGTGTTCACCCCCTCGTAAAAGACTTCGCTTATACCTGGAACCTCTACAAGTCTGCCTCCTATGCCGCCGCCGGTAAAGGATTCTGCGGTGGATATTTTCATGCGCCTCAGCTTTAAAAGCTGAAAGAGCCGCTCGGCAAGGGTAATATCTTCAAGGGCGTAGACATATTTATCGAGCGATGTTACAAATACACGTATAACTTCGTCAACGGCTATTTTCGAGTCACTTTCGCTGTAAACAATTTCTATAGTACAGTCGCCGTAGCGCTCATATATATTGCAGTCGAGCGCAGGCAAAACCCTTTTCGCACTCTCTACCGTTTTCAAAATTTCGTTTCGTGGCGCGCCTATGCACTTTATATATGATTTGCCCTTGCGCGCACCGTATTTTTTTGCAATATGAGACGCCATCTGCGTAAATGTTACGGCATTTTCTCCATCTGTATAATATAAAAAAACTACAAAAGAATTACTTTCGGCAGTATTTGCTATATCAAACGATGAGGAGTAGAGCGGCTCTAAAAAGTTCTTTAAAACCTCTTCCATCACGCTTGGACAGAGTATGACGGCGTTATTGTAATTTTCACGGCAATCTTTAAGTTGCGCGACTATATCGTCAGAGTTGTCGTAAGCAACTGCTGCCATTTTATCGAAGTACAGCCCGACAGAGGCAAATGCGCGCATGCAGGATGCGTACTCTTCCTCGCACATGGGTAGTTTTTTATTTCTGAGAATTATCAGACAGTTCTTCATTACTTCTTCAAAACTTGTTTATTTTTGACAATGTAGTTTACGCCCGATATGACGGTGAGCAATATTGCAAGAGCAAATACGGCAAGTCCTATATAGTTTAAAATTTCGGTTGCCGTGCCTTGATAAAGCTCGTTAACGCCTGCGCTGACGAGCAGAACTACAATACTTATGTCTTGAACCGTCGTCTTGTATTTGCCCCACACATCGGCGGCAATGACGACTTTTGCGCTCGCCGCTACCATACGGAAGCCACTTATTATAATCTCACGCGCAAGTATGACGGCAACGCCGCACCCAGCGACTATGATTGCCCATTCACCAAGGTTGCCAGTGAATATCTGAGGCGTTGTAAGCAACAATACAAAACCAGTTAAAACGAGTACCTTATCGGCAATAGGGTCAAGAAACCTCCCGAGATTGGTTATGAGGTTGTATTTTCTGGCAATTTTACCGTCGAGGAGGTCTGTAAGAGAAGCTATTATGAATATGCCGAGCGCCGCAAAGTAATGCCCCGTAAACTGCACGTAGAACAAGACGACAAAGACGGGAATCATAAGAACCCTGCTCAAAGTCAGCTTGTTGGGCAGGTTCATACCTCCCCTGCCTGCGGCAAATTTATAAAACTTATCTTCTTTGCGTTCTTCTCGCTCTCCCTTTACAGGAGCTTCCCCATCTATATCATTCACCTTCATAGTCCTCCGTTCTTCCATACAGATTATAGCTGTCGGAGCGTTCTATCAGTACGTTGTAATATTTACCCTGCTCGGCATACGCCGCGCGAAAAAGCACTTTTCCGTCTATATCGGGAGCAGAAAAATATGCCCTTCCGGAAAAACAGCCGTAATCTTCATTTATTCCGTCACATAAAACGCGCAAAATTTTTCCTGTAAAACCTTGCAGAAATTTGGCAGATATATCTTCCTGTATAGTATACATTGCTTTTACGCGCCTTGTCTTTACTGCGGCGGAAACCTGACCCTTTAATCTGTATGCAGGAGTATCCTCTTCACGCGAATAACTGAAAAAACCACAGTTTGTAAGCCTTGCCTCTTGCAAAAATTCACCGAGGGCGGCGCTGTCTTGCTCTGTCTCACCAGGGAATCCGCATATAAATGTTGAACGTATGGCTACTCCTTTGATTTCCCGTCTCAGTTTCTCTATAAGAGAAAGATATTCAGCACGCGAGCCCCTTCTGTTCATCAGCTTTAAAATTTTGTCTTCGCTGTGCTGGAAAGGTATATCAAGATACTTTACAATTTTGGGGTTATCGCGCACCTCTGCTATAAGTTCATCGTCTACCATTTCGGGATAGCAATATAACAGCCTTACGCTTTTAATATTGTCAAGAGAGGTAAGTTTTTGCAACAGTTCACACAATTTTTTTTGTCCATAAAGGTCTGTGCCATACCTTGTGATGTCCTGCGCAACAAGAATGAGCTCTGAAAGTTCGCCGAGCCCTTCCGCCTCTTCGACGAGTTTTTCTATGGGGTAACTGAAATAATGTCCGCGAATTTTTGGTATCAGACAGTATGTACAGAAGTTGTCGCAGCCGTCGGCAATCTTTAAATATGCATAGTGCAACGGTGTGGTGATTACCCTGTCGCCTGTGAATGAATTACATCCTCTTACGACCATATTGCATCTGCCGCCATCGTAGGCAGTGCCGAGCGCTTCAAAAAAACTGTCGTAATCATAGGCACCCAAAAATACATCTGCCTCGGTGAGTTCCTCATAGAGCTCACCTATAAACTTTTGCGGAAGACAACCCGTAACTATTATTTTTTCAAGATTTTCGGATTTAAGAGCAGCACAATTGATTATAGTTTCTATTGCCTCTCTGCGCGATGCTTCTAAAAAGGCGCAGGTATTTACTATAATTACGTCTGCACTGTGAATATCGCTAGTAATCTCGTATCCGCACGAGCGTATGCGGGCAAGCAGTTTTTCGGAATCAACCCTATTTTTGTCGCACCCGAGCGAAATCATACCAAAGCGCTTACCTGAAAAATCAGTCATCTATTTCACCATACTTATTCACAAACTCCTCCATAGACATAAGCACTTTGCGAGACTTTGACCCCTCGGAGCCTGTAATATAGTTCATCTTCTCCATCCAGTCTACAATCTTGCATGCCTTTATGTAACCTATGGGGAAACGGCGTTGAATCATAGATACCGAAGCGGCATTAGAAGCTACGCAGTATTTGAGCGCACGCAGGAAAGTATCATCTATCTTGTTGTCCTCGTAGGAATCGCCCCCCTCTGAAAGAGAGGACGAACCCTCGGGCTCTTCCACAGTGTTTATGAAATCAGAAATGCTTTGGTCGAAGTATGTTTCGTTGTTGGCTTTGATAAAGTCAGTCACCCTCTGCACCTCTGGCGTATCTACAAAGCAACCCTGAATACGCTGCATTTTGCCCTCGGCATATTCCTTGGAGCGGAAATACATATCGCCCTTGCCGAGCAGTTTTTCGGCTCCGCCGACGTCGAATATTGTTCGGGAGTCGTCAAACGAACCGACTTTAAAGCCTATTCTTGCATCAAGGTTAGACTTAATAAGACCAGTTATGCAGTCTACGGAGGGGCGCTGAGTGGCAAGAATAAGGTGTATACCTGCCGCACGACCCTTTTGAACAAGCTTGATTATACGCCCCTCTATATCCTTCTTTGCAGAAAGCATAAGGTCGCCGAATTCGTCGAGGACTATGAGAATTTTAGGCAATCTCTCCTCCCCTTGTGCTATGTGGGCGTTATATTCGTCTATCTCTTTGGTGGCAGTCTTTACTCCGTCCTTGGCGCGGGCACCCGTTTCGGTCATATCTTTGAAGAGCGTATACCTGCGCTCCATCTCTTTTATTGCCCAGTTGAGCGCCTTTATAGCCTTATCCACATCAAAGATTATCTCGTTTATCATAAGATGAGGCAGCTTGTCATAGCTTATAAATTCTACCTGTTTGGGGTCAACGAGTATAAGACGGAGGTCTTCTGGACCGTATTTATAGAGCAGACTGATGAGCAGAGAGCTCAGGCATATAGACTTACCGCTGCCACTGGTACCTGCAACTAACAGGTGAGGCATCTTTCTTATATCAGGGCATATACATGTGCCATCGAGATTTTTGCCGAGAGAAAAGGTGAGCGTGTTACTCTTTGCCTTGATAAACGACGAAGACAGCATCATGCTTTTAAGTCCAACAATAGCTCGCCTTGCGTTTGGCACTTCAATGGAGAGAGCGCCCTTTGTAAAGTTGAGGTAGGCGTTTACGTTGTCACGTTTAAGCGCCATAGCGATAGGGTCCTTATACTTCAACAGTGTATTTTTTATGTTGGTCCTGTCGAATATGGTTACGTCGTACCTCGTGAGAGCGGGCGCAACTATAACGTCTGAAATTTCACAGTCTATTTTAAAACTTTGAAGTGTTTCAACGATTATGCGTTTGTTACCCTCTATTTCTGCCGAATCAACGCTGTTGCCATCGGGATAGTCATCAAGAAGCTCCATAGACGGGCGAACATACTTCTTCCAGACATGGGGCTTGGGCGCTGCCTGCGCAGGCTGTGAGCTTTCTGCCACATATGCGGCTACTGGACGTGAAGGCATTTCTGCCGCTGGACTTGACCTTGATGTCAATTCCGTTACAGATTCGTGCTCAATTGAAGGAACTTCGGCAATAAAGTCACGTGCTTCACGCAAGATATTTGGAGTTTCTGCCTCTTCTCTTACGGGAGACGGAGAAATCCCGTCGACAGTCCCGAAGCTTTCGTCAAATATATCGGCACAGCTCTCCATGCGAGAAAGGTGTGAAATATCAGACTCTATATTGTTTTCACTAATCCTTTGGTCGGTAGAGCTGAAAAGCGGCGACAGACTCTCTGAACCATTACCATAAGGCGCTTCACGCATTGTGTTCGCACCGCCGGAATTATCGGATGAAACTGCACCATCTTTATTGAACGTATCATAATAGAGAGAATCTCTATCTGTACTGAATTCTCGTGACGTCGTCTGACCGAAAATATCGACGTGGTTCTGCATGCCGACTTCGTCAGATTTAATTTCGCGCTCTCCGCCGAAAATTTCACGTCGGTCAAGCCTCTCTGTTCCACCGTGGGAAAGTTGGCTGTCTACGGCGAATATGTTGCGTCGAATGCCGCTTTCCCCGAGGTCAGCACTTTGTTGCACCGTACCGAAAATCTGCTCTCCGCGGTCGAAAGGACTCCCCTCATCGGGTAGCGGTGCCGCGGCATATGTGATGTCGTAGGGGTTGGAAGCCGCAAAATCAGTTACGCCGTCAAAAGTTTTTACTTCGGAGCCCTCTTCGGGAGTCTGATAAGCGTCGTTCTCCGTCGAATCATACACGCTGTTGCTGTAATTTAAGTCCTCCGCAGGTTCGTCATCCTGATAGTTATGAACGTTCCCGGGCGCTGTATAGGACGAGGCATGCCCGTCTCCAAGCTTGTCCGTCGGCGCGTCGCCGTAGAGTATTCCGCCGTGATTTGTTGGCGGCTGGTTATCTACGCTCTTTTCAAATGCCGAAGAATATGTCATGCCATAATCGGTAGGTCTTCTGTTCTTACCGTCAGAAAAGCTACGTATATAGTCGCTGTCATTGCGTATGGGGTGATTAAAATAGGAGTTTTCGTCAAAAATGCCGTTGCGCCTATAACTTTCGGCTGCAAAATCGTTGCCAAAAAGTATCTGCCTGCCAAGTCTTGCAGGGTCAAACCTGTCTTCATCGCGCTCCGTCTCTGGTTCCGTCTTTGAATAGGACAGAGGCTGTGACCGTAGCTCTGACTGTACAGAATTATAAGGGGCGCCTGCGTACTGCTGTACAGGCTGCGTATGTCCATAACTCTCCTGCATATACTGCTGTACAGGCTGCGTATTAGCATAATCCTTCTGCATATACTGCTGTACGGGCTGTGCATTCCCGTAACCTTTCTGCATATACTGCTCCGCTGGCTGCGCTTCGGTTTCGGAACGTACATAATCAGACCCGTCATATACGGGCTGTGTAACACGCCCCTCCACTTTTTTGACAGAGGCATCACCATCTGACCCCTTACCGTAGCATTTTTTGAAGAATACAAAAGTAAAGTACCCGCACAGAATGGCAAATATGGAGAAAATTATATATGCGCCGATATATGTAGTAACACGAGCGATAGGATAAACAAGAATTGCCGAAAGCACCCCGCCAAAAGTATAGTCGGGGAAGCCTTCGGAGGCTATCTGGTAACATTGATTTATGTAATTGCTTATAGGGTAACTGTCTGTCTGCCAATTCGAACCGTTTGTAGATACTGCATGAAAGAGCAGGAACAGCATGTATGCGGTAAGCGATATAAAGAGCGCGGGAAGAAATTTAATTTTAATGCGCCTTTCAAATGTCAGCCATACGCCAAGGCAAGCTAAAAGCGCCACCACAAAAAAGCTGCCGTAGCCAAAGGTGCCATACATAAAAGTACAAATAGCAGCGCCGAATCCTGAAAATATCTTACTTCCGCTTAATAACGCTAAAAGTACAATGAGGCAAAACAGGAGCACTGTCATACCCAATGTTTCGCGCGTAAAAATCAAATTGCTTTTATTTTCGGATTTGTTTTTTTTCACCTTTTAAACTCCGCACTTGATTATATTTGAATGATTTGAGTAATTTGTTTTTATCATAAACATTATAGCATTTTGTGCGGCAAATAACAACAAAATAAACGCTTGTTTTTGCTTGAATTATATATTTTGTACAGCAAGAAAATGGGGGCGCGTGCCGAAATATGGCACGCGCCCCGTAGTATGTAACTTAAATCAAAGTTTTGTTTTTCCCTCTTCCGCCTTTACGATGCTGCCCTCATCGTTCCACGAATACATCTTGCGTATCTCGGTGCCCACCTGCTCTAATGATTGCTCTGCCTCTAATGCACGCTTAGCGTTGAAATGAGCCCTGCCGTTGTTGTTTTCAGCTATCCATTTAGATGCGAAGGTGCCATCCTGTATCTCTTCGAGAACCTTCTTCATCTCCTTCTTGGTTTCTTCTGTAATCAGCCTCTTGCCTATTTCGTAGTCGCCAAACTCTGCGGTATCCGATATGGAATAGCGCATCATAGAGAAGCCTCCCTTGTAGATAAGGTCTACTATAAGTTTCATCTCATGAATACACTCAAAGTAAGCGTTCTTGGGGTCGTACCCAGCCTCTACAAGAGTTTCAAACCCTGCCTTCATTAGGGCGGTCACACCGCCGCAAAGCACGCACTGCTCTCCGAAGAGGTCGGTTTCAGTCTCGCACTTGAAAGTTGTTTCAAGCACGCCTGCACGTGCTCCGCCTATGCCCGCCGCATACCCGAGGGCGGTATCGAGAGCCTTACCCGTATAGTCCTGATGTATAGCTACAAGACAGGGAACGCCTTTGCCGTCCTGATATTCAGAGCGCACGGTATGACCGGGACCTTTGGGCGCTATCATAAATACGTCTATATTTGCAGGTGGAATTATCTGCTTGAAATGTATATTGAAGCCGTGTGCAAATGCGAGAGCGGCTCCCTCTTTAAGGTTTGCCTCTACACTCTCTTTGTATACCTTTGCCTGCCTTTCATCGTTTATTAGCATCATTACCACGTCAGCCTTCTTTACAGCATCGGCAACGTTGTAAACATCAAAACCTGCCGCAGCCGCCTTGGGCCATGATTTTCCGCCCTCATGCAGACCTATCACAACTTTCACGCCGCTCTCGCGCAGGTTGAGCGCGTGGGCATGTCCCTGACTGCCGTAACCGATAATGGCAACGGTCTTCTTTTTGAGTGCCTTTATGTCACAATCAGACTGGTAATATATTTTAGACATAGATAACCTCCAAAATTTTCATTTTGATAATTATATGCCCATAGCCGTTTTAAGTCAAGCAATATTGAAAATTTACTAAAAAATATTGCTAAAATGGGCGTAAAAGTATATAATAAACTCAACTTTTATCAAGAATTTTTTCTCAGGAAGGCGATTATCATGCGTGAAAACAACTACTCTGCGGCACTACCACTATCCATATTGAAAAACTTAGAAAATGAATATGTCTTTTCTTCCTTCTTAAACTGGAAGGAGAGCCGCCGCGAGCACGACAAGGCGACATTTTTAGGCAGACTGATAGAGCGCGGCGCCGAGGACAACTTTTGGGGATATATTTGCGACGCCGTGCTGACCGACGAAAACGCATTTGCCCTGCGCTGTGCCTCAGGAGAGTTGCCAAGCAAGTATGCAATAAGGGCATTTACCACGGATATAAGGGCCATTTTTACTCTTATTTCAGGCACGGAAAGCGGCAAAGATTATGCAAAAGGCGCACCAAAGCCGCCCTTTTGCAAATTTGGCGATGACGCCGCATTGATTAACGACGTATACACTTTCTATAAATCTCACGGCTACGGACAATTTATAGAGCACCGCGCTTTCAGATATGAAGGAGGCGTTCTGTACTCAGTAAAAAATCCATCTGACGTAACGCTTAAAATGTTGAAGGGATACAGTGAAGAAAAATCTGCCGTAGAATCAAATATACTCAACCTTTTGAACGGTCTGCCCTTCGCAAACATGTTGCTGTACGGCGATATGGGCACAGGCAAATCCTCTACTGTTCACGCCATGCTTAACAAATACTTTGAACATGGATTAAGACTGATAGAAATAAATGTAGACGACCTTAAAGAACTTGTCAGAATAAAAGATATACTTCACGGAAGTTTACTTAAATTTATCATATTTATAGATGACCTTTCGCTAAATGAAAACGACGAAAGACTTTCGGGACTAAAAGCGGTGCTCGAAGGTTCTGTATCGGGCAGTGCGCACAATGCCATGATTGTTGCTACTTCGAACAGGCGGCACATTGTAAGGGAAAATTTTTCAGACAGGCAGAACGCTGTGCACACCGCCGACATGTTACAAGAACAGCTTTCCCTTGCGGACAGGTTCGGAATCACAGTTATGTTTTCATCCACAGATAAATCGTATTATCTTGAAATAGTAAGGCAACTCGCCGCAGACGAAAAGCTTTATGCAGACGGGGAATTTTTTGCACTTGCCGAACGCTGGGCGCTTGTAAAGGGCGGGCGTTCGCCGCGACGGGCAAGACAGTTTATCGACCTTGCAGTATCTTCTAAAGAGCGTGGAGTACCAATACAATTCTGACACAGCAATGCCGCCGCGGAAACTTCCGCGGCGGCATTCAATGCATGCAGGAATTATTTATGGAGTTATTTAGTTTAATAGACGCTTTGCTATGTCGTATATATCGCCCGCACCCAGAAAAAGCACTACGTCCCCCTCCACTGCTCTGTCAGCAAAAGCATTAATATCGGAGGGAGTTTCTCCGTAGCGACACTTTTTTACGGACTGCGAAAGCGTGAGCGCACTTCCAGCGTCGTCGTAGTACTCCCGCGCGGCAAATGTGCGGTATATCATGAGTTTTCTTACATCCGACAATACATTAACAAAATCAGAAAAGAGATTGAGCGTACGTGAGTACGTATGGGGCTGAAATACTACGTACAGTTCACGTTTTGTCAACTTCTGCGCAGCTTTGAGTGCACACTTTATCTCGCTTGGGTGATGCGCGTAATCGGCTATCCACCTCGCACCGCCACGCATACCGATTGTCTCCATGCGCCTCTCTACGCCGCCAAATCCCTCTAACCCACGCTTTATATCTTCAAACGCAATCCCTTCGCATGCGCACACGGCTATGGCGGCTATGGCGTTATCAACATTGTGTCTGCCTACGACAGAAAGCTTCACGTTGCCAAGCGCCTTACCATAGGCAACGGCAGTGAAAGAATATGTACCGTCTCCGCATTCTATATCACGCGCATAAAAGTCGGCACCTTCCGCTCCAAATGTCACGGCGCCGTCTATATACTTTTCCCTCGCACGACAGACGGTGATATTCGCCGAAGCTTCAAATTTTTTGTAACAATCCAAAAGTTCGTCTGCGCCCGAGTAACATTCAAGATGGTCAGGCTCCGTAGAAAGGACTACGGCAACATCGGGTCGCAACAGTAAAAAATTTTTTCTATACTCGCACGCCTCAGTTATCAGGCAATCGTTGCCGCACATATAAAAGTTGCCAAAACCCGCCGCGTTGCCGCCTATGTGAGCGGCGAACTTCTTACCTGCGGCGGCAAAGACAGAAGTTATCATAGAAGTGCATGTGGTTTTTCCGTGACAACCTGCAACCGCTATTACTCTGCCAAAGTCACCGCACATACCGCGCAAAAACTTACCGCGCGGCATAACTTTTTTACCGAGAGTACGGGCAAGCCGAAGTTTTTCATTATCTGAGTGAACAGCGTCAGAATACACCACACAGTCGTAACGACTAATATCGTCCCCCTCTTCATCTATGTGCGCGCCTAAACTTTTAAGTAGAGAATATCGTCCTCCGCGTTCAGAGTCACTTCCTCCAACCCTCTTTTTCAACATTAGTGCATACTGTGCAAGCGCACTCATGCTGACTCCGCAAATACCTATGAAGTATATGCCGTCTAAATCGGACAGCCAGTTCTTACCCATAGTAAATTTTATTAACTGTTTCTAAAAAATAGCACGAAAAAGGCAATATTTTGTTGATATTATAACTTTTAAGTCATTAATGTACATAAAGCACAAAATTAACTCTGTTATAAAAAGGTGCGACAAACCTGTCGCACCTTTTTTACAAACTATATGTATAACGCAATTGCGCGCCATACGCAATTTATTTTAAAAATAATCAGTCCTTTCTGCCGAGATTTTTAAGCATCTGGGCAAAGCGAGGAACGTTTTTCTCTGCGGGACGCTCTATGGTCTCGCGCCCAGCCTGTCCGTACTGTTGAGGCTGACCATATTGCTGTTGCTGGGGCTGACCATACTGCGCCTGTCCGTACTGCTGAGGCTGACCATATTGCTGTTGCTGGGGCTGACCATACTGTGCTTGCCCATACTGCTGAGGCTGACCATATTGCTGTTGCTGGGGCTGACCATACTGTGCCTGTCCATACTGCTGAGACTGTCCGTACTGCTGTTGAGGCTGGGCATACTGCTGGCGCGGCTGTGTATATTGGGGCTGAATGGGCTGACGTGAGGATGCACCATAGGCGGGCTCACTGACAGAAAGCCTTGACCCATTGTAGGGGGAATGCGAATAACTGCTACGATATGCCTTGTTCTGCTCGTCTTGTTTGTCATAACCGACAAAACCCGTAGCTATTACGGTAATTTCCACTTCGTCCTGCACGTTGGGGTCTATGCGTGCACCGAAAATTATATTGGCGGAAGCATCTACAACACTGCGCACAAGCTCTGCGGCGTCGTTAACTTCGTCGAAAGTGAGGTCCTCGCCGCCTACAACATTAAGAATAAGTCCGCGCGCGCCCTCTATCGTAGTTTCAAGCAGCGGGCTGTTTACTGCTACCCTTACCGCCTCTATTATTCTGTTTTCGCCCTTTGCAACACCCACGCCAAGGTGAGCCACACCCCTGTCTTTGAGGATTGTCTTAACATCGGCAAAGTCAAGATTTATGAGCGAAGGGTTAACTATGAGCTCAACAAGTCCCCTTATACCCTGTTTAAGTATTTCGTCAGCTACACGAAGAGCCTCTTTCATAGGAGTGTTTTTAGCTACAACGGTGCGAATCTTGTCGTTGGGGATTATGATTAACGTATCGACATACTTTTTAAGATTTTCCAGTCCTTTAAGCGTGTTTTCCATGCGCTTCTTACCTTCAAAGGCAAAAGGCTCGGTTACAACCGCCACGGTGAGAATCTTCATGTCGCGCGCAATCTTTGCTATAACGGGAGCCGCCCCCGTACCCGTGCCGCCGCCCATACCTGCAGTTATAAACAGAAGGTCGGTATCCCTTACAGCCTCGGTAAGCGTTTCTTTGCTCTCCTCGGCTGCCATTCTGCCCACTTCGGGCTCAGCACCCGCTCCAAGACCCTTGGTAAGCGCCGTGCCTATCTGTATTTTATTCCTGCAAGGAGAAAGGGCTAAAATCTGGCTGTCTGTATTTACAACAAAATAATCGGCACAGTTGATTCCCGCCTCTATCATTCTGTTGACTGCGTTATTGCCAGCTCCGCCTACGCCGATAACCTTTATCTTGGCGCGCCCTCCGATGTCGCCTATCGGCATGTTTGCTATACTGTCGTTAAACATTTTTAACCTCCGTAGTAAGTTCAGTTTGTTATTTTTTTATATAAAATTATTGACTGAATAATTTTAAAAACAACGATTTCTCCCTGTCTGCCAAAGCCATGTCGAATAAGCTGAACAGCGAGGAAAAAGTCGGTTTATCGTAGTAAGGTACGCGTGGGGCAAGAATGTTAACAGCCCTAACAAGCCTGCCGCTTATGTGGTCAGCGGCTCCGCGTACTGTATCGGCGCACTCGCCGGTAAGGTAAATCGGCTTATATACGATATTTTTTTCTGTATAGCCGAGCATGCATTCCTCAATTACGCCGCAAATTCCGTCAAGCCCCTCGCGCACCTTTTCATTGACCTCTGCCGCGGGGAAAGAATAGAACTCTCCGCCGTCTGCATACTCTAATGTATGCGATGAACTTTCGCGGATATTTAGATTGACCATGCCGAGCAAGGCTTCGGCAACTTTATAGGGGACATTGAGCGCCTCTGTAAGATAGACGGTTAGATGCCCCACCCCCAACGAAAAAGATTGGCTGTACACTACGCCGTTTCCGCATATAACGCTGTAAGTCGAGGATATAAAACCCAAATCCAACAGGACGGCGTATTCGTCACGCCTTTCGGGCGGAATCAGGTACATAGCCTCTGCATGGATAGACGGCAAAAATTTAATGCTACGTATGCCGGAAAAATTTTCCAGAGCATTTTCTACACACTCGGCAAAAGATGAGTTGAACATATAGAAACATATTCTGCCGCGGAGACTGTCGGTAAGCATACCTATGGGCTCCACTACCCTGCGCATATCCGAAAGGATATAATATTGGCAGCCGCACGCCATAACTCGCCACAAATCGCTGTCGGCAGGGCGCGACGCCTCTTCAACGGCGGCTACATCTGCCTTGGATACCTTTTTCATAGACTGAAAAGCAATACCCTTATCGGTGTTAACAACCTTTGTAAACTCACCAGGCACGCCTATGTATAACTTCTTTATCTTGTCCCCACAAGAGTTGAGTATGCTTTTTACTGCCTGTGAAAGCGCAATGGAAAAATTGCGGACATCTATAAGCTGACCTTCTGCGTAGCCGTCGTAGGCGGTAGAAAATTTGCTTTTTATTACAAAAGTACCGTTAACGCCCCTTTCAACCACCGCAGCCGTTATTTTGTAGGAGCGAATGTCTACCACCGCTACGCTTTTGTTGAACATATCCACCCCGTTGCAACGTAACCGAAACGCCTTACGCCGCGGAACACATATAGTATAAGTTATAGCAATTATATAATAGTGTCGCGCAAAAGTCAAGAAAATAATATGTAAATTTACGCCTTACACAAAAAAGGCGCGGATATCCGCGCCTTGTAAATACTTAACTTTATTCCTTATAAGCAAAGGAGTTATCGGGCTTTATTACTACGAGGTCACCCGAAAGCGACGACATGCACTTCATCGTTCCGCCCAGTTTTAAATCTTCGTCAAGTTCGGTAAAAACCTCGCAGAGGAACTCAGCCTTTTCAACTGTATTTTCACGGTAAGCGTATAGTTCAAGAGTTAATCCACACCGCATAGTGACTGTGAGAACGTCTGTGTCGGCATCAGAAGAGCTGCCGGAATAAACATAGCATGAAAACTCTTCTGCAATTACTCGCAGTGACGCCAAATTTTCTTCAAGTACGCCGGCAACCAGCATTACGTATTCATAGTCCTCTTCGGCTATATCCGATACGAGCACATTTGCCGCACCGTCGAGATTATTGACGTTGGAACTTTTTGAAGTTATGTATGAAAAACTTGCGTCATAAACAGAGTATAAAGAGCTGTCTTCGCTGGCCACGGCGTAGACTTCAAACCTCTCTTTTATAGTGATATTAAGAGTGCAGGGATAAACCTTTTCTACCGATACCAATTCGACGTAGCCGCTCTCTCCCACTGCGGAGGCTACATCGTCATCATCAATGCCTATCATACTCTTGCCCTTCAAGGAAGATAGAGCATCCGTGATAGAGGCTACGGCTTGCGTAAACTCATCCGAGCCCCCGCCTTCTTCGGTTGTATAGCTTATTGCGCAGATATTGACGTTGCGCACGGCAAAAATTACGCCGAGACCCACTGCCACCGCCGCAATGAATACAACTATTAAAATTAAGGCTATGCCCTTTCTTATGTACTTCATAACATACTCCGCACCGCTTCTACACCGTGAGCCGCACTATATCGGCCCCGAGCTGCCTGAGCTTGTATTCAAAATTTCCGTAGCCCCTGTCTATATGTGAAATATCCATAACCTCGCTTCTTCCATCTGCCGCGAGCGCGGCAAGCACGAGGGCGGCGCCGCCGCGGAGGTCGCAGGCAACCACCGTTGCGCCGCGGAACTTCTCCGTTCCCCGCACAAAGGCATTCCTGCCCGAAACAGTTATGTCCGCCCCCATCTTTCTGAGTTCAGGCACATATTTAAAGCGTGTTTCAAACAGGTTTTCGGTGATAATAGACTGACCGCGACATATACAGCACAGCGATGTCATCTGCGCCTGCAAATCTGTAGGAAAGCCAGGGTATGGCTGGGTTTCGATTGACTTTACCGAAACAAGTCTTTTGCTAATACTTATAGTTATTCTATCATTTTTTGCATAGATTTTGCAACCGTTTTCTCTGAGTTTATGTAAAAGCGAACTTATATTTTCGCCGCTGGCGCCATATGTAGTTATTTCGCCGCCGCACATTGCCGCGGCTATTAAAAACGTACCAGCCTCTATTCTGTCTGCCATGGGTTTGAAGTCTGCTCCGCGCAGCCTCTTCACCCCCTCAACGACTATCGTGCCACTCCCCGAGCCGCTCACCTTTCCGCCTATGGCATTGAGAAATTTTTGCAAATCCTCTATCTCTGGTTCGCGGGCAGCATTCTTTATGACGGTGGTGCCCTCCGCTTTTACAGCGGCAAGCATAATGTTTTCGGTGGCGCCTACGCTCGGACAGTCGAGCATTATCTCGTTACCGATTAGCTTTTCGCAACTGCAATGTATATATCCGCTCTCTTCGCGGATATTTACGCCGAGGCGTTTGAGCCCGTTGAGATGCAAATCTACTGGGCGCAAACCAATGTCGCACCCACCAGGATAGGCAATTTTTGCCCTTCTGAAACGGGATATTACAGAGCCGAGCAAAAACACCGAAGAGCGCAACTCGTGCGCAAGTGCCCGCGGAATTTCAAAACAGTCGGCAGACGAGCTGTCTATAAGAATGTCGTCACCTTCGTATTCGACGCTGCATCCAAGGCATCCGAGTATGCGCATCATGTTGTCCACGTCGGTTATGCGCGGCGCGCCGCGCACACGCACTTTGTCGTCGGTTAGTACTGCCGCCGCAAGTATTGGCAACACGGCGTTTTTAGCGGTCTGGACTTTTACGCCGCCATAAAGCCTGTTCCCTCCGTTAATAATATATCTGTCCATCTTTCCTCTCCGTGTATGTAAAAATAAGAAGCGCGCCAAGGGGCGCACAAAAAGCGCGCGGAACCTTTAATATTTTTATTATACGGCGGACAGATATTTTATGTTAACGGCGCGCGGTCTGCGGCTGATATTGTACAGAACACCCATAGACGCCATAGTTACTATGAGCGATGTATTCCCGCTGGATATTAGCGGCAACGGTAGCCCAGTGGGCGGTATAGTACCACTTACTACAAGGGCGTTTATAATTACCTGTATGCCGTACACCAGCGTAAAGCCTGCGGCAAGCAAGTAGCCAAACCTGTCGCCGCAACGCACGGCAATTCGTAACCCTCTCCACACAATGAAGGCGCAAACTGTAAAAAAAATCACCAATCCAATAAATCCGAGTTCCTCGCCCATGACCGAAAGTATAAAGTCACTTTCAGCAAACGGCAAAAACAGATACTTCTGCGTAGAGTTAAACAGTCCTACGCCGAAGAGTCCGCCGTTGCCGAGTGCGTACAGCGACTGAATGAGCTGGTAGCCTTCGTCGAGCGGAGATGACCATGGGTCAATAAATGCGCTAAGCCTTTCAAGGCGGTAAGGTTCGGTGATTATGAGCACGGGAATGGCTATGGCGCACGGGATTAGTATTATGAGAAAGGTTTTGAGGTTGGTGCCGCTTAAAAAAATTACCGCCAACATCAACAGTCCTATACACATGGTTATAGACATGTTGGGCTCCAAGATGACGAGTACACAAAAAAGAAACCCCACTGCGAGCACGGGCAGCACGCCCTTTACAGTGCGCACCTTTTTGGGATTCTTTGCAAAGTAAGCGGCGGCAAAAAGGGCAAAAGCGTATTTTGCGATTTCAGACGGTTGTAGGGTAAACGAGCCGAAGCCTATCCAGCGAGTTGCTCCATAGTTGGTTATGCCTACCCCAGGGACAAACACCAGCAAAAGCAACACCACAGCAACTATTATGGCGGGATATTTAAGTTTAATTAATTTTTTATAGGGAAAAAAGCAGGTAAACGCCATTGCGGCGCCGCCCGCGACTACTCCTATGAGTTGTTTTTTGACAAAGTAAAATTCATCGCCGTACTGTACCTTCCCGACATAGGAACTTGCTGAATATATCATCAGGCAGCCGAAGCACACCATGATGCACACACAAACTAGTAGTGGAATATCCCCCTTTCCGCCGCGCGAACGAAGAAATTCAGGCCTTTGCATGCTCGCCCTTTACCATCCCCACAAAGGCGTCGCCGCGCTCTTCATAGCCTGTAAATTCGTCGAAACTCGAACTTGCGGGACTTAAAAGAATATTCTGACCGCTGACTGCGGTAGCGTCTGCAAGCCTTACCGCAAGAACAAAGCTGTTACACATAGACACTTCTGAAAAACCTGCGTCTATGGCGGCGCGCATAAGATTCATTCTGTTTTCGCCGTACAACACTGCATGAACCACCTTGCTGTGCATCAATTTTTTAAACAGCGGCAGGTAGTCGTAGCCCTTATCTTTGCCGCCGAGCAGAATAACGGTATCGCGCTGCATACTCTCAACAGCCTTTATTGTGGCGTCTACATTTGTGCCCTTGCTGTCATTTATGTAAGTCTTTCCGTTGCGTTCGCAGACAGTTTCTATGCGGTGGCGCACTCCGCGGAAAGCACATATCACCTTTGCCGCCACCCTTAGGTCTATGCCCAACGCGTAAGCCGCTGCCGTGCAGGCGAGAGCATTGTATACATTATGCGCGCCGCCCAAACACATATCGGCAACGGCAAAGACGCGCTCGCCCTCGCAATATATCGCCCCGTTTTCACACCATACCCCGTCCGTTCGCGGTTTTGCTGAAAAAAATATCACTCGCGAGCGCACATTCTGGGCAAAACTGCTTACCACAGGGTCGTCCGCGTTGAGCACGGCATACTCGCTCTCCCTCAAATTGCGAAACAACTTGCTTTTGAGAAAGATATAATTTTCCATGTTATAATGGCGGTTAAGGTGGTCTTCGGTAATATTGGTGATTACGGCTACGTGCGGCCGCAGACTGAACAGCGTTTCTAACTGGAATGAAGATACCTCGGTTACCGCTATATCATCGAAGCCAAGCTCCTCCACTTCGTTGACGAGAGGATTGCCTATGTTGCCGCACATAACCGAATGTTTCCCTGCCGCCTTTAAAACCTCATGTATCATAGAGACGGTTGTTGTTTTACCGTTGGTGCCTGTAACTGCCACGCATGTTGCACGCAGATACAGCGCGCCCAACTCTTCCTCACCCAGAATACATTTGCCCTGCCGCTTGAATGCGACCGGCAGCGGATTGTCTATTGGTATTCCTGGACTGAGTACGAGGACGTCGCACAGAGAAACTGCCCTGTCTAATCTGTCAGCCTCGACAATATGTGCTCCACCGCTTTCAAGTTCGCGCATATCCGAGGCAATTTTGTCGCTGACAACGTCGTCGTACAAATACACGTCAGCACCCCGACGCAGCAGAAATCGAGCGGAAGCCACGCCCGATTTAGACATTCCAGCAACAAAAAATTTCTGATTTTTAAAATACATCTTTTCCCTCACGCAAAAGCCAGACAGAGCAACCCCGCAGCGGCAGTCACCGCAAAATATACGTAAGAAATCTTACTCTCGGCATAGCCCTTCATCTGAAAATGATGGTGAACGGGCGCCATTAAAAAAATTCTGCGCCTTGTCCGTTTATAGTATATTACCTGAATTATTACGGATATTCCCGAAATAACGAACATTATGCCGATTATAGGTATATAGAGTGTATTTTCAGAAAAGACTGATACGCAGGCGATGAAAGCGCCGAGCGCAAGCGAGCCCGTATCCCCCATAAATACGGACGCCTTGGGTGAGTTAAGAACAAGAAATCCACCGAGCGCGCCGCACATGGCGACAGGGGCAAGCCAGAACGCCGAGCCGCCCGAGGCAAGCAGTGCCGCCAGCGCCGCAAGACATGCAGCCGAGGTTCCGCCGGCAAGCCCGTCCAACCCGTCTGTCAGGTTTACACAGTTTACCGTAGCGAGGAATACGAAAATAACGGCGGGAATAATTCCCCAGCCTATATCTATGCTGAGCCCGGTAAACGGTATTGCCAGATGCGTAAGACCGTTAATGTAGCAGTATGCGGCAGCAATGCCCGCCACAGCGCATTGAAAGATTATCTTTTGGTAAGGTTTGAGCCCGAGGTTGTCCCTTCGGCGCACCTTTAAAAAGTCGTCTAAAAAGCCGACTATGCAAAATCCCGCCGTTACTGCGAGCGTGAAATTGACCGAGCGGTTGTGTACACCGCAGAAAATGAGGCACACAACCACCGCCGCACATACGAAGGCAAGTCCGCCCATTGTGGGCGTACCGCTCTTCGATTTATGCTCTTTTACATAGCCGAGAATGTACTGCCCAGCTTTCAACCTTTTTAAAAGAGGCGTGAATGCAAGGAGCAGAACAAGCGACAGAATAAATGCCGCAAGAGCGGCGGCAGCAGCCGTCTTCATACGAATAGCTTATTTAATTTAGCCGCTAATTATGTTTTTTATTACCATTTCATCACTGTAACTGTGCTTTATACCCAATATTTCCTGATATGTTTCGCCGCCTTTGCCTGCGACGAGCAGTATATCGCCATTGTTGAGAAGGCGCACAGCGTACTCCGTGGCAGTTTCTCTGTCGGTCACGGCAACATATTGCCTGCCCGTGGGGCGCACGCCCTCCTCTATGCGGCAGATTATATCGAACGGGTCTTCGTAGCGTGGGTTATCGGAAGTGATTATAAGAAAGTCGGCGTACTTCGCCGCAACCGCACCCATAAGGGGGCGCTTTGCATCATCCCTGTTACCTCCGCAACCAAACAGGCAGTAAAGTTT
The DNA here is from genome assembly GCA_965120485.1 of uncultured Clostridia bacterium. Taxonomy (GTDB): domain Bacteria; phylum Bacillota; class Clostridia; order Christensenellales; family Borkfalkiaceae; genus Coproplasma. The sequence continues at coordinate 91,642 of CBCPNG010000018.1, forward strand.
GCCAGCGCACAATGCCCTTAGCGAGGAAAGGGATTTTTCAAGCCCGTCGGGCGTATGCGCAAAATCGACAAATATCTTGCCCCCGTTATATTCTCCAACACATTCCAACCGTCCAGGCACCTTTTTGAGTGCATCCAGTCCGCGGGATATAGTAGCTATATCCACACCCAAAACTTTGGCGCAAGCCGCTGCCGCCATGGCGTTGTACACATTGTGCAAGGCTGGAAGATTGAGCTGTATATCGTACAGTTCGTCAAAGAGATTGAGCACAAATGCCGTTCCCGAAATATTTTTCGACAGGTTGACAGCGAAAACATCGGCGGGGTTTTCCAGACCATATGTCACACATGGCGACGCAAATCCCGCTATCCTTACTCCGAGGGCGTCATCAGAGTTTACTATGGCGCAGCGACATGCGCCGCTGGCGAACAGACTTGCCTTGCAGTCAGCATACTTATTCATGGTATGAAAAAAGTCAAGATGGTCCTGGGTGCAGTTAGTAAATACCCCCACCTCAAAGGTTATTCCCTCAGTCTTTTTGAAATGTAGAGCGTGAGCCGATACCTCCATAAATACGTACTCCACCCCACAGTCAGCCATATCTTTAAGCACTGAGTGCAGATAAATGGGGTCGGGAGTAGTAAGTTCAGGCGAGATAAATTTATCGCAGTACGATATTCCGAGCGTTCCTATTATGCCAGTAACCTTACCGTCTGCACGGAAAATGCTGTCTAACATATAGGTGGTAGTCGTCTTTCCGTTAGTGCCTGTGACGGCGACAATTTTAAGCCGAGCATCGGCATTTCCATAAAAGGCACGCGCCGCCTTTGCGATAGCTGCCCTGCCGTCTTCTACTACAATGCATGGAAGAGAACAGTCTACAGGGTGCTCGCATACAACGGCAGCAGCACCCGAATCCGCCACTTGCCGCGCACAGCTGTGGGAATCGAACTTTTCACCCCTGTAACAGAAGAACAAATCACCCGCCCTGACCTTAGAGCCCTCTGTGCAAAGTCCCTCTATTTCCATTTCACCGTCGCCTTCCACACGGCAATCACCCATAGCGATGGCAATATCTTTAAGTTTCATTCTGCCTCCCATTATTCGAATGGCTGTATATTTTTTATGGTTATTATGTCCTCAAAAATACTCTTTGCAACGGGTGCAGCCACAACACTTCCGTAGTAGGCACCCTGCGGTTCGTCAACGGTGACAAGAACCAGGTACTGAGGATTATCCGAGGGAAAGAAACCTACAAACGACGAAACATACTTCCCTGCGGCTATTCCTCCGTTTTCGTACTTTTGCGCCGTACCTGTTTTACCAGCCACTTTATATCCCTCTATGTAGGCGTTTTTGCCGCTGCCTTCGGTAACTACATTTTCAAGAAGTTCGGCAAGCAAACGCGAAGCCTCTTCGCTTATAACCTGCTGTTTCAGCACCGACTGAATCTTTTGCTCGGTGCCGTCGGAAGAGATTACGCTGTCGAGAAGGCGGGGAACATAATAATATCCCCCGTTTACGGCAGCCGCCACAGCACATGCGAGTTGCAGACGGGTGACCGCTATCGTCTGACCGAATCCTATGCGCGCCAAATCACAATTGCGCACAACGGATTCGGCGAGCAGCATACCCACTGCCTCACCAGAGAAGTCTATGCCTGTCACATTGCCGAAACCGAAAGCTGTGAGATAGTCATAGAAAGTTTCAGTCCCCAGCGACAGCGCTATATCGGTAAAGCATGGGTTACAGCTGTTATTAAGCGCGTCCGCCAAAGTCTGATTCGAGTGCTTGCCGTTTTTGTGGTCTGACCAACACTTTATCGTGGTGCCGTCTACCGTTCGGGTACGGCTGGAATTGAATACATAGCTCGGCGAAAAAGCCGAAGTGTTGCCTTGAAGGTATTCCTCGATATTTGCAGCCGCAGTGATAATTTTGAAAGTAGAGCCTGGCTCGTAGATGTCGCACACAATTGTATTACGCGAAAGCGCATTTAAAGTTTCGCTGTCGTCACGCGGAACTTCGTTGAGATTGTAAGAAGGATAGTTTACCATTGCGAGCACAGAAAAATCCTGTGGGTCGAGCACTATGCAGGATACCGAAGCGGCACCGCTGGATATATAAGCCTCCTTCGCCGCCTGCTCTGCTGCAAGCTGAATATCTATGTCTATGGTAAGTTTTATTGAACTGCCGTCGGTAGCTGGGCGGTAAATTATCGCAACATCGTCTGTCTCCACTCCGATTATATCGGTCGAGTATAAAATTTCACCGTCCTCGCCTCCGAGCAGCGACTGATAGTATTTTTCCAGACCCGATATACCTGTGCCGTCTACCGACGTAAAGCCAAGCACCTGACACAATACGTCGTCATAAGTATATACACGGGTATTGTCGCGGGCGTAGTATACGCCGTCCAGCCCGAACGATATAAGTTGCTCTATCTGCGCCGCCGTTGCATGTTTTGCCACAGTGATTTCCGATACGCTGTGCTCCTCTATTTTTTCTATGAGCTCATCCTTGTCTACGCCGAAGATACCTGCGAGCACAGTAGCACAGTAAAGCGCATTCGAAACGGCGTTGGGTCGAAGAAAGATGCTGTATGTATTTTCGTTGCCCGCAAGCACGTTGCCGTTCGTATCGTAGATAATACCCCTTGCGGCTATGACGGGCACTTCCCTGTTCCACTGGTCTTCGGCAAGGATGGTAAGGTTCTGCCCGTCTACCACCTGAATATAGAAATACCTTGCAAAAATTATGCAAAAAATAAAGGCTATTGCCAGACTTACTGACAATAACCTCTTTTGTAAAACAGTTAGGGAAAACCCTGTTTTATCTGTCTTTATACGGTTTTTAATGGCATTAATCTCCCTTTTATAGTTAACCAATCTGCCAATCCATGTCCTGCGCAGCTTCGAGAACGCTTTCGGGTGAAGTTACGGCGTTGAGCTCTGCTTCAACCTGCTCGTATTGAGCAACAGCTTCGTCAAGAAGAGCCTCACGAGCGGATATATCCGAACTCAAATTGGAAATAACGGCAGAATTTACAATGATAAGTGTAAAAATTGTAAGTATAAGCGCAACTATCACGCCTAAAATTACCTTATCGCGCTTTTTTAAAACAAAGTTGCCATCTTTGCGAGGCTTTTCGACGGGACGAGAAATTCTGCCCTCGGACCTGACGCTTGACGAATTAGAGGGCATTACTGCACCGCCCGCACCTATGGTTTGGTACTGAATTGTGGTGCTCGTAGGGCGGAGATCCTCGTTCTCGTCCTCATACCTTTCCACATATGTCGACTGCGTCGGCATAATAGAGGCGCGCGCATTGACAGGGTTGTCAGCGCGGAATATGTCCGCGTCGGCACGGGCGTTACTTACAAAGAATACAGGGGCAGGATTGACCGAGGTTTGCATTACAGGAGGCATAGCATTTTGAATAACAGGCTGAACCTCTTCCTCCACATATTGAATAACCTGCGGACCCCTTGCGTCTATGCTTGCCACTATATCCTTTAATTTGTTTTCGGGATTTACAAGACGCGCATAGTTATCGCTTATTCGGGAATTGTGAAGATCTTCCGCCGTCATTCTTTCATAGCGGCGTTCGTCTTCCGTCTTTTGTGTATTAACTTTTCTTTCAAATACAGGGGTTGTGACAGCCATAATGCACTCCTTATAATTTCGCCGGATTTTATTTTATTTTTTCTGCTGCCCTGAGCTCTGCCAGGCGAGAACAAGCTAATTTAATATTTTGCGATCCTTACGTAACACTTCTACTTTTTGTTTATTCACACAAACGCAGACAGGCGACACTTTGGTACAAACGCTGTCCACCTCCAAAAATTTATACGCCTGCATTGCAATTCCGTATTCCCAAAAACTAACAGTGAGGACAGCTATCATTCCTCCCTTTTTAAGTCTTCGGATAAGATATAAAAAAGCTTTATACAAGGCGAAGCTATTTCCATTCACATCTATGCGGACTTCCTGCAAGCTTTGACGTATATCGGGCATGTTATGCTGAAAATTCTTAAAAAATGTATCTTCAAGGAATTTTAGAATAACGTCAGAATTTACTATGTTAAGCGCAAATACCGTAAGTAAAAGCGCTACTGTTCCGCCCAAAATCACCTTTTCGCCAAAAGCGCTTGCCGTATTATAGGCTAATCCCATCATAAATGTGTTCATGCCAGTCTTATGTGTATTAACTTTTCCTTCGAATACAGGGGCCGCGACATTCATAACCCACTCCTTAGAATAGCGCAAAAACGTTAATCCATAATTTTTTCTGCAACCCTGAGCTTTGCCGAGCGGGAACGGGAATTGACCTTCATCTCCTCCGACCCGGCTGTAACAGGGCTCTTGGTGATTACATCTATTTCCTTTTTTTTACCGCATACACAGACGGGAAGTTCTTTTGGACAGATACAGTCTGCCTCCAAAAACTTAAAAGCCTGCTTTACAATTCTGTCTTCCAGAGAATGAAATGTGAGAATGGCTATTCTTCCGCCCTTTTTAAGTCTTCGGGTAAGACCTAAAACGGCTTCATAAAGCCCATCGAGTTCTCCGTTCACCTCTATGCGGACCGCCTGAAAACTTTTACGGGCGGCGGGTCCGTTCTGACGGAACTTTTTCGGTATGCTTTCTTCTATTATGTTTACAAATTGTCCGCAAGTCTTTAAACGCGATTTCTGCCTTGCCTTTACCACATTTGCAGCTATTACAGGGGCGAATCTCTCTTCGCCGTACTGTTTTAAAATACGCGTAAGCTCTTGCTGTGAATAGTCGTTCAAGACGTCTTCTGCGGTAAACTGCGCTCCTGTATCCATTCGCATATCGAGCGGAGCCTGCGGCTGCATGTAAGAAAATCCACGCGCCGCTTCGTCTATCTGCCGACTTGACACCCCGAAATCGAGCATCACGCCGTCAAGCCAGTGAACCCCCTCTTGTCCAAGAACTTTTTCGAAGTCCTTGAAATTTGACTTGTGGAGAGAAAATCTACCAGCAAAATCTGCCAGCCTTGCTTTTCCTGCCGCAAGCGCTTCATCATCGAGGTCGGTGGCTATGAGCCTGCCCGAGGGTGACGAACGCCTTAGGATTTCGTATGAGTGCCCCCCTCCGCCGAGCGTGCCGTCAAAATACACGCCGCCATCCTTCGGGTCGAGCAAGCGCATGCACTCTTCGAGCATTACCGGAATATGTGAGAAGCCTTTCATATGTTATATATCGAGCGAGTTGAAGCAAGCATCGTAGTCGGCGTCGTCTTCGGCGTAGTATTCGTCGAATACCTCCTTTGCCCAAAGTTCAGCCTTGTTTCCTGCTCCACAGAACACAACGTCCTTCTTTATCTTTGCGAACTCCCTCAAACCTGCAGGCAACACTACCCTGCCCTGCGAATCTTCCTCCGCGAGGACGAAAGACTTTATGAAGGATCTCATGCCACGGCGTTTTTCCACGTCAGACATTTTAATTTCTTCAAGTTTAGAGAAAACCTCCTTTGCCTTCTCTTCGGGAAATATGAAAATACAACCATCGGTACCCTTGGCAAAGTAGTAATTTTCGCCAAGTTCCTTTTTTAGCTTGAAAGGTACTCTTATTCTGTTTTTCGCATCCAACTGGTGGTTGTATTCGCCCGTGAGAAAAAACATCTTAATTTGCCCGATTTAAACTGTACAGCTATCATAACACTAATTTTGACCACTGTCAACCACCAAAGCGCATTTCTTTTAAATTTTTTAAAAAATTTTGCACCTGACCCAAATTTTATTCAATCAATTAATTTAAACTTTGACGTTCTAAAATGCTGAAAATTCGGCGATTTTTATTAAAATCACCGCAAAAAAACTCGATTTTCCCTTTAAAATCAGCCGAGTGGTCGGCTGTCCCTATAAGTGTTTTCAGGTGGTCAGCTGTCCCTACAATTCCATCAAACACGGGGCAGCGATACATTTTGCTAATGGCTTTTTTTAGAAAAACATAGTGTGTGCAACCAAGCACTACCGACCTATAATCTCCAGCAGGGAGTATATCTGCAAGCTCTTCTTCTGAAATACCTTGATAGTTCTGCTCTATCCGTTCTGCAAGCCCGTCACACGGACAGAGAACTGCACCGCGTTCATACCTTTTTACAAGGGCGCGGAATGACGGGCTGAGATATGTAGCGCGAGTTGTGAGCACAAGAAAATTACCGCCCCTTTGCGCCGCCTGTTTAACCGGCGGCTGGATTCCTACTATGGGGAAGGAGTGCTGTGCGCGCAGTATGGCTATGGCGCGGGCAGTTACCGTATTGCACGCCACAGCCGCCGCGGTGGGTCGGCGCTCTTCCATCAAGGCAAAAAAGCTTTCTGCGCGCCTGTATATTTCATCGCTGTCCATGTTGCCGTAGGGTACGTTGAAGTTATCGGCATAGTAACAGTAGTCTGCCTGCGGTATAGCGCGCACACAGCCTAAAAGCAGATTAAGTCCTCCTATACCGCTGTCGAAAAGACATACGAGCGGGCGGTTTGACGTAGTTTGGTATTCCATATAATTTATTAATATTACATGGCAAAAAATATATGAAAAAATTATTAAAACCGATAAAATTAGTTTACAACGCCGCCAAATTATGATAGAATAGCACAAGACTTTTAACGATATTTGAAGGAGAGATATAAAGTGCCTAACATAAAGTCAGCAGAAAAGCGCGTACGCGTAACCGAAAAAAAGACATTGAGGAACAGAGTAGTAAAAACTCATGTTAAGAACGCCGTGAAGAAGTTCCTCGCAGTTGTTGCAAGCGGAGACAAAGCTGCGGCAAATGAAATGTTCCCCAACACCTGCTCGGTTATAGACGGCGCCGTTTCCAAGGGCGTTTTAAAGAAGAATACCGCCGCTAACAAGAAGAGCGGTCTTGCCAAAAAACTCAACGCCATGAAGTAATCTTTATATAATAAAAAAATTGCGGTCGGACGCGCGTTGCGCCTGACTTTTTGCTTTCAAAATAATTTTCTTCCCCGTGTATGCGTACTACCTGCGCCCACGGGGATTTTTAATGTTAAATTATCACATTTCTTTCATAAATTCGATAAAAAATTTCACTAGTATTATATATATAAAAATACATTGACAGTTTAAATGCGCCGTCTTATAATCATATGTGGTTAGCTTTTACTAAACTTTTTGTTTAAAAATGCTAACCGTTTAAATTTATTAAACCCAGTGTTTATTATTTAGGTATTGTTATAATGGAAATAGGAAGCAAAATAAAAAGGCTACGCCAACAGCTGAACCTTTCGCAATCGGAGCTAGCTGACAGATGTGAACTTACAAAGGGCTATATCTCTCAGCTTGAAAACGACATAACTTCCCCCTCTATTGCCACCCTGTGCGACATACTTGCGGCGCTAGGTACAGACCTTGCCGAGTTCTTTAAAAAGGAGGACGACGAGCGGGTGGTGTTCGGTACTGAAGACTTTATAGAAAAACGCGAGAGCGGCATGTGCCTTAAATGGATTATACCCAACGCACAAAAAAACGTTATGGAGCCTGTTATGGTAGAACTTCTTGCAGGCGCCGCCACCGCCGAGGACTTTCCGCATGAAGGCGAAGAGTTCGGATATGTTTTAGAAGGCAAGGTGCGTATAACGCTTGGCAAGAAGTCGTTTATATGCCGTCGCGGCGAAACGTTTTATTACAAGGCAAACACTCCCCATAGCATAACAAATGCGGGCAAGAATATAGCAAAATTTTTGTGGATATCCTCTCCCCCCAACTTCTGATAAAACAAGGAGAATATGAATATGAGCCAGACGAACGCGATTATCGAGCTTAAAGATGTATGCAAACAATTTGACGACACTGTGGCAGTCGAAAATTTTAACCTTACAATCGAAAAAGGCGAATTTGTTACTTTCCTCGGCCCCTCGGGCTGTGGAAAGACCACCACGCTGCGCATGATTGCCGGGTTTGACCTGCCCACTTCGGGACAGATACTTTTAAACGGCGAAGATATTAGCAATCTACCGCCCAACAAACGCCCCGTAAACACCGTGTTCCAACGCTATGCCCTTTTCCCCCACCTTAACGTCTATGAAAATATAGCTTTTGGCTTAAAACTTAAAAAGATTGAAACCGAAGTGACCGACAGAAAGGGAAACAAGGTGATTAAAAAGGTGCACCTTTCGCGTCGCGTTATAGACGAAAAGGTGAGGCGGGTACTCGATATAGTTGACCTCGAAGGCTTTGAAAAGCGCTCTGTTTCCACCTTATCTGGCGGACAGCAACAGAGGGTCGCCATAGCGAGGGCGATAGTCAACGAGCCCGAAATTCTGCTTTTGGATGAGCCGCTCGGCGCTCTCGACTTAAAGATGCGCAAAGAAATGCAGATAGAGCTTAAAGAGATGCACAAGCGATTGGGCATAACTTTTATTTACGTTACACACGACCAGGAAGAGGCGCTTACCATGAGCGACAAGATTGTCGTGATAAACGACGGAGAGATACAGCAGGTAGGCACTCCCACCGACATTTACAACGAGCCTGTAAACACTTTCGTAGCCGACTTTATAGGCGAAAGCAACATATTCAACGGCGCCATGGTGGGCAAGCTGAAAGTCAAATTCTGCGGCGCTGAATTTGACTGCCTCGACGACTATGAGATTAACCAATATGTAGACGTTGTGGTTCGCCCCGAAGATATTATTATCTGCAAACCCAGCAAAGGTCAGCTTAAAGGCAAAGTAATATCTACCGTATTCAAGGGCGTACACTACGAAATTACCGTTGAAGTAGGCAGGTTTGAAATTGTGATACAGAGCACCGCATACGCCAAGCCTGGCGCCGAGATTGGCATGCGCATAGAGCCAGACGGCATACACATTATGTCTAAGGTGTACACCGAAAACAAGTACGACGGAGTTATTACCAAGAATAACACCGTTAAATTTGGCGACGGTGAGTTTGAGTGCGATATTACGCAGCTATATGCAGGTTCACAACTTGATGAAGAAGGCTATCTTATAACGGCAGACGGACAGAAACTCGACCTGACTGGCGTAGAAGTAACTGCCGAGGTGGGGATACACGATATAACGATGAGCGACGAAGAAGAAGCAGGCGGCGCAGAGGGCAAGATTATATCTATGATTTACAAGGGCGACCACTACCGCTACATTGTAAGGACGGAGGAGAACGAGGAAGACTATGTGCTCACCTGCCCCGACCTGTGGAATACAGGCGACAAGGTAAGCCTTATAATACCTGCGGAAAAGATAAAACTTACATTGAAGCCAGAGGTTGAAAGCAAAAAATGAAAAAGCCGACTTTCAACAGGCGGCAGCTGTGCATACCATACGCCGCCTTTCTTATACTGTTTGTCATAGCCCCACTGCTCGTGATTATCTACTACGCCTTTACAGACGGCACAGGCGCTTTTACTTTTAGCAACTTTGTAAACTTCTTTGCCAACACCAACACGTTGGGCACGCTTATATACAGTATTGCGGTAGCTGTGGTGACCACGCTGGTTTGTCTTTTAATAGCCTACCCCGTGGCTCTTATCCTTGCGCGCAGCAAAATAAAGCGCAAGTATGTACTTTTAATGTTGTTTATAATGCCCATGTGGATAAACTTTACATTGAGGATTACGGCGCTTAAAGAGATTCTCACGGCGATAGAAGGAAATATTGCCATGTATCCTTTTTTAAACACCGTCATAGGCATGACCTACGACTTTTTGCCCTTTATGATACTGCCCCTGTATACCTCTTTGAGCAAACTCGACAAAAACCTTTTAGAGGCGGCACAGGATTTGGGAGCCAACAGTTTTACTACTTTTATGCGCGTAATACTCCCCCTCTCCATACCTGGCATAATCTCGGGCGTTACTATGGTATTGCTGCCTGCAATGACCAACTACGTAGTTTTAGACATGCTGTATAACAGCACCTATATTATGGGCAGCCTGATAGGCAGCTACTTTTCTGCCTACGACTGGAACAACGGCTCGATGATTTCACTGATACTGCTGATAATCATATTTATAATCACGCTTGCCACTAACAGGTTCAGTGACGAGAAAGAAAACTCGGGGAGGAGCTTGCTGTGAAGACTACAAAGAAAGTTATAAGCGTGTTTTGGCTGGTACTTATACTTGCCTTTATATACATCCCCATACTACTGCTCGCCGTATATAGTTTTACAGACGCTACCATGGTTGGCGGAGCTACGGGTGGCTTTACATTCAAAAATTATGTGACACTGTTTGAAAACGATGAGCTCCGCAGCATGATATTCGGCACGGTTGCGCTTGCGCTCGGCTCGGCCGCGATTGCCGCCATCCTTGGCACTCTTGGCGCAATAGGCTCATACTATTCAAAGAGGACGGTACGACACCTGCTGAACTACGGCAACCAAATACCCGTGGTAAACGCAGACATCGTCACTGGTTTTTCGCTGTGCGTACTGCTGATTGTGCTGTTGGGGATAGATAAAGATACCTATGTACCCCTCGTACTTGGACATGTGGTGCTATGCACACCCTTTGTATACCTTTCAGTACTGCCCCGATTGAAGCAAATGGATAACAACCTTTACGAAGCGGCGCTCGACCTCGGCGCAACTCCTGCACAGGCACTGTTTAAGGTAGTAATACCACAGCTGTTGCCTGGAATAATTTCAGGCTTTATGCTCTCGGTTACACTCTCGCTCGACGACTATTTTATAACGACGTATACTAAGCCCTCCACATTCGACACAATAAGCACATATGTGTTTAATGCCACAAAGGGCGGACAGACGGATATAAAGACGGCGCTGTGGGCGCTATCCACCCTCATATTCTTTATCGTGGTGGTCATTGTCGTGCTTATGAACGTGCTTCCGCGCAGCAAAAAGTCCAAGGAGGGACGCAGATGAAGAAACTCAGAATTTCTGCGCTTTTAACGGCTGGACTTATGCTTGCGGGCACATTTGCCCTTACGGCGTGTACTGACAGCGAAGAGACCGTTGTACTGCGCATTGCCAACTGGGAGGAATATATAGACGAAGGCGGCTGGGACAATGACGAAGCCATTGATATAGAAAACCCCTACACTGACGAAGATTATATCATAGGCGAAAACAGCGTTTTAGACGACTTTGCAGAGTGGTTCAATTCGCAGGACTACGGCTTTAAGGTAAAGGTTGAATACTCCACCTTCGGCACCAACGAGGATTTATATAACCAACTAAGTTTAGGCGACGTGTACGACCTTGTATGCCCCTCTGACTACATGATAATGAAGCTGAACGCCGAGGGTGCGTTGCAAGAGTATTCGGATGAATTCTTCGACACAAACATTGAAACAAACTACTATATTAAAGGCGTTTCGTCATATATAGACAACATATTTAAAGAAAACGATTGGAAGAGCATAGCCGCCTGCTATATGTGGGGTACGACGGGATTTGTTTACAACCCCGAAAAGTTGGCAGACGAGAGCGACGTTTCGACGTGGAGCATACTCACAAATAGCGACTACTATAAATCGATAACAGTAAAAGATAACGTGCGCGACGCATACTTTGCCGCCCTCTCCATTCTTTACGAGGATGAGCTCAACAAAATCAATAACGACATCAGTTTGTCCGATACAGAGAAAGCGGCGAAAAGAAGCAAACTTTTAAACGACACCGATGAGAACACCATAGCCGCCGCAGAGGACATTTTAAAGGAGATAAAGGAGAATGTTTACTCCTTTGAAACAGACAGCGGCAAGACGGATATGGTTACGGGCAAAGTGATTGCAAATTTTCAGTGGTCGGGCGACGCCGTATTTATTATGGACCAGGCGGACGAGGACGACACCGAGCTGTGGTATTCAGTACCAGATGAGAGCACAAACCTATGGTTTGACGGCTGGGTAATGCTTAAAGACGGTATAGACGGCAACGCCAATAAGCAAACGGCGGCCGAGGCGTTTGTAAACTTTATCTCCCGACCCGATATTGCCATACGCAATATGTACTATATCGGCTACACTTCCTCTATCGCCGCAGACGAAGTTTTTGAATATTTGGACTGGTGCTACGGCGTTGTGACTGACAAGGAAGACGAAGAATACTACGAGATTACAAGCGTTTACGCCTACGATTTGAGCTACTTCTTCGGCGAGGACAGATATATCTATATTGATACGGATGTGATTGAAGTTGAAGGTCATAAACCCACAGGCAAAACGTTAGACGGCTACACTATTTATTCAGGCGGAACAATCAGCCGAGGCAGACAGGTATTTGCGCAGTATCCCACAGAGGACGTGATAGAGCGCAGTGTTATAATGCTTGACTTTGGCGACGACCTTTCCGCCATAAACCAGATGTGGATTAATGTGCGGTGCCTTGACGTAACGGACATTGACGCTACAGTAGTTATAGTGGTTGCCTTAATTATTGTGGCAATCGCCGCAGCGATAGTTTTATATCGTTTCAGGTACAAAATTTTTTACAGAATGCCTAAAACGTCTGATAAGAAAGAATAAAAGTGCCAAAGTGAACGCCCTTGCTTACTGCGCAAGGGCGTTTTGGTACTCCCGGCGGGAATCGAACCCACAACGGCCCCTTAGGAGGGGGCTGTTATATCCATTTAACTACGGAAGCATAAAAAATTACCGTTATAATTTAGACAAAATCTCAATTCAGCAACGGAACTATAATACAATATATCTTAAAAAAAATCAAATGATTTCCCCAGCATTTGAGGTAATTGCACGAACTATTTTAAAGGGAGCGGAACAACTATTCCACTCCCTTTACTTAATCCGCCCAGCAGTAATCATCTAAGCCTCACAGTCTCCGCAGTAAACAAGTCCGATATTGCTCGGGTCGTATGGCTATAATCTCTATAAGTAAGGCGAGAACTATGTAACTGCATTAATACTGATTTTTTATCAGCATTTTTTTCATCACAAAACTCCACGAACCCAGCTTATCCGCGCAATTTATTATGCTGTTAGAAAAATATATTCAACCGACTAACTCATCTGCCAATGCTTTAATTTCGGCGGCGTTTGTAGCCTCGCTGAAAGCGGCGTGAATCTTAACTACGGCATCGGCAAAGTTTAAATCTTTACATGACGATAGTCTTTCGCGCATAAGTTTTGCCGCGATAGGCGACCATGTGCCGTTTTCTATAAAACCCACCTTTCTGTCACGAAAGTTTCGCTCTTTAAGGCAATCTATAAACTCCCTTACAGGGGGGAATATTTCGGCGTTATATGTGGGGGATGCCAGCACAAGTTTACCGCACATAAAGGCGTCTGCCACGCACTTTGCCCAGTCATCGCGCGCAAGGTCGGCAACGATAACTTCAGTACCCCTCTCTTTGAGCGCCGCCGAAAGTTTTTCCGCCGCCTCCTTTGTATGCCCATACACAGAGGCATACGCTATGAGAACGGTTTCTGGCTTTTCAGGTTTGTACAAAGACCACGTATCGTACAATTTTATATAGTGCGAAAGGTCGCCTTCGAGTACAGGACCATGCAACGGGCAAATTCTATTAACGCTTAACGTGGAAAGTTTCTTCAAAAGCGCCTGAACCTGCATGCCATACTTGCCCACTATACCTATATAGTAGCGGCGCGCCTCGTCGTCCCAGGGCTGTTCACAGTCAAGCGCGCCAAATTTACCGAAGCCGTCCGCAGAGAACACAGTTTTGGAGTATTTATCGTACGAAACCATAACTTCGGGCCAGTGCACGAGCGGCGCCATATAAAATGTGAGCGAATGTTTGCCGAGAGATATTGTACTGCCTTCTTCCACGGTGAGCGTGTTTTTGATTTCGAAGTCAAAGTACTCCTTTATCATAACAAAAGTCTTAACATTGCCTACTACACACACATTGGGATATACGCGCAGAAAATTTGCAATGTTAGCCGAATGGTCGGGCTCCATGTGGTGGATTATCAAATAGTCAGGCTGTCTTTTGCCGAAGACTTCACGCAAGTTTTCCAGCCACTTGCCACAAAAGCATGCGTCAACGGTATCGGTTATGGCTATCTTTTCGTCAACAATTACATAAGAATTGTAGGACACACCGTGGGGGACATTATACATACCTTCAAAGAGGTCGATTTCATGGTCGTCCACACCGACGTAAAAAATATCTTCAGTCGTCTTTTTCATAATCCTTCCTTGAATAAAATTTTTTCTATATTATAAACCTTGCGCAACAAGATGTCAAATTCAACATTTAAAATTGCGGCGGAAAAAATTTTGTTTAATTAATACACACTCACCGCGAATGAGCTTATCCCCTTATCTGTCCATTGCCGCAAACAACATATTTATAGGAAGTAAGCTCGTTGAGCCCCATGGGACCACGCGCGTGCAACTTCTGCGTGGAAATGCCCATCTCACAACCAAGTCCGAACTCACCTCCGTCGGTAAAACGGGTAGAGGCATTTATGTAAACAGCCGCGCTGTCTACCGCGCGCACAAAGTAATCGGCGGCGGCGGAATCGTCTGTGACAATACAGTCGCTGTGTCCCGTAGAGTGCGCGTCAATGTGCACAATAGCCGCCTTTATGTCGTCCACTACCTTTACCGCCATTACATAGTCGAGAAACTCCGTATCAAAATCGTCTGTCACCGCAGGCATGCAGTTTTGGCGGTCTCCCAAAATTTTAGAAGAAGTTTTATCGAGTTTCAACAACACAGGGTGCGCCTGTTTGCCGCAGGATATCCTCTCCCACAACTTTGGCAGAAAATCCTGCGCAATGTCCGCATTTACGAGGCAGACCTCCATGGCGTTGCAAACCGATGGACGGCTGCACTTGGCGTTTTCGACAATGTCAAGCGCCATGCCTATATTTGCCGCAGCGTCCACATACACGTGGCATATGCCCGTGCCTGTCTGTATACAGGGTACCTTGGCATTTTGTACGCAGGCATTGATAAGCCCCGCGCCACCGCGCGGTATAAGAAGGTCTATCAGTCCCGTAGCTGCCATAATTTCCTCGGCGCTCTTGCGCGAGATATCTTCCACGAGGTTAATAAATCCGTCGGGTATTCCAGCCCTTGCAAGTCCGCGCCGCATTGCGCAAACTATCGCCTGTGCAGAGGCGTGTGCTTCCTTTCCCGCCCGCAAAACGCTTACATTTCCACTTTTTACGCACAGCGCAGCTGCGTCCGCCGTTACATTGGGGCGGCTTTCAAAGATTATCGCCACCACGCCGAGCGGCACGGGTATCTTGCGCACGCGTATGCCGTTAGGTCTTGTTATATCTTCAAACGTTCTTGCAAGCGGGTCAGGGAGGGCGGCAACCTGCCTTATCCCTTCCGCCATTCCCTCTATGCGCCTATTATCAAGTTTAAGTCTATCCGTCATGACGGGCGAAATTTTGCCCTGCGCGGCGAGTATGTCCTTGTCGTTTGCGGCAAGTATTTCGCCAGAGGCCGCAACTATCTCGTCTGCCATATAAAGGAGAGCTCTGTCACGCTGCTCCCCCGTGAGCATAGCCGCCGACGACTTGTAGTTTTTTGCGCTTAAAAGCAGTTGTGCAGTAGTCATTTCTTTTTCCCTCCGAAGCGGGTCCCCACGCTCTCTCCTGCAAGAGCGGCGTATAACACCTCAGGGTCTGCACCAGAGGCAATTATCATATCCATACCGCCGTCCATGCAAAGTTTTGCCGCCTGTAATTTTGTATACATTCCACCCGTGCCAACTTCCGAACCCGAACCTCCCGCAGACGCAAACATCTCTTTGGTTATCTTATCTACATACGAAATAAGTTTAGCAGAGCCGTCCTTCCTCGGGTCGCCCGTGTACAGACCTTCGGTATCAGTAAGCAAAACTAAAAGGTCAGCATTAACTTCCAAAGCCACTATTGCGGCAAGGGTATCGTTATCGCCTACGGCAATTTCAGCCGTGGCAACGGTGTCGTTTTCGTTTATTATGGGTATGGCCCCCAACGATAAAAGCCGCTCTGACGTATCTTCAAATCGTCTGCGCCGCTGTTTGTCAGAAAGGTCTTCGCCGGTCAGCAGAATCTGCGCTACCGTCTGCCCGTATTCGCCGAAAAATTTATCGTATATATACATAAGCTCGCACTGTCCTACCGCCGCCGCCGCCTGTTTAGAGGGCATGTCGTCTGGACGAGTGCCCAGACCGAGTTTACTCACACCCATGGCTATTGCGCCAGAAGATACTAATATTATCTGATTGCCAGCGTTTTTAAGGTCGGCTAAAATTCTGCAAAACTTTTCTATAAAACGAAGATTGATTCCCCCAGTGCCATGCGATAGCGTGGACGAGCCTACTTTTACTACAAGTCTCATATTCTTTTACCCTATATCATTTTATAATATCCGCAAGGTTTAGTCAACCGAATTGATAAAACACGCCACAAGCGGACGCGCATGTTGCCTTCAAGCTCACTGAAGGTCAACAGAAAAAGGGAGGCTATGCCTCCCGTTCCTTTATACCGTCGCTTTAAGTCATTTTATTCCGAATAAGTAGTTACAACCGATTATTTAAAGATTTTGTCCGCTTTATGTCAAGCAACCAAAGAACGATTGCTACGGCTGTCGTCAGTATGATTCCTAAAATAAGTACCCAATTTATTTTTAATACGAACGACGATAGAATCACATTGACAATACCGTGGAAGAGCATACACAGCGGCAGGCATTTAGACCGATCATAAATTATGCCAAGCCAAAAGCAAAGAAATATTCCAAGTGTAGCCTGTACCCAAAAGGGCATCGACTGGTTGGGGTGTCCTTCTATAAACCAAAGCGGTAAGTGCCATAACGCCCAAATGAAACCGCACGATAAGGCGGCAAGCGGAAAGGTAATTTTCTTTGACAATATGGGTTGCAAAATGCCGCGCCAACCAAGTTCTTCCTCACCACCGTAAACAAAAGTTGAGCCAAGCAAGGTAATAAAAAAGTTCAATGCCGTCATTTGCGGGTTCCATTCCATTGAAGAAAGCCCTACCGTGAGCGTAACGAGGGTAACAAATAAAAGGAAAAACCACACCCCGTGTTTCTTGTATGTAAACAAAAAATTTTTCAGTGAGCGCAGATATGGCCTGTCATTAATGCAAAATAGTGCGGCAATGGCCGGACCAAAGTTGCCTATAATGTAAATAATTGTCGGCAATATGTCGCCATACATAAAATCAGTATATGCTACAAGTGCGGCTACGCCCCACCAACAAACATAAGTTATGACAAATGTAATAATCAGATATTTTATAACCAATTTTATATCCATATAGGCAATTATAGCATAGTAAAAGAGCGAAGTCACCTGTTTAAGTTTATAAAAAAAAGAAATAATCCGAACGCTCCGCCGACTAAAATCGGTTTGAGGTTCGGATTATACTAGTTTGGCGCAGAGAGAGGGATTTGAACCCCCGTACGTGTTCCCACGTAACACGATTTCGAGTCGTGCGCGTTCGACCACTCCGCCATCTCTGCATGACCATTAGATTTTATAATATTTCGGATTAAATTTCAAGCGATTTGCCGCCCGTTTTCGGTTTTATTTTAAACATCCCTCTAATGCCACTCCCGTTTAGGCAACAAAGCCTCTCAATTTATCTTGCCATAAACAGACTCGCACGAAAATTCGCACACCATACCATGGGCTTCCGCTAACCTATTACAGAGAATTTTAATCCGAATTTACATACAAAACAGACATTTATGTTACGCATAGTACTATATAACAATCCGAATTTAATATATTTCAGCCATTATAAGACATTTTGTCATGCAAAATATGCACACCCATTACCTTTTATTTCAAGCTATTATATTGCCATTTTCAGTAAAAATAAAGCTTAGTCATATCAACAATGCCTCCACCACATTTTATCTTACTGATTTGTTCGCTTAATATATGCCGTGACAATTACCGCCCCAGCATAAAGGTTGTTGTCAAGATTGTTGACATTTACGCACATACACATTAAAATAGAGTGTAATAATATTTGAGAGGCAGTTATGCTTACATTAGACAAAGTTTATCAGGCAAAATGTGCATTGAAAAATGTTTGCAGAGAGACTGACGTTATCTATTCGCCTGTTCTGTCAAAGCAGAGCGGTTGCGAACTTTATTTAAAGACAGAGAACCTGCAAGTTACGGGCTCGTTCAAAGTACGAGGTGCGTATTACAAGATATCGCAGCTTACCGTCGCCGAGAAGAGCCACGGCGTTATAGCCTGTTCGGCCGGCAACCACGCGCAGGGCGTTGCGCTTGCCTCAAAAGAATTCGGGATAAGGTCTATAATCTGCATGCCAGACGGCGCACCCATATCTAAGGTAGAGGCAACCAAGAGCTATGGTGCGGAAGTCGTACTTGTACCAGGCGTCTATGACGATGCGCACAATTACGCAGAAAAATTGAAAGATAAAAAGGGGTACACCTTTATACACCCTTTCGATGATGATGACGTAATCGCAGGACAGGCGACGATAGGGCTTGAACTTATAGACCAGCTTAAAGATGTAGACGCCATTGTTGTGCCGATAGGCGGCGGCGGACTAATTTCGGGTGTAGCGTTTGCAGTGAAGTCTTTAAAGCCTGCCATAAAGATTTATGGTGTCCAGGCGACAGGCGCACCCTCTATGCTCCGCTCTGTTGAGCATAAGCGCATAGAGACGCTTCCCTCCGTTTCTACCATAGCTGACGGCATCGCCGTTAAAGAACCAGGAAAATTTACATTTGAGCTGTGTTCAAAGTACGTTGACGGCATAGTTTCAGTAACGGACGACCAAGTGTCCGCCGCAGTACTTGCGCTGATTGAAAAACAGAAGATGATTGCCGAAGGCGCGGGCGCAGTAGCGCTTGCCGCAGTCATGTTCGGAAAAATTCCCAAAATCAAGGGCAAAAAGGTTGTATGCCTTATTTCAGGCGGCAACATAGACGTGACCATACTATCGCGCGTGATAAACCGAGGACTATTAATGAGCGGCAGAACTACCTCTATGACCATAGAGCTTGTGGACAAACCCGGGCAGATGGTAGCAGTTTCAGCCATTATCGCAGGGTGCGGCGGAAATGTTGTTTCTGTTCTGCACGAGCGCAGCAACGAAGGCACCGATATTAACGGCTGCTACCTTAAACTCGGAATAGAGACCCGCGACTTTACTCACATAAAAGAAATTGAAAGCGCGCTTAAAAGTAACGGATTTAAACTTATAAAGGAGATTTAATGATGCAGAATGTAGAGACAAAAAACGCCCCCGCGGCGATAGGACCCTATTCACAAGCAAAAATTTCCGGCGGGTATGTGTATGCCTCCGGGCAGATTCCCGTTAACCCAGAAAGCGGCACCATCGAGGCGCAGGACGTAGCCGCACAGACAGAGCAAGTATGCAAAAATGTAGAGGCGCTCTTACAGGCGGCGGGGAGCTCGATAGAAAAGGTTGTAAAAACGACGTGCTTCCTTTCAGACATAGCCGACTTTGCGGCGTTCAATGCCGTATACGAAAAACATTTTATTTCGCGCCCTGCAAGAAGCTGCGTAGCAGTGAAAGATATTCCCAAGGGTGCGCTTGTAGAGATTGAAGTTATAGCAGAAATTTAAAAAATTACAGATATTGGCGGTGCTTATAAAAATATGCGCCGCCTTTCTAATTGACTTAAAAGAATGTAATATAGTAAAATAATTTTATAGTTTTAATTGTTAGGAGAGAAAAAATGAAGACGGCGATAGTGACAGACAGCAACAGCGGAATTACGCAGGCGCAAGCCAAAGAGCTGGGCATATACACCGTACCCATGCCCGTGCTTATTAACGGCGAACAATTTTTAGAGGACATAAGCCTCACGCAAGAACAATTCTATGAAAAATTGAAGGATGACTCCGTGCAGGTATCCACCTCACAGCCCAGCGCATACGAAGTCGGCGAACTGTGGAAGAAGCTACTTGAAAGCTACGACAATATCGTCTTTATACCTATGTCGAGCGGACTTTCTGAGACGTGTGCAACCTGTATGCACCTTGCCGAAACGGAGTTTGCAGGCAAGGTTTACGTGGTAGACAACAAGCGAATATCTATAACAGAGAAGAGCGCCGTCCTTGACGCGATAGCGCTTGCCAGACAGGGCAAGTCAGCAAAGGAGATTGCAGAAATACTTACCGAAACCTCCATGCAGTCGAGCATTTATATCATGGTAGATACGCTCAAATACCTTAAAAAGGGCGGCAGACTTACGCCAGCCGCGGCAATGATAGGCACTCTATTAAAGATTAAGCCCGTGTTGCAGATACAGGGGTATAAACTCGACCAGTTTGCAAAGGTACGCAAGCTTAACGACGCAAAAGTGACTATGATTAACGCCGTTAAGAGCGACCTTACCACAAGGTTCAAGGAATACGCCGACGCAGGAGAGATGAAGATATTTATTGCACACACCGATAATATTGAAGAAGCCCTTAAATTCAAGACCGAAGCCGAAAAGGCACTTGGTCTGCCCGTAGAATGTATCGACCCCCTTTCCCTTTCGGTTTCCTGCCACATAGGACCAGGAGCACTCGCCATAGCATGCAGCAGAAGTTTGCACTGATTAAAATATTTAACGCCGTAAAGCCTGAATTGTCGCGGGCTTTGCGGCGTTTTATTTTCTCTAATTATTGATTACTACGAAGGTATCAGAGCATGTCGCAGTCCTACACAGTGCCTGCCGTTGTATATTACGCCTATGACGAAGGAATTCATCATAAGGTAGCACCACAATAAAAAGACGAATATGGAAGCTATTTTACCGTACAGTCTGGCAGGATTGGCAAAAGTGGAATATACGGCAAATCCTATGCCGCACAACAACCACAACAGCACCGTAAGCAGACTGCCGGGAAGTATATCTTTAAAACCCGTTTTATACGGACAGATAAAAATATTTAACAGTGTTGCAACGACAATAACCATAATAAGCGTCGCGGAATAGACTATGAGCTGCGCAAGGTAGACGTTTATAAACGAGCGCAAAAATCTTTCCCCTGCCACCACCGCACCAAGAGCCACAGCAACGAGTACGATGGCAGACAGTATGAGCCCGAGCGAGGACAGACGGAGTTTTAGACCACCTTTTTTGTATTTACTGTCGTAAATAATTTCTCCGCTCCGTCTTAAATGATAGAAAAAATTTGTGGAGGAATAGAGCGTAGTTACTATAAGTACAATACCTGCGCTCCCCACGGCGCTGCCCGCATAAGTTTGCAATTCCTGCAAAAAAGGCAGCACTGCACTGAACAATGGAATGGTTTGAAGGCGCGAAAGGTCTACACCGCCGAAAAAGAGCGACAGCCAGAACAGAAATGGCGCAAGGCTCATTAAAAAGAAGTAAACAAGCGTCCCCGCAACGGTAGTGAAACGTTTATCTGAATAGTACCTGTACGCCTCGCGCAGGCGGTCGGCAAATATGCTGATTTTAATCTTTATTCCTTCCAACACCGTTACCGCCGTAAATTATGTGCGTAATTAATCTTTGCAAATTTCAACTTAATATACGTAAAATATCAAAAAACAGGTTTTTTATGTCAGACATAGTACTATATAGAACCGTCTTATTCAGCAAATAAATAAGTCCTCCACGACAAAACGTGGGGGACTTTTTACAACGCGTAAATTAAACACTGTTTTCTTCAATATCTGATACATCCTCTGTATTTTGCGTTCTCTTGGGGAAATAAAGTTTCCATTTTCCGTCCTTCTTTTTCAGCTTATCATACAGCCACAGAAGATAGCCTAATGCTACAAACACAACGAGCAACACTACCACCCATACTACTACCCCGCCGTAGCCTAAATCGTTTACGTCGAGAAAGAAATAAGGGTATTCAAAATTCTTTATTGCAGCGCCCAGTATCAATATGCATACTACATAAATCAGCGGTATTATTGTGCTCAATAAGGGGTCGAATATCCTGACGGTATGGTGCTCGTCGAACAGAAAAAAATCGAGAATAAAAAGTATGGGTGCAAATACATGCCTGGTAAGATTGCCAAGATCTGTCCAGTACTCTTTGCTAATCGGGTCGCCGAGCAGTATCGTGTAGACGAGAAAGGTGACCATTATCATTATGGTGGTCATAAATTTCAGAGTGCGTACCTTTTTATTGTGACCCGTCTTTTCACCGTTTCTAACACGTTTAAGGTTATCCACAAGCACTATAACAGTCACGGCAAACACGAAGTAGTTTGAGATATTGGTGTAGTACTTTAAAAATTCCCATGTGAATGATGTAGCCTCAGCCCCTGCGTAGAATACACCAAAGCTTAGTAGAACGCCGAGCGCGGAGATGAAACACAGAACAAATCTGTAAATCATCTGTGTAAATAGATTGTTTATCATGCTATAATCCTTATTTTTATTTCTGACAGGCTAGCAACGCTGTTCCCACAACGGCACACAGCCAAAAAAATTATATCATAAACTTCCGCGACAAGTAAAGAGTTTAATCATGGAATACGCGTGAAATGCGCGTACAGAGCCATACATTACTCCACACTAACACCTCAGCAAAGCAAGGGCGTTCCCGCTAACAAAAAAATACCCGCAAAGGGCAATACCCTGCGGGCGACAGTAAGACTTTTCAGCTGCGCTTTGTCTTTGAATGGAAAATAAGCGACATAATAAAGGCGAACACTATAACCGAACTTATACCAGCACTTGCCGCCGTAAGCGAACCTGTTACGGCATAAAAAAAGCCCTTTTCCGCCCCCTTTATTGCTCCGTTTGCAAGAAGATAGCCAAAACCTGAGATGGGCACAGTTGCTCCCGCCCCAGCGAAATCCACGAGGGGCTGGTACAGCCCGAGAGCAGTGAGAACTACTCCGGCAAGCATAAAGAATACCAAAATCTTGCCAGAAGTGAGGTCGGTTATGTTTATTATTATTTGGGCTATTGTGCAAATAGCTCCACCCACAGCGAACGCTTTAAGATACGCAATCAGTATCATTAAAATTTCTGATGTTGTTATCATCTTGCCTCCAACTCTACGGCGTGGCTTATACAGGGAATACTCTCACCCTGCCCTGAGGATACGGTGGAGAGCAATGCGCCAGTGGCGGCAAACAGTACCCTTTTATACACCCCCGCTCTCATCCCTGAAAAAACATAGGAGTTCATAACAACTGCACTGCATCCTGCGCCGCTTCCTCCCTGAAATTCATCCTCTATAACTTTATAGATTATCTCTCCACAGTCTACGTGATTTTCTGATATATCACAGCCCTTCTCCCATGTGAGGTCCTTAACTATTCTGCTACCGAGCGCGCCGAGGTCGCCCGTTATTATCATATCGTAGTCCGAAGGTTCTGTCCCAGTATCATTTAAGTGGCGCATTATGGTGTCGGCAGCTGCTGGAGCCATGGCTGCGCCCATATTATTTACATCTGATACTCCCCAGTCGCGCACTCTGCCCATAGTGGCAGAAGTTATTCTTATATTGCTGTCTGCCTTAGCAGAGATTACGCATGACCCCGCTCCCGTCACCGTCCATTGCGACTGCGGCGGACGGGTACAGCCGAGTTCGAGAGGGTAGCGGTATTGCCTTTCAGCGGAGGCAAAGTGACTTGCCGTTGCCGCCACGCAGTTTTTGGCATAGCCGCCGTCTATGAGCGCAGCGGCGAGCAGCATACCCTCGCTCATGGTGGAGCAGGCGCTATACAAACCTAAAAAGGGAAACTGAAAGCGGCGTGCGGCAAAACTTGCCGAAATTATCTGGTTTAACAAGTCGCCCGAAAGCAACACATCTATATCGACGTCGTTAAGTCCGCCCTTGTCCACGGCAAGGCTTATGGCGTTAGAAAGCATTTTACACTCTGCCTTTTCGAAAGTGCTTTCACCATACATATCGTCGCCGAGAGTTATATCGGCATAGCTCCCGATAACCCCCTCCCGTTCCTTTGAGCCGCAGATTGCCGCAAAAGAACGGACAAACGGCTTTGATTTAAAGAACAGCGTATTTCCCTTCTTCATATAAAATAATAGATTATCCCCACAATAACGCCTGAAATGACGCCGTATACAATTATTGCGCCTGCAACAATGAACATTTTTGCAGCCGTGCCGAATATAAAGCCTTCTGTTTTGAACTCTACCGCAGGGGACGTGACCGAGTTTGCAAAACCTGTTATGGGCACTATGGAGCCAGCGCCCGCGTGGCGGCCTATTCTGTCGTAAACGCCGAGCCCCGTCAGCAAACAGCCTAAAAATATCAGGATTACCGAAACAGCGCCCGCAAGCTCGTCCCCAGAGAGACCTGCGTACTCTAACATAAAGCGGAAAAACTGACCTATACTGCATATTAGTCCGCCCACACCAAAGGCGGCGAGGCAGTTTTTAAAGTGTTTGGTTGGAGGGTCGAGCGCGCGGACATACTTTAAATAGTTGGCGTTGTAATTAAGTTTGTTCTTTTCTGGCATTCTTTAAGCCTGCCTCCTTGGCTCCCTTAAAACAGCTCTCCCTTTCGTCGCGACGGGAGAGGTCTAATTCTTTTCTCACAGCTTGTACGCCCTCCCTGCCATATATAGCGTTAGTTTTTCGGGCATGACCCTGCTGAGCATGCGGAATACGGTATTTTTTACACCGCATGACTTTATGAGCGGAGGATTTTCTGCCTCTATGACCTTGTACACGTTGTCGGCGACTGCTGCCGCAGACATTCCGCCCTGCTCCATTTTGGCCAGTGCCTCTACCGCCCTGCCGAGCTTGGGCGCGTACTCATGGCTGTACTCTTCTGTATATATCTTGCGCTTGTAGGTGAAGCCCGTAGCCGTGCCGCCGGGAAGTACAGCTGTTACCTTTATACCGTAATCTTTAAGCTCTTGGCTTGCGCCACGTGCGAGCATTTCGAGCGCTGCCTTTGAGGACGAATAGAAGCTGTCGAAAGCTATGGGAATATCGCCGACGAGCGAGCCTACGAGCACTATTTTGCCGCCCGACTTCTTCATATAGGGCACCGCCGTCTGCACCGCCCTAAGCGCGCCGAAGTAGTTTACTTCAAACAAATAGCGAAAGTCCGCTTCGGCGCAATGCTCTATGGGCGCCGCCATGGAACACCCTGCGCAGTAGACGAGAAGGTCGAGTCCGAAATTATCGGCAACATTTTTGATTCCGCGAAAGGCGACATCGCCTTCGGTGACGTCAGCACATATGTTTTCGACCTTTATATTTATACACGGCGTGCGTGAAATATTGAATACCTTCCAGCCCGATTCCGTAAGGCGGAAAACAGTTTCACAGCCGATTCCAGAACTGCCGCCTACAACCACGGCGGTGCGCGGCGATACTGACTTTAAGTTATAGTTCATACCGCTATTTTGGCAAAATAGCGTAAATTTTATTCAACCGAAGGCTATATCGAGCGCCATCATCAATACAAAACCGAATATAACGCCCAGTGTTGCCCTTATTTTGTTTCCTTCGAAACTTTCGGGTATTAGCTCTGAACACACTACGGCAATCATCGCACCTGCCGAAAACGACAGCGCGAACGGCAGAATGCCTGTGATGAGGGACACGGCGAGCGCACCCACAACGCTAGCCACTATTTCGACCACGCCTGAAAACTGACCTATCATAAACGACTTTGTGCGCGAAAGTCCGTTTGCACGCAGGGGAAAGGCAACACACATTCCCTCAGGGAAGTTCTGTATACCTATGCCTACCGCAAGCATGACTGCCGCAACTGCGCCAACTCCGCCTGTGCTGAGCGCGCCGAACGCAACGCCTATTGCCAGACCTTCGGGAACATTGTGCGCCGTGACAGCGATTACCATTACGGCGCATTTCTTCTTTTTTCCCTCTGAAAAGATATTAAGTCTGCCTATAAGCAGGTCGGTTAATATGATAAGCAATCCGCCGAAGGCAAAGCCGATAGAAAGAATAATGTATGAATATGACTGCCCGTATTCGAGTGCAGGCATGAGAAGTGAAAAGAACGTGGATGCGAGCATTATGCCTGAGGCACTGCTCATCATAAATACAAAGGCGCTTTTGCTCACCTTTTTATATGCAAAGACGAGCGCCGCCCCTGCCGCCGTCAAAAGCCACGTAAACATTGTGGCTATGAGCGCCTGCTGCCAGCCGCTCAGCCCGTAAAACCATTGCACAGTATTTCTCCTGTAAGAATTATTTATTGTCATTTTACGCGCGCGCCATACCGTTTTGTTAAAGGAAAAAAAAGGAATCTGTGCAGAATTGCTCCGCAACAGACCCTTTTTTAAATCAGTTTAGATTTATTAAAATGGTTTGACGTTGTTGTTTTTATATGTAGTAAAATAAATTGTATAGCCGTTTGTTTCGACCGCTTCAGACTTATAGGCAAGTGTAAAATCTTCGTTATCGTCAAGGTTTTCAAAAAAGGCGTCTGCGCCGCCCACTGCCTCTACCTTGGTAACAAGTACCTCTTCGCAGTAGGGAAGCAGAGTTTTATACATCATTGCTCCGCCTATAACAAACACTTTATCTTTGTCGTACTTTTTTATCTCGGTGAACAGTTCTGGCAGTGAATGTACAATTTTGCAGTCCTCCCTCTCTTCGCCGCCCGAACAGAGCACTATATTTACACGGTTTTTAAGCGGTTTGCCACCAGGGAAAGATTTCAACGTGTTAGAACCCATTACAACAACGTTGCCCGTAGTAGTCTCTCTGAAAAATTTCATATCGGCAGGGATATTGAACATGAGCCCGTTTGCCTTTCCTATGCCCCACTGCCTGTCTGCATGCAGAATTGCCTTCATATATTTCCCCCTATTCAGCTACGGGAATATCGTATTTTTTTGTGTTACATTCGTAGTTTATAAGTTTGAAGCTGTCTACCGTGAAGTCGTAAAAGTTTTTTACGTTTTTGTCTACTTCGAGTTTTGGCGCGGCATAGCGAGGCATTTTGATAATCTCTTCCACTATCGGAATATGCCTATCGTATATGTGCGCATCGGCAATTACGTGCACAAGCTCGCCTGCCTTCAAACCCGAAACCTGCGCAAACATAATGAGCAGTACGGCGTACTGCACCACGTTCCAATTGTTTGCAGTGAGCATATCGTTGGAGCGCTGGTTGAGTATGCCGTTTAGCGTATCGCCCGAAACATTGAAAGTCATAGAGTACGCGCAGGGGTATAGGTTCATTTCGTGCAGGTCGGCAAAGTTGTAGATATTTGTAAGAATTCTTCGGCTGGCAGGATTGTGCTTTAAATCGTACAATACCCTGTCCACCTGGTCGAACTCGCCCTCTTTGTAAATGTGCTTTATGCCGAGCTGATAGCCGTAAGCCTTGCCTATGGAGCCGTTTCTATCTGCCCACTGGTCCCATATGTGTGAGTTAAGGTCGCGAATGTTGTTGCTCTTTTTTTGCCATATCCAAAGTAGTTCGTCTATGCAGGAGCGAAACGCCGTGCGGCGTATTGTGAGTATGGGAAACTCTTCTGAAAGGTTGTAGCGGTTTACTATTCCGAACTTTTTTATCGTATGCGCAGGCATGCCGTCGCTCCATTTGGGGCGCACATCAAGGGCTGTATCCCACACTCCGCCGTGTAAAATTTCGTTCATATTTGATATAAAAATATCGTCCGCAAGACTCATAACTCCCTCCGATGCATTTTAGAATTATTCTATCATCTATGCCCGACGCCGTCAACTGAATGGCGCTTTGAAAGTTCCGTTGCCGTAAACAAAAAAGCGCCGCCCGCGCTTTAAAGGCACGGACGGCGCAGAAAGCAGAGCAGTCAAAGAATGAAAAATCTTGACGTGCCGCTCGACCTGCCGCAACTGTTACAACCTGAACAACAACCGCAAGAACTCCGCGAACTGCCCGAACAAGACGAAGAACAGCCACAATCGCAGTCGCAGTCACAGCTGTACAGGGCGTACTGCGCGGCATAGTATGCATCATAACATGAGTTGCAGCCGCTTCTGCCGCTGTTGAAGATATTCAAAAGCCCCACCCAGCCGTTGCCGCAACCACTGTTGCAACCACAACTTGAATAACAATTATTGCACATCTCTCGTATTTCCTTAAATAAGAATACAAAGCGCCGCAGGTTTACCCCCGCGGCACCAATAACGGACGCACCGCGATATAGCCCTATGTACAGGCGCACGTTTGCCGCCCGATATATTGCATAATATGAAAGGCGCGGCGGATATGTTCCGCCACGCCCGTACAAAGCAAATTTATATAAATTATTTGCCGAAATACCTCTTTAAAAGACCTGCAAAACCTGCGCCGTGGCGAGCTTCGTCCTTTGCCATCTCGTGAACGGTATCGTGAATGGCATCGTAGCCGAGCTGTTTTGCCCTTTTTGCGAGTTCAAACTTGCCCTCGCAAGCGCCTGCCTCTGCCGACGCGCGGAGTTCGAGATTCTTTTTTGTGCTGTTGGTTACAACTTCGCCCAAAAGCTCTGCAAACTTGGCGGCGTGTTCTGCCTCTTCATATGCGTAGCGCTTGTACGCCTCGGCAATCTCGGGATAGCCCTCCCTTTCGGCAACCCTTGCCATGGCAAGGTACATGCCTACTTCGCTACATTCACCCTCGAAATTGGCGCGGAGCCCATCCATTATCTGCTTATCTTCTACTACGCCGTCGCCTACGTGATGCTCGCAAACAAACTTTGAGCTTGCGCCTTCTTCTACGGGAACAAAGGTTTTTGCCTTGCATACGGGGCATACTTTTACATCATCTTCTACGATAGCGCCACAAACTGTACATCTTTTCATAATTTTTTAACTCCTTACATTTAAATTAATCTTAATAAGATTTAATCTTGATAAGATTATAACATATGAATTCTGAAAAATCAAGCGTTAATGCATAAATTTTTTTTGTAATATCTGAAAAAGTTGTGCAAAGTCGCGTGCGAATAGGTTTGCGCCGCACTCTTCGAGCTGTCGGCGCGTACGATAGCCCCACAGTGCCGATATACATGGTATGCCTGCGTTTTTTGCCGTTTGGTAGTCAGTTTCGCCGTCCCCCACTATTACGCACTCGCCCTCTTTAATACCGTTTTTATCCATTATATATTGTACGGCGATAGGGTCTGGTTTGAGGGGAAACCTGCCCTCGCCTATAATGTCACAGAAAGTAAAGCGCGAAAGCTTTGCCCTGCAAACGTTATCGGCAGAGCTTTGCGGCTTATTAGTTAGAATGGCAAACTTTATGCCCATCGCAGAAAGTGCCGTGAGTACATACTCTTCCCCTTCGTACAGGGGAGCAACCGAGTTATTATATTCGGCATATGCGGCGACGTAGTCGGCATAGACCTCATCTATAATGTTACTGTTTTGCGGCGGAACGGCGCGCTCTATAAGTTTATATGCTCCGTTGCCCACCATGGAATACAGTCTTTCTGCCGTGACGGTGGGTAAGCCGAACTTTGTAAGACTGCCGTTAAGCACGGCGCGTATATCTTCGGCGGTATTTAAAAGCGTACCGTCGAGGTCAAAAATTATAAGCTTCAACATATATAACACCTGTTACACCGCATATATATCGCCTGCTGTGCCACGTAACTGCGGCAGGCTGTCCGTGGCACAATATACTCGTGTCGCATATAAATCAGAGCGCATAAAAACGCGGTTTCTGTACAGATAAATTTACATCTTTTCGGGTACGCCTATGCCGAGCAGTGAAAGGGCGTTTTTTAACGTCTGCAAAGTTGCCGCAGTAATGGCGAGGCGGAAATCACGCTTTTTGCCCTCTGCCGTGAGGATTTTGCAGTCGAAATAAAACTTGTTGAACTTCTGCGCGAGGTCTACGGCGTAGCGAGCGACTATGCTAGGCTCGTACTTATCCGCCGCATCCCTTACCGCGTCACCGAACGCCGCAACAGACTTTACCACTTCCGCTTCCTGCGGAAGCAGGTCGTCACAGTCGTAAGAGGAAGGCACGCCGCCCTTTTCTACAACCGAGTTGGCACGTGCACATGTGTACTGCACATATACGCTCGTTTCGCCCTCGAAACTTAAAACTTTGTCGTAGGAAAAGACTATGTCCTTTATCTTACTGTTGTACAGCGCACCAAATATTACCGCACCCACGCCAACCTTACGGGCTACTTCATCCTTGTTTTCAAGGTCGGGATTTTTTTCGGAGATTATGCCGTAAGCCTTTTCAACACAGCGGGATATTACGTCTTCCAGCCAAACAACCTTGCCCTTACGCGTAGACATTGCGCCGTCCTCTAACGAAACCATGCCATAGGCTACATGCACGAGCTCCTTTGCCCATTCCTTGCCCATGAGCTCTAACACCTTGAAGAACTGCTTGAAGTGCAGGTTCTGCTGGTAGGCGACAACATACAGACATTTATAAAAGTCGTAGGTCTGCTTGCGGTAGATTGCCGCGGCGAGGTCGCGCGTGGCGTACAGCGATGCGCCGTCTGAACGCAGTATGAGGCAGGGCGGCATTCCGTAGGGCTCTAAATCTACTATCTGCGCGCCCTCGCTCTCCTTCAACAGACCGCTGTGCCGCAGTTCCTCTGCCACGGGGGCTATTTTATCGGTATAGAAACTTTCACCAGCATAGCTGTCGAAGGTGACGTTGAGCTGTTTGTAGATGCCATTTACATAGTCCAGCGTAAGTTCTTTGAACCAGTTGAACAGCTCGTTTGCCTCTTTATCGCCGCTCTCTATCAGACGGAAGTATTCGCGCGCCTCACTCTCCATCTGTTCGTCCGCCTCGGAGTTGAAACGCACATACAGGTCGTTTATGGCGTGTATGCCGCCCTTTTGCACCTCTTTTTTGTTTCCCCAATGCTTGTAGGCACAAATAAGTTTGCCGAACTGCGTGCCGTAGTCGCCGAGGTGGTTTATGCCGACCGACTTATAGCCGAGGAAATTGAATATTTTATAGAGCGCGCCGCCTATCGCCGTCGTGGATAGGTGACCTATGTGGAACGGCTTGGCTATGTTTACCGATGAGTAGTCTATGCAAACCACCCTGTCCGCGCCCTCTTTTGAAGAGCCGTATAACTCGCCCTCGTCCATAACTCTTTTAATGGTCTCTTTTGCGAGTGCCGACTTGTTTATGGTAAAGTTGACGTAGCCGCCTGCCGCCTCCGCCCTCTCTATCGCTCCGTCGGGCTCAAATTCCGCCGCGAGTTGCAGAGCTATATCGGCAGGACTTTTGCGCATGACCTTTGCAAATTTGAAGCAGGGCAGAGCGTAGTCGCCCATATCGGGATTGGGAGGCAGTGCAATCAGGGGATATATCTCCTCTTCGGTTACCCCCTCCGCCTTTATTTTTTTTGCTATATGCTTTTTGTAATCCATATCTGTTCACCTGAAATTTACTGCCATAATTTTAGCATACGGCGCAATTTTTGGCAACTTAACCTATAAAGCGTTTTGATTATTTTTAAAAATAATGTATAATGTTCTTGACATAAAAAGTAATTTGCGGACGGGCAAACATGCACCGCCGCAGGGAAGGAATTAAATGAAATTAGGCGTAGTAGGTCTGCCCAATGTGGGCAAATCCACACTATTCAATGCTATAACGCACGCAGGCGCAGAGGCTGCAAACTACCCCTTTTGCACCATAGAGCCCAACGTGGGCGTGGTTGCCGTGCCCGATGAAAGGCTGGATAAACTTGCGGAACTGTATAACAGCAAAAAGGTGACGCCTGCTGTTGTGGAGTTTGTAGATATTGCAGGACTTGTAAAAGGTGCCGCTCACGGGGAGGGACTGGGCAACAAGTTCCTTTCGCACATACGCGAATGTGACGCCATAGTGCATGTTGTAAGATGCTTCGATGACTCTAATGTGACGCACGTAAGCAATAAGATAGACCCGATAGACGACATAAAGACGATATACATAGAGCTGATACTTGCCGACATAGACGCGGTATTAAAGCGCGAGGACAGAATACGCAACACGGCGCGCGGCGGCAACAAGGAAGCCGCGGCAGAGTACGCCGTTTTAGAGCGCCTGCATAAGTTTTTGGGCGAGGAAAAGCCTGCAAGACTGTTTGAGTGCGCCGACGAGGAAAAGCCCTATATAGATAACCTTTTCTTGCTTACGGCAAAGCCCGTAATTTACGCGGCGAACATATCGGAAATGGATATGGGCAAGACCGAGGATGAGATTGCCAACGTGGTTAAAGTTAAAGAGTATGCCCAAAAAGAGGGCAGTGAGGTGCTGGTAATATGCGCAAAGACCGAGGAAGAGCTTTCGCAGATGTCGCCAGAGGATAGCGCCATGTTTTTGGAGGAACTTGGGCTTAAAGAGAGCGGTCTTAACAGATTAATTAAAAAGAGCTACTCCCTTTTGGGGCTGATATCGTACCTTACGGCAGGCGAAAAAGAGACGCGCGCCTGGACGATTGTAAATGGCACCAAAGCACCGCAGGCGGCTGGCAAGATACACAGCGACTTTGAGCGCGGTTTTATACGCGCCGAGGTTGTGGATAATGAAACGCTTTTAGAGTGCGGCGGCTATAACGGCGCACGCGAAAAGGGCAAGGTGCGCAGTGAGGGCAAAGACTACGTTATAAAGGACGGCGATGTGGTGCTGTTCAGGTTCAACGTATAATCGCCATACCTTACATTTGAATATATAAAACATACGCCGCCCATGCACTGTGAAGTGCGCGGGCGGCTTATTTATAAAGTCAAAATTATACGAGATTTTCCCTGGCGGTGGCAAGCATTAATTTAATGCGGTTTTCCTGATTGACCCTAGTTGCCGAGGGGTCGTAGTCTACCGCCACTATATTTTCGCGCTCGTACATGGTTTTGAGGGTGCGTATTGCGCCCTTGCCTGCTATGTGGTTGGGCAGGCAACCGAAGGGCTGGGCGCACACTATATTTTCTGTACCCGTTTCAGCAAGCGCCGCCATTTCGGCAGGAATGAGCCAGCCTTCGCCCATTTTTACGCCCTGATTCAACACCTTGTCGGCACACTTGCGCAGGTGCTCGAAGTCGTGAATAGGTTCAAATGTGCCCTCTCTTTTGAATATCTTTATTATGTTTTTCTGGAAGCCGTGCAGTATGCCGTAAAGAATTTTGTTTGCAGTGATAAATTTTGACTTTTTACCGTACAGTCTGCCGTCGTTTATGTTGTTGACAATGCAATACAGCACAAAGTCCATGAGGGCAGGAACAACGGGTTCGCAGTCTTCTGAAATAAGAAATTGCTCTAAATGGTTGTTGCCGAGGGCGGAATATTTGACGTAAATTTCGCCCACAATTCCCACCTTTACCTTTTTAACATTTTTGCGGGGCACTGCGGCGAATGACTTTATTATGCGCTTGGTCACCTTTTTGTAGCGCATGTAGCCGCCACACGCAAACAGAGAAGCAACGTAGTCTACCATTTGACCACGCACCTTATCGGTTGCGCCCTCTTCCGCCTCGTATGGCTTGGTCTGGTTGTAGCACCACATTATATTGTCGCCATAATATATGGCGAACACCAGCTTTAACATAAGTTTTAAGTCCACACTGAATGAGGAGTCCTTTTCAAGCCCCGAAAAGTTAAAGGATATGACGGGCACGTTGGGGAACTCGGTGCGCAACGCCTTGCGGATGAGCGGCACATAGTTGGACGCCCTGCACCCGCCGCCCGACTGCGCTATCATAACAGCGGTGCGGTCGGGGTCGTATTTGCCGCTCTTTAAGGCATCTAAATACTGCCCCACTACGCACAGGCAGGGGTAGCAGGTATCGTTGTGGACGTGCTTCAAGCCCTCGTCTACCACGGCGCGGCCGTCGTTTTTTAACAGCTCTATATCATACCCCTCAATTTTGAGAAGGCGCTCTATTATGGAGAAGTGCCATGGGAGCATATCGGGGATGAGTATTTTGTGGGTATACTTCATTTCAGGCTTCCACTTGGGGTATTCGTCGCGGAAGTCCACTGTTTTTTTATTAGGCTGATTGCTCTGTTCTTTTTTCATTTTCATGATAGTTATGTAAAAGTTCTGTTTGTTTTTTGCCCTCTTCTATGGCGGCGAGCATACTGCGCAGCCTGATTTTTACTACGCCGAGATTGTTTATTTCGTCTATCTTTATTTGAGTGTAAAGTTTGCCGCTCTTTTCCATTATGGAGCGCACCTCGTCGGTGGTGATTGCATCTAACCCACAGCCGAATGACACGAGCTGCACGAGGTTTATGTCGTCATATTTGCAGGCAAATTCGGCGGCA
The DNA here is from genome assembly GCA_965120485.1 of uncultured Clostridia bacterium. GTDB lineage: Bacteria > Bacillota > Clostridia > Christensenellales > Borkfalkiaceae > Coproplasma. The sequence goes on from CBCPNG010000018.1 coordinate 125,769, forward strand.
CGGTACAGCCTTGCATGATACGTCCACTGGTTGAGCACATTGACGTTGACAAGGTCTGCCGCGTCGAACACGGCGTCTTCGGAGAGAACGGCAAGATTTAACGATGTGAGCAACTTGTTTATGCCGTGGTTGATTTCGTTATCCACATGGTACGGTCTGCCAGCGAGAATTATTATCTGCTTGCCCTGCCGCCTTGCCTCCTCTATTACTGCCGCGCCCCTTGCGCGTACATCGGCGTGGTATTTATCTAAACGGGCGAATCCCTCTTTGAGAGCTGCCGCCGCCGCTTTCTTTTTAACGCCGTACTTTTTAAGGCTTTTGCACAACTTTTTAACAGTATTTTCGCGTAGGTTCAAGTCGATGTATGGCATTATGAAGTTATCTTCGCTGAGGCGCTCGTTGTTTGCCTTTAACAGTTCGGGGTAGTAGGCGACAACGGGGCAGTTATAGTGGTTTATGGAGTCGTGCTCGTCCAAATTGTAACTTTCACAGGGCATGAATATGAAATCCACGCCCATGTCGAGCAGGCTCTCTATATGTCCGTGAATGAGCTTTGCAGGGTAGCAGACCGTATCGGAAGCCACGGTGTGCTGACCTTTGAAATAAAGTTCACGCGAAGATTTTTCGCTGATAACCACCTCGAAGCCGAGGCTTTCGAAAAAGCCTGCCCACAGGGGAAGCTGTTCGCACATGCCCAGTTGCAGGGGGAGCCCCACCCTGCCGCGCGTACCCTTTGTCCCCGTAACCGTTTGTAGAAGTCGGGTCTGCTTATAGGCGTAAATATCGAGCTCTGCAGAGGAGGGTTTCATGCCCGCGCCCCTTTCGCACTTGTTGCCAGATATGTATTTAGAGCCGTCGGCAAAGGTTAAAATGTTTACGTTGCACTTTGAGGTACAACTGCGGCAGACTATGGAATTGGACTTGTATGAGAACTCTTTGAGCCCCTTTTCGCCCAAAGTTGTAGACGTGCCGGAGGACATCTCCTTTGCGTACAGAGCGGCGCCGAACGCGCCCATGAGCCCTGCAATGCCAGGGCGGACTACGTTTTTGCCAGTTTCCCTTTCAAAAGCGCGAAGCACTGCATCGTTTAAAAATGTGCCGCCCTGCACAACTATGTTGTTGCCGAGCTCTTCTGGACTTGATGCACGGATTACCTTATAGATTGCATTTTTGACTATGGATAAGGATAGACCTGCGGAGATATCTTCTACCGTAGAACCCTCTTTCTGCGCCTGTTTTACGGCACTGTTCATAAACACTGTGCAACGCGAACCGAGCTCTACGGGGTGCTTTGCAAACAGACCCAGCTGTGAGAACTTGTCTATATCAGAGCCCATGGCGCGGGCGAAAGTCTGAATGAACGAACCACAGCCAGAGGAGCATGCCTCGTTGAGCATTATTGAGTCGATTGCGCCGTTTTTGATTTTAAAGCACTTGATATCCTGCCCGCCGATGTCTATTATGAAGTCTACATCGGGATTGAAGTGCAGAGCCGCTTTGAAGTGTGCCACGGTTTCAACTATTCCGAAGTCGGCTTTTATCGCCGCCTTTATAAGGTCTTCGCCGTAGCCTGTAATGCAACTGCCGCGTATCTTTATTCTACCGCCTGCAAGCGCGTAAAACTGTTTGAGTTTATCCACTATGATATCGACAGGCTGACCGTTGTTGGACTGGTAGTGCGAATATAGTATGCGCGAGTCGGGAGTGATGACTATAAGTTTGGTTGTAGTGGAGCCACTGTCTATGCCGAGGTATGCCTCGCCCGTGTACGTATTTATATCGGCAAAAGATAGGTCGGTGACGCGGTGACGATTTATAAAGGCGGCATACTCCTCTTTATCGGCAAAGAGCGGTTTACCCGTCACTATCTCGTCATTGCCCTCAGCCGCCTGTATTCGGGATATGAGCTCCTCTATCGGCATGGGCTTTACGCCCACAGAGTGGAGAGCCGCGCCTATGGACATGAAGCAGGGCGCATTTTCGGGGAACACTGCGTTTTCTTCTGAGAGCTTTAAGGTGCGCACGAATGCTTGCCTGAGCCCCTGCAAAAAATGGAGCGGACCGCCCAGAAATAACACCTTGCCCTTTATTCTTCTGCCCTGCGCAAGACCTGATACAGTCTGGTCGACGACTGCCTGCAATATGGAGGCAGAGATGTCCTCTTTGCGGGCGCCCTGATTTATGAGCGGCTGTATATCGGACTTGGCGAATACGCCGCACCGCGAGGCAATGGGGTAAATTTTTTGGGCGCTGAGGGCGAGCTTGTCCATCTCCTGCACAGAGATGTTTAAAAGGGTTGCCATTTGGTCGATAAAGGCGCCCGTGCCGCCAGCACAGCTACCGTTCATGCGCTGTTCGGTGCCACCCGTTATGAAGATAATTTTTGCATCTTCACCGCCGAGCTCTATGGCGGCGTCGGCGTCGGCGTCGGAGTAGAAGCGGCGTATTGCAACAAACGCTGCCTGCACCTCCTGCACGAAGTTGACGCCGCTGCGCTGTGAAAGACCGAGCCCTGCGCTGCCCGTAATTGATACGGCAAATTCGCCACTGAACTGCTGCGATATCTGTTTTAATTGTTTTAACACAGTTTCGCGTACCTGCGAAAAGTGCCTTTCATATGATTTGTAAAGTAACGTTCCGTCCTCTTCAACCACTGTAACTTTAACCGTGGTGGAGCCGACGTCTATTCCCATGAGCTTCATAAAAACCTGTAAATGCGCGTAAAGCGCGCCGTAATTTATTGCGGCGCGGGCGCAGTCTGCGCCCGACACGTAAGATATACGCCATATATTATAACATGGTTACGTGCAATTTTCAAATTTATAAGCGCACATTTATGGATAAAATTTTATGTAACATTTTACATTTGAAGGATATTATAGTCGGCAATTATCAGCGAGTGTCGCACATGCAACTTCCGCAACCGCCGCCGCATGTGCAGACGCGGTATTTATTGCGCGTTGCCATTCCTCCACGGATATGCCGCTCTGAAAGGTTTTTATCGAGTACTTTGCGCACGCCGTTATAAAGGCGCGAATCTATATCTTTCAGGCGCTCTGTTACGTCTTTGTGCACGGTTGACTTGCTTATGCCGAAGTGCAGGGCGCAAGCGCGCACTGTGGCACCCGTTTTAAGAATATATTCCGCCTCTTCCTTTACTCTTGCCGATATATTATCCCACGCCTGACTTTCCTTCATCCAATCCCCCGCGGCGCGAGGTTTGCGTGCACAGCAGTATGTACACGCGGCGGCGCCGCAACAGTACATTAATATGCCGAAAATTGCCGATATATGCCGAAGGAACAGACGGGCGGAAAGATTTTGGCGGAATTGGCAGACAGGCGCAGGAATTGTCGAGGATGAAAGTTTGTGCGGCAACACGAAATTATAATTGCCCAATTAAAATTGCACCGCACATATGCCGCAATTAACTGCATTTTAAAACCCTACCACTATACTTATGGCAGGGTATTCTTCACTTTTTATATTCTTTTTTGCGGCGTTTTAGCTCGCACCTTTCCTGTTTGGCGCTCTCTTTTATAAACTTTTTGAGCTGTAAAAACATAGACTTTTCGCCCTCTTCGGCGAGCAGAGTTAAAAAGTGGCGCAAATCTTGCGCGGTCTCGGGGTGCATGTAGCTGACATCGGTGTGCCGCACAAAATAATCGAGGGCGCTTTTTTGCGTGTAAGCCTTTTTGAGGTATATCTTGCATGCGGCAACGCGGTCGCAAATCATTTCGCCTAAATAGCGGGCAGGCATTTTTACGGGCGCATTTTTGCCCGATTTATCTACGTCGCGCCAATATTCGAAGTGGTGTTTGTTGCGCCCCTTGTGGTGAAGCCATGCCGCAGAGTACCCCAAAACCTGCCGCTCTTTGACCTGTGGGCTCATGTTGCCCTGATAAAAAAGTGCGCCCGCGAAGAACTCCGATGGACTGTATTTGGACAGGTCGTGCAACAGCCCCTGACGTATAAGCCCTGCCTTGAAGCAGTGCAACATTACCCTGTGGCGGTGGCGCGTTATGGTTATAAAGTGTTTTATAATATGCATGGTGAGATTGCATTACAGTTGCTACAAGGACATTAAATTTTTAGTATGGCTGGCACTTGCAGAACACTACGCTTCACCCTCTGCGGCGGCAGTGGCTGAATAGAGTAAGAGTAGTTTCATATTCAAGCAAAACAGGGCGCACTTTACGCCCTGAATGTGATTTAAATTTCGTAAATTATGCTTACAGGACCGTCGTTAAACTGCTCTATCTTCATATCTGCGCCGAATACACCCGTCTTTGTGGGAACGCCGAGAGATAAAAGCTCTTGCGCGGTGCGCTCGTAAAGCGCAATGGCGCGTTCGGGGCGCTCTGCCGAAGTGAAGCTGGGGCGGTTGCCGTGGGAACAGTCGCCGTACAGAGTAAACTGCGATATGAGCAGAACCTCTCCGCCGACCTCCTTTACCGAGCGGTTCATTTTGCCGTTTTCGTCTTCAAAGACGCGCAGGGCAGCAACCTTTTTTGCCATTACCGCAGGCATGGAATCGGTATCCCCTACCTTTATGCCGAGAAAGACGGCGAGCCCGAAGGGGATTTGCGATATTAGCTTGCCGTCTACGTAGAGCGAAGTGCGACCCACGCGCTGAATGACGGCTTTCACTTTCTTATTATTTGCCCACACGGGACATATATTCGCCCGTGCGTGTATCTATGCGGATGATTTCGCCCTCTTCGACGAACATGGGCACCTTTACGGTTGCGCCAGTTTCTACCGTAGCGTTCTTTAAAACGTTGGTTGCGGTATTGCCCTTTACGCCAGGTTCGCACTCTATTATTTTGAGCTCAACGAAGTTTTCAGGCTCTACGGAGAATGCCGAACCGTGAAGGAACTTCATGGTAACGGCGTCGTTCTCCTTGATGTATTTGAGAGCTTCTTCCACCTGATCTAAATTAAGAGTAGTCATCTCGAAAGATTCAGGATCCATGAAGTAATAGAACTCGCCGTCAGTGTAGGAATACGTCATCTTACGGGTTTCGACCTGAGCTGTTTCGAGCTTTGCGGTGGGGTTGAAAGTAACGTCTGAAAGAACCTGCCCCGTAACTACGTTTTTGAGGGTAGCCCTTACGAACGCCGCGCCCTTGCCAGGTTTAACGTGCTGGAACTCTGTTACGGTGTAAACGCCCTTGCCGTTGTATTCGAAAGTTGTGCCTTTGCGGATATCGCCTGCCATTATTGATGCCATAGAAATATTCTCCTTAAAAATTATGTATCGTGATGCCCGTATCAGAGAACGAGCAAATTTTTATCGGAATTGGTGAGGCTTAACACCCTGCCTTCTTTGAGCATTACGCTGTCTTCTATCCTTATGCCGTACTCGCCTGCAAAATATATGCCCGGCTCGTCTGAAAAAACCATGTTTTCCTTTAATATATCGCCGCTTTTGGGCGAAAGACGGGGGAACTCATGTATGTTTATGCCTATACCGTGCCCCAACGAGTGGGTAAAGAATTTATCCAGCCCCGCTTCCATTAACACATTGCGCGCCGTTGCATCAGCCTCTGCACCCGTCATGCCGCAAGTTATCTTCTCCTTGGCCGCCATGTGGGCATTTAAAACTGCGCTGTATGCCTTTTTGAAGTCGCCGTGTTTTTTATCGTCGCCGAACAGGAATGTGCGAGTGCAGTCGGAACAATATCCACCCCATTTGCAACCGAAATCCATTAAGATTATGTCGCCGAATTTAAGTTTGCGGCTACCCGTTTCGTGATGGGGAACGGAGCTGCCCTCGCCGAATGCCATAATGATTTCAAAGCTGGAACCTGACGCACCCAACTTGCGCATACGATATTCAAGCTCTGCCGCGGCTTCATTTTCGGTCATACCCTCTTTGAATGCGCCGAGCATATCGGCAAACGCCATATCTGTAATTTCGCAAGCCTTTTTTATGGCGGCGAGCTCGTCCGTATCCTTTACAGACATTGCCCCTTCAAACGCCGCAGAGCAATCTACGAGTTTGCCAGCCACGCCTGAGAGCGAGAGATATTCGTCTGCCGTCATTTTAGGAAAGACCACGGCAAGACTTTCTGCCTTGGCAAATTGCAGATAGTTGCCCCCCTCTTTTACCTGTATGCCCGAACCTGCAAGCGCCTTTTTTGCCGCCTCTGAATAGCGGGCGTCAGTGTAGAGAACTACACCGTATTTATCGGCTATTACAAAACCGTCAGAGCTGGCAAAGCCAGTGAGGTAAAAACGGAGGTCGGGCGCGGTGACGAGAAGTTTTTCCGCGCCACAATTTTTGAAAATTTTATCTGCTCTTCCCTTAATCATATATCGCCCACGCTTACGCCGCGTATTAGGCGCAGGCATACTGCCTCGCATAGGCGGCTTTGCATATATATTCTAACAAATGTGCGGTGATATGTCAAACCTTATTATATATTTCTTTCATAGCGAGGGCATCCTCTGCCTGCGTACCGTCTGATTCGCTGACTATGTATGGCTGTAATCCGAGCTCTTTAAGCGCCACGGCGAGCGGTTCAAATTCAGGACCGTATACCTCGTCTGCAAACGTAAGGTGTTTTATTTCACCCTTTGCGCCGTACATTATTTTGGAAAAGTGAACGTGGAAATTCTTTACACGCTCGTATCCGAGTTCGGAAATCATATATTCAAGGCGCGACTTGTAATCTGCAACTGTTTTTAAAGAGCCGCCCTCTCGCGAGTTGAGATGACCGAAATCTATGCACGGGGTATACACAGGGTCTGTTTTACAGAGGTTTACCACCTCTTCGAGCGTACCTATCTGTGCAAGTTTGCCCATGACTTCGGGGCAGAACATCATATCTTCGTACCCATTGAGGTATATGTAGTCACGAAGAACTTTAAGCCGTTCGGCAGTGAGCGTTACCGCCTCTTCGCGCGACATTTTGCCCTGCGCGGCGGGGTGGAACACCAGCCGTCTGCCGCCCATCAGGCGGAGATATTTTGCGCTGTCTAACACGTAGCCGAATGACTTTTGGGCAGCCTCTTCCGAGGGGTTGGCAAAGTTTATAAAATAGGGGGCATGAACAGATATTTCTATTCCCTGTTTTTCAAAAGCCTCGCCTATGGAAATAGCCTTTGCTTCGCCCATATTCACGCCCCTGCCGAACGAATATTCAAAGCAGTCGAGCCCGAAATCTTTTACGTACTTTGCCGCCTGTTCGGTGTGCTTGTAGCCCATATTATAGAAGCTGAGGCTGTTGCCGCTGGGACCGAATTTAGTCATCCTTTTCTTCGTCCTTGCCGTCGCTGAAAATTGATTCGTCTGCAGAACATTCGGGCTCATTTTCAACTATATCGTTACTTCCGTATATGTCTTCGTCTGTATTGCTTATGCCGTAGAGTTCTGCCTCTATGGCGGCAATTTCGTCGTCAACATTTTTTAACTCTTTGCTGAAATCCACCTCACCATCTTCAATGGATGAGGTATATTTTGCAACTTCTGCCGATTGAGCGGGCTGGTTTGCATCCTCTTCATCCGCGCCGTATTCTTCGACTACGGTTTCGGGTTCGGGATTGGTTGCGGCAATTTCTTCAAAAATCTCGCAAGGAGTTTCCTCCACGGGCTCGGTGTCTGCTAAAACTGGTTCTGCAACCTCTTCTGCGGAAGCTACCTCTTCTATAACCTCATAAGGGGTTTCCTCCACGGGCTCGGTGTCGCCTAAAACTGGTTCTGAAACCTCTTCTTCGGAGGCTACCTCTTCTTCAACCTCGTTAGGAGTTTCCTCCACGGACTCGGGGTCTGCTAAAATTGGTTCTGAAAACTCTTCTGCGGAAGCTACCTCTTCTTCAACCTCGTTAGGAGTTTCCTCCACGGGCTCGGTGTCACCTAAAACTGGTTCTGAACCCTCTTCTGCGGAGGCTACCTCTTCTACAACCTCGTAAGGAGTTTCCCCCACGGGCTCGGTGTCGGTTGCAACAGGCACTGCCGCATCTTCATCCGAGGCAACTTCCTCTAATGCTTCAACGGGAGTTGCAACAGTCTCTTCCTCTGCTGGCTTCGCCGCCTCATATAAGACAGCTGCCGCCAAGGGGTCTGCATCGGGAAACCCGATTTTGCCGAGGTCATCTGAAATCTGCGCAGACAGCGCCTCTTTATTTTCAAAGGCGATGGTGGAACGTATGCAGTTAAGGAATTTGAGCGTGACGGTTTTGCCGTAGAGGTCGCCAGAGAAACCATCTAAAAACGCCTCTAATACGGGCGACTGTTCGCCGAATGTGGGGCGACCGCCAAAGTTTGCCACGCCCTGATAGGATTCGCCGTCAACTGAAACTTCAACTCCGTACACGCCCTCGGCAACTAAAACCTTATCTTCGGGATAAGTGATATTGGCTGTGGGGAAACCGAGTTCAGAGCCGCCCCTGCCGTTCCCCCTGCACACCGTGCCTGTGATGAAATATTCACGACCGAGGAGCTTGTTTGCCTGCTGAATTTTTCCCTCTTCGAGATATTGTTTTATGAGAGTTGTGCTTACTTTTTCGCCGTCTACCAAGAGGTCTTTGACGGGCATGTACCACACGGCGTTATCTTCGTTGTCGGCATAATTTTTGAGTGTAGACGACTTGCCCTTTGCGCGGGCGCCGAAGCGAAAATCTTTGCCGCTCATGTAGCCCTTGACGTTTATGTACTCTTCAAGCACACCTAAAAAGTCGAGGGGGGACATGCTTTTGAATTTTTCGTTATAGTCTATTTTAAGCACAAACTTGGTGTTATAGGGGGCAAGCATTTCAAGGCGCTCTTCAAAGGTGAACACCTGTCTGCCGCCCTTGCCTTCGGAAAACATCATTATACCGAGGTCAAGACCGTTAATCTTTGCCTGCAACTTTGCCTTTTTTAAAAGTTCTGCATGTCCGACATGAAGAGCGTCGAAACAGCCGAGCACAACGAGCGCAGGGTAGTCGTATTTATCACTGTTGTAATTTATTACTTCTAACATAATTTTAACCTCGATTTTAATATTGAACCTTTGGATTCGCCTACGCCGTAGAATACGCCGTCTGCAAGGTATACTTTGTACTGCCCGTCGGCGGCGCCACAGCGTATTGATACGCCGTTTGTGTAGCGCCTTTGTTCTGCCGCAGTGAGCCGTATTTCAGGATACGGCAGTACAGAGTCTGCCGTTATGAGATATTGAAATATGTTATCGGCGTTTAAATGTTGCGTTTCAACCGAATCTTTTATTATAAACGGGCCGCTTGCCGTGCGCGTGAGCGCACTCATTGCGGCATATGTGCCAAGCAATTTTCCTATATCCCTTGCAAGAGAGCGGATATAGGTGCCAGAGCCGCACTCGATTTCAAAGCGGAAAGCGCCTGCACCCGAACTTCCGAGGCATTTGAACTCACCCACGCTTACGCGGCGGGCGGAAAGCTGAACAGTACCTCCCCTGCGAGCTATTTTGTAGGCTCGTTCGCCGCTGACGCTTTTTGCGCTGTATATCGGGGGAACCTGCTCAATTTCGCCCGTTAGCTGAGAAAGTACCGCCTCTATCTCTTTCTGTGAAGGTATTCTGCCGCCCGCGGCTGTCACTGTGCCTGTGGTATCGAGCGTATCGTATTCGTCACCGAACGTAAATTCGGCGATGTAGCGCTTGCGCTTTTGCAGAAAATATTCAAATAGGCGCGAAGCATTGCCAACTGCCACAGGCAGAACGCCACATGCCATCGGGTCTAACGTGCCCATGTGTCCGCAGGGAACGCCTGTAAGTTTTTTTACCCTTGCAACTTCCGCCGCAGAGGATACGCCCTGCGCCTTGTTTACATTTATAAAACCCGTCATAGTGCGGAAAAAATAGCCTGTGTAAGGCGCTCGGTCACCTCTTCAATTTTACCAAACAACATACACCCGCTTGCAAGCACGTGACCGCCGCCGCCGAATGTGGCTGCAACGGCGTTTACATCTGCCGTACCCTTACTGCGGAGTGATACCTTGTACTGACCCTTTTTCATCTCCATGAGAGAAGCGGCTACTTCTACACCATCTATGGAGAGCGGATAGTTTACAAAGCCCTCGGTCATGCTGCGGTCGGCTCCTGTGGATTCTATTGCAGCGGCTGTAACGGTTATTACAGCCAGCCTGTCGCCGAGATAAAAGCGGAGCGTGGGTAGCACCTGCGCAAAGAGCAGGGCGCGCTCTTTTCGCTGGCGCGAAAACATGTTGTAGTCTATGGCAGTGACATCGGCTCCTGCGCCGCGCAACCGAGACGCGACGGCGAAGGTTTCGGCAGTTACATCGGAATGGGTAAACGAGCCGCTGTCTGTCATAAGCCCGAGCATGAGAAAGTCTGCCACGGGCTTGGTTATTTCAAGCCCTGCCGCATCGAGAACCTGCGGCATTAGTTCGCAGGTTGCAGAGCAGTTTTGTACGAAGTTATATTTTGCAAATTTTTTGTTGGATATGTGGTGGTCTATGTTGACGGTATCTCCGCTGAATGCCGTAAAAGTATAGCCGAGTTCGCCCAAGCGGGCGGCATCGGAACAGTCTACGGCAATAAAGAGGTCGTAATCGCCCAAGGGAAGGGAAGTGAGCACCTCGCCCATTCCCTTTAAAAACATAAATTTTTCGGGCACGGCGTCCTCGCAGACAATATGCGCCGTTTTTCCTGCGCCGCGCAAGGTAAAGAGCAGGGCAAGTCCGCTGCCGAGCGTGTCTCCGTCAGGGCGTGCGTGGCAGAATATTGCCGCTCTTTTACATTGTTTTATACAGGCTGCGACTTGGTTTAAAGAGTTTATCATTCATCTTTTCCCTTATTTTCCAATTCCCCAATCAAATGGTCTATATGCGCGCCGTACTCCATGCTGCCGTCGAGTATGAACGTGAGGGCCGGCACAGTGCGCAGATACATTGCCCGTGAGAGTTCGCGGCGGATAAAGCCAGAATTCTCTTTTATAATGCCGAAAGAGGCGTTTTTGCGCGCCTCGTCGATATCATATATGCTTATATAAATTTTAGCCGTCTTTAAATCGGGAGCTACGTCGGCGCCTGTTACGCTTATTATCTGCGAAAGTGAAGGCTCTCTGTCGCGCAGTTTGCGCGTGATTACCGACGATATTTGCTTCTGAAATTCGCCCGAAAGGCGCTCTCCGCGGAGTCCCTTCATAAAAACCTCCTCGGCGGGTAAACCTGTGCCGCACAGCAATGCCGCGCAGACTGTTGCCGCATGGTTTTTGCGTATACTATTTTGCAGGGACTTCCTCTATAATGTAGCACTCGATTACGTCCCCTACCTTTATGTCGTTGAATCCCTCTATGGCGCAACCACATTCAAAGCCGGCACGCACTTCTTTCACGTCGTCTTTGAAGCGTTTAAGTTGCTGGACATTGCCCTCTACCACCAAAACGTCGTCGCGGTAGATTCGAAGCTTACCGCCGCGCACGATTTTGCCGTCTAACACGTAGCATCCTGCAATGTTGCCAACGCCTGTGATTTTAAACGTCTGACGCACTTCACACTTGCCGAGGTATACCTCGTGATATTTAGGCGCAAGCATGCCTTTGAGAGCTGCCTCTACATCGTCCAAAAGGTCGTAGATTATACGGTAGGTGCGTACATCGACCTTGCTACGCTCTGCAAGCGCTTTTGCCTTGGTATCAGGACGGACGTTGAACGCAAGTATTATGGCATTTGCCGAATCTGCGAGCATTACGTCCGTTTCGGTCACTGCGCCTGCGCCGCTGTGGATAACCTTAACCTGCACCTCTTCGTTGGAGAGTTTGACAACCGACTGCTTGACTGCCTCTACCGAACCCTGCACGTCGCCCTTTATTATTAGGTTGAGCGCCTTCATGTTGCCCTCGGCAATCTTGCCGAATACCTCGTCAAGCGAGATTTTGGAGACCTGAGCCACGCGGGACTCGCTCTCTTTACGCTTCCTCTCTTCCATTACCTGCTTCATGAGCTCTTGCTTTACGGCGTAAATGGAGTCGCCAGCGTTGGGCACTTCTTCAAAGCCGAGCACAGAAACTGCCATGGAGGGACCTGCCTCCTTGACCTGCCTGCCTTTATCGTCTATCATGGCGCGCACCTTGCCAGTTACGGTGCCTGTTATTACGTAGTCGCCTGTATGCAGGGTGCCGTTTTGAATGAGTACGCTTGCCACGGGACCCATGCCCTTATCGAGTTTAGCCTCTATTACTGCGCCGCGCGCCTCCCTTGCGGGGTTGGAAAGGAGTTCTTTCATTTCGGCTACGAGCAGGATATTTTCAAGCAGGGAGTCTATGCCCTCGCCCGTTTTAGCGGATACGGGGCAAATAATTGCGTCTCCGCCCCACTCTTCGGGAACAAGACCGTGGTTTGTGAGTTCTTGCTTGACCTTGTTTACGTCAGCACCTGGCTTATCTATCTTGTTTGCGGCAACGATTATAGTTACTTCTGCCGACTTGGCGTGGTTTATCGCCTCTATCGTCTGCGGCATTATGCCGTCGTCTGCGGCAACAACGAGAATTACTATATCGGTGACCTGCGCGCCGCGTGAGCGCATGGCTGTGAACGCCTCGTGACCCGGGGTATCGAGGAAAGTTATAGATTTATCGCCTATGGTTACCGAGTAAGCGCCTATGTGCTGGGTTATTCCGCCCGCCTCGCCGTCGGTAACGTTGGACTTGCGGATATAGTCTAAAAGCGAGGTCTTACCGTGGTCTACATGCCCCATTACCGTTACGACGGGCGCGCGGGGCACGAGGCTTTCAATCTCTTCAACGGTGTCTGCCTGCAACTCGATGAGCTTTTCTTCCGCCGTCTTTTCGGGCTTGTATTCGAGCTCTATTCCGAGGTCTGCCGCTATCATGAAAGCAGTTTCATAGTCTATTGAGCCGTTTACGGTGGTGACGATGCCGTCTTTGAACAGACGCTTGGTTATTTCTACTGCCGTTACGCCGAGTTTTTCTGAAAGAACCTTGATAGGAATGTTATCGGTAGTAACCACGGCATGGTCAATCTTTATGGTTTGTACGGTCTGTTTTGACGCCTTTTTGGTGCGCGCCTTGCGGTATACGCCCCTTTCGTCGTCAAAGTCATGTACGCTAGCGCCCTGCTGTTTTATGAGCGAACGCTTGTTGAGAGGCGAGCGCTTTTCTTTATCATAGGAGCGGTCGCCACCCTTGCGCTTATCGGGACCGAAGTTTTTTGCCGGCTTTGCCGTCGCAGGGGCGGCAGGTCTTGCGCCGCCAGGTGCAGGACGGGGCGGCATTACGGGACGTGAGCCCTGTGCAGGGCGAGGCGCACGGGAGTCGCGGTTTACAAATGTACGGCCGTCTGTGCGGCTGTCGCCCTGACGGGGTTGTGCCGCGCCCTGTACAGGACGGGGCTGACGGGGCGCGTTCTGCGGCTGCTTTTCGGCAGATTTCGCTGGACGGTCAGATTTTTCTGCCTTAACCACTTCCGTCTTCTTCTGCCCTTTGCCCTCGCTCACAGCGAAGGCAGGCGATTTTGCGGTAGATTTTTTTGACTGTGCCGCCTCTTCTGCGGGGGTGGGGGACGGTTCTGCCTTACTTTCGGCACTGGCGGCGCTCTGCGCAGCCGCGCGTTCCGCCTCTGCGCGGGCACGCTCCTCTTCCTGTTTTTTGGCAGCCTGAACGGCGCTCTCTATATCGGAAAGTTTTTTAAGGATTTCAGAAACACGCCTTTCGGATGTGTTAACCTTCTTGCCGAGCTCTGAAAGCGTTCCGTCCGACAAGAGCTTTCCTATATTTTCAGCGTTTTCATATTTTGCCATATATCAGTAGTTGCCTCCAGCATATATTTCATAATTAACGTCTGCGGCGGAGATTATAGCCGCAGCAAGCTGACCGTCTGTCACTGCTGCAAGTTTGCAACCTGCCTTGTGCACGGCGTTTTCCAGCCCAGTTTTGCATATCATTAGCGGACAGGAGTGCCTGCGCGCAAATTTTTGCGCGAGCTTAAAGCAATTTTGCGAAGCAGTGGAGCACACCAAAATGAGGTATGCGCCCCTTTTAAGACATTCGGTTGCGCCCGTGCCTAATACAATTTTGCGGGCGCGAAGGCAGAAGCCTATGTAGCTTTCTGCCTTAGCTCTTTTTTCCAAAATATTCCTCCTCTATGCGGGTATATACCCCGTCGGGCACCTCGCACGAGAATACCTTGTTTATAAGCCTCTGCTTTTTGAGTTTTTTTACGCAGTCGGGATTATCGCATATATATGCGCCTCTGCCAGCCGCCTTTGAAGAAAAATCGATGAAAATCTCACCCGCAGAGTTTTTTACTATGCGGAGCATTTCACGCTTTTGTTTGAGTTCGCGGCAGGCTATGCACATGCGCAACGGTATCTTTTTAGTCTTGGGCATCTTCGCCGACCTCTGCGGAATCTGTCTCCTCTTCTGCGGAGGGAGCCATGCCGAGTTTTTCGGCGGCGGAACGGCTCTTTACGTCTATTTTCCAACCGGTAAGGCGTACGGCGAGGCGGGCGTTTTGTCCGTCTTTGCCGATTGCAAGCGAAAGTTTATCGTCGGGAACGACTGCCATTGCCGTCTTTTCACCTTCAAGCTGGGTGACGGAGAGCACCTTTGCCGGGGAGAGAGCCTTGGCTATAAATTCGAGGGGGTCTTCGCTCCACGGCACGATGTCTATCTTTTCACCGCCAAGTTCAGCGACTACGGCGTTGACCCTGGCACCCTTGTTGCCCACGCAGGCGCCTATCGCGTCTACACGAGGGTCTTCGGAATAAATCGCCATTTTTGTCCTTGCGCCTGCTTCGCGCGAAACTTCCTTGATAACCACAGTGCCCTGTTTGATTTCGGGAACTTCATCTTCAAAGAGCTTTCTTACGAGCCCCGGAGATGTGCGGCTGACGAGTACCTGCGCACCGTTGTAGCCGCTCTTTACCCGCTTAACATACACCTTGATTTTATCGTTTATGTTGTATGTTTCGCCAGGGGTCTGGTCGGAGGGTAAAAGCACGCCCTCTATCTGACCCTTGCCGAGGTCAATATACACATTTTTGGCGTCTTTTTTGCGCACCACACCAACGAGGAGCCCACCCTCTTTATCGGCAAATTCGTTCATGGCCGCGTCGCGCTCGGTTTCGTGTATCTTTTGCAGAATGACCTGCTTTGCCGTCTGAGCGGCTATGCGCGAGAAGTCTTTGGGCACAAACTTTTCGGTGATTTTATCGCCTAACTTTGCGCTCTTTTTTTTGGCGCGCGCCTCTTCCAAAGAAATTTCTTTTTCGCGGTCGACGACCTCTTCAACAACCTCTTTAACGGAGAAGAAGTCTATTGTGCCCCTATCGGGATTGAGCTTTATATCTACCGCGCCCACAGAGCCAGCATACTGTTTTTTGCACGCTGAGATGAGCGCGTTTTGCAACGCCTCTAAAAACACTTCGCGCGAGATGCCCTTTTCCCTCTCTAAATCTTCAAGCGCCAAGAAAAAATCCTTGTTGGTCATCTGTTAAATTCTCCCTTATTTATTGTTTTGCATTGACTGGTGCCCATGCGCCCTGCTTGCTTATTCAAACTTTATGGCCTTGTTTATTTTTGCTATCTTATTTTTGGGGAGCTTTATCTGCTCTCCGCCAATATCCAGAGTGACTGAATTTTCGTCATAGGAGGTGAGCGTCCCCTCTATCAACTTTTTGCCTTTGAGCGGCGCGTAAAGCTTTACCTCTACTTCGCCGCCGAGGCTTCGCTCGTAATCACGTACCGTTTTAAACGGTCTGTCGAGCCCGGGCGAGGATACGTTTAAAGTATAGGGCTGCCCGTAAGAGGGGTCGAGTTCGTCTATTGGCTCCATTATGGCGTTGTGGAACGCCTCGCAGGTGTTTAGGTCGACGCCGCCCTCGGTATCTATATACACGGTGAGCGCGCTGCCCTTAGCCTCTACCTCTATAATCTCTATACCCATGGGGGCGGCGCAGCCCTCTAAAAAGTGCGCAATCTCTTCAACAGGTTTGAACTTCATTAAGCTCCCCTATACAACGATTGAGTGCCCCGCAAGGCACTCAATCTAATATATTAGATATTAAGGCTATACTAATTATAGCACCTTATTCTGAATATTGCAACTTTTATATGTTATCGGGGAAAGATTTTTTTATCTTTATGAGCTCTATGAATATCTTTGCCGTGGCGAGGGCGTCGTCCTCCGCCCTGTGGTGGTTGAAGGTAAAGCCGAAGTGCTCTGCCACGGTGTTGAGCTTGTAGTTGGAGAGCCGCAAAAGCTTTTGAGCGAGATGCAATGTATCTATCACCCTGCCGTCTACAACAAAGCCGAGCTCTTTGCAGTAGTGGTCTATGAACTTGAAGTCGAAGCCAACGGCGTTGTGCCCGACGAGCACCGAGCCGTGGCAGAACTTTACGAAGTCGGGGAGAACCTGCTTGTAGCTGGGGGCGGAGCGCACAACTTCATCGGTTATGCCCGTGAGTTCGACAATTCTGTCGTCGAGGGGAGCAGGGCGTTCAGGGTTGACGAATGTACAGAATTTTTCGCGGATTTCGCCGTCTATGACCTTGTATGCGCCGATTTCGATTATGCCGTCCATTTCACCTGCCACGGGCACGGTGGACAGTCCTGTGGTTTCAAGGTCGAACACCACGAAAGATGTATTCGCAAAACATGCGGGTATGGTTGCGTCTTTGAAAAGGTCGCCCTGCGTGAAGTCTGTGTAAGGCTGC
Organism: uncultured Clostridia bacterium; assembly: GCA_965120485.1. Classification (GTDB taxonomy): domain Bacteria; phylum Bacillota; class Clostridia; order Christensenellales; family Borkfalkiaceae; genus Coproplasma. Next base: position 142,432 of record CBCPNG010000018.1, read on the forward strand.
GGCTTTATTGTGTGATAGCCGTTGGGAACGGGGCGCGCACGGCGGTTTTGCGGCACGAAGTCTTTGGGCGGTGCACCGTAATCTATATTTGTTGCCGTGTAGCGCAGGGAGCCGTTGTAGACCTCGCTCTTGCAGGTGCAGACCAAACTTTCGCCCTCCTTTATATCGCGCACCTTGTCTACCGACTTTTTTCGGGCAAAGTATGTAAACCGCAACGTTGCCGTGCCGTCTGTGAGAGTGAGCACAAAGTATGGTTTTTCCTCTCCGTTGCGCTTCGTGTAAGAGCGCTCGGCAATATCTACCACCCTGCCGCAGACTACGGAATTTTCGCTTATGTAGTCGAAGTCTGCCATGTATACGGCACACGCTGGTGGAACGGCGCTCTCTATGGGCGAAAAGTCCTCTACGGGGAAGGTGCGCGGCGGTGCGTAGAACTCATCTTCCTCAGCCTCGCGCTCAACTACTATATTTTCGGCGGAAGGTTTTTGCGCGGAAACACAGCCGTAGAAATTACCGCAGAAGCGCTTTTTGAGCAGATTCTCAACAGCGGAGACAAGCGATTGGGCACGCTCGCCGCCGCCGAGCACTGCGACAGTGAATTTGAAGCCGTCGTCCTGCATTTCGACGGTGACGCCGCCCTCGCCCGTTACGGCATACTGGGCAGGGAATTTTTCGCGCAGGAGCTCGCAGACCGCTCTTTTTACAATGTCGCAGTCAGGTTTGAGCTTGGTTATTTGCAGTTCAAGCGAGAACTGTTCGGGCACATACTTTCGCACCACGGAGTAGGCGGCATCGAAGTCGCCCTGCGAATAGGCTGTGTCGGTTATAAGCTGTACGAAAACCGACGAGGTGGACTGCGTAAGGCTTACACCGCCCATTATTGCGTGTTTTAAACCTGTGGCGGAGCGCACCTCCGCCAAAATATCGTCAGTCATTATGACTTCTCCCTGTATTGTGCTTACCGCCGCAGCATATTGCAATTACTGTATCAGGCGGATTACCTCTTGCATAAACTGCTCTTCGGCGGCTTCGGCTGGAATACGGCGGATAACTTCGCCGTTTTTGAATATAACGCAGTATTCGTTTGTGCCTGCTATACCTAAATCAGCCTCTTTTGCCTCGCCCGGACCATTTACAACACAGCCCATTACGGCGATTTTAAGCGGCTTTTTTACGTCCTTTACATACTCTGCCACCCTTTCGGCAAGCGCAGCCGAGTTCCATGCACACCTGCCGCATGTGGGGCAGGAGATGACGTCGGCAAAATTTTTATCGTGCCCTGCGGCTCGCAGAATGTCGTATGCGGCGTAAATTTCACGCACGGGGTCGCCCGTTATGGATACGCGGATTGTATCGCCTATGCCGTCGAGCAACAGCGCGCCTATTGCCACGGAGGACTTTACCACCGCCGCCCTGTAAGTGCCTGCCTCTGTTACGCCGACGTGCAGGGGGTATTGCGTGCGTGAAGAGAGCAACCTGTATGCCGAAACGGTGAGCGGCACAGATGAAGCCTTTACCGAAATGACTATATCGCGCACGCCGAAGCGTTCGAGCAATGCCACACTACCGAGCGCGCTTTCGACGAGCGACTGCGCGCAAACGCCGTATTTTTGCAGGTACTCTCGTTCTATACTGCCCGTGTTAGAGCCGACGCGCACAGATATGCCGTGGGCGCGTATGCAATCGGCGACAAGTTTTATGTTGCGCTCGCCGCCTATATTGCCAGGGTTTATGCGAACCTTGTCGCAACCTGCCTCTATGGCGGCGACTGCGAGTTTTGCCGAAAAGTGTATATCCGCAACCAGCGGAATGGAAATTTTTTTCTTTATTGAAGATATTGCGCGAGCGTCCTCTTCGTCGAGCACAGAAACGCGCACAATATCGCACCCCACTGCGGCGAGCGCCGAAACCTGCGCCGCAACCTCTTCCGCGTGCGCAGTTTTTACCGTGCACATAGACTGCACCTTTACGCGCTCTCCTCCGCCTATGAACGCACTGCCGACCCTGACCTTTTTAGTCATAATTATCTCCGTTCAAAAGCCGCCCGTATGGGGCGGCGTGAAATGGTCTGTTTATTTACTTGCCACCGCCCTGCTTATTTTTCATCAGGTTCTGCAATTCCGCCATAAAGCTGTGGATATCGTTGAATGAACGGTATACGCAGGCATAGCGCACGTAGGCTACCTCGTCTATCTTTTTGAGTTCCTGCATCACCATCTCGCCTATGGACTTGGAGGAAATTTCCTGTTCCATAGAATTATACACCTGCTTGGTGACGCTGTCTACGAGTTCGTCTATTTTTGCCATGGGCACGGGGCGCTTTTCACACGCTTTTATAACGCCGTTTTTAATCTTTTGCGAGTCGAAAGCCTGCCTGTTGCCGCCAGACTTTATTACAAGCACGGGCGTATCTTCTATCGTTTCGTAGGTGGTGAAGCGCCTGCCGCAGCCGATGCACTCCCTTCTGCGCCTTATAGCCCTGCCCTCGTCGGCAGAACGGCTGTCTATAACCTTGCTGTCTTCACTTCCGCAGTATAAGCACTTCATTTTAAAGCCCCTTTTCACGCGTGAAATTTTTTATATTATACCACAAAATATAGTGGTTGTAAAGTATGCGGCGGCACATATAACAAGCTAACAAAAAATCCGTGCAACGGCTTGCACGGATTTTTTGTGAACTATTTAAAGTATTTAACGCCGCTTTCAAATATCCTCATATCAAAATTGCCAGGGCAATTTTTGTAGAGATTTTCGCCGATACGTTCGGCATGACCCATTTTGCCGAATACCCTGCCGTCGGGCGAGGTTATGCCCTCTATCGCCCACATACTGCCGTTGGGGTTGTAAGGCGAGAGCATGGTGGGCTTGCCGTTTAAATCGCAGTACTGCGTGGCAATCTGTCCGTTTTTGCGCATGGCGGACAGCTCCTTTTCAGGAGCGATAACTTTGCCTTCGCCGTGGGATACGGGTACGGTGTATACTTCACCAACCTTACATGCCGAAAGCCAGGGGCTCTTTACAGAGGCGACGCGCACGTTTGCCAGCGTAGATACGTGACGGGCTATGTTGTTATAGGTGAGCGTAGGCGATTTTGAGGTAAGCGGACTGACCTTGCCGTAGGGCACGAGCCCGAGCTTTATGAGCGCCTGAAAGCCGTTGCATATGCCGAGAATAAGACCGTCGCGCCTGTCCAAAAGGTCGGATATACGCTCTGTAACGGCAGGATTTTTAAATGTTGTGGCTATGAACTTTCCAGAACCGTCGGGCTCGTCACCGCCCGAAAAGCCGCCTGGAAATGCAATTATGTTTGCCCTTTCTATCGCCTTTATTATCGCCTGTACGCTCTCTTCTATGTCTTGCGGAGTGCGGTTGCGGATTACTAAAATTTCCGTTTCGGCGCCAGCGAGATTGAACTTGCGCGCGGTATCGAGCTCGCAGTTGGTGCCAGGGAAAGCAGGTATAAACACGCGTGGTTTGGCAACCTTTACGCTTATGCTTTGATATTTGCCCGTGATTGCGCTATCGCAGTCGGGGACATCGCCCGACGCCTCCGCAGTTGCAGGGAACACGGAATCGAGCTTGCCCGTCCACGCCGAGAGCGCCTCGGCAAAGGATACCTTTTTATCGCCGCAGATAAAATCTGAAACGCACGTTTCGCCGAGATAAACGCTATCTGCACCGAGGGCGGAGATGTCGTCCGCGGCTACTATAAGGTCGCCGTAGCGTTCGGTGAATAGCTCGTCGGCGGAGCAGGCGAAGTTAAAGCCCAGCCCGTTGCCGAAACAACACTTGGCAACCGCGGCAGCCGCGCCGCCTTTTTCTGCCACGGTGGCATGCTTTATGTTGCCCGAAAGTATACAAGTGTGCACGGCGGAATATAGCTTTTTAAGGTATTCAAAGTCGGGCACAAAGTTTTTGTCTTTGCGCATGGGCAACAGCCAGAGTTTTACGCCCTGTTTATCGGGAACGTTGGTTATGAGCTTTGACGCTTTTGCAGGGGCTATGGCAAAGGATATAAGCGTGGGCGGAACGTCTATATCTTCAAACGTGCCGCTCATGGAATCTTTGCCGCCGATAGCCGCAAGAGAGAGGTTTATCTGCGCGTACAGCGCACCCAAAAGCGCCGAAAGGGGCACGCCCCAGCGCTTTTTATCCTGCCTGAGGCGCATGAAGAATTCTTGCAATGTCAGGCGGATATCTGCCATGTCGGCACCTGCCGCCACTACCTTTGCAACCGAGGTGACTATGGAGTAGATTGCGCCGATGAAGGGCGACGACGAGGTGAGCTGAGGATTATAGCCGTATGCGGATACGGTGCAGTCGTCAGTTTCGCCGCCGACGATTTTTGCCGCCATGGCGACTATGGGCGTGAGCTGATATTTGCCGCCAAAGGGCATGTAGACCGACTTTGCGCCTATGGTGGAATCGAACATCTCCGCAAGCCCCTTTTTGGAGCATACGTTGAGGTTGGATAGCGTGTGTAAAAATACGTTTTTAAATTCTACGTTTTTGGCAGGGGCGAAGAAGTCGGTAATGCCGTCGCCTATCTCTGCCGCGGCGCGCTGTTTTACACCGTTGGTATTTAAAAACTCGCGCGAGATATCCACTATCGCCCTGCCGCGGTGATACATCTTCATGCGCGGCTCTTTTGTAACGCGCGCAACTATGGTGGCTTCGAGGTTTTCTTCCGAAGCGAGGGAGATGAACTTTTCCGCGTCCTTTGCCGCCACAACTACCGCCATGCGCTCCTGCGATTCGGATATGGCGAGCTCTGTGCCAGAGAGACCCTTGTACTTTTTGGGGACTACGTCAAGCTGAATTTCTATACCGTCGGCAAGTTCGCCTATGGCGACGGATATGCCGCCTGCGCCGAAGTCGTTACACTTTTTTATCATTCGGGTGGCGGTCCTGTTTAAGAACAGGCGCTGCAACTTGCGCTCTGTGAGGGCGTTGCCCTTTTGCACCTCTGCGCCGCAGGTCTGCACCGACTTTTTGTCGTGCGCCTTAGACGAGCCCGTAGCTCCACCGCAACCGTCGCGCCCCGTTTCGCCGCCTAAAAGGATTATTAAGTCGCCTGCCTTGGGGCGTTCGCGGTATATCATATCCGATTTTGCGCCTGCGACTACAAAACCTGTTTCTAACCTCTTTGCCTTGTAACCTGTGTGGTAGACCTCGTCTACCTGTCCCGTGGCAAGACCTATCTGGTTGCCGTATGAGGAGAAGCCAGCCGCCGCAGTGGCGGTAATTACGCGCTGGGGAAGTTTGCCAGCCAACGTGTCTTCCAGCTTTTCGGTGGGGTCTGCCGCGCCCGTTATGCGCATGGACTGCAACACGTACGTCCTGCCTGAGAGGGGGTCGCGGATTGCGCCGCCGAGACAGGTTGCCGCGCCGCCGAAAGGTTCAATTTCTGTGGGGTGGTTGTGCGTTTCATTCTTGAACATCAGCGTGTACTTTTCGGGCTTGCCGTCGAGTTCTACGTCAATGTTTACTGAGCAGGCGTTTACCTCCTCCGATTCGTCTAAATTGGTGAGTTTGCCGTCTTTTTTGAGCTTTTTTGCACCTATCGTTGCTATGTCCATAAAGCAGGGGTATTTATCGTTTCTGCCTGCATATAGTTCTTTGAACAAATCTTTGTACAGCGAATATGCCTCGGCTATTCGGGGGTTAGGGCTGTTGATTTGTATATCGGTGAGTTCGGTGGCGAACGTGGTGTGGCGGCAATGGTCTGACCAATATGTATCTATGACTTTGAGCTCGGTTTCAGTGGGCTGGCGTCCCTCTTTGGTAAAGTACTGCTGTACAAAGGCGAGGTCTTCAAGCGACATGGCAAAGCCCATTTGGGCATGGTTGCCTTTGAGCTTTTCCGCTGACATGGAAGTGAAGCCTGCAACTTGCTCTACATTGGGAGCCTCTGTATGCTCGCGCACGAGGGTGGCAGGCTTTTCAAGCGACACTTCCTCACTTTCGACGGGATTTATGAGGTGCTTTTTTATGCGGATGAGCTGTTCTTCGGTTGCGCCCTTTACGGCATACACGCGTGCGCACTCTATGAGGGGGCGTTCCTTCTGCGTGAGCAGCTGAACGCACTGCGCGGCACTGTCTGCACGCTGGTCGTACTGACCCGTGAGGTAGGCTATGGCAAACACCGAATAGTCTTTGGGGAAAGTTACCTCTTCCATGTACACGTTGTCTACGGGAGGTTCGGAGAATACGCCGGGGATTGCCTCTTCGAGCTCCTCTTCGGTTATGCCCTCTATGTGGTAGCGTATGAGAAGGCGTAAGTCCTTTACGCCTATGCCGAGCAGGCTTTTTATTTCTTCCGCCGTCTTTTTTGCCTGTAAATTATTCTTCTTTTCAACGAAAATTCTGTAAATCATATTATCTCCGAAAGCAACTCAGTCTTTCTTATCGCGCTCGAATACTGCGGTGCAAAATTCTATACCAGTGCTGAACGAATGAAGAACATAGCCCTGTGACACACGCTCGTCTATGAGTTTTTGAAACGCCTTTACAAAAGATTTTTTGGTTTTTAAGCCTAAACCGATAACGTCGACTTTATATTCTTTCATGTGCGTTTAGCCTTCCCTGTACTTAATTCCTATATCGCTACGACAGTACATGCCGTCCCAGCTTATGTTTTTGATTGCGGCGTACGCCTTGGCTCGCGCCTCGTCTACTGTTGCGCCCTTGGCGACTACGTTGAGTACTCTGCCGCCGTTGGTGACCAGCTTGCCGTCTTTTATTGCCGTGCCCGCATGCACTATCGTGCAGTCGCCAACGTCGCCTATGGTTATATCTTTGCCCTTTTCATAGTGCGAGGGATAGCCGCCTGAGGCGAGCACTACGCACACGCACGCGCCCGTATCCCATTCGATATTTATATCGGCAAGCCGCCCGTCAGTTACCGCCTCGAAAATTTCTAAAAGGTCGGTCTTTAACATGGGGAGCACGACCTGCGTTTCAGGGTCGCCGAAGCGGGAGTTGTACTCTACCACCCTCATGTCCTTATCGGTGCGCATGAGCCCGAAGTACAGGCAGCCCTTGAATGTTCTGCCCTCGGCGTTCATGGCGTTCATGGTGGGTATCATGATTGTTTTCATGACTTCCTCTTCAAGCTCCTTTGACCAAAACGGGCAGGGGGCGAATGTGCCCATGCCGCCCGTGTTGAGCCCTTTGTCGCCGTCGAGGGCGCGCTTGTGGTCGCACGAGGTTATCATAGGGACAATTGTCTTGCCGTCGGTGAAGGACAGCACGGAGACCTCTTCACCAGGGGTGTATTTAAGTCCGCGCATGCACTCCTCTATAACCACTTTACTGCCAGCGACGCCGAAAGCTCCATCTAACATGATATGTTTTAAGCCCTCTTCTGCCTCTTTGAGGGTGTTGCATATCAGCACGCCCTTGCCGAGCGCAAGTCCGTCGGCTTTGAGCACTATGGGCGCGCCTTTTTTGCGTATGTAGGCAAGGGCTTTTTCGTAGCTGTCGAAAGTACAGCTCTCCGCCGTGGGAATGCTGTACTTTTTCATGAGCTCTTTGGAAAACGCCTTGCTTGCCTCTATTATGGCGGCGTTGGCACGCGGACCGAAACAGCGCTTGCCTATGCCTTCGAGCGCGTCCACCAGCCCCGTGGCGAGGGGGTCGTCGGGAGCGACGACATAGTAGTCGATTTCGGGGTGAGCCTTTGCATACTCCACAACCGCGTCCGTGTTCATGTAGTCTATGTCTACATTTTCGGCTATCTGTGCCGTACCCGCGTTGCCTTTCATGCAATAAAGGCGGTCTACGCGTTTGCTCTTTTTAAGGGCGAGAAGTATGGCGTGTTCCCTTCCGCCGTTGCCTATAACTAAAACATTCATATAATTACCTCTCTCACAAATTTTTCGTTATAGCCGACAACAAAAAAGTCTGTGATTTTTAAGGAATAGTGCACTGTTGGAACTAAATTTTTATGGGGACAGTGAACCGCAAACGCGACACAGTATTGCGCCGCAAATAACGTTAAAATTCTTGTGATATAATTTAACGTTAGTTGCAAACAAGACAAGGAGCGTGCGGAAGCCACGAGGGAGCGTACACAGACGTACGTGACCGAGCGGAACCGCAAACGCGACACAGTGTTGCGCCGCAAATAACGTTAAATTAATGTTTGAAGTGCCTATCGCCCACAAACACCATAGCTATACCTGCGGCGTTTGCCGCCTCTACCGAATCTTTATCGCGGATAGAGCCGCCTGGCTGGATGATTGCCGTTATGCCAGCCTTGACACATTCCTCTACGCAGTCAGAGAACGGAAAGAAAGCATCGGAAGCCATAACCGACCCCTTTGCCTCTTTGCCTGCGTGCTGTATTGCCTGCTGGGCAGCCCATATACGGTTTGTCTGCCCCATGCCTATGCCCGTTGTTCTGCCCTGCTTGCCTATGACTATGGCGTTGGACTTGGTATGCTTTACTACGCGCCACGCAAACATCATGGCGTCTGTCTCTTCCGCCGTAGGCAACCTTTTGGTCACTACGCCGAGACCGTAAGAGGTTTTTGTTTTGCCAGAGGGCATCTTTTCGGTGCGGACTTCTGCCTTGCGGTTAAACAGCGACATATCTTCGCCGTCTATAAGGCACTCGTCATAGTCCTGCACGAGCAGACCGCCGTATACCTTCTTCATATCGCGGGCGGAAAGTTCGCGACGGGCGGATATATTATCTATTTTTAAAAGGCGGATGTTTTGTTTGCCCTTTAAAATTTTGAGCGCCCCTTCTGTATAGGCGGACGCCATAACGATTTCTATGAAGATTTTATTTATTTCCTGAGCTGTTCTTTCGTCTACCGTACCGTTGATTGCGAGTATGCCGCCGAATACGGATACGGGGTCGGAGTTGTAGGCGCGCATGTAGGCTTCGTAAATGTCGCCGCCAGTGCCCACGCCGCAGGGATTTGCATGTTTGCATGCAACAACCGCAGGGGTATCGCCAAATTCCTTTAAAAGTTCAAGCGCGCCGTTGGCGTCGTTTATGTTGTTGTAGGAAAGCTCTTTGCCCCACAGCTGTACCGCCGAGGAAAGGCAACCCTTGCGGACGAACGGCTCTTTATAGAACACTGCGCTCTGCTGGGGATTTTCGCCGTAGCGCATATCCTGCGCCTTTTCGTAGGCAAAAGTTATGGTCTGCGGATACTTTATGCCGAGCTGCGAGGCAAGGTAGTTGGAGATGAGGCTGTCGTACATGGCGGTGTGCGCGAATACCTTGTATTGCAACATGCGCTTCGTGTCTATGCTTACGCCGCCGTTGGAGAGTTCGTTCAATACAACAGAATAGTCGGCTGGGTCTACAATTACGGCTACGTCCTGATAGTTTTTTGCCGCCGCCCGTATCATGGTTGGTCCGCCGATGTCGATATTTTCGATACATTCGGCAAAATCTGCGCCGCGCTCTAACGTCGCCTTGAACGGATAGAGGTTGACCGCCACGATATCTATGGTGTTTATGCCAAGCTGTTCAAGCTGTTTCATATGCTCTGAATTGGAGCGCATGGCGAGCAACCCCGAATGGACGTTGGGGTGAAGCGTTTTTACCCTGCCGTCAAGGCACTCCGGAAAGCCCGTTATATCAGATATGCCTATAACTTTTAGCCCGACATCTTTGAGCGCCTTAGCCGTGCCGCCCGTGGATATGATTTCAAAGCCTAAACTTACAAGACCCTTGCAAAAGTCAACGACGCCCGTCTTATCAGATACGCTGACGAGCGCCCTCTTCTTCATCTCCATAAAATAATCTCCTCGTACTGTAAAATATAAATTGGCGTATGAATATGCCGCAATTATTGCGATATTGTTACTTTTCTGCCGTCCTTTTTTATCCTTCCTTCGCACAGCGCCCTTACGCAGTAGGGGAGCAATTTATGCTCTGTTTCAAGAACACGCGCCTGCAAACTTTCGGGCGTGTCGCCCTCCTCCACCTCTACCGCGCGCTGGGCGATTATAGCACCGCCGTCAGGCACCTCGTCTACAAAGTGGACGGTGCAGCCAGATATTTTTGCGCCGTATTCAAGCACGGCGGCGTGTACTTTGAGCCCGTAGCAACCTGCGCCGCAGAATGCAGGAATGAGGGACGGGTGAATGTTTATTATTCTGTCTTCAAATTCGTGTATGAAGCTTGCGGGTATTATTTTGAGCCAGCCTGCGAGTACTATGTAGTCTATGCCGAGCCCGTGCAGACGACGGGAGAGCTCTTTATAAAGTTGCTCTAAATCGGGGTAGTCCTTTTTTGCATATACAAACGCCGGTATACCGTGCGCGCGGGCGCGGTCTATTGCGCCAATGCCATCTTTTGAGGCGATAAGGCAGGAAATTTCGCAGAATGGTTTGCCCTCGTTTGCGTCTATCACAGATTGAAAATCGGTGCCGCCGCCGCTGGCTAATACAGCTATGCGCTTCATTTTATGAATTTTACCCCTTTACCCTTTATAACTCTTCCTATTTCACAGCAGTCTTCACCGAGTTCTTTGAGGATGTCGAGCGCTTTTTGCTTTTTGGAACGGGCTACGCACACCACCATGCCTATGCCCATATTAAAGGTGTTGTACATCTGCTCGTCAGGAATAATCGCGCGGCGCTGAATTAGCTTGAACACGGGGGGCACTTCGTAGGACCTCTTCCAGATTTCGCAGCCGATACCTTCGGGGAAAATACGGGGGATATTTTCGATAAAGCCGCCGCCCGTTATGTGGGCAATACCCTTGACCTTGACCTTTTCTATAAGGGCGAGTATGGAACGCACATATATGCGCGTGGGTTGCAGAAGTATATCTATCGGCTTGACGCCGAGTTCGGGATTGACCCTGCTGAGCACAGACATATCTTCACCGAACAACTTTCTTGCGAGGGAATAACCGTTGGAGTGTAAGCCGTTGGACTTTAAGCCGATGAGCACGTCGCCACTTTTTATATCGCTGCCGTTGATTATCTTCCTTTTATCCACCACGCCCACAGCAAAACCTGCGATGTCGTACTCGCCGTTAGCATAGAATCCAGGCATTTCGGCGGTTTCGCCGCCGATTAAAGCCGCGCCCGCCTGGCGGCAGCCATCTGCCGCGCCTGAAACTACCGAAGCCACAACCTCAGGGGATAGCTTGCCTGTGGCAAAGTAATCAAGGAAGAAGAGCGGCTTTGCGCCCTGACAGATAATATCGTTGACGCACATAGCTACTGCGTCTATGCCTATGGTGTCGTGCTTGCCTGCAAGGAAAGCGTATTTTAGTTTGGTGCCGACGCCGTCTGTGCCCGCAACGAGGACGGGTTTTCTTATGCCCTTGGGCATTTGATAGAAGCCGCCGAACGAGCCCAAGTCGCCGAGGACGTTGCTATCGTAGGTGGAGCGGACTGACGACTGAATGAGCCGTACCGCACGATACCCCCTTTCAACGTCTACGCCGCTGTCTTTATATGAAATTGCCATAATTTTTTCTCCTCTTATTCGAATTTGAGTTTATCTGTATCGTAACCGTCGATAGGATACGGGTATTTGCCTGTGAAACAGCCGAGGCAGAACTTTAATTTTGATTTTCGGCAGGAATGCACGAGGTGCTCTACCGAGAGATACTTTACGCTGTCTGCGCCGAGGCTCTTGCAAATCTGCTCTTCATTTTTGTATGCTCCGATGAGCTGTGAGTAGGTCTGTATATCTATGCCGAGGTTGCACGGGTGCTTGACTATGGGCGAACATATGCGGATATGTACTTCGCTTGCGCCTGCATCCCTGAGCATTTTTATTATTTTGCGCATGGTGGTGCCGCGCACTATGGAGTCGTCTATTATAATAAGCCGTTTGCCGCGTATATTTGCGCGCAGGGCGTTCATCTTTACGTTGAGGCTGTTTTCACGCTGGCGTTGGTCGGGCTGAATGAACGTTCTGCCCACGTACCTGTTTTTGGCGAGAGCCTCTACAAAGGGTATTCCGCTCTCTTCGGAATAGGCGCGTGCGGCGACATTGGCGCTGTCTGGCACACCTGAAACAATGTCTGCCTCTACACCGTAATATTTTGCAAGCAACCTGCCTGCCTCCTGACGCGCCTCGTATACACTGCAACCATCTAACACGGAGTCGTGGCGGGCAAAATAAACGTACTCAAATATGCACATGCTGCTGACTTTGGGAACCCTTTCCATCATGTGAGAGGTTATTCCGTTTGAGTCTACCACCACTATTTCGCCAGGCTTTACATCCCTTAAAAAGTTTGCCCCGACGGCGTCTAACGCGCAGCTTTCGCTTGCCACAACCACGTCGTCGTCTGCCATACCTATGCAGAGTGGACGTATTCCGTAGGGGTCGCGCACTGCAATAAGCTTATCCGTCGTCATAATGACGAGCGCATATGCGCCCTTGAAACGGGGACAGGCGCGCTTTACGCCCTTTAATATATCGCCGTCTGAAAGGCAGTTTATCATTATTGCCATGACCTCTGAATCTATGGTCGTCTGAAATACGGCGTTAGACTGTATGAGTTTTTCGCGCAGTAGGCTGGTGTTTGTAATGTTGCCGTTATGCGCGAGCGCCATTTTGCCGCACTTGCCCGTGAATACTACGGGCTGGGCATTTAACAGCTGGCTTGCGCCCGTAGTGGAATAGCGGACATGACCTATGGCTATATCGCCCTCGGGCAGGGAGTCGAGCTTTCCGCCTGCAAATATTTCGGGAATGAGCCCCATGCCCTTGTGGTAGACAATTTTATCGGCGTAAGCGACGGCTATGCCTCCGCTCTCCTGCCCCCTGTGTTGAAGGGCATACAGTCCGTAATATACGGTGTGCGCGACGGCGCGGTTTTCGTTTGAATATACGCCGAAAACACCACATTCGTCGTGAATCTCATCATGAATCTCGTCCATATCTCTCCTGTATATATTTGCGAGCACTTTAATTTTCTGGTTAATACTATGCCGCAAATTTACTTTTGCCGCAGATTATTTGCCGCCTGTGAGGCGCTTGAAAATTTCATTATAGGCGTCCTCTACCCCACCGAGGTCGCGGCGAAACCTGTCTTTATCGAGGCTGACGTGTTTTTCGGTATCCCACGTGCCCGCCTCCCAGAAGCGGCAGGTATCGGGGGAGATTTCGTCGGCGAGGATTATTTCGCCGTGGAATCTGCCGAATTCGAGTTTGAAGTCGATGAGGTCTATGCCGAGCTTTTTGAAGAACGCCTTCATGGCCTCGTTTACTTTGAAAGCAAGTTCCTTTATTTTTGCAATCTCTGCCTCGGTGGCAAGGTTGAGCGCGAGGGCGTGATAATCGTTTATGAGAGGGTCATCGAGCTCGTCGCACTTATAGGAGAACTCTATGGTGGATATAGAAAGTTTTGTACCCTCTTTTACGCCGTAACGCTTGGAAAAGCTGCCCGCCGCAACGTTGCGGATGATTACCTCTAACGGGACTATCTGCACCTTTTTAACCACTGTTTCCCTGTCGGAGAGCTGCTCTACAAAGTGGGTGGGTACACCCTGCTTTTCGAGTATGGACATCATCATATTGCTCATCTTGTTGTTTATTACGCCCTTGCCGACGATTGTGCCCTTCTTTTGTCCGTTGAACGCCGTGGCGTCGTCTTTATAAGATACGATAACGTAGTCGGGGTTTTCGGTGGCGTACACCTTTTTTGCCTTGCCTTCGTAAAGTTGTTCCTTCTTTTCCATGAAATTTATCTTCTCCTTAAATTTTATTTATCCTTTTGAATGATTGGGGCATATGCGCCGCTCTTTTGGGTTTACCGTCCGCGTTCTTTTGCGAGGGGGGCTTACCAAAAATACCCGCAGGCGCACTGCGGGCATAGGGTTTATAAATCTTTAAGCTCTTTCTGCAAAGCGTCGTCGTCTGCGTTAATCTTGCTGCGCATAGACTGCTTATATGCGGAAAGTTTTTTTGCGATTTCGGGGTATTTTACGCCCAGTATTTGCAGGGCGAGCAGACCTGCATTTTCTCCGCCGTTTACGCCGACCGTGGCAACAGGTATGCCTGAGGGCATCTGCACTATCGAGAGCAGACTATCGAGCCCGCCCATCATATCTGTCTTTACGGGCAGACCTATGACGGGCAACGTGGTATAGGCGGCTATGACACCGCCGAGGTGGGCCGCCTTGCCTGCCGCGCATATTATCACCTCTATACCCCTTTTGCTTGCAGACGCCGCAAATTCATGCGCCTCTTCGGGGGTGCGATGGGCGGAAATAACGCGCACCTCTGCCTCTGCGCCAAAGTCTTTTAAGACTTTGAGCGCAGGCTTTACCACGGGGAAATCTGACTTGGAGCCCATGAGTATTGCCACTTTGGACATATGTATTAACCTCGCTTTAAAGTATCAACCTGAATATTTTAGCCATACTTTTTGTATGGTGCTTTTATACATTTTGTTCGCCTCGTATATCGCCGCCGTAAACCTTTATTCGGTTATGCTGGTCAAATCACAGCGCGACGAGGAGCGCGATGAGGAAAAGCCGCACCGCGGCGACGGCAAACTTATACTGTGTTCGCTTTTAGGCGGGGCGATTGGGGTTTACGCCGCAATGTTTGCCATGAAATACCGACTGAAAAACCTGCCGCTGATGGTGCTTACGCCCGTGATTGCCGTGCTGAACATTTATTTTATATACATTGCATTCAAATCAGGCTTTACATTCTTTTTGGTAGCCTGAACGGCGCGCATATATGAGGCTCTGCGCAGGCGCACAATCGGCTCGTTTTAAGTATAGCACAATGTAGTGCAAAAGAACAATCTTTTAAGAGAGATTTTTTCAGAAAAATTAAGGAAATTGTTTAGGTAAGGGCGGCTGGCGGCATGGAACAGACGGGCGGCACGGTGCGGAGCCAGCGCTCGGTGCAGACAGAACAGACGGGCGGCGCGGTGCGTAGGGCGGCGCGGTGCGTAGGGCGGCGCGGCACACAGACGGGCGGCAAACGCGAACCATTCACTGTGTAGGTGTTTACACGTAATACGGCGAGGTGTTTTTGTGAATATAATGGCAGGGCGGCGCAAAATTGCGCCGCC
>CBCPNG010000019.1:0-50302 GCA_965120485.1 uncultured Clostridia bacterium
CCTAACAATTGAAAAGGCAACTGTTATAGAAAAAGCTGTTCAAACGCTCAATATTACAGCTCATGTGGGGGACTCCCTCGAAGATATCGAGCTCCCCGAAGGTTGGACATGGAGCGATACAGCTACATTCACCTCGTCAGGCGAGTATATTGTATATGCAACTTATACCGCAGACGATAATTACGAAACTGTTACCGCAGCTGTTACAGTTTCGGTTACAGGTTATTCTTCAAGCGATAAGTTGAGTATAGCGGCTATCGTAATTTGTTGCGCAGCATTTGCAGTTGGCGCTTCGGTGCTCGCTGTGTTCTTCCTTAAAAAGAAGAAGGTTTAATAAAGCGACTGTAACTTGTACTTTTACATAGCAATGACAAAAGTTCAGGGCGGGCATAATGCCCGCCCTGAACTTTGTAACAACACGCCTTCCTCAAACTATTACGGGCTTAAAAAAAGATATAAGTGCGCGGTAAAGGCACGGTTTTAATGATAGAGAGCGTAAAATTATAAAATGTCAAGAGTTTTTATAAAATTTTTTTGAAAATGTCGAATTATTTTTTAAATATGTAAATTCTGTCATATTATCTGTGTTATACTTAAAACAACTCATTATTTTAAAACACGGAGGTTTTTGAAATTTATGTTTTATGCACACACAAAAGAGGGTTGCGGCGAAAAAGACTGGCAGCCTTTAAGTGAACATCTCAACAATGTGGCTGAGCTCTGCGCAAAATTTTCGGCCGAGTGGTGCAGCGAAGATTTCGCCCGCAATCTCGGACTGTTGCACGATATCGGCAAATACCAGAAAGGTTTCCAGGACCGTCTCACCGGCAAAAGCGTAAAAATAGAGCACGCCTTTTGCGGCGCACAGGAGTGTAAAAACTATAATATGGATATTGCCGCGTACTGCATAGCAGGACACCACGGCGGAATGCCTGATATAGGAACGGATGGCGACAGACATGACAAAAGTACGCTTTTGGCTAGGTTGAAGCGGAGTGCCGACGATTATTCTGAATACCACGATGAGATAACGCCGAAAAAGCTTGATTCCGTACCCATGCTCATTCCGCGTTCAAAGGACGTAAAACTTGCAAACAAACAGATTGCGTTTTGGATTAGGATGATGTTTTCGTCGCTCGTTGACGCAGATTTCCTCGATACCGAGCAGTTCTGTACGGGGAGGGGCAGAAGCCAACCAAATGCCGATATGGGTGGCATGCTTTCAGCCGTTTCTGAAAGGTTGGCTGCTTTTCCCTGCGATACCGAGGTGCGGCGCGCGCGGCGCAATCTTCTCGAACAGGCGATGTCGCATGCGGAAGATAACGCTCAGATTTTTACCATGAACATGCCTACGGGGAGCGGCAAGACGCTTGCCAGCATGTGCTTTGCTCTAACCCAGGCAAAGAGGCTGGGGTTGAAGAGAATAATTTACGTAATTCCGTATACGAGCATAATTGAGCAAAACGCCAAAGTGTTCCGCGATATATTCGGCGAGGACGCAGTGCTCGAACACCACTGCAACTTCGATTACGATGCGGTGGAGGACGCTGACACAGCGCGCAAGCTTGCGCTTGCCGCGGAAAATTGGGACTACCCGATTATCGTAACAACAAACGTGCAGTTCTTCCAGTCAATATACGGCAACAAACCTTCTGCAACGCGCAAACTGCACAACATTGCAGACAGCATGATTGTCTTTGACGAGGCGCACATGTTTCCGTTGCAGTTTTACAAGCCCTGTTTGGAGGCGATAAAGTTCCTCGTAGAAGACTACGGTTGCAGGGCGCTCATGCTCTCGGCTACCATGCCCGATTTTAAAAAATGGTTCAACGAATTTGACTGTGGCGGACTTAAAGTTTGCGAACTAATAACCGATAAATCTGTATTTCCCACATTCGAGCGGTATAGTGTGGAAGAGCTCGGTGATATAAGCATGGAGCGGCTGATTGAAGTGGCTACGTCTTCCCAAAGTGCGCTCATCGTCGTAAATACGCGTAAAGCCGCGCGCGAAATTTATAAACTTCTTGGCGGCGAAAAATACCACCTCTCCACATATATGACAAAGCGCGACCGCAACAGGGTTATAGGACAAGTAAGAGGGGCGCTTAAAGAGGGCAGAAAGTTTGTGCTTGTTTCCACTTCGCTGATAGAGGCGGGCGTAGACCTCGATTTTGCCGCAGTATTCCGTGAGCGTGCGGGGCTCGACAACGTGTTGCAGGCGGCTGGCAGGTGCAACCGCGAGGGACTGCGCAATAAAACTGACAGCCATGCCTATGTGTTTGAACTCACAGATGAGGAGTTTAAATATAAGGGGAAGAGTTCGAAGGACGAATTTACTAACAGGCAGGACTTCTGCAAGGAGGTAATGGAGTCTATGGGCACGTCACCAGAGGCGGTGCGCGTATACTTCGACAAAGTTTTTACATACGCGAAAGTAAATATGGAGGCTAATGACTTCGCCAAATATATAACGCCTTTTGGATTTGAGTTTGAAAAGTATGCCGAATGTTTTAAACTGATAGATGAAGATAACAGTGTAAATGTCGTGGTGATTTATCCTGGCGATGAAGAAGAACAGGCTATAATCAAAGCTTTAAAATGCGGCGGCAGGTTTGCAAAGCGCAAGTTGCAACAGTATGTGGTGTCGCTCAGAAAGGATGAGTACGAAAAGCTCTGCGAGCAGGGCGTAATTGACTTTCGCGACGGCTTTAACTTTCTTACAAACTTCAATTATTATAATACGGAAACGGGCATCAGTACCGATGACGTTACTACATATATTTTTTAAAAGGAGGAACAATCATGTTTGGGTTCAGGATAAAAATAAGGGGCGATTATGCGCTCTTTTCCCGTCCCGAAATGAAGGTGGAGCGCGTCAGCTACGATGTGCCCACACCGAGCGCGCTTGTGGGTCTTATCTCTGCAATTTATTGGCACCCAGGCGTAAAGTACATAATTGATAAAATTGTAGTCTGCCGACCGATTAATTTTATCAATATAAGGCGTAACGAGCTCAGCGAAAAATTATCGTTGAAAAATATCAACGCTGAAATTAATGGCAAGGGCAGTGCCGCTGTTTACAGTTCAGATTTGCGCACACAGAGAGCGAGTATGTTGCTCAAAGACGTAGAGTACGGCGTAGAGTTCCATTTTGAACTCACCGACGAAAAGGACGCGGATATGACGGAGGAAAAGTGTTACAACATTCTGCTCCGCAGACTCAAAAAGGGGCAGCACTTCAATAAGCCCTGTCTCGGCTGCCGCGAATTCCCAGCCGATGTCGAGCTCGTCGAAGCTCTGCCGCAAAGTACTTTAAAGGGCGATACAGACCTTGGGTATATGCTGTATGATTTGCAGTATAAACGTGATAAAGAGGGAAAATCTACCGACAGCGCAGAGCCGAGGTTCTACCGTCCGCACATGGTTGACGGCGTGATAGACGTGGCTTGCTACGCAAAGGAGATGATATGTTAAGGGCTCTGTGCGAATATTACGACTGCCTTAGGGCTCAGCCAGACAGCGGGCTCGTTGTGGAAGGTTACAGCAAGGTTACAGTAAATTACAACCTCGTACTGAATGTCAACGGCACAATCAACAAAATTTTATCCTATACCCGTGAAGTCATGGTCGGCAAAAAGACTAAAACGGTTGGCAGGGAAGAAATTTTTCCTTTCAGAAACTCCATACCAGGAATTGCGGCTGAAACGATAGACCACCGCGAAAAGTACATATTCGGGCTTGAGTGGGACAGCAAAGAAAATATCTTTGTCGTCAGCAACAAGTCGTTGGAAGCGTTTGAAAAGTGTCGTAAGGTAAATCAAGAATTTTTGAGCGATATAGATAGCCCTGTCGTGCGGGCGTACCTTGCTTTTTTGGCGTCATGGAAGCCCGAAGAACAGAAAGAAAACTCCGAACTCTGTAAATTGGGTAAGGATTATAACGGGGCGAAGTTTATAATTACTCTTGCAGAACATGAGTCAGAGCCGCTCAATTCCCGTTCCGAAGTGAAGCAGAAATGGGAGAGCGAAAGGGAGCGCCGCAACAGTTCTGATGACGGCAAAGTTATGGGGCAATGCGCAATATCTGGTCAAAATCTGCCTCTTGCAAGGCTTCACGACAATATTTCGGGCATACGCGGCGGGCAGTCGTCAGGCGTAAACCTCGTCTGTTTCAACAATACCGCCTTTGAATCATATGGCAAAAGCCAGTCGTACAACAGCAGTATCTCAGAGCAGAGTATGAAAAAGTACACTTCGGCATTGAACTATCTTACGGCTTCGCCAGGGCATAATGTGATGATAGGTGATATGACTCTACTCTATTGGGCAAACACCAAAGATAGCGAAAAGCCATATCTCGATTTAATGTCGTATTCGCTCTTTGCCAACTCTTCTGATAAAGACGATGCGCGACTTGACGCCGCCATGAAAAATCTAAGAGAGGGAACCACTCCCGATTTAGATTATCTGGATATATCAACGCAGTTCTATATACTCGGCGTAAAGCCGAATGCCAGCCGCTTATCAGTAAAGCTATTTGAAAAGAGCACCTTCGGCAAAATTATGGAAAACATGGCAAAGCATTGCAAAGACATCAGCTTTTCGCCAAACGACAGGCAGCTCATGCTTTGGCAAATTGAAAAGGCGTTGCAATCGCCAGTCACAAAGGAGGGCGGCGACCCTGCCTTGCAGGCAAAGTTGCTCATATCCATAATAAAGGGACTACCCTATCCGCAGACTCTGTTCAACACTGTGGTCAGGCGTTGCCGCATTGACCACGACATCAGTCACGACAGGGCGCGGATTATAAGGGGTTGTCTTATAAGAAAAAATTATATTAAGGAGGACACATACAATATGTTGCAGGAAAACAGTACAGATACCGCATACAACCTCGGCAGGTTGTTTGCCGTACTCGAAAAGGTGCAAAAAGAGGCTATCGGTGAAGATTTGAGTACCACTATTAAGGACAAGTTCTTTTCATCGGCTTGTTCAACCCCGTATCTCGTCTTTCCCCGCCTTGTAAAACTTGCGCAGGCGCACCTTTCAAAACTTAGCGATGACAATATACGCAGTATGGTATATTACGATAAGCTTATCCAGTCCATACTTGCCAACGTAAACGGGGAGTTCCCCAAAACAGTCAATATGGATGGACAGGGAATGTTTATTCTCGGCTACTACCAGCAGAAACAAAATTTATATACAAAAACAGAAAAAGGAGAATAAGAATAATGGAAGCTATTAAAAACAGATACGAATTTATAATGTTGTTCGATTGTGAAAACGGAAACCCCAACGGCGACCCCGACGCAGGCAATATGCCCAGGGTGGACGCCGAAACGAGCCATGGTATTGTTACCGACGTGTGCCTGAAAAGAAAAATTCGCAATTATATTGAGATGAAATACGAGGGCACAGAAGAGGAAGGGGAAGGAAAATTCAATATTCTCATAAAAAATGATAAATATCTCAACGACAAGTTTACCGAAGCATACGAAGCCTGTGGGCTCAAAAAAGGAGAAAAGGGTAAGAACAGCTCTTCGGTAGAAACGGCGCGCGACTATATGTGCGCAAATTACTACGATGTCCGCACATTCGGCGCAGTTATGAGTACGGGCGACGACCATTGCGGAATAGTGCGTGGTCCCGTGCAGATAAACTTTGCAAAGAGTATTGACCCCGTCCTTCCCCAAGAGATAACAATTTCCAGGCAGGCGATAACTAAATATGAAAAAAATAAAGAAAATAAAAAAACTGAATTCGGCAAGAAAAATTATATTTCCTACGGGCTGTACAGGGCAGAGGGCTATGTGTCTGCAAAGCTGGCTCAAAAGCAAAAGACGGGCTTTTCCGTTAAAGACCTCAAAAAGCTGTGGGAGGCAATTATCAATATGTTTGAACACGACCACAGCGCCGCTCGCGGCAAAATGTGCCTGCGCAAACTTATAGTTTTCCGCCACGACAGCGATGTCGGCAATGCACCTTCCGCCGTACTGTTTGACAAAGTCAAAGTCTGCCGCAAAGAAGGCGTAGCCATTCCACGCAGTTATGACGACTATGTTGTAAGTGTAGACGAAAATTTGCCCGAAGGCGTACATATTGAAACCCACTGACCGCGTAATAAATATCCGTGAAGTACAGCACTACTTTTACTGTCCGCACAGGTGGGGACTCATACATATCGCCTGCGATTGGAGTGAAAATTTCTTTGTCAACAAGGCAGAGATTATCCACCGCAATGCCGATAGCTACAAGTCATCCTGTTCCCGTGGGATATATACCGAGCGGACAGTAGAGGTCTATAACGACGATTGGGGACTATTCGGCGTATTGGACTGCCTGCAACTCATGCCCGACGAGGACGGCTGTTATATTGAAAAGTACGGCAAAAAATTCAGCCTTAAAATTGTTGAATATAAGCCGAGCAAAACTCTGCGTGAACAAGCCGCCCTTGCCGATAAAATGCAGTTGCTCGCGCAGAAAGTCTGTGCCGATAAAATGTTCGGGGTAAGCTGCACAGCCTGTATTTACCATGCGGATACGCATAGGCAGACGGAAATTACGTTTGAACAGTCAGACTACGACAGCCTTGCGCGTGCGCTCGGGCAAATAAGGCAGTGCTACGAAGAGGCAAAAATTCCACCTTTGGACGATACAAGTTATTGCGGCGGATGTTCTATGAAAGATATATGTCTGCCCAAAGCGAGGTGTACAAATGCGTAAACTTCTCAATACACTTTACGTCACAAGGGAGGAGGGCTACCTCTCACTCGACGGCGAAAATGTCGTTCTATCTGAACACGGCAAAGAAGTGGTGCGGTTGCCCTTCACTAATCTGGAAAGCATTTATTGCTTCAACTATCTCGGTTGCAGTCCAGCGCTTATGGGTAAATGCGCCGAGCAGAGTGTCGCTCTGTGTTTCTTATCCCCGCATGGCAGGTTTCTGGCAAGGGTGGTCGGCAAAACAAAGGGCAACGTTTTTCTGCGCAAACAACAGCTCGAAAAATTTTCCGATAGGGATGTACAGCTTACGCTCATTCGTGCCATAATAACGTCAAAACTTAAAAATACGCGCAATTTGCTTATGAGAAGCAAGAGGGATAATCCCGATTCTGAAATGTGCTTACCGATAACTCATTGTTGCGACATACTTGCGCAGAATATTCAAAAGGTCGCAGCCGAAACCGATATAGACAGACTGCGCGGACTGGAAGGTGAAAGCGCTAAGGCTTATTTTGAAGTATTTGACAGCCTGTTGCTCCGCCAAAGAGAAGATTTCAGAATGTATATGCGCAGCAAAAGGCCGCCTCTTGACAGAATAAATGCTGTATTATCCTTTTTGTATACGGTGTGTACTAACGATATAGCGGCAGCATTAGAGTGCGTCGGGCTCGACCCGTATATCGGGGTATACCATACATTAAGACCCGGGCGAGTTTCTCTTGCATGCGACATAATGGAAGAATTCCGCGCCGTTGTCGAAAGAATGGTTGTAAGTGCAATTAATCTCGCCGTATTAAAGAAAGATGACTTCGAGAAGCAGATAGGCGGTGCCGTTATCCTCAATGATGAGGGACGAAAAAAGGTTATCACGCTTTGGCAGGATAAAAAGCGCGAAAGTCTTATTCACCCGATATTAAAAGAAAAAGTTCAGTTCGGATTGTTTCCGTATGTACAGGCTAATCTCATGGCAAAGTTTATTCGTGGTGAATTAGAAGTTTATCCGGCATTACAGGTGAATTAAATGTTCGTGCTTATTACATACGATGTCAATGTCGAATCGGCAGGCGGCAAAAAGAGATTGCGCAGATTGGCAAAGGAGTGCGTCAACTATGGTCAGCGCGTGCAAAATTCGGTTTTTGAGGTAAATATCGAGTACGGCAAATTTATTTTGCTCAAAGATAAATTGCTCAATATCATTGATAAAGAAAAGGACAACCTCCGCTTTTATTATCTTGGCAATAACTGGAAAAAGCGTATAGAGCAGTTTGGCGTTGAGCAGAAGTATGAGGTGGACGGCGTTCTGATTTTTTAGCGCGAACGTTAAGTGATTGTAAAATATTGCGAGGTTCGCGGCCGATATCGGTTAAATTTTGTTATTATTTTGTTATTATTTGGTGGTGGGATACGCAAGTTAATCAATATTTTGTGTTGCGTAAAATTTTTTCACCATTATATAGAGTCGCACCCCGTGAGGGGTGCGTGGATTGAAATCGTCTGGTGACCAGCAGGTTGTTACGGGTACTAAGTCGCACCCCGTGAGGGGTGCGTGGATTGAAATTTTGGGGGGACGGAAGCACGCTAGTAAAATAGTCAGTCGCACCCCGTGAGGGGTGCGTGGATTGAAATACGCAATCGTTTAATGAACAATTGTATATCACGTTGTCGCACCCCGTGAGGGGTGCGTGGATTGAAATGCCGTCGTCAGCACCAACAATAACGTCCAAAATACGTCGCACCCCGTGAGGGGTGCGTGGATTGAAATGCAGTATTCGCGGTAACGACTACCAGCACGCGCCGTCGCACCCCGTGAGGGGTGCGTGGATTGAAATCGTCTGGTGACCAGCAGGTTGTTACGGGTACTAATGTCGCACCCCGTGAGGGGTGCGTGGATTGAAATGAAGACGAGGCAACCCTGATAGGTGCATTTGCGTGTCGCACCCCGTGAGGGGTGCGTGGATTGAAATGCGGTACTCGCTCGCTATGTTCGCATAGTACAACGGTCGCACCCCGTGAGGGGTGCGTGGATGGAGATCCCAGCTTGATTGGGTAATAGCGCACTTTGACGGCGTCGCACCCCGTGAGGGGTGCGTGGATTGAAATTTCCCTGTACGTCTTTTCTGCCATAATTTACTCCTGTCGCACCCCGTGAGGGGTGCGTGGATTGAAATCATATCCCTGAGGCGTTTCAATGCCTCGTCTATTGTCGCACCCCGTGAGGGGTGCGTGGATTGAAATTTTCAGAACCTCGGCTATGCCCGAGGATTGAAACAGTCGCACCCCGTGAGGGGTGCGTGGATTGAAATGATGAACGACCTGCTCGGTCGCGCCGTGGCTATCGTCGCACCCCGTGAGGGGTGCGTGGATTGAAATTTGCACAAATTCTGTTGTGGCAACTGTGGCATTGTCGCACCCCGTGAGGGGTGCGTGGATTGAAATCGCCTACCCAGTAAACCTGTACGCCACCCGCAACAAGTCGCACCCCGTGAGGGGTGCGTGGATTGAAATTTCGTCACCCGATACGGTATTATCCGTATCGGGAGTCGCACCCCGTGAGGGGTGCGTGGATTGAAATGCATCGCGCTTTTTAAATCTATTTTTTATGCTAGTCGCACCCCGTGAGGGGTGCGTGGATTGAAATTTCATTAACCGTAAAAGTAACATCGTCGGAAATAGTCGCACCCCGTGAGGGGTGCGTGGATTGAAATCAACGGCGAATCTAATGCCGACCAGTCGGTATAGTCGCACCCCGTGAGGGGTGCGTGGATTGAAATTGTTTGGCGATGGCGAGCCTAACATATATTATGGTGTCGCACCCCGTGAGGGGTGCGTGGATTGAAATGATAATAAAAGGGAAGTATAACGACCGCGAGAAGTCGCACCCCGTGAGGGGTGCGTGGATTGAAATAAAAAGGCGGTTGAGTTGCCTTGTAAGGTAGGTGAGTCGCACCCCGTGAGGGGTGCGTGGATTGAAATCCGCAGTTCTCGTAATGTTTGGACTTGCCTACGGGTCGCACCCCGTGAGGGGTGCGTGGATTGAAATCTAAACTTCCAAATCCGCCCGTCGCGGATGGGGAGTCGCACCCCGTGAGGGGTGCGTGGATTGAAATTGGCCCCGCAGTTCAAGGGTTTGTTTTCGTTTCAGTCGCACCCCGTGAGGGGTGCGTGGATTGAAATACAGACCGTCAGCGAAAGCAGATAATCGCTGAGTGTCGCACCCCGTGAGGGGTGCGTGGATTGAAATAGCCTATTACTGGTAGTATTACTGTTCCTGATAGTGTCGCACCCCGTGAGGGGTGCGTGGATTGAAATGCCATCAGCACCAACAATAACGTCAAGAACACCCAGTCGCACCCCGTGAGGGGTGCGTGGATTGAAATCAAAAACCCCTGGTAAATGTTCAATTTTGAATAAGTCGCACCCCGTGAGGGGTGCGTGGATTGAAATTGTATTCGCGTATTAGTCGTAGATCTGCGTACGGGTCGCACCCCGTGAGGGGTGCGTGGATTGAAATATGACATGGGATAAGAACAATGAAAAGTATGACCCGTCGCACCCCGTGAGGGGTGCGTGGATTGAAATTCTGATAAACAAAGGCGCATGTGCTACTCAATGGTGTCGCACCCCGTGAGGGGTGCGTGGATTGAAATGAGCGCGCAGCTACCGCGCGCCCGCAGCGATTACGTCGCACCCCGTGAGGGGTGCGTGGATTGAAATATAATAAACGATAATGGCAGATTGTTTGTAGGAAGTCGCACCCCGTGAGGGGTGCGTGGATTGAAATTGGAAGCATGGTATATGCACCGTTGATAGTGTTGTCGCACCCCGTGAGGGGTGCGTGGATTGAAATAACGCGGCGTACGAGCGTAGCACGAAGTTCTTACAGTCGCACCCCGTGAGGGGTGCGTGGATTGAAATCATAGTAGTAGGTTTAGGCGTCTGGGCACGACGGTCGCACCCCGTGAGGGGTGCGTGGATTGAAATGAAGACCTTAAAACCAAGTACAAATTCGACCACAAGTCGCACCCCGTGAGGGGTGCGTGGATTGAAATTTTTGTTTTAATGCCGAAAGGGGCTTTCCCACCCGTCGCACCCCGTGAGGGGTGCGTGGATTGAAATGTATCTTGCGTTCCAAAATTGAAAAAAAGAAAAGTCGCACCCCGTGAGGGGTGCGTGGATTGAAATAATAACACACCAGTAGATATTGAACCTTTACTTGTAGTCGCACCCCGTGAGGGGTGCGTGGATTGAAATACGAAATGCGAAGAAGTTTATATTCCAGACCGAGTCGCACCCCGTGAGGGGTGCGTGGATTGAAATGGCGAGCCGCTGCATACGATAACCACCAAAGACCGTCGCACCCCGTGAGGGGTGCGTGGATTGAAATGCGTATATTTCAAGCGAGTGGTCGGATAAGGTGAAGTCGCACCCCGTGAGGGGTGCGTGGATTGAAATGGTATAGACGAGTTGGTAAAAACATGGCGTGAAGTCGCACCCCGTGAGGGGTGCGTGGATTGAAATGCTATGCTCGCATAGTACAACGAACGGTTTACCATGTCGCACCCCGTGAGGGGTGCGTGGATTGAAATAGGCTGAAGCCTTATGCCCTGTCCGTTGGGGCAAGTCGCACCCCGTGAGGGGTGCGTGGATTGAAATATATAGATTTTTCTATGGCACATAACAGGGCGTAGTCGCACCCCGTGAGGGGTGCGTGGATTGAAATGGGTTCGCAGGGTTATTATATAGCGATAGGTTATTGTCGCACCCCGCAAGGGGTGCGTGGATTGAAATTACTGTGAGTGGTCGCGCCCTGTGGGTGCGTGGATTGAAATTACAGTTGGATATTTGGTAAGTTTGTAGGGCTGTGTCGCACCCCGCAAGGGGTGCGTGGATTGAAATCTTTGCGTATGGTCGCCACCAAATAAAAAATCTGAGTCGCACCCCGCAAGGGGTGCGTGGATTGAAATCTCATACGGGGCGTTGTAAACCTTGCCAATTCTGAGTCGCACCCCGCAAGGGGTGCGTGGATTGAAATGTAAAAGACCCCGAACTGAAAGAAATCGACGACGGTCGCACCCCGCGAGGGGTGCGTGGATTGAAATTACGGCAACACCGTGCAGTATGAGTTCACCATACGTCGCACCCCGCGAGGGGTGCGTGGATTGAAATTAACCGCCGTTGTTCTACGGTTATCGCGTATTCTCGTCGCACCCCGTGAGGGGTGCGTGGATTGAAATTATACAAAAGAAAAAGAGTTTTGGGGGTATGTAGTCGCACCCCGTGAGGGGTGCGTGGATTGAAATCCCATTTAGACAATGAACTGCGCAAATAATGCAGTCGCACCCCGTGAGGGGTGCGTGGATTGAAATACCGCGGGGGTGAACGTCTATGAAGAAATGTAAAAGTCGCACCCCCGCGAATGGTGCGTGGATTGAAATCTAAAAATTTATTGACATTTTATTGCTTTTGTGCTATATAATAGTTGTGCGTGGGATGTTTCGGACGTAAACGGGAGGGGCATTACCATTTTTCCGCCGCGCACATGTCGCACCCTATGAGGGGTGCGTGGATTGAAATACTTATATGATAATATATTTTGTCGCACCCCGCAAGGGGTGCGTGGATTATAATGAAATAGAGAAAACCCCGAACAAGTAAAATCGTTCGGGGTAGAGCTTTGCGTGCCGCAAAACTCACGATATCAAACGGATACATCTCGGTAAAACCGATGACGAAAATTTCTATCTCTCAAAGCTCACTATCAGTATATACCAAAGCATTTAAAAGTCATTTTTTCAAAAAATAGCGGAGGCAGATTATGGATATTGTCGCACCCCACGAGGGAAGATAATTTGGAGTGTGTGGCGGTAGACCTGCTCCGCGGGGAGTGCTGATAACCACCCATTATAAACGAATTAGACCATCTATATGTCTAAGCTATCGTGCTAAATTTGATTTTAAATATTTAATCTTACAAAGTCCACAATGTATTAAGGTCAAGTATAATATATTGTGGAAAATACAAATATATCGGCGTGCAGGGAGTCCCTGCGCGCCGATATTCTACTCTTTAAAAACTTGTATCAAGGCTTTTTGTTGTTTGGGGGAGAGCCTGCGGAAAAATTGCAACATCTCTCTTTCGGTTTCGCTTAATATCTCTACCTTTTCATCCTCTAAAAAGAATTGCGACAGAGTTAATCCGAACGCGTTGCAAATGCATTGCAATGTTTCTAACTTTGGCGGCGAGCTCCGTGTATATATAGAATTCAACGTTCCGATAGGCAACCCGGCAATTTGGCACAATTTATAGTCCGTCCAGCCGCGTTCTCCCTGCAAAACTTTTATTTTTCCAAGTATATCCATACAGATATTATACTATGCATTTGCATATATCAATATTCTGCAATTACATTGACATTTTTATGCGTTTGCATTATAATTGAAATGCAATTGCATACTAATTGTCCTTAAACTTATCTATAATCGAGTCATAGTAGTTTATAATTGAAATGCAGAGCTGTTCGTCGCTTCGGGTGGCGTTGCAAGAGCGTATGCATTGGATAATATCATCTGACGATATTGTGTTTAGCGAAGGGATATTAAGACGTAAAAAGTTGTTCAAACGGAATTCGTATATCCTCGTAATAATAGACGGAAGGGGAAGCGTTTGAAAGTATGAGTGTTTAATATCAAATAATTTAGTGTACTGATTGCATTTTCTGCGTATAGTTTTTTCGCTGAAATAACACATTAAGGCAAGGTCTTCATAGGAAAGATTAAAGAGCGAAGGTTTGCATATTATTTTTACAAAGTTCAAGGCATTGTGTGAATATTCGTCGAGATTATGTAGCAGGTCAGAAATAGCGAGGAGAGCTGGAAGGTTATCCAATGCAAATTCGGTGGTGGCAATGTTTCGCATGGTTTTTAGCGAGGAGCTTTTCTGTATAGGCATAACTAATATCTCCTTAAAAAATATTTTATATACACAATACCTTGGCAGTAAGCAGCGAATATAAAATCGTTCGTTGCGGTATACCGCAGGGTATAAATGTCCATGCTGAAAATCGGTTAATCTGTGTAGATATTCTTATGCTCGGCGTATATTAGTCGTGGCAAGTGCGTTTGGATGTTGCTCTCATTATGAATACTGTGACAAAGTTGTGTGCGAAATAATCTGCATATGTTAGGAGTTCACAATTATTTTAACACAATAGAGAAATTTTTTCAATACATTAGTGAAAATATTTCCACTAAAAAAGCGATAAACTATTCATATAGATTAAAGTAGGGGGAAGATATATGAATCGAGTGGAAATTGGCAAGCGTATTAAGAAGTTGCGTGAAGCTCGTGGTATTTCCAAATGTAAGCTTGCTTCTGAGGCGGGAGTGTCTCCAAGTTACATTCCCGATATAGAGTCAGGTAAAAAATGCCCTACCGTGGAAGTATTAGAAAGTATCTGCGATGTATTGGGTATAACTATAAAAGATTTTTTTAATGTTTCCTCTGAATATGAAGAGTATACTTTTAAATTTTCAACTTTATCTACATCGCAACGGCAGTTGTTGATTTCTTTTCTAAATAGCCTGTAATATATTAATTTATATAGAGAATTTGAGAAGGTGGTTAAGTATAAACGGGCGACGCAACTGTGCGCCGCCTGTAATGTTTGAGGTGTTATTTTTTGGCGAAACGAAAGGGCGGCACTCTGCGGCGGCAAGTGTTGATTGCGAAATGACGAAAAATAGTGCGCGCGGCGTTCCGCCGCGCGCCTCCCCACATGCTTATTATATAGTTGTCAGCCCCGTTGCTCTCTTGTGAGGCACGAGACCGTCCACACGTCCGTCCACACGTCCGTCCATCCGACCGTGTCCACTTGTCTGTCCACCCGACCGTCCACCCGACCGTCCCCCCGACCACCTACCCACCCAGATAAACGCCCATTCCCCATACGGCGTAATCTTGACGGTGCCGCGCGCCCCATTTCAACAACGAGTTACTTCGGCATAGTTTTGCCGCGCCACGGAATAGTACAACCTTTATAAAACATAAGTATTTCTTGCAGATACATTCAGGAGGTAACTTATGTTTTTAGACTTTCTAAGCCTGCTATTCGGCAAAATCTTTTTCTTCACGGGGTTGGTGCAGGGCGGCAAGGGCTCCTTTCCCAAGCCGCTCTCCCGCGAAGAGGAGCACAAATATATAGAACTTGCCCATGCTGGCGATGCAGAGGCAAAAAACATACTCATAAACCACAACATGCGCCTCGTTGCGCACATAGTAAAAAAATACAACGGCGCCGCCGACCCCGACGACCTTCTCTCTGTGGGCTCCATAGGTCTTATAAAGGCGATTAACACCTACCGCGAGGGTAAGGGAACGCGGCTTGCCACATATACCGCCCGTTGTATTGAAAACGAGATTTTAATGCTCATACGCACGGGCAAAAAGTATAAAAATACCGTTTCTTTAACCGAGCCCGTCGGAGTGGATAAAGACGGCAACGAACTAACATTGATAGACCTGCTCGCCGAAAAGGAAGACAGTGTATTTGCGCAGGTAGAAAAATCAATTCAGCGCGAAAAGTTTGTAGAGGTGCTCTCGAAAATCCTTACCGAACGTGAGTTCACCATAATATCCATGCGCTACGGTCTGCAAGACGGCTGCCCCGTTCCGCAGAGAGAGGTGGCAAAAAAACTTAAAATTTCGCGCAGCTATATATCGAGAATTGAAAAGCGTGCCATAGAAAAGGCGCGCGAGCGATTGAAAAAGGATGATTTTTACGGCGATTGAGTCTTGTCTGCCTGCCATAAAACAGCGTAAGCTTTGATAACCTTTTCAGATAACATTAATGCGCCGACATTAAATTGAAAGACGGCGCATTTCGGGCGGTTTACCTTGCGGTCTGCCGCTTTTTTTATTGCCTTTTTTGCGGCTCTCTGCTAAAATATTATAGTAAACTTTATTTGAGGAAATTGTTATGGGAATTTATGAAGAGCTTAAAGAGCGCGGTCTGATAGCGCAGGTCACAGACGAGGAAGAGATTCGCACGCTGTTAAACGGAGGCGGCGCACGCTTTTACATAGGCTTCGACCCCACCGCCGACAGCCTGCATGTGGGGCACTTTATGGCTCTCTGCCTGATGAAAAGGTTACAGCAGGCTGGCAACAAGCCCGTGGTGCTCGTCGGGGGCGGTACGGGTCATATAGGCGACCCGTCGGGGCGCACAGACATGCGCACCATGATGACCGACGAGGTGATAAATCACAACTGCGCGTGCTTTAAAAAGCAGATGGAGCGATTTATAGAGTTCGGCAAGGGCAAGGCGGTAATGGTGAACAACGCCGACTGGCTTTTAAAGCTCAACTACGTAGACCTTCTGCGCGACGTAGGCGCATGCTTTACGGTAAACAACATGCTCCGCGCCGAATGTTACAAACAGCGCATGGAAAAGGGGCTGTCGTTTTTAGAGTTCAACTATATGATAATGCAGGCGTACGACTTCTGGTATCTTAACGGGCACTACGGCTGCAACATGCAGTTCGGCGGCGACGACCAGTGGAGCAACATGCTTGCAGGCACAGAGCTCATACGCAAAAAGAGCGGCAAAGACGCCTATGCCATGACAATAACCCTGTTGCTCAACAGCGAAGGCAAAAAGATGGGCAAAACGGCGAGGGGTGCCGTCTGGCTGGACGAAAACAAGACTTCCCCCTACGAGTTCTACCAATACTGGCGCAATGTTGCAGACGCCGACGTTATGAAGTGCATTAAGATGCTTACATTCATACCCCTCGACGAAATCCGTAAAATGGAGAAGTGGGAGCAAAGCCGCATAAACGAAAAGAAAGAGATTCTCGCGTTCGAGCTCACCAAGCTCGTCCACGGCGAAGAAAAGGCGCAAAAAGCCATGGCGCAGGCGAGGGCGGCGTTCGGAGGCGGCGGAGATTTGCCCGAAGTGGAAATTTCGGTGGATAGTCCCACGATTATCCCCGTGCTTGTCGCGGCAAAGCTGTGCTCGTCCAACGGCGAGGCTCGCAGGCTCATTCAGCAGGGAGGGGTATCTGTCGGCGAAAATAAAGTTACCGATATTAACGCCCCCGTAAACAGCGGCGACATAATTCACAAGGGCAAAAAACAGCACATAAAGGTGATACTAAAATAATATGGGCTATCTGTCGGTAAGCGGGTGCGTCACCGAAAAGGTGATAGAGCGTTCGCGCTTTATCACAACTTCATGCCATGTCGAAGGCGAGGAAGAGGCGCGCGCGTTCATTGCAAAAATTTCAGGCAGGTATAAAGACGCAACCCATAATTGCTATGCTTATATAGCCGATTCAACGGGCAACGCGCCGCGCTTTTCAGACGACGGAGAACCTGGCGGTACGGCTGGCATGCCCATATTAGAGGTCATAAAAAACAAAAAACTGTTCTGCACGGCGGTGGTGGTGACGCGCTACTTCGGCGGCATAAAGCTGGGCGCGGGCGGACTTGTGCGCGCATATTCGGGCTGTGCGGCAGAAAATTTAGACGCCGCCCCCAAACTTATCTATCTTCCCTGCGAAGAGAGCGCATACACCGTAGATTACGGTAGTGTAGATATTTTAAACCGCTTTCTTTCGCAGAACGACTGCGAGGTAAAAAATACCGAATATTCTTCGCAAGTAACCTTTACCGTTGCCGTAAAAAAGGAGCTTGCGGCAACTTTCAACGCCGCCGTTGCCGACATGTTAAGCGGCAGGGTAAAGATAGAAAAACTGCGCGAATTTGTGTGCGGCTTCAAGTTATAAATGCCGTTGATTGCGGCATATATGCCGCCAATTGATATAAAAATTAGTTTTAATATGCAAAAAAACGCGCCTCATATCGCGGCGCGTTTTATTTTTACCTTATAATTTACTTTATCTCTCTTATCCAGCCTTCGGGGGCGGCTATCGTGCCCATCTGTATGCCCGTAAGCGTGTCGTATAGTTTCTGCGTTACAGGTCCCATCTTTTTCATGCCCGAAGGTATGCGTATCTCCTTGCCGTGGTCGTTTATTATTCCCACGGGCGAAATAACGGCGGCAGTTCCGCACAGTCCGCATTCGGCAAAGTCCTTTACTTCGTCAAGGCGCACCTTTCTGTTCTCAACTTTAAGTCCCAGATAGTGCTCTGCCACGTACAAGATAGAGCGCCTCGTTATAGAGGGAAGGATGGATTCGGAAAGGGGCGTGACCACGGTGCCGTCTTTGGTAACAAATATAAAGTTTGCGCCGCCCGTCTCTTCCACAAAGGTGAGGGTGGCAGGGTCGAGGTACAGGTTTTCGTCAAAGCCCTTTTCGTGCGCGTCCACAATGTTGTAAAGGCTCATGGCATAATTCAGCCCTGCCTTTATACTGCCCGTGCCGCGGGGCGCCGCGCGGTCTGTGTCGCTCACCCTTATTACTATGGGGCGTATGCCCTCTTTAAAGTACGGTCCCACGGGCGTTACAAACATTCTGAACTGATATTCTTTGGCAGGTTTTACGCCTATTACTTCGGATGACCCGAACATATACGGCCTTATATACAGCGTTGCGCCGCTGCCGTAAGGGGGCACGTAGTCGCGGTTGGCAGCAACCACCTTGTCCACGGCGTCCAAAAACCTTTCGGCAGGGAAGGGGGGTATTTTCAGCTTTTCTGCCGAACTTATCATCCTTTCGGCATTTAAATCGGGGCGGAAGGTTACAATCCGTCCGTCCGCCGTGGTATACGCCTTCAATCCCTCGAAGCAGGTCTGCGCATACTGCAACACTCCTGCGCACTCCGATATAACAACTTTGTCGTCGTCGCAAAGCCTGCCTGCGTCCCATTTGCCGTCCTTATACTCGCTTACATAGCGATAGGGCGTCTTTATGTATGCAAAACTTAAATTCCCCCAGTCGAGTTCAACGCTCATTTCAAAAGCCTCTCAAAATGTATATTTTATAACTTGTTGTACTGATTATCGTCAACGGGTTCAAGCCATTCGTTGGAGGTGCTTTCACCGGGGACTTCGACGGCTATGTGCGAGAACCAGCTGTCCTGCTTTGCGCCGTGCCAATGCTTTACTCCGGGAAGAATTACAACCACATCGCCTGGTTTTAAAGACTGCGCCTCCTTGCCCCACTCCTGATACCAACCGCTGCCCGCAACACATAAAAGTATCTGTCCGCCGCCCTTTGTGGCGTGGTGAATATGCCAATTATTGCGGCAGCCAGGCTCGAATGTAACATTAGCAAAGAAGGGCGTGTCGGGCTGGGGTTTTGTGAGCGGGTTTAAATACGACTTACCAATGAAATACTGCGCGTAGGCAGAGTTTTCCTGCCCTAAACCGAACACATTGCTCTTTTCAAAATCTTTATCCATTATAATCACCTCTTAAATTTATCCAGATAATAACTCTTTGGAGCAGTTGAGCGCGTTGAAAAGCCTGGGAACGCCCATATAAGGCATGGCGTGGACGAGTGCGCAGACGACCTCTTCCTTTGTGTTTCCGACTTTGAGTGCCCCTTCGACGTGCGAGCGCACCTGCACTTCTGCCCCGCCGAGAGCGGCAAGTATTATTACGGTTAAAAGCTCCCTGTCTTTTTCGTTGAGTTCAATCCTCGTCATAAAATCGGAAAAGCAGAGTTCGGTCAAAAAGCATGGCACCGCCTTATCGAAAGGTGCAGGCAACCATGTGTAGCGCTCTGCAATTTCAGTTCCGTATATAGAAGCCTGAATTGCAAGTCCCCTTTCGTAGCGGTCGTCCTCGAAAATCGTTTCGCCGCTTTTGAGCGGAAGAGAGATGTCGTTTGCCTCAAAAACCTCGTTGATAGCGGATATTGCGTTGAGCGTTTTAGGAAAACCGATAAATGGCGCGCACTGATAGATAGTTTCGCGTATCTCTTCGGGTGTGGCGCCTATATGAAGGCACGCCGCCGTGTGCGATTTAAGTTGCGGAAGCGTTTGGTTTACCGCAAGCACGGTTATTGTGATAAGTTCGCGCATGCGGTTATCGAGCGAGCCCGTATAGCATACTTCGCCGAAGATAAACCGTTGCAAAATGCGCATAAATTCAGGGTCGTTGCCCTCGTTTTGAACGGGCTTGCCGCCGAAAAGTTCACCAAATTTTTGCTCGCAATTTTTAATTCTGTCCATAACTGTCATCTCTCATAAACCCATAAAATTTACCCGCCGTAACTCCGCTACACAAAAAATATGCAACTAATTTTTACCGTTTTCCATAATTGCCCCCAAACTGTAATAATTATACAACCGCCTGCACGCAATGTCAAACGGCGATTGACGAAAATTTAATATTGTGATAAAATGGCTTAAAACACGTTGCAGGAGGGTCTATGCCCGAAATAACTTCTATCGAGCCGCAAAAAAAGGATAAAAACCGTTGCAGTATCTTTGTGGACGGCAGGTTTTACTGCGGTCTGAGGTTAGAGACGGCTGTAAAATACCGCTTAAAAGTCGGTATGCACGTAGAACGCGGCTTTTTAGAAGAGGTTCAGCTTGAAACGGAAAAGAGCGCCGCGCTCGATAAAGCGCTCACGCATATATCCGCCTCGATGAAGACCGAGCGGCAGATATGCGACTACCTCCGCGGCAAGGGCTACACAGACCCCGTCTGCGAATATGTGGCGGAAAAACTGCGCTACTACGGTTTTTTAGACGACTACGCCTATTGCAAGGCGTATATATCGGGCTGTAACGGCAGGGGCAAGCGCCTTTTAGAGGCAGACCTCATGAGGCGCGGAGCTTCGCGCGAGGCAATAGAGCGCGCCCTTTCTGAAACGGACGAGGATACCGAAGGCGCAAGGGCGCTCGCAGGCAAATATATGCGCGGCAAAGAGCGCACCAGGGAAAATTTATACAAGGCTTTAAAATACCTTGTCGCGCGCGGATATTCATACGACGCCGCAAAGGCGGCGTTGGAGGCGGACGATGAAGTTGATTGAGCTCGACGTCACAGACAGCACCAATGAGTACATAAAGAGGTCGGGTTTTAATTGCAATGTCGCCGTCACGGCAAGGGTGCAGACGGGCGGCAGGGGCACGCACGGCCGCAGTTTCAGCTCGGAAGAGGGCGGACTGTACATCTCCTTTCTGCACATATACCAAAGTATGCCCGCAGACCGCGCCTTTGAAATAATGATAAATTCCTGCGTGGCTGTGTGCCGCACGGTGCAAAAGTTCGGTATCCGCCCCCGTATACGGTGGGCAAACGACGTGCTTACAGGCGATAAAAAGTTGAGCGGCTCGCTCATAGAAAATACGCTTTCGTCGGGGCATATATCGCGTTCAATCGTGGGTATAGGGTTAAACGTGCACAACGCTCTGCCGCCCGAACTAAAAGACATTGCCACAACGCTCTGCGCCGAATCGGGCAAAAAGCTCTCCGTTATAGAGGTCAGGGAAGAGCTCGTCGCAAACATGCAGAAGGGCGCTTCGATACACGAATATAAATCATACATAGACTGGCTGGGGAGCGAGGTTGTTCTTTGTATCGGCGAACAGCAGATAAGCGCCGTCGCGCTCGATATATCTCCGCAGGGCAGGCTGGTGTGCGAAATAGGCGGTCGCATAAAAGAGGTAAGTGCAGGCGAAGTATCCCTGCGCCTGCCGCCGCCCTGTAAGCGCATGCTTTAACGCAGAACCGAAAGGGGGGGTACATGCAAAAAATTTATACCGTAGCGCAGATGCGCACTGCTGATAAATACACCATAGATATGCTAAAAATACCGTCGCAAGAGCTCATGCGCCGCGCAGGCGAGGGCATCGCCGAAGAGGTTGCCGCCATGGCCGGTGCGGACGATAAAATTTTAGTTGTCTGCGGTACGGGCAATAACGGTGGCGAC
This sequence comes from uncultured Clostridia bacterium, assembly GCA_965120485.1. GTDB lineage: Bacteria > Bacillota > Clostridia > Christensenellales > Borkfalkiaceae > Coproplasma. The sequence continues at coordinate 21,572 of CBCPNG010000019.1, forward strand.
GGCTACGTTTGCGCGCAAAGTCTGCTTTCGCGCGGATTAAACGTAAGCGTTCTCGCGCTCGAAGGCAATCTTTCGCCAGACTGCGAAAGGGAAAAATCGCGCTATCGCGGTCAGTTCTCGCAGGTGGTTGCCGGCGATATAGTAGTGGATTGTATATTCGGTACGGGACTGTCGCGTGCGGTGGAGGGGCGCGCCGAAGAGGTCATAAACGCCATAAATGACTGCGGCGCACGCGTGGTTGCCGCCGATATACCCAGCGGACTGTCGGGCGACAGCGGCAAAGTGCTCGGCACGGCGGTCAGGGCGGCTAAAACGGTCGCCATAGGCGGCTGTAAGACAGGCTTTTACCTCTCTGACGGATTGGATTACTGCGGCGATTTCGTGTTAAAAGACATAGGAATATCCTCAAAACAAACAGATTTGACTGTCATTTATTCAGATTCCGATATTGCCGCGCTCTATCCGCGCCGTCCGCGCAACAGTCACAAGGGCACGTTCGGCACGGCAAGTCTTGTCTGCGGCAGTCCGCAGTACACAGGGTCGGCAGTACTCGCCGTTTCGGCGGCGCTCAGGTCGGGCTGTGGATATGTAAAAGCCATCTGCCCTGACGAGGTACGAGCGGCAATATCGCCCAACTATCCGCAGGCGGTGTTCTCTCCGCAGTGCGATTTAACTTCCGCGGCAATAGCCATAGGCATGGGCTGTGGAGCTTCGCTTGCCCTGCACGGCAGAATTGCAACAATGCTCAAAGAGTACACGGGCACGCTTATAATAGACGCAGACGGGCTAAACAGCCTCGCCATGCACGGCGTCTCGATATTGGGTGAAAAGTCGTGCGGCGTAGTGCTCACACCGCACGTAAAAGAATTTTCGCGGCTTTCGGGTATAAAGGTGGCAGACGTGCTCGCCGACCCCGTAGCCTGCGCCCGGGAATTCTCACGCGAATATAATGTCGTCACCGTGCTTAAAGGGGCAGGAACTGTTATAACCGACGGCACATATACGGCAATAAACTGCCGCGGTTCGTCGGCGCTTGCAAAGGCAGGAAGCGGCGATATGCTCGCAGGCTATATGGCAGGCAGTATAGCGCGCGGACTGTCGCCCATAGAGGGGGCGATATGCGCGGCGCATACGCTCGGCACAGCGGCAGAACTTGCGGCAGAACAAGTTACAGAATACTGCGCCACTTCCGCGGATATTTTAAGGTGCATACCAGCGGCAGTAAAAAAAATTACCTCTGATTAAAAAACGGCGCGCGTGCCGTATAAAAAGCGGCGCTCTGTCAACAATAAATTTAAGGCGGTTACATATAATAAATTAAAGACTGCCGAAAAAGTGAGGTTGATATGAACGTCAAGCGCGGTGAACTCTACTACGCCGACCTGTCGCCTGTTGTGGGCAGCGAACAGGGAGGGGTGCGCCCCGTCCTCATTGTGCAGAACGACGTGGGCAACAAGTACTCGCCCACTATAATTGCGGCGGCGGTTACAAGCAAAATAAACAAAGCCAAACTGCCCACACACATAGAGCTGCCAAAGAGCGCATACGGTCTTGTCAAAGACTCGGTAATTCTGCTCGAACAAATTCGTACGCTTGATAAGCGCAGGCTGAAAGAGCGAATAGGCGAACTCAACGAAAACACCATGCATAAGGTAGACAGGGCAATATTGATAAGCCTCGGATTCAATTCCGGCGACGGACAGTAGTCCGCGGCAATTATATACGCCGCCGCAATAAAATTGCGGCGGCGTATCTTTTTTATCGTCCGTTTCTAAACTATACAAACAAACGGATTAAACTTGCGGGCATGATTTACTTCACAAGTTTAAAAACCTCATCAAAAGGTTTGCGCTTCTTTTCGCGTATTGTCCCGTCCTCGGCGTAGCCTATGGCAATCACCAGCGGAAATTTCGTTCCCTTAGGTTCGCCCAAAAACTCTGCTATTCCCTTTTCGCTTCGTATCCCCAATATGCAGGTCTGCAACCCCATATCCTCGGCGGCAAGCGTCATGTATGCCGTAAGCAGACCTATGTCGTTGCCCGAAAAATCTGCATATGTAAAGCGCTCGGCTATCATTTCCCTCAGGCGCGTGCGGACGAGCTGTACGGCTATAAAGGCAGGGCAACCGCTTGCCCATTTATTTGCGCCGAACAGCTGTACGTTCTTTGCAAATTTTTCCGCCCTTTCGCCGTTTATGGCAAACATCTTCCATGGCTGTGAATTTTTTGCCGAAGGCGCAAGAGTAGCCAGCCTGCAAATGCGTTCAAGGTCGCAGTCCGCCACGGGGCGCGAAGAGTACTTCCGCGTAGACTGTCTTTTAAGGAATAGTTCTTCAAGTTCCATAATTTACTCCTTACGGCCGCGCGGGAAATTTTTTATCCGTACGGCGTATAAAAACACGGGCGCATGGCGCGCCCGTAAAATCACCTGTAATTTTTTGCTTTCATTATCGAAAGTTCAGCCTTTTCGGCAACGTTTTCTATGGTAAAGCCGAAGTGGCTGAACAGCTCTTTTGCAGGACCCGATGTGCCGAATGAGTGCATGGCTATAACCTCGCCGCAGTCGCCGCTGTATTTGTACCACGCAAAGTGCGAAGCCGCCTCTACGCAGACGCGCGCCTTAATCGAAGAGGGCAATACCTGCTCTCTGTATTCCTCGGGCTGTCTCTCAAATTCTTCCATGCACGGCATAGATACCACGCGCGCGTTGATGCCCCTTTCTGCAAGTATGTCTTTCGCGCCCATGCACAGCTCTACTTCCGAGCCTGAGCCTATGAGTATAACGTCGGGCGTGCCATGGCAGTCGCATAAAATGTAACCGCCGGCAAGCGCCCATGCGCCGCTTCCTTGGTATTGCGTCAGATTCTGCCTCGAAAGCACAATGGCGGTGGGGTTGCCGCCCGTCAGGGCAGAGGCATACGCCGCAACCGTCTCCCTGCCGTCGCAGGGGCGGAACACTTTCATATTCGGTATCGAGCGGAGCGATATCAGCTGTTCCACAGGTTGGTGGGTGGGGCCGTCCTCGCCCACGCCGATTGAATCGTGCGTCATAACGTAAATCACGGGTATTTTCATCAGCGCGCTCATTCTTATGCCTGCCTTCATGTAGTCGGCAAACGAGAAGAAGGTAGAGCACAGCGCCTGCAAACCGCCGTGCAGCTGTATGCCGTTGCATATCGCCGCCATGGCGTGTTCGCGTATGCCGAAGTGTATGTTTCGCCCCAGTCTGTTCTCGGGCGAGAAATATCCCGCGTCCTTAATCTCTGTCTTGGTGGAGGGGGCAAGGTCTGCCGAGCCCGACATAAGGTTGGGCATCTGCGCGGCAATCCCTGCAAGTACTTTTCCTCCGCTCACCCTCGTTGCCTCGGGCTTGTTGAAGTTCAACGCCGCCTCTAATGCCTCGAAGTAGTTTATATCGGTGCTGTGCATAAACTCCCTGTACTGCGCGGCAAGTCCGGGGTACGCACTCTCGTAGCGTGAAAACATCTCGTTCCATTCGCGCTCATATTCGAGCTTTTCCTCTGCAATGGCAAGGCAGTGCCTCTTTACGTCTTCGGGTACGGTAAACGGTTCCTCCGTCCAGCCTAAAAACTCCTTTGTCTTTTCAAGGTTTTCCACTCCTATGGGCGCGCCGTGTACGTCGGGAGAATTGACAAGGGGCGTGCCATATCCTATCATAGAAGAACATATTATCAACGAAGGTCTGGTAAGGTCGCTCTGTGCGCGCTTTATCGCCGCCCTCAGCGTAAGCAGGTTGTTTGCGTCGTTCACGCGTATCACCTGCCAACCCTGCGCGGCAAATCTCGTGGGTATGTCCTCGTTGAAGGCCATGTCTATGCTGCCTTCAATGGTCATGTTGTTTCTGTCGTACAGCAAAATCAATTTGCCGAGTTTCTGCATTCCTGCAAGCGAGCACGCCTCGTAGCCTATGCCCTCTTGAAGGCAGCCGTCGCCGCACAGGCAGTAGGTAAAGTGGTCGACTATCGGGAAGCCCTCTCTGTTAAAGCGCGCAGCAAGGTGCGCCTCGGCTATGGCAAATCCCACGGAATTGGCAAGCCCCTGCCCCAGCGGACCGGTAGAGGTCTCTACGCCTACCGTCCTGCCGTATTCGGGGTGTCCAGGTGTTTTTGAGCCGAGCTGTCTGAAATTTTTTATGTCGTCCATTGAGAGGTCGTATCCGAACAGGTGGAGCAGGCTGTAAAGCAACATAGAGCCGTGCCCTGCCGACAGTATAAATCTGTCGCGGTTATCCCAGCTGGGATTTTTGTAACTGAACCTTAAAAACTCGCTGAACAACTCATACGCTATGGGCGCCGCGCCGGTGCATATGCCCGGGTGACCAGAATTTGCCTTCTGGATTGCCTCGGCGGAAATAATTCTTATCGTGTCTACGCTTTTCTGCTGTACAGACATAATAAATTCTCCTTTGATATATCTTTAATCAAAAATTAAACTATGTTGCATTGCGCCGTAAAATACGGCTACTATTGCCTGCGGCTTGGCGTGTCCCGATGTACATGCCGAGCACACCTTTCCGTCAGCTTTCATTATACTGATTTTATTATACAATTTTAGGCGTGCAAACACAAGTGTTTGTCAAAAATATTTTAATTAAGTTGTGACTAAACTGAATGTGCGGCTGCAAAATTTTGTCAAAAGGTCAATAAACTGCAAAAAATATTTTGCAGGCGGCTGTCGATATGATATAATCTGTAAAAATATGTATTCGAAGGAGAGTAATATGGCAAACGAAGGCAAGTTCGTCAATCAGATTGCCGATATAGATGCGGACTTTCCCAGGTGGTACACCGACGTAGTGGTAAAGACAGAGCTGGCAGACTACGGTCCCGTAAAGGGTACAATGGTAATCCGCCCCTACGGCTACGCCATATGGGAGAACATTCAGCGCGAACTGGACAGCCGCTTCCGTGCCACGGGTCACCAAAACGCATATTTCCCCCTGCTCATTCCCATGAGCTATCTGTCCAAAGAAAAGGAGCACGTAGAGGGCTTTGCGCCCGAAGTCGCCGTCGTAACGCACGCCGGCGGCGAAGAACTTGCCGAACCCCTCGTAGTTCGCCCCACATCGGAAACTATTATAGGCAACATGTACTCTAAATGGGTGCAGTCCTACCGTGATTTGCCCATACTCATCAACCAGTGGGCAAACGTCATGCGCTGGGAAAAGACGACCCGACCCTTTTTGCGCACCTCTGAATTTTTGTGGCAGGAGGGGCACACCGTGCACGCCACCGAGGAGGAGGCGGTAGAAGAGACGGAGAAGATGCTCGGCGTATATAAGGAGTTTGCCGAAAACTGCCTTGCAATTCCCGTAATCTGCGGCAGAAAGACCGAAAAAGAAAAGTTTGCAGGCGCCGCAGCCACCTACGGCATGGAGGCAATGATGCGCGACGGCAAAAGCCTGCAAGCGGGCACTTCGCACTACCTCGGTCAGAACTTTTCCAAGGCGTTCGATATAAAGTTTCTCGATAAAGACGGCTCTTTAAAGTATGGCTACACCACAAGCTGGGGCGTATCCACCCGTCTTATAGGCGCAGTTATAATGGCGCACGGCGACCAGCGCGGCTTGCTCCTGCCGCCTGTTATCGCGCCCGTGCAGGTTGTCATAGTCCCCATAGCGGCAAGAAAGGAGGGCGTTGCAGAAAAATGCCGCGAAGTATGCCAAAAGCTTGCAGAAGCAGGCGTAAGGGTAAAACTCGACGAAACGGATAACAGCCCTGGCTGGAAGTTCAACGAGTGGGAGATGAAGGGCGTACCTTTAAGGATAGAGCTCGGTCCGCGCGACATAGAGGCAGGCAAGGCGCTCATCTTCCGCCGCGATACTCTGCAAAAGTGCGAGGTTCCGCTCGACGGAATTGCCTCCGCGGTGTGCGGTCTGCTTGATACCGTCCAGCGCGATATGCTCGCCGCCGCCCGTGCCAGAAGGGATTCGCGCATAGTCGCCGCCAAAGATATTGCAGGCATTTTAAAGGGCGTAGAAGGCGGCAACTTCGTCAAGGCAGGCTGGTGCGGCTGCCGCGACTGCGAAGATAAAGTCAAGGCAGAAACTGCTGCCACCGCGCGCGTATTCGCCGAAGGCGAAAAGTCGTCAAAGTGCGCCGTATGCGGCAAAAAGGCAGAGCATACCGTCATCTTCGCGCGCGCCTACTGAAATAAAGCTCTTCGGGCAATTGGTGCCGCAATATGCGCAAACAAAGCCGCGCTTTACTTACAGTTTGCTCTGTCGTAAAAACAAAAAATCTCTCGTCCGTCAAAACGGGCGGCTGAACGTCAAGACCGCCGAATATTTATTCGGAACTGCCGTAAGGGCGCGGCGGATATTTTACCAGTATTCAAAGTACGGGGCGTATACGTCCCGTATTTTTTATGCGCGCCGCCGCAACAATTCAATTAATGGCATCGCCGCGGTAAAAAATTTTTGGTAAATTTTTACTTTCTCATTGCCTAAAATAAAAATATGTGCTATAATTGAGCCGAATGCAACTGCGGCAGGGTGCCGCTGCGTAAATTTAATCGGAGGAACACACAATGCAATATTCAAAAGACGTTGAAAATATGATTTGTGTTGCCAAGGGCGTTTCGGGCAGATTCGAACACGGCCCCGCTCCCATACCCGAAGAGGGACAGTGGATACAGGCAAAAGAAATCAAAGATATCAAAGGTCTTACACACGGCGTGGGCTGGTGCGCGCCCCAGCAGGGCGCCTGCAAACTTACGCTCAACGTTAAAAACGGCGTAATAGAAGAGGCGCTTGTAGAAACTATCGGCTGTTCGGGCATGACCCATTCCGCGGCAATGGCGGCGGAAATTCTTCCTGGCAAAACAATATTAGAGGCGCTCAACACCGACCTCGTGTGCGATGCGATAAACACCGCCATGCGCGAGTTGTTTTTGCAGATTGTATACGGCAGAACGCAGTCTGCATTCTCTGAGGACGGTCTCGTCATAGGCGCTGGGCTCGAAGACCTCGGCAAGGGGCTTCGTTCGCAGGTGGGCACCATGTACGGCACCAAGTTAAAGGGCGTAAGATACCTCGAAATGGCAGAGGGCTACGTGCTCTCCGTCGCCCTCGATAAAAACAGCGAGGTTTGCGGCTACAAGTTCGTATCCCTCGGCAAAATGACAGACTTCATCAAAAAGGGACTATCCCCCAACGAAGCTTACGAAAAGTCAATAGGCACCTACGGCAGATACACCAAGGAACAGGGTGCCGTTAAACATATCGACCCCAGAACAGACAAGGAGGTTGACTGATTATGGCACTTTTTGAAGGATATGAAAGGCGCGAAGCCAAAATTCTCTCCGTGCTCAAAGAGTACGGCATAAAAAATATAGAGCAGTGCAGAGAGATAACCCAATCAAAGGGCGTAGACTGCGACAAGATAGTCCGCGGCACCCAGCCCATCTGCTTTGAAAACGCCGTATGGGCGTACACTGTGGGCGCGGCAATAGCCTTAAAGAAGGGTTGCGTAAAGGCGGCAGACGCCGCAGCTGCAATAGGCATAGGACTGCAAAGTTTCTGCATCCCTGGCTCTGTTGCCGAAAACAGAAAGGTGGGGCTCGGTCACGGCAACCTTGGCGCAATGCTTCTGCATGAAGATACCGATTGCTTCTGCTTCCTCGCAGGTCACGAATCATTTGCCGCCGCAGAGGGCGCAATCAAGATTGCCGAAAACGCAAACAAAGTACGCGTAAAGCCTTTAAGGGTAATTTTAAACGGACTCGGCAAGGACGCGGCTTATATAATTTCCAGAATAAACGGCTTCACTTACTGCAAGACTTCTTTCGACCCCTACGCCGAAACCGTAAAGGTAACCGATACGGTCGCATTCTCCAAGGGCAGCAGGGCAAAGGTAAAGTGCTACGGCGCAGACTCCGTCCCCGAAGGCGTAGCCATAATGAAGCTGGAAAACGTATCCGTATCAATCACGGGCAACTCCACCAACCCCACAAGGTTCCAGCATCCCGTTGCAGGCACCTATAAAAAGTGGTGCAACGAAAACGGAGTAAAATACTTCTCCGTTGCCTCTGGCGGCGGCACGGGCAGAACGCTCCACCCCGACAACATGGCTGCGGGTCCCGCAAGCTACGGCATGACCGATACCATGGGCAGGATGCACTCTGACGCGCAGTTTGCAGGTTCTTCCTCGGTGCCTGCCCATGTAGAGATGATGGGGCTTATAGGCATGGGCAACAACCCCATGGTCGGCGCAACGGTTGCCGTTGCAGTGGCTGTGGAAGAGGCTATGAAGAAGTAATCGTAATCCCTCCCGAAAAATCGGAAGATTATAACGTATAAAAACGGGACTCCGCAGTCTTATGCGGAGTCCGTTTTTTCTCTGTGCGCGCCGCTTTGCAAAAGTTTATGTTTACGACGGCGCGTTTGGTATTATAATAATATTGTGAATGGACAATAGGGGGTACCATGCTCTGTCAGCATTGTAAAAAAAATCAGGCAACTTTAAACTATAAGACTACAATAAAAGGCAAAGATATCGGCTATATACTGTGTCAGTCGTGCTATGCCGATTTATTCGGTTCTATCGAAACTGTTGTAAATAACGATATTCTCATCGGGCTGTTCGGCACGGTGACTAAAAAGCACGCCCGTGCCTGCCCCGTATGCAGAACAACCTACTCCGATTTTAAACGCACGGGTCTGCTCGGCTGCCCTTCCTGCTACGACGTGTTCAAGGAAGAGCTCATACCATATATCCAGTGTATACAGGGTAAAACCGAGCACGTTGGCAAGGTCGTCACCGACGTGCGCGAACAGGATGTAACCCGAAGGCTCAGCCGCTTGAAGAAAGAGCTTGAAAGGGCGGCAAAGGAGCGCAGATACGCCGACGCCGGGCGCATCTATTCGCAGATGTCTGAAATAAGCAAAAGAAACGGTGAAAATAATGAGTGATGTTAGCGGTATGAACAGTCTTTCAGACGGTACAATAGTTTCCACCCGCATAAGGCTGGCTCGAAATTTAGAGGGTTATCCGTTCCCCTCACACCTCAAAGACGAAAATCAGGCAAAAGAGATAATCCGCCTAATATCTTCGGGGCTCAACAAGTTCGACGACTTCATGCTCTATTATATGGACGGCATAACAGAGTCGCAGGCAAACTTTTTAAAGGAAAACCACCTTATAAGCCCTGCGCTCATCGCAAAAAAGAAGTCGGGAGCGGCGCTTATAAACGAGGACGAAAGCGTTTCGGTTATGATAAACGAAGAGGACCATCTCCGCGAACAGTGCATAGTAAAGGGTCTGCAACTCAAAAACGCTTACAATAAAATTTCTGATATAGACAGCAAAATAGGCAAGTCGATAAAGTTCGCCTACGACGAACAGCTCGGCTACCTTACCGCCTGCCCCACAAATATCGGCACAGGACTGCGCGCCTCCGTCATGCTCTTTTTGCCTGCGCTTACAATCAACGGCGGTATGAAAGCAATCATACGCAGTATCTCGCGCCAGTGCCTCACCGTGCGCGGAGTATACGGCGAGGGGAGCGAGGCAGAGGGCTACATGTATCAGGTTTCTAACGAGATAACTCTGGGCTACTCCGAAGAGGAGATTATTTTCCGCGTGGAGGAAATCGTCCGCAAAATTTGCGAGATAGAGGATGCGGAGCGCGGCAAATTAAAGACGGGCGATAACAATCTTATAGTCAAAGATAAGTGTATGCGCGCCTACGGCGTGGCAACAAACTGTGTGGTTCTCTCTTCGTCAGAGCTCGCACGGCTTGCCGCCGATATAAAACTCGGCGCATGCCTCGGATATATCCCAATGGCAGACATATCCGCCATAGACGAAATCGTTGAAAGAATGCAGCCATACAACATAAGCCATTCGGCAGGAAGGGAGCTCTCTGTGGGCGACCGCGACATATACCGCGCCGAATACACCGCAGGTCACTTAAAAAAGCTCATCGGATAGCGTCGGCGCGCCTATATGCGGCAGGCAACAGTAATAATGATAAGGAGGTATAAAATATGGAAGAATACGAAAAGAAATTTACAAGCAACCTCTTGGAAGTAATACAAACCGCCAAAAAGGCGGCGCAGTTTTACGACTGTTCATATATCGGCAGTGAACACATTGTGTTTGCCATGCTCAATACGCCCGCATGTACGGCTTATAAGGTAATGACGCAGTGCGGCGTAAGCGAACCTAAGTTCCGGGAATTTTTTGCGCGCTCGATAGACCGCAACTGCTATATTGATAGTATATTTACGCCCCGTACAAAGCACATTTTTATGCAGGCGATAGACCTCGCCGTGTCGCTGGGCGGCGACGACGCCCTTGCAGGCACTGAACACATGCTGTACGCCGTAATTGCAGAGCCCTCGTGCCGCGCAATGATTATTTTCAAAGCCATAGGCATAAACGTCACACAGCTGGCTTCGCGCGTAGAACTCGTCGTCAACGAGGGTGACTCCGAAGAGCCCGAAGAGGAAGAGAAGAATATTTTCTCTTCGTTTTTCAACAGTTTTTCGGGCAAATCTTTTGAACAGCGCAACGCCATGCGCAAAGACAGCAAGTCCGATTCCCTCGGCGGCGAGATGGAAAAGTACGGCGTAAACCTCACGCAAAAGGCGCGCGAGGGCAAAATAGACCCTGTAATCGGCAGACAGAGGGAGATTGATAAGATAATTCAGGTGCTTTCGCGCCGCACTAAAAACAACCCCGTCCTCATAGGCGAGCCCGGTGTGGGCAAGTCTGCCGTGGTGGAGGGGCTTGCACAGGCAATAGTCAACAACAAAGTCCCCGATTTGTTAAAGAATAAAACCGTGTTCTCGCTCGACCTTGCCAGCATGGTTGCAGGCTCTAAATACAGGGGCGACTTCGAAGAGAGGCTCAAAAACGCCATAAACGAGGTAAAAAAGAATGGCAACATAATACTTTTTATAGACGAAATCCACCAGATAGTGGGCGCAGGCTCTACCAGCGAGGGCAGCATGGACGCGGCAAACATATTAAAGCCCATGCTCGCGCGCGGCGAATTGCAGACCATAGGCGCCACCACGTTAGAGGAGTACCGCAAGTATATCGAAAAGGACGCCGCCTTAGAGCGCCGCTTTACCCCCGTACAGGTAGACGAGCCGAGCGTTGAGGACGCGATAGAAATTTTGCGCGGTCTGCGCGATAAGTACGAAGCCCACCACAAGGTGGTCATCACCGACGAATCCATAGTCGCCGCGGCGACGCTTTCAGACAGGTATATAACAGACAGATATCTGCCCGATAAAGCCATCGACCTTATAGACGAGGCGGCCTCGCGCACACGCCTCAGCAACTACACCGCTCCCGTAGAGGTAAAGGCTCTTGAAAATAAGCTCAAACGCCTCTTCATGGAAAAGACCAAAGCGGCAAAGGACGAAAATTACACTAAGGCGCAACAGCTCGTAGGGGAGATTAACGAGGTTCAGCGCCAGATAAATTCTGCAAAGAGCGACTGGCAGAGCGGCAACCAGACCAACGCGCCCAGCATAGGCTGCGAAGAAATAGCAGAAATTGTAAGCGCATGGACGGGGGTGCCCGTCACCAAACTCACAGAGCAGGAGAGCGAAAAGCTTCTTCACCTCGAAGAGAACCTGCACAGGCGCATAATAGGACAGGACGAGGCAATCTCGGCGGTTGCCCGCGCCATACGCAGGGCAAGGGCTGGCCTCAACGAGCCGAATAAACCCATAGGTTCGTTCATATTCGTAGGTCCCACCGGCGTGGGTAAAACCGACCTTGCAAAGGCTCTTGCCGAGTGCATGTTCGGCGACGAAAAGCTTATGGTGCGTCTCGATATGTCTGAATACATGGAAAAGCACACCGTATCAAAACTAATCGGCGCGCCTCCGGGCTATGTAGGCTACGATGAAAACTCCGGCGGTCAGCTCACTGAAAAGATAAGGCGCAAGCCTTACAGCGTGGTGCTGTTCGACGAGATAGAAAAGGCGCACCCCGACGTATTCAATATTCTGTTGCAGATTCTCGATGACGGCAGGCTGACCGACAGCAAGGGCAGGGTGATTAACTTTAAAAACACCATAATTATACTAACGTCAAACGTCGGCGCAAACCAGATTAAAAAGATGTCTAACTTCGGTTTCCGCACCAACGAAGATAACGGCTATGCCGACATGCGCGAAAACATAAACGAGGCTCTGCGCGAACAGTTCAAGCCTGAGTTTTTAAACAGGTTAGACGATATTATAATTTTCCGCAAGCTCACACGCGAAGAGCAGGGCGAAATATGCGGCAAAATAATCAAGGGCGTAGCCGCAAAACTCCGTCAAATGGGAATATCGCTCAAAATTCTGCCTGCGGCAATGGGCAGTCTGCTCAACGAGGGCTATTCCGAAGAATACGGTGCCCGTCCCATGAAGAGGGTTGTGCAAAAGCGCATAGAGGACCGCCTTTCTGACGAAATCCTCTCAGGCAACATATTGCAGGGCGAGCTCGTCACCGTGGACGCCAACAAAGAGGGAGCACTCATGTTCCGTTCCGAAAAAAGGGCGGAAGAAAATTGATTCAGCATTCTTAAATTTTGGGCACGCGCCGCCGCGCAAATATTTGCGCGGCGGCGCATTTTGTGCGCAAAATGAACGGGTTGCAGGCTTTGGCAATAAATCATTTTGCGCCGTATGTAAGGTGCAAATTACCGCACCCCTATGTTATGTAAAAACACAATATATTGTGGTTGTAATAATTTACAAAACAAAATATGCAAAAAACTATTGACACTGCCTCATACTTCTGTTATAATCGTTTCAGATAGAGTTCCCACCGCAGCTGAATGGCTGTGCGGTAACCGTAGTGGGGCGGCAGTGGGGTTATGCAATTTCGTTCGTTATGGCAGTTCTACATATGGGGAACGCCTGTTTTTCCATTTTAACAGTCAAGGAGGCAGAATGAAGGGCAGAATACATTCCTTTGAATCGTTCGGCACGGTAGATGGACCAGGCATACGTTACGTCGTGTTCATGCAGGGCTGTCCGCTCCGCTGTAAGTATTGCCACAACCCCGATACATGGGCGATTGAAGGAGGCTCGGAATATTCTGCCGAAGAGGTGGCTGCGCAGGCTCTGCGCTACAAATCCTATTGGCGCGGCGGCGGCGGAGTCACCGTTTCAGGCGGCGAACCGCTCGCACAGATAGAGTTTGTCACCGAACTCTTCCGTATATTAAAGCAAAACGGCGTGCATACCTGCGCCGATACCTCTGGTGTGACCTTCAATCCCAAAAATAGTGAAAGTATTGAAAGGCATACGCGGCTGATAAAATACACAGACTTATTCTTGCTGGATATAAAGCACCCCGCAGACGTAAACTGCCGCGAGCTCACGGGGGCAGGCAATGAAAACGTCCTCGCCTTTGCAAAATTTCTCTCCGACAGCGGCAAAGATATATGGATAAGGCAGGTACTCGTAGAAGGCTACACCGATGACGACGCTTCTCTGCTTGCAACACGCCGCATAATAGACGGGCTTGCAACGGTGAAGAGGGTAGAGGTACTGCCCTACCACACCATGGGTGAGGTTAAGTATAAAAATATGGGGCTCGCTTACCCTCTCGCAGGTGTAAAGTCCCCCTCGCAGGAGCGCATAGATAACGCAAAGCGCATACTCGGCACCGACAGGTTTTTCGCCGAAGAAAATTAATTAACCTATATTAATTTCTTGACATCTCACTGCTTTTATAGTATATAATAAAATAGTAATAATTTGTATGAAAAAACAATTACAAAATTCGGGCATATGTCTCGCCGAAATCGGCGGAACGTCGTGTGCGGCATGTTATGCACTCATGCCCTCCGCGCGCGAGGTCGCGCAAAAACTCAATATCCCTTTTTACTATTTCGATTCAGACAGCTGTGCCGACCTGATAGAAGAGTGGGGGATAACCTCTGTCCCTGCGCTTGTGCTGTGCGAAGATGGAAACAGACTGGCGTCTGTGTGCGGCTACCAGCCGCCTGAAATTCTCGAAATATGGCTTGAATCAAAAATACAGGAGCATATAAATGGCAAACATTGATAAAGAGCGCGCCTATCCCGAGTGGGAGGGCTTCACCTCAGGCAAGTGGAACGGCGGCGAAGTAAACGTGCGCGACTTCATTCAGCGCAACTATACCCCCTACGAGGGCAACAGCAGTTTCCTCGCACCTGCAACCAAGGCTACTAAAAAGCTCTGGCAAGATGTACTCAAACTTACCGAAAAAGAGCGCAAGGCAGGCGGAGTATTGAATGCCGATACTTCTACGGTATCTACGCTCACTTCTCACGCCCCTGCTTATATAGATAAATCGCTCGAAAAGATTGTCGGCTTGCAGACCGACGAACCTTTCAAGCGCTCTTTGCAGCCCTTCGGCGGAATAAAGATGGCAGAGCAGGCGCTCAATATGTACGGCTACGAGATAGACCCCTCTGTAAAGGAAATTTTCACAAAGTATCGCAAGACGCATAACGACGGCGTTTATGACGCATACACGCCTGAAATGAGGCTGGCGCGCAGGGCGCACATTCTCACAGGTCTGCCCGATACCTACGGCAGGGGTAGAATTGTGGGCGACTACCGCCGCGTGGCGCTCTACGGCACCGACTACCTAATCGCCCGTAAGGAAGAGGATAAGTTGCACATGGGCGGCGATATGACCCCCGACCGCGTGCGCGACAGGGAAGAGGTCTCCGAACAGATTAGGGCGCTCAAAAACCTTGCAAAAATGGCGGCGGAGTACGGCTTCGATATTTCGCGCCCTGCCTCAAATGCGAGGGAAGCCGTTCAGTGGCTGTATTTCGGATACCTCGGCGCGGTAAAGGAACAGAACGGCGCGGCAATGTCAATAGGCCGCAACTCCACTTTCCTCGATATCTATATAGAGCGCGATTTGAAGAGCGGCAAAATCACCGAGGAAGAGGCGCAGGAGCTGATTGACCATTTTGTCATGAAGCTCAGAATCGTAAAGTTCATGCGCATAAAGGAGTATAACGAGCTGTTTTCGGGCGACCCCACGTGGGTTACGGAATCTATCGGCGGAATGGGAATAGACGGCAGAACGCTCGTCACTAAAAACTCATTCCGCGTGCTCCACACGCTGGAAAATCTCGGTCCTGCACCCGAACCCAACCTCACCGTGCTTTGGTCGACAAAGTTGCCTGCGGAGTTCAAAAAATACTGCGCAGAAGTTTCCATAAAGACCTCTGCCATACAGTACGAAAGCGACGACATAATGCGCCCCGAAATGGGCGACGACTACTGCATAGCATGCTGTGTAAGCTGTATGCGCGTCGGCAAAGATATGCAGTTCTTCGGCGCAAGGGCAAACCTTGCCAAGGCGCTTTTATACGCGCTCAACGGCGGCGCAGACGAAATTTTAAAGGATAAGGCAACTGGCAAACCCTTGCAGGTTTCGCCAAAGTTTGTGCCCGTGCTCGGCGACGGTCCCCTCGACTTCAACGACGTAATGCAAAAGTATGAAGAGATTATGGACTGGCTGGCGGGGCTGTACGTCAACACGCTCAACGTCATCCACTACATGCACGATAAATACAGCTACGAGGCGTTAGAGATGGCGTTGCACGATACCGAGGTAAGAAGATTTTTTGCAACGGGCGTGGCCGGGCTCTCGTGCGCGGCAGACTCGCTCTCGGCAATAAAGTACGCAAAGGTATATCCCGTGCGCGGCAAAGACGGCATAATCAACGACTTTAAGATAGAGGGCGAATATCCCCAATACGGCAACAACGACGACCGCGTAGACGAGATTGCCGTGTGGCTTGTAAAGACCTTTATGAACAAGATTAAAAGCCACTTCACCTACCGCGGAAGCGTGCCCACTATGTCGGTGCTCACCATAACTTCCAACGTCGTTTACGGCAAAAATACGGGCAATACTCCCGACGGAAGAAGGGCTGGTCAGCCCCTCGCTCCGGGCGCAAACCCCATGCACGGAAGAGATAAAAACGGCGCTCTCGCATCGTTAGAGTCGGTGGCAAAACTGCCCTACGAATACTCGCGCGACGGCGTATCAAATACCTTCTCTGTCACGCCGGCTTCACTCGGCAAAAACTAATTGCGCCGCGTATATGCCGCAAATATTTAAAAATTTTATTAAAAGGAGATTTATAATGGCTAATAAATCAGATAGGGTAAACAACCTTGTAAATATGATAGACGCCTATGTTGAAGACGGCGGACACCACCTCAACGTCAACGTGTTCGACCGCAATACGCTTTTAGACGCGCAGGCACACCCCGAAAAGTACCCCCAGCTCACGATAAGGGTTTCGGGCTATGCTGTAAACTTCAACAAGCTCACCAAAGAGCAGCAGGACGACGTCATTTCCAGAACCATACACGAAAATTTATAATTGTATACAAAAAGTTGCGGCGCAGGCATAATTGCCTGCGCCTTAACTTATGCGTTCGTGTTCTTCACGCGCGCCACGTTTGTGTTGTCGCACTCTCTGTCACGCAAACTCTTCACGGGGTGTTCAGAGTCCTGATAGCGGTAGTCCTTGCCGAAATTCTTTATCGCCTTTTCTATCACTAAATGCGAAGGAGCTCTCTGTTCGTCCTGTAAAAATTTGTCCTGATAGGTGAAAAAGCGGTAATCGTCGGGAAGTTTTGCAAGTTCAGAATACCCTTCGCCTTTCATTGTAAGCGTTATGGTCTCTTTCAGAACCTTTCTTATATATTCCTTGTTAGAGCCCAGCTTCAAGAGTTTGGGAAACTCTCCGTCGCCGCCGATAACTTCTGTGTAAGATTTGCTCTCATACTTCTTCAAAAGCGCCGCCGCAGCTTTAAGGTGGCTGACTTCCATCTTAAAGTGTTCCATCCATATGCGCTTTATGTTTTCGTCGCTCTCGTCCTCGTACATAGAGTAATACAGCCAGCACTCGGTGTACTCATGCATAACCCACTGTTCCAGCCAGCTGGCGTTGGGGTCTTTAAGGCTCTCGTACTGCGTAACGTGCGCCTCTTCTATCATGCCTATTTCAGAATACAGCCTGCGCCCCAAATCGTTTTTATACCACTGCGCTATATTCATATAATAGTTCATGGTCTGCTGTTCGGCGGCGGTAATGGTGTTTACCACCAACTTGCTGTAAAGGTCGGCAGTCTTGCAGTCTATGTGCGGTTTTACGTCGTCAGCAGGGTAGCGGTGTTCGGCAACCGTAGGGCGACCAGGCATAATTTCGGTGTACTTGCCCACAAGTATGTCTGAATCCTCGCCCTTGTCCGTCTTTAACAGGTTGGCAAAGCGGTAGAGGTGGTCAAAGTCCTCCAAAAGCGCAAAGTTGAGCGCCTTTATGTTGTTTTCGTCTTTTTCGTTTATGGCAAGTTCGGCGGTAAGGTCCACTGCAAGCTGTTCATAACCTATCGTCGTTTCCAAAATGCTTTCGCCGAGAGGTTTTAAACAGCTTATGCGCTTTTGCTGTTGCTGTTCCTGCCTGCGCACCACGGCAAGCGCCTGTTTAACTTCCGGTATGTCGCAGTGTCGGGCGAACTGGTGCATAAACCATGCCGATTCAAACTCCGTGCCGTTCATAAGTATCACTCTTGTCTTGGTATAGGGGGAGGTTCTCTCCTTATTGTAGCTCTTGGGGTACATCTTTTTCAGCGGTAAAAAGTTGTTGTCAAGTGACTTACATCTTTCGGTAAAAGGGTTCATAAAAAAATTCCTCCGCACAGATTGTTGCCACATATCTCGGTTTTTAACCGTACAGCGCAATTTTTTTGGCTACGTGCAGTAAAGTTGTTTTGCCCATTAAAAAATCCAAACCATGCCGTGCAAAAACGCTTGTGTTATCCGCCCACGGCTGTTATAATATACGGGCATGGGGTATTAGCTCAGTTGGTAGAGCGCTACACTGGCAGTGTAGAGGTCAGCGGTTCGAATCCGCTATGCTCCACCAAAACAGCACGGGCGCGAAATATCGCGCCCGTGCTTTTTTGTAAACAGAAAAGTATTCTATCACAAACAAAAGCGCGCGGATAACAGCGCGCTTACTTTATGTTAAAATTAAATGCTTTTTAAAAAATCAAGCAACAGGTTTCGTTGCTTTGGCGTCAGGTTACAAACTGCGGCAGAGAGTTCTTCCTGTTCGGCAGTTATATTAAAAAAATCTCTTAAAGTAATGCCCAAAGCGTCGCACACAAGTTGCAGGTGTCCAACTGTAATATCCGCTTCGCCCAACTCTACGCGCCTAAGGTGTGTTTGCGAAATCCCCGCTATATCCGCCAGATAATTCTGCGAATATTTGTTGCGTTCTCTTAACTCTTTAATGCGTTTGCCAACTTCCATATTGCACCTTAGTTTAGTCTTATATAAATAAGTCTAAACTATTTTTTGCTTCTTAATTAGTCTTATAGTGTTGCATTATTAGTCTTATAATGCTAAAATGATATTGTATAAGACTAATTAAGCAGGAGTGGTAGACGCTATGGCGACACAACTTATGGATAAGGCAAAGAAGGAAAAGGCGGCAGAGTTTTATACGCAGTTATCTGACATTGAAAAGGAGCTGAAATATTATAAAGAGTACTTTAAAGATAAAGTTGTATTTTGCAACTGTGATGACCCGTACGAAAGTAATTTTTTCAAGTATTTTGCCCTTAATTTCAACTATTTAGGTTTAAAAAAGCTGATAGCAACCTGTTACGATAGTTCGCCCATAGCCTATACGCAGCTATCGCTGATTGATTGCGGAAAGACTACGCCCAATAAAAACCGCAAGGCGTATAAAATTGAGATAACAGAGGTAAATGACTTTAATGCCGACGGGGCTGTTGATTTGGCAGACGTAGAATATCTGTTGAAAAATAAAGAAAACACCCTCACATTACTCAAAGGTGACGGCGACTTCCGCTCAAAGGAATGTTTAGAGCTTTTAATGCAATCAGATATAGTGGTAACAAATCCACCCTTCCCGTTATTCAGAGAGTATATTGCGCAGTTAGTTGAATATGGCAAAGAATTTATACTTATAGGTAATACAAACGCGCTTACATATAAAGAAATATTTAAACTTTTTAAAGAAAATAAAATAAGAACAGGTAATACAAATTTTAATGTCGGAATGTATTTCTATGTTCCGGATAATTATGTTAATTATCATAAAATTGAAAATGGTCGAAAAATGGTGAGAGTATCTACATCATGCTGGTTTACTTCTCTGCCGGTAAAAAAGCATAACGAGTTTTTAACTTGTTATAAACGCTATTCACCGCAGGAATATCCAAAGTACGATAATTACGATGCCATAAATGTCGACAAATATACAGATATTCCCTATGATTATGACGGCTGTATGGGTGTTCCGATTACATTCCTTGATAAATACAATCCTGAACAGTTTGATATAATAAAATTTAGAAAAGGGGACGATGATAAAGATTTGAGTATAAATGGCAAGTGTCCCTATTTTAGAGTATTAATAAAAAAGAGGTAACAAATGAAAATTGAATTGCACGAAATAACAATAAAAGAAATCGCCGACGGATATGTAGATAACGCCGAAGAGGGAGTAAGGGGTTACGGCGGTCTGCTTAATATCAGACCCAAATATCAGAGGGAATTTGTCTATGACGAGGTCAAGCGCAATGCCGTAATAGAAACTATCGTAAAGGGCTTTCCGTTAAATGTTATGTATTGGGTAAAAAATGATGACGGCACTTACGAGGTTTTAGATGGTCAGCAAAGAACTATTAGTTTTTGTCAGTATGTAAACGGCGATTTTTCGCTCAATAACAGGGCTTTTCATAATCTCACATTAACAGAACAAACCGATATTCTTAACTATAAATGTATGGTCTATTTTTGCGAAGGCAACGACAGAGAAAAATTAGAATGGTTTAAAACAATCAATATCGCGGGGGAAAAGCTCACCGATCAGGAGTTGCGCAACGCCGTGTATACAGGTGAATGGCTTACAAATGCTAAACTTAAATTTTCAAAATCTAATTGTGCGGCATATAATCTTGCAAACAAATATGTCAACGGCACGCCCATAAGGCAGGACTATCTGCAAACCGCTATATCGTGGATAAACGACGGAAGAATTGAAGAGTATATGTCAATTCACCAGCACGACCATAACGCCAACGAATTATGGCTGTATTTTCTTTCTGTTATAAATTGGGTTGAAAGCACTTTTGTTAAGTACAGAAAGAAGATGAAGGGCGTCAATTGGGGCGCGCTGTATAATCAGTTTAAAGACAGTAAGTTTGATACGGCTGCTATTGAAGAAGAAATCGCCCGACTTATGATTGACGATGATGTTACTAATGATAAGGGCATATACCCTTATGTTTTAACGCGTAAAGAAAAATACCTTAATATAAGGGCGTTTACCGAAAGTCAAAAGCGTGCCGTCTACGAAAGGCAACAGGGCAACTGCCCGCATTGCGTTGCCGAACACAGAGAAAAGTTTAACTATGAAATCTCTGAAATGGAGGCAGACCACATAACGCCGTGGAGCGAAGGGGGAAAGACCAACATAGAAAATTGTCAGCTCCTTTGCAAAGAGCATAACAGAAAAAAGTCAGATACATAAATACATATTCGCCCCGCCATTTTTATTGGCGGGGTGTTTATTGTGTAAGATGCAGTTGTTAAATAATATTAATTTTAATAAATCTTACACAAAAGAGTAGACAGGCTTATAAAACTGTTGTAAAATATGTATAAAATGTCCTAATTCGCAGGGAGGATAGCTTCTGCGTGCACGGCAGAACTTTTTGGAGTTAATATGTTAAATATCTTCATGACGGCAGTCAACGCCATAATCCCCATAGTGCTCCTTATTGTGCTCGGCTATGTTTTAAAGCGCATAAAATTTCTTTCGGGTGGATTTTTAAAGGAGTGCAACAAGCTGGTGTTCAAAGTCTGCCTGCCCTGCATGATGTTCGTCAATATTTACAACATAGACGACCTTGCCTCGGTCAATTGGTCTTTGGTTGTATACGCGGTGGTGGCGATTGTCATTATTTTTGTCATCGGTCTTGCGGTATGCGTGCTGACAACCAAAGATAACCGCCGCCGCGGCGTAATTTTGCAATGCTGTTTCCGCAGTAATTTTGCAATTATAGGACTGTCGCTTGCCATGTCGCTTGCAGGTTCAGACGGCAGTGCCGCAGTAAACGGAATTGTAGCCATAATACAGGCGGTTACCATACCCATATTCAACATTCTCGCCGTAATATCGCTCTCGATATTCGTCGGCAAGCCTCAGGCACAGCTCAATGCAGACGGCATGCTAATCCCTCCCGAAGAGGGCGTTGCCTCATTCAACAAACATACCGACATAAAAAAAATTCTCATAAATATTGCCAAAAATCCGCTCATAATCGGCATTGTCACGGGGCTCGTCTTTGTGGGATTGCGCTATGCCGAAATAGCCATTTGGGGCGAGGTTGTGTTCAGTTTAGAAGAGCACCTGAATTTCATTTACTCCGTATTAGAAAATTTGAAGTCGATAGCAACGCCGCTCGCGCTCATAGTGCTCGGCGGTCAGTTCGAGTTCTCCGCAGTGCGCGGCATGACAAAGGAAATCGTCATTGGCACGGCATTCCGTGTGGTAGTAGTTCCCCTTTTGGGCGTCGGCAGTGCCGTGCTTTTAAGTGAGTTTACCGACCTTGTCAGCTTCTCGACGACGGAATATCCTGCGCTAATCGCCCTGTTCGGTACGCCTGTGGCTGTATCCAGCGCAATAATGGCAGGGGAGATGGGCAACGACGAACAGCTTGCAGGACAGCTCGTCGTGTGGACGAGTCTTGCCTCGATTTTTACGCTGTTTATCGCCGTCTTTATTCTTATGTCTTTCGGGCTTCTCGCCGTTTAGTTGCGCATGATTTGCACAAACACTTCCGCATAAGGACAAGTCGCGGCAGTGGACTTTTAGGCAAGTTCCCCAACATATGAAGGATTGTGCAATTTCACCCAAAAATAGTAAAAATTGCTTTTTTGCCTACTTTTAACTTCGTTTGTTGACATAATTTTTCCTGTATTGTATAATTAAGCACAGGTCATAGTTTCGTTACATCATTGCAGACGGCCTATAAAAATATAAAGGAGAAAATTATGTCTGTACTTGCATTATCAGACGTATTCACTACGGTAAAAGATTGGTTCGTCAAACTGCCCGAACTGATTTCAGAAAATATATTTATTCTCTACGCCATAATTGCGGCCGTCGTAGTGATTGTTGTGTTGGCAGTTGTCCTTATAATTGTTGCGGTAAAAAAATCTGCCGCAAAGCGGAAAAAGTTGGTAAAAAAATCTGTTGCAAAGCGCAGAGAAAAATCATTAAAAAAAATTGGTGCGAAGCGCAGAAAAAAATCGTTAAAAAAATCTGTTGAAAAGCACAGAAAAAAGGCTGAGGCGCAATCAGCAGAAGTCATTGCCAAAGAGCAACCTATTGAAGAGGTTACAGAACAGCCCATAGAAGAGGTTGCGGAAAAATATGTAGAAGAAGTCGCGACGGTTGCAGTACAGGAGCCCACCGCAAAGGAAGATGGGGCAGAGGCTTTATGGAAACAGGTGCTTGCAGAGGTATATGCTTCCGCACCAATAGTGAAACTGCCTGCCGAAGAGTTTGTTCCCTTAACGGAACAGTCCGTTGATGAACTGACTGCCAAAGAGGCTGAAACGGCTCAAAACAAGTCAGCCGAAGGGGCTGCAACTACCAAAAAGAAGTCAGCAGTTGCCAAAAAGAAGTCCGCCAAAGAGACTGAAACTACCAAAGAGCAGACCGATAAAGAGACTGCAACTGCAAAAAGGCAGACCGTCAAAGAGGCTGAAACTGCCAAAAAGCATACCGTTCAAGAGACTGCGCCAGTTGCGCAGGAGCCCATAAAGTCGGCACCTGCCGCCGCACAGCCTGCCCAAGACCAAACGCCTTTACCCGCAGGTGCAACCGTGCGCACTGTGGAGGAAGAGGGCTGGTATGTACGCACGCTGTATAACAGAAGTTTCAAGGCAAAGCTCATACAGTCTGACCAGACTGTTAAAGATTATTATTCCAAGCTCAAAAACGAGTTGCTTGCATACGACACAACCGCACGCATAAGTTGGAAGCACGAAAGTTTCCGCAAGGGCAGAAACACTCAGGCAAAGTTTATAATACGCGGCAAAACGCTCTGCCTGTGCCTTGCGCTCGACGCAAAAGACTACGCCGAAAGCAAATACATAGTAGACGATATTTCTAAGCTGACTTCTTATGCCTCGACGCCCCTGCTTTACAGAATTAAAAACGCCCGCCGTTGCCGCTATGCCGCCGAGCTCATAGCCGCGCTGTTCGGCGCAGAAAACCGCATACAGCGCGAAGAGGAGGACTTTTCCTCTATCCCCTGGCAAGACACCAATTCGCTCGTTGAAGAGGGGCTTGCAAAGATTGTCCGCACCGAAAGGGTGCGTCTCACCGAGGGACAAGTTCCCGTGGAAGAGATGTATGAAACCGATGAAGATGACGAAGATTTCGACGACGACATCGAAGAACTGGACGAGGTGGAGGCCTCTGCCGTAAGTACGCTTATGGGAGACGAGTATGCAAAGAGCCTCCTTACAGAGAGTTCTGAATACTCCGATAAAACCCGTCAGTGCATAGTCAACATAGAAGTTCTGGGCAGGTTCTTTGAGGACGGCGAAACGGTAACACTTGAAGAGCTGAAAAAGCGCGTGCCAATCATAGATAAGCGCGCAACTTATGTAAAAGTTCTCGCACGCGGAATCCTTTCCAAGGCGCTCGTTGTAGTAGCCGACGACTTCTCTATAGAAGCCATTAAAATGATAGCGCTCACGGGCGGCAGGGCAGTCCGCAAAAAAAGAAAGTAACATAATCTCTCCCGCACCCCGCGGGGGAGTTTTTTATTTTTTGCCGCATTAAGATAGAAATGTAAATCAGCGACATTACGCCCATATAGTCATGCTCCTACGCAAAAGTGCAATCCGCGAAAAAAACTGTGCGGTACTGTTGCGGCGGCGATTTGAAAGAGAGCGGAACATAAACCAAAGTTTGCGCTACTAAGGCACAGCCATTCTGCACCGCACGTACAGCCGTGCGCCAAAAAAAAGTATGATTTAATGCAAAAAAAAATATTTTCTAAATATTGCCAAAACTCATATTTTGCGTTATAATAGATATGAACAGATTGCGCCGCGCCTGTGTTGCGTGGTATTTTACATAATAAATAAGGAGCGCTTATGGAGAACACAGAACTTACTCCCGCCGCTACGGCAGAAGAAGAACGCACTCTTCATATCTATGAAAAATCGTCCGAAACTCTGCTTTCGGAGTTCAAAACGGACGAAAACTGCGGTCTTGCCGAGGGGGACGCTGCCGAAAGGTTGCAAAAGTACGGCAGAAACGAATTTGAAAAACAGAAAAAACAGAGCCTTGTAAAGCTCGCACTCTCACAGCTGAAAGACGTCTCTACGATAATACTTATAATCGCAGGCGTTTTAAGCCTTGTTATGACCTGCATAGATTGGGAGGAAAACGGTGCGGTAGGCATAATCGAACCGCTCGTTATTTTTGCCATAATCATAATGAACGTCATACTTGCCGTAACGCAGGAGCGCAGTGCAGAAAACGCCTTGGAGGCGCTATCCAGCCTGTCCTCGCCCATTTGCCGCGTCTTGCGCGACGGAAGCGTGCGCGAGATGAACCCTGCAGAGCTCGTTCCCGGCGACATTATAAATTTAAAGACGGGCGACCTCGTCCCTGCCGACGCGCGCCTTTTGCACTCTGAAAGCCTTGCGGTAGACGAATCTTCGCTGACGGGCGAAAGCGTGCCGGCCGAAAAGGATGCAGAGGTACAGCTTTCGGGCGACGTGCCCCTCGGCGACAGGGCAAACTGCGTATACTCAGGCTGTCTTGTCACGGCAGGTAACGCCGTGGCGGTCGTCACCGAAACGGGCATGTCTACCCAGATGGGTAAGATAGCAGGCTTCCTTTCTGAAACCAAAAAGAAGAAGACTACACTGCAAGTCCGCCTCGACAAGGTGGGCAAGGTTATAAGTGGTCTTGCAGTAATTTCCGCAATAATAATGTTCGTGGTCGGGCTTGCGATATACAAAAACGACCCCATGGATATGCTCATGGTGGCTGTAACGCTCGCCGTGGCGGCCGTACCCGAAACGCTTTCGCTGATAGTTACACTCATACTATCAAACGGCGCGCGCAAAATGGCAAGTAAAAATGCCCTTGTGCGGCAGATGCAGGCGGTGGAAACGCTGGGCAGTACCTCGGTTATCTGCTCTGACAAGACGGGCACGCTCACCATGAACAAGATGACGGTAAAGCGACTGTGGGTATACGGCGAAGAACCCGTAGCCGAAGACGCAGAGTTTACCGCTTCGCAACAGGATTTCTTGCTGAATTTGTGCCTTGCCTGCGTGGCGACAATAGGCAGAGACGACGACGGCAACGAAAAGATAATGGGTGACCCCACCGAAACGGCGATAATAAATCTTGCCCGTAGCAAGGGTATAGATTACGCTTCGCTCTCTAAAAAGTATAAAAAGGTGGCTGAAATTCCGTTCTCTTCGTCGCGCAAAATGCTCACCAACGTGTATAAGCTTAAAGAGGGCGGCTACCTCGTGCTCACAAAAGGCGCGTTCGACAGGCTTCCGTTCGACCGCTCTGACCACAACTTTATGTACGGCCTCACCGAGGTGCACGACAGCTTTGCAAAGGACGCACTGCGCGTAATCTCGCTGGCGTCGAAAAAGATAAATACACTTCCCAAAAAGATAGAGAACGTAGAGAAAGGGCTCACCTTCAACGGATTTGTGGGCATAATAGACCCTCCCCGTCCAGAGGCAAAGGCGGCAATAGCCAAAGCCAAGGCGGCAGGAATACGCACGGTAATGATAACGGGCGACCACGCCGCCACGGCTGGTGCAATTGCGCGCGAACTCGGCATCATAGTTGCAGGCGAAGGCGTTATAACCGGGCAGGAACTTTCAAAACTATCTGACGAAGAACTTAACGAAAGCGTAGAGCATTACTCTGTATACGCCCGCGTCAGTCCCGAAGATAAGATACGCATAGTAAGGGCGTGGCAGTCGCGCGGCGAAGTCGTCGCCATGACGGGCGACGGCGTAAACGACGCCCCCGCGCTCAAAGCGGCGGACGTAGGCGTGGCAATGGGCATAAACGGCACCGAAGTCTCTAAAAGTGCGGCTAAGATGATTCTCATGGACGACAAGTTCTCTACCATAATAGAGGCAGTCGCCGAAGGCAGAAACATATTCTCCAACATACGTCAGCTGGTATATTTCCTGCTGGTGTGCAACATATCAGAAATTTTGGTTATGTTGTTTGCGCAGTTCCTCGGCTGGGAGCTTCCGCTCACGCCCATACTGCTGTTGATTATCAACGTGCTTGGCGACGGTATTCCGGGGCTCGCACTCGCCAAAGAGCAGTCTGATAAGCGGATAATGAACCGTAAACCCATAGGCAAGCAAGAAAGTTTCTTCGGAAGCGGACTTATGGAAGTTATAATCAGGCAGACCGTAGTATTTGCCGCAGTATCGCTTGTGGCTTACTACTTGGGCGTAAAGTGGGGCAACTGGGACGTTGACTTTAAAGATATAACAGACGAAGCAAGCATACGTACGGGCAGGACAATGGCGTTCCTCGTAACAGGCTGGACGTCTATACTGCACGTGCTCACCGTGCGCTCGCGCAAGATGCTCTATAAATACAGAATTAAGGAAAACCCTCAGCTGTATATAAGCGGCGGCGTTATGCTTGTGGTGTTTGCCATGATAGCGTTGCTCGTCTCCGTGCCAGCCGTCGGTAACGCGTTGGAAATGTCTGGTCTTAACGGATGGGAGTGGCTAATAGTAATAGGGCTCTCACTCGTGCCCACGATTGTGGCAGAATACGGCAAGCTGTGGGACGCGGTAAGGTCGCGCAACGCAGAAAAGACAAAAGTCTGATTTGATTAATTAAATTTAAATACCGACCGCACAAGTCTTGTGCGGTCGGTATTTAAATTAAGGTGAAGAGTATATGACTTTATCAACAACACGAATATGCCGCGATTTATTCCCGTAATACGGCAATACAGATTACAAGGCCTTTATACTGCGGAGGTGTACTCCGCGTTGGTGCGCATGAGCTGTGAATAAGGCATATATCCGTGCCTTTTTTGCAAAATCGGCTGGCAATACTTTTCTTAAAAATAACGCTATAAAACGATATACGCGACGGATAAAGTTTTCCGCCGCGTATTTTAATATTTATCGACAGACTTTAATGGCGCGCCGACATTAAAGTTTTTTATAGAAAATTTTGCAGTACAGCGGATAAAATCGCTTTCCCTTTCTGCCCCGTCTTTTTTCGTCGGCGCTTACAGCCAAAAAGTCATAATCTTCATAACCTTCCGTACCCGTAAAGTACTGCAATTTTATGTACACACCGCCCGTCTTTTTTTTGCGCGCAGTATGCTGTTCCCTGCCCTTGAACACAGTCATAAGCGAAAGTCCCTCAATATCACCCTCTTCAAAGGGAATAAAGTCCGCCTCGGCAATGTCTGCCTGCACGCCATCGGGGGTATCGGCGCGGTTAAGTTTTTTAAGTTTACCTTTCTTCATAAGCCGTATTCTAACACTTTTTACCCGTTTTGTAAAGTGCGTATTTGCGCTGTTGTATAGTGTAATTATACAGTAATGGCGGAAGAGGCGGCGCAAAAGGCGCGCCGTGCGCTATATTTCTGATAATGGACTTTTAAATGGTGCACACATGGCATATGCAAGGGCGTTGCAGGCATAAACGTGGTGTCCGTAATGGCATGCAGCTAGCGCAGGGTAGGGGTAATAGGGGTTGCGCCCGAAAACTTGGTGCAGTTGATTTTGAGGCAGTATCATGAAACAATAACATGAAAATTATGTGTGCGTGGTGCATTCTTGCGTCGCGCACTTGACTTTATCCTTTTTTTTGAATATAATGTTAAATGGAAAATAAAAATTATTTGGAGTTAAATTATGAATCTTCTTGTCGATATTTTTGGTTTATTGCCAACTTGGGCATGGATAGTTATTGCCGTGGTAATAGTGGCAATTATCATAGCAGTTGTGGTGCTTGCCAAGATAGTGCGCGCCAACAAGCGCATGATGGAAGGGGACAAAGCTGAATCGTCCTCCGAAGAGAGCGAGGTCGCTCTTGCGGCTCAACCTGAGCCTGTACCTGCGGCTCAACCTGAGCCCGTACCTGCGGCTCAACCCAAGCCCATACCTACGGCTCAACCCAAGCCCGTACCTGCGGCTCAACCCAAGCCCATACCTGCGGCTCAACCTAAGCCCATACCTGCGGCTCAACCCAAGCCCATACCTGCGGCTCAACCTAAGCCCGTACCTACGGCTCAACCTAAGCCTGCTTCTGCGGCGACAACTGCGCAAAGCGAACAGAGAGAGCAGGCAAAGGTTTACCACATAACCAAGCGTGCTGTCGACGGCAAGTGGCAGGTCAAGTTCAGTAAGGGCAAAAAGGCGATAAAGCTGTTCGATACCCAAGCCGAAGCCATAGATTTTGCCAAGCACCTTGCATATAATCAGGATGCCAGCATCATGATACATAAGGAAGACGGCTCTTTCCGCAGACTTCGCTACGATAAAACCGACAAATAATAATGAATTGTCAAACTAAGTGCAACAGCAAGAGATAAAATAGTGAAATAAATCGACAGGTTTATTGAAACCTAAAACTTTTTTG
>CBCPNG010000020.1:0-20947 GCA_965120485.1 uncultured Clostridia bacterium
CCCGATTACGTAGAAGAGCCTGCACGGCAAGTACAGCCCGATTACGTAGAAGAGCCTGCACGGCAAGTACAGCCCGATTACGTAGAAGAGCCTGCACGGCAAGTACAGCCTGATTACGTAGAAGAGCCTGTACAGCAAGTGCAACCTGATTACGTAGAAGAGTCTGTACAGCAAGTGCAACCCGATTACGTAGAAGAGCCTGTACAGCAAGTGCAACCTGATTACGTAGAAGAGTCTGCACTTGAAGAGGGCAGGCGCATGGGCTTTGAGTATGAAGACGCGTCTGAAATCAAAGCCAAGCTCGATAAAATTCTCGCCCGTATGGACGAAGAGAAAGAGCCCGTATCGGACGACAGCGCCCTGATAACTTCTAAACTCGATGAAATACTTTCAAGGCTTAACGCCGAAGTAATGACCGAGGACAACGGCAATGTTCGAGCAAAACTCGACGAAATTCTTGCCAAACTGGGCTATGGCGCGCTGATTTCAGCTCAACCCGCCCAAGAAGAGCGGTTTGAAGAGCATGAAGAGCCCGAAGATACTGCGGACGAAGAGTTTGAAGAGCCCGAAAATATTGCGGACGAAGAGCTCGAATATACTGTGGACGAAGAGCTTGAAGAGCTCGAATATACTGCGGACGAAGAGACTGACGGGGCTTCGGAAGTCTTTGCTGACAGCACGGTAGAGGCACTGTACGGTGAGCCCGAAGAGCAAGAATTGTTTGAAGCCGCTGAGCCTGAGCACATAGAGGAGGGCGCGCCTTCTGAAATAAGTGCCAAGCTTGACGAAATCCTCGCAAAGCTCAACTCTGATGAGTATGAGGACGGCGAAGCCACTGAAATCGGCTATAAGCTCGACGAAATACTTTCAAGGCTTAACTCTGGCGAGTTGAGCGAAGACGACGGCGAAGTTCGCGCCAAGCTCGACGAAATTCTCGCCCGTATGGAAATGAGCGGCGGCAGTGAAGAGGAAGAGGCGGAAGAGGACGGCGAAGCTGACGAAATCCGCTCTAAACTCGACGAAATTCTTGCAAGGCTCAACAGGGTAGAATCGCAGGCGGAGAGCGCAACGGGCGAATACTATGCACCTTCACCGCACATGGGGGCATACCCCTATCTTTTCGGCGACGGACGCACCACCGAGGAATACGAGGGCGCGCGCGGCATCGGCGCAGAGGGTATGTTTATCTCCGGGGATGACGGCGGAGTGCTCGTACGGTTCAGCCAGTCAGATAAATCCTTTGCCGAGGCGTACGAGGGGCTCAGCAAAGAGCAGAAAAAGTTCTTTACCGACATATTGAACTATGCGATGAACAAGCCCTCGTCCGAAGAGAAGATTACCAAAACATCTATCTCTGTGCGCTCTAACCGCAAGCTGATATTAAGGCTGAAAATACGCCGTAAAACCACCGTTGCAGCTTTTAAGCTTGAAAACGACATGCTTCGCGAATACAGGCGCAACTCATCCTCTGCCATAAAGCTCAAAGAAACCGAAGTCTATGTTGTAGACGAAGATTCCAAGCAGACGGCGTGCGGACTTGTTGACCTGATGGTAGAGCAGTACGAGCGCAGGCGTCTTGACGATATGGAGCGCCGCAAGGCAATGCGTGCCGCCAGACGTGCCGAACAGCGTGCCGCCGCAGGCGAGGTTGCCGCAGAAAATTGGATAGAGGAAGAGGTCGGCTTCGAGTCCGATATAGATAACATGGATAGCGGCGCCGCCGCTGTTGCGGACGAGTTTTTTGCCGACCACGGCGCAAAAGCAGAGCTCGTGGCACAGGCGGAAGCCTCAGCCGTAGCTGAGACCGTGACAGAAATGGCGCAAGCGGAGCCTTTGTCAGGAGCAGAACCCGTTGACGAAGTCAGCGAAGAGCTTTTGACGGAAGAGCCTGCGACAGAGATTGAGCAGACGGATGAGTTGGGCGAGGTTGACTTTGCGAAAGACGAGCCCGAAGAGCGCGTTTTTGCATCGGACGAATCAAACTTTGATGACTACGGTCAAGCCGATGAGTTTTCGGCGGACGAGTCTGTGGAAGAAGAGCTTGATTTTGTGGCAGACGAATCCGTAGACGAGCCCGTAGAGCAACTTGACATAGTGTCGGACGAGCCTGTGGAAGAAGAGCCCGACTTTGCTTCGGACGAAGCCGAAGAGGAGCTTGACTTCATAACTGACGAACCCGACGAAACAACGGCAGTCTATGCCGATTCGGAAGACGAGTTAGTGGAGGAGTTTGCAGAACCGTCAGAACTATCCGAAGAAGTTGAAGAACCTGACTCTGACGACTTTGAGGGATTTGACTTTGAGGACAATGGACAAGCCGAGGATTTTTCGGCGGACGAGTCTGTGGAAGAAGAGCTTGATTTTGTGGCAGACGAGCCCGTAGAGCAACTTGACATAGTGTCCGAGCCTGTGGAAGAAGAGCCCGACTTTGCTTCGGACGAAGCCGAAGAGGAGCTTGACTTCATAGTTGACGAACCCGACGAAACAACGGCAATCTATGCCGATTCGGAAGACGGGTTTGTGGAGGAGTTTGCAGAACCGTCAGAACTATCCGAAGAAGTTGAAGAACCTGACTCTGACGACTTTGAGGGATTTGAATTTGATGACAATGGTCAGGTTGTGGAATTTTCGGAAGACGAGCCCGAGGAGGGTGAGGTTGACTTTGCGGAGGATGAATCCGAAGAGGAAACCGTTGACGAAGAGGACGAGAAAGCACAGGACGACGGCGACGATTTCTATTCGCCGTTTATGGACGATGACGACTGAAAGTCACAATAATAAAACACAGGCTGTCCTTATGTCAGCCTGTGTTTTTATATTGTTTTCGCCGCGTCAGCTGTTGTTTGCTGTTGCCGCACTTCGGTAAGTTCCGCTGATAAATCGTTTGTCCTAACCTGTTGCAGTTAGATTAAGCCGAACCTTGCGCCGTTTTTTTGTTGACTGCTCATTTGTTTTATTTATAATATAAAATAAGTCAGAAGATATTGAATATTTGTAGCTGTTGTGATATAATGAAATAACTTTTTTTACGGAGGATAAAATGAACCCAGAACTTTTCAACAAATTAAGGAGTGCAAGTGATATTGCCCCCTATAAGCACGACGGTAGCTATGAGCTTGTACAGCAAACAGTTAAAGCATATGCCTCAATGGATGATTTAAATAGCATTGATTATAAAGACTTTGAGTTGTTGTATTGCATGGTGGTCGGGACATGGAAAATTGACATTAATAAGAAAAAGAAAGCAGTCAGTAACTCAAATCTTTTAGACAATGAAAAAGAAAAGTTGATTGCAGTATTAGATAAAGTACAGCAAAATGCCAATTACGGTGCTTATGAAAATAGCGGTAAAGAACATAATATAGGTATGTTTGGAGCAGGGTTTCAGTCTGTTGTTGGTGCAGCCTCAATTAAACTTGATAACCAAGTGCAGATAGATATATGGAATCGTCAAATACGTGATTTTATTTCTATGTTGGTTGACATAAGTCACATGAACAACGACGAAGAAATATTTGTCCGCGCGGAAGGAGTTTTTAGTAAGGGGGTAAGAGGCTTGCAGGCAGGTACAGCTTCACAGTTATTACATTGCCTTAAACCAAATACTTTTCCTATTCTCAATAGCGTTGGAAGGGTAGGCTATTTGGCTTTGGAGGTGTCTTTACAAAAACCTGCAGAGTTAAAATATTATATTGTGAATTGCCGAAACATTAAACGGTTTAGAGATTCCCACTTTACAATAAAAAATTATAGAACTTTTGATAGACTTTTTTGGGAAGTAGTTGGTAAGATTAATTTTGAAGGTATAATTAAGTTTTTAAGGGAATATGGAGGCAAATGCATATCGGTAAGTGCGCCAAATCATGATGAGTTATGCAATTTAGGAAGAAATGCTTGTAATGAATTTAATTATTTTTGTCAGACTGTTTTTGATAAAAGAACCTTTGATTTTAAAAAAGCAAAATGGCAAAACAGCGGTAATATCCTTAAGTATCTTTGGTGTGCAATAAAATACAAAGATAAAAAGAATTTACCTTATTCCATATCCATTTCATTAGAAAAAGTACAAGAAAAATTTAAACTGTTAGTCAGGTTGGAGATAGACAAAGAAAGGACTCCAGATCTAGATGCGCGAGATAAATTTAATAATCTTGCTAATGAAAGCGAACTAAATGGTAATGTGAAATATATATTGTACTCTGAACCTGTTAGTGGTGGTGAGATTTTGGATAAATCGGAAGCCATAGCAAAATTAAAGTCACATAATTTAGATAGGGTATGTCCTGTATATGTGTTGTCTGAGCCGTATGTTATGAGCAGAACAACAGAGATTGTGGACGAGGCAATAGAGGCTGTTGAGGCATTGACTTTTTTATATGATGCTTTAGTTAATGGAAATATACCTAAAAAAGAAGAAAATGAATATGAGCAAGTAGGAGATGTTAAAGTGAAAAACAATAAGGTAACTTCTAAAAACATAATTCTCTACGGGCCTCCGGGAACGGGTAAAACTTATAATACAGTTCGCAAAGCCGTAGAAATTATAAATGGCAAAGATTTATCAAATGAAAAATATGAAACAGTGAAAACAGAATTTGACAATCTTTTAAACAATGGCAGAATTAATTTTGTCACCTTCCACCAATCATATGGTTATGAGGAATTTATTGAAGGGATAAAACCCGTGACGAAAGGCGGTGATGTGAAGTATGAAGTTATGGACGGCATATTTAAGGAGTTCTGCGAACGGGCGAGGGATGATAAAACTAACAAATATGTCTTTATTATCGACGAGATTAATCGCGGCAATATCTCTAAAATTTTCGGCGAGCTTATAACTCTTATAGAGGATAACAAGCGTGAGGGTGCAAGCGAGGCAATGAGCGTAAAATTGCCTTATTCGCAGAAATCATTTTCTGTGCCAGATAACGTATATATTATAGGTACAATGAACACTGCCGACCGCTCGATTACTGCAATAGATACAGCTCTGCGCCGCAGGTTTACATTTGAAGAAATGATGCCAGAATATACCGCGTTGAAGAACTCTGACGATACAGAAATTATTGTCAAAGACATTAATATAGCAAAAATGCTTGCGAAAATGAATGAACGTATTGCCGTTCTCTACGACCGTGAGCACACAATAGGTCACGCCTATTTTATGCCGTTAAACGATAATTCTTCATTCAAGTTGCTTTCAGATATTTTCCGCAATAAAATAATTCCGCTGTTGCAGGAATATTTTTATGAAGATTACGGCAAAATTCGCCTCGTCCTCGGCGACAATCAAAAGGCAAATGACATGCAGTTTATAGTGGAAGGTGAAATAAAATATTCTGAATTGTTTGGCTCGACAGAAGAATATGACCTCGGTGAAAAAAGCAAAAGTTATTCGATAAATGAGGAAGCCTTCAAAAAATCGCAGGCATACATAGGCATATATGCGCCAAATAACAGTTAATCGGACAGCGAAAAATGAGTAGGTCAAAAGTTATTTACGAATACGATAAAATTACAGCGGACGACCATAAAAGAGGAAAGGATAAGGGCGTTCTGTATATTTCGCAAAAGCAGTTCAACCTTTTGGAGAATTTTATTCTCTCAAACAAAAAAGACGGTGAGAATACTACCGAGGTCATGCGCCTGCAATCGAGGAACGGCAAAAAATACCTCGTTGCCTGTAACTATGTGGGCGTGATTACCCTCGCCGACGGCACCACAATTGAAATTTTACCCAAGATAGGCAAGACGGGCAAGAGCGAAGGTGAAGAAAGTAAAGTTCGCGGTTTGCTTATAAAAATGCTGCGCAGCCTGCGCACCGCGCCCTATAAAATCAATCAGTCGGCAAATATTGACGTCGCCCGTCTGCCGCTGTTCGAGGTCTTTATCCGTATGTTTATAGACGAGGTGTATGCAATCGTCAGGCGCGGAGTTCGTTGCGGCTATGAAACGGTGAGTGAAAATCAGCGTTTTTACAAGGGCAAAATGCTCTTTGCCGAGCAGATAAAATATAATGCGGTGCATAAAGAGCGATTTTTTGTCTCCTACGACGAATTCAACGCCAACCGCGCAGAAAATAAGCTTATAAAATCAACGCTCAAATATTTGCAACAGCGTACCTATTCATTTGCCAACCAGTCTGATTTGCGCGCGCTTCTATCCGTATTTGACGAAGTGTCTCCCTCTGTCGATTACGAAGGCGATTTGCGCCGCTCATGCCGCGAACGCGGAACGGAATATTATGCCGAGGCGATTAAGTGGTGCGGTGTGTTTCTTGCGGGCAAGTCGTTTTCAATGTTTGCAGGCAGGCAAAATGCAAAGGCGTTGCTCTTCCCCATGGAAAAGCTGTTTGAAAGCTACGTTGCCAAGGAACTTACAAAGACATTGGGCGGCGAATATAGCGTAACCACGCAGGAGCAATCCCTTTGGCTGTTTGAAGAGCCCGAAAAATTTTGCCTGCGCCCCGACATAGTCGTGCGGAAAGGCGGCAAAACTTTTATCCTCGATACAAAATGGAAGTTGCTCTCTTCCGATTCAGGCAAAAATTACGGCATTTCGCAGGGCGATATGTACCAAATGTATGCCTACCACAAAAAATATCAGACAAAACCCAAAGCCGAAGATGTGGCAGGGTGCTTTCTGCTTTATCCTTCAAGTGGAGTGGATATTGATATACCGCCATTTTTTGCTGACAACAAGGGGGTCAACGTAAATATTTTCTTTGTCGATTTGCTGGGAAACAGCATGGCTAAAAGTATGGATAATCTTAAAGACAAGCTTTTAAAGCTTACCGAAAATAGTGCAACTTCGATTATTCTCTAAAACTTTTAAAAAAGCTTCCGAATTTTTCGGAAGCTTTTTTAGTTAATTCCAACTTTTATAACAATCTTTCCGTTAATCTTGCCGTGTTCCATGTCGGCGCAAGCCTGCTTTATGTCACCGAAAGAATACACCGCGCCGATTTTAGGTTGCAACTTTTTTTCTTTCATAAATGCGAAAATGTCGTCAATCGTCCGCTGTGTGGGCGAGTTGGAAAAGAACCCCGTAAGGTAAACGCCGTTGGGTATCTCCTTTATCGGGTCAAAGCCGTTCAAAAAATATTCGCCGCCCAAAATGCCCGTGTTGCACACAATACCGCCGCGGTATACACAGCGCAGACTGTCACGCAAGGTCGCAGGTCCTACAAGTTCGAGCGCCTTTGTCGCCTTAACTTTGCCAGCCAGCGCGCCGTCGTCAAGCACGCACTCGTCGGCGTAATTTATAAGTGGCAGTTTTTCCGCCCTGTGAGTGGTGGCAATCACCCTGCACCCCACGGCTTTTGCAATCTGTATGGCGGCGTAGCCGAGCGCGCACGTCGCGCCGCGTACCAGCAGGATATCGTCCTTTTTTAAATTGAGGCATTCAAAAAGTGAACCCCATGCCGTAAAGTAGGTTTCGGGTATGGCGGCAAGCTTCTCCCACGGCAGGTCGCATTCGGCGGCAAACACATGGCTTATGGGCAGCAGTGCGTATTCGGCATAGCTGCCGTTAAAATTTCTGCCCATGCCGCCCATCAGCGCCACAACTTTCTGCCCTTGCGCAAAATTTGCGTCGGAGGCGTCCTCAATCACGCCAGCGCACTCTATCCCCGGCACTATGGGCTTTTGAATGTAGTTGGCGCGTATCTCGTTCAGTCGCAAAATCTGCTCGGAATGGTTCATGCCGAACGCCATTACTTTGACCACAACCCACCCAGGGCGCGCCACTGGCTTTTCAATTTCGCATATTTCTATGTCCTCTGCGGCTGTAACGCCGCTTAAAACTACAGCCTTCATTATTGTCCCTCACAGTTCGGCTATCGCCTGCACGGGGCATTTTTCGTAGCAGTTGCCGCAGTGCAGGCAGTGGCGGAGTTCTATGGCGAACGGCTTGCCCGATGTTATGCAGTGCTGTGGGCAATTCGTCGCGCATATTCCGCACTCAATGCACTTTTCCGTTATGCGGTAGCCCTTCGGCTCTATCACGCCCTTTCCTATGGTGTATATATCGCGGAAAATGGGGTTTACTCCGAGGTTAAAGTACTCTATCTGTGCGTCTTTTACCTCAAAGACTATGCATATCTCGTTGGTGTTGCCAGGGTATACGTTGTAAAGGTAGGGCTGTTCCTCAAAAATTTTTTCTATGCATTGCTTCTGCCGCTCTTTGCTCACGGGCAGTGCGCTGCCCGAAAGGCGTATCATCTCTTTATATTTGGTGTAGACGATGGTCTGTATGCGCCCGTCGTGCAAAAGCTGTTTTGTAAATTCCTTTCCGCGCGCCGTAAGAAAGTAAAAACTTTGCTCATCGTAGTGTATGGCGCTTATGTTCCGCACCTGCGGCGCGCCGTGTTTGTCCACTGTTGCCATGGCGAGCACGCCCACGTAGTACATTTTCTTTAAACAAGTCTGTGCGTCCATAACTCAAATCTCCTTCCAGCATTGTGGGTCGGCGGCGTACATGTCGTGCGTGTAGCCGTAAGTCACCGAGGGGCATCCGCGGCAAACGCCTTTAAGCTCGCACTTTGCGCACTTTACAAATTTATCGTACTGCCTGTAACCTTCCATTTTTGCGCCCGTCCACACCGAATACAGGTCGGATTCATTTACGTTGCCAACCCTGCTTTCCATGCGGCGGCAGGCGTAAACGTCGCCGTTCGGCAAAATGGTTATATGGTTTCTGCCGCAGTTGCATCCGTCGGTAATCTCACCATCCGCGTGCACATCCAAAAGCCCCTTTTCCCACAAAAATAAACTCCACAAATGGTCTTTCAGCTGAAAGGTGGTGGCGGAGTTCTTGTGCCGCTCGTACCTTTCCCAGCACCGTTGCAAAAATTCTCGATATTCCAAAGGGGTAATATGTATGCCGCTGTCATACGCCTTTTCTGTACTCGTCGGGCAGTATCTGCCCACGGCGTACACGTCCACGCCCAGCTCGTCGGCAAGGTCTATAAGATGCGGTATTTCCGCCATATTAACCTTTGAAACGGTGCTCATCACCGCGCACCACATGCCTGCGCGCTTTATCGTGCCTATCGCCTCTATGGTAGCGGCAAATGAACCATGTTTGCGGAAACTATCGTGTGTTTTCTCTAAGCCGTCCAGCGAAAGCTGGTACTTCACACAGCCGCACTCCCTCATGCGGCGGCATATGTCATCTGTAAGGTGAAAAGGGTTGCCCATTATGCAAAATCTCGTTCCGTCTGCCTTAAAAGCCTGCAAAAGTTCCCAAAAGTTCGGGTGGAGTATGGGGTCGCCGCCCGTAAGATATATATACGGCGTTCTGCCAATTCGTACGCACATATCCTTGATTTGCACGTAAATTGTTTTTAGTTTGTCGGGGGGAGTGGAGATAAGCTCTGTGTGCCCTTCTGAAAATATATAGCAATGCTTGCACCGCTGGTCGCATACGTCGGTAATGTGCCATTGCACAGCAAAATATGGCTTCATTCAATCACCTTTAATTTTGTCTTATATTGCGCGACCGCCCCGCAAAAAGTCGCGGAGCGGTCGTGCCGTGTTACTTATCCTGTGTACCGCAGGCAGGGGCGGGGTCTTTTGAGCCACAGGCAGAGGCGGGGTCTTTTGCGCCGCACGCTGTGCCGAATATTTCGTTTGCAGTCATCACCTTTACCTCCTTAAATATTATTTACGTTGTATAATATAATGTATTTGCGCCTTAATGTTACAAAAGTTACAAATCTATATGTCAGTAACAAAAAGGTAACCGCAATAGTTTATTTAAGATACCAATATTCTTTTTTGGTTGCAATATATAATTTGTAGTGTTATAATAAATTGAAAAACGAAGGGAGGAAGTCATAAATGCTCACAAAACAAGAATTGCCCGATTGCCCCGTTGCCACATGCGTACAGCTTATAGGCAACAAGTGGAAGCTGCTCATCATCCAGCAGTTGTTGGGCGCGCCGAAGCGCTTTACCGAACTTAAAAAGACTATTCCAGGCATCAGCCAGAAGGTGCTCACCGATAACCTGCGCGCACTTGAAGAGGACGGGCTTATAGACCGCGAAGTATTTGCCGAGGTGCCGCCCAAGGTGGTGTATTCGTTGAGCGAGCTCGGCAATACCCTGCGCCCCATACTCGACGCCATGCAGGAGTGGGGCTGCACATATAAAAACAGCCTGTAAATAAATATGTGTGCTGTGCGAACGGCGCGCCGCAAGTTAATAGATGGATGTGGTTGATAATTTTTAATGCCGCCGCTCGGGGGATACCCAGAGCGGCGGCATTTGCTTGCTATATAGGCGTTCGCTCTTATTAACTCATATTTAACGTCTACTTAAAAGACTGAATGAAGCCGCAGTTTGTGGACATGGTGAACAAGATAGAAAAGCTATTGTAAAGGTAAAGAAAATGTTCACTGATTATCCTAATCAGTGAACATTTTTTACATATTCTTACATAGCAATATACCTATTTATTATATCACAATATACCTTAAAATGCAAGATTTAACACGCATTTTTGTCAATTTTTATTCTTTTTGTACAAACATCAGAAAATTTGATTGTACTTTTACCCTTGATTTGTTCACTGATTAGGATATTTAATGAACAAATCCTGATAATAAGTACATTGAAACATGATAAAGGGATTTTGAAACAATAAATCATATAAGACACTATATATACTTGATTTTCCAAACCAATTTTATTAGACAATACCCGTTTAATTTGTATTGGCTGAAAGCTCAATGTTTTATGAAAGTAGTTTTTACTGTGAGCAAAGAAAAATAGGGGTAATAAGGTGGCTAAATATGCATACGCGCGGGCAAGTTGCAAATGTACTAGCCTGAGCAGACAACTTCAATCGTTCATCCGCTTTGGTGTGCCTAGGTCGCAGACCTTCGTCGACGAGTGCGAGGGTAGCTGTGCGGCATACGCAAAGTTGCTCAAAGTGATAAAGAGCGGCGACCTGCTTGTCATAAAGAGCCTTTCGGCGCTGGGTGACGACTACGGCAGTATATCGGCGGAGTGGAGCAGGCTTGCAGTTTCAAAAGGCGCGGATATATGTGTGATAGACATGCCCGCGTTGGATACGCGCAAGGGCGAAAGCCGCGAGGCTGTCACTGCGGCGGTAATGCAGGTGCTCGGCTTCTGTACGGAACGCGAGAGGCGCAACAGAGCATTACAGGCAAAGGGCATAGAGGCGGCAAAAGAGCGCGGCGTAAAGTTCGGCCGCCCGGCCACGCAATACAGCGAGGAGTTTTTAACTGCCATTCAGCAGTTCAAAGCAGACGAAATCACCTTAAAACAAGCGCTCGCCCTCACGGGCATGAAGCAATCTAATTTTTATTACCATTTAAACAAGTGGGAACAGAAGGAGTGATATTATGAATTTTTGTGCTTTGGGTACATGTGTGTCGGGCGATATTATCAATCTTGCGCGCAAACGCGGCTACGATTGGAAACTTGTTAAAAATATAGTTTCGTTCTCTCCGCTGGCAATAGTAGATTGGTATGGCAAGCAGTCAAAAAAGCTGCCTGCCGAAATCTTTTCCGCCGAACCCGCAAATGCACAGGCAAATCTGCTTGCAGATATAAACGGAGACATTCTTTGCGAACTAAAAAAATCGGGCGCAGAATATCTGCTTGTCAATATCAGCGATTTCCGCATGGGCGAAAAGATATATACCCTTAAAGACGGAACAAATATTTATGCGACGGATAAAAGGCTTGCAGACGAAACAAAGGAAAAAATTTCCGCCGCGATAGAACAGGTCTATCAATCAAAGATAGTATCCGAAGCCACAAAAACCGCAGCCAAAATTACCGATGACGAGCTTGCCGTATATGTGAACAGATTTATTGAAATTTTAAAAGAAAATTTCGGCGGCAAAGTGATTATCTATCAAGACAGACCCGTCACGCATTACAAAGAAGACGGCGAGATAAAGCGTTTTGAAAATATAAATTACATAGCTTCTGTAAACTTGATTGTGGATAGATGTATTAATACGATTGATGGGGGGGGGGTACTGCCATTCCCCGAAAAAGTTATCGGCGACGCGTCTTGCCTGTCGGTTTTCAGCTATCACTATTCCGACCCTTATTACAGCTATATAACAGAGGCAATCGAAAATATTGTTTCAGGAAAGGAGTGGGATATAGCCGAACTATTAGGCAGGTATCAGGCAAAACAGAAAGAAGTTTATATCTCGGTATTTATAGAAAAGATTGTCAAAGCCAACAAAAAATTATTGAGCGAAACGCCCGATTCCGATTTGGTCGTCCTCACATCCGACGAATATGTTTTTGCGGAGTTTTGCAGGCAGACGGGGAGGAGTCTCCAAAAAATAGATTACAACGAAAATACAGATATGGACGAACTCAAAACTACGCTCGTCAAATATCTGTCAGAGCACCCGAAGGTAAAATTCATAGCCCCCGAAACATTCAGGTGGAAAGATATTTCTTTAAGACAGGTTTTGTTTGAAGCAGGCTACTTCAATAACGCCGACTTAATAGTCACACCTTTTGAAAAATTTAACTTATCAAAGTTCACAGGGAAATATAAAGACATATACAATAACGAATTTTTTGCGGAATCACCGATAAATATTTCTGTACTGGGCGCAGGCATTAAATTGTATGTGGGTTCTGATTGCAAGATTACATCATTACTGCATGTAAACGAAAATGCAAAACTCAGTATAGGTAAAAGTAGTACCGTTAAATGCTCAGGTTTTACTATTGGTTATGGCGGCGTTGTTTCGATTGGTGACAGAGCATTAATTTGCGATGATTCAATGCTCAGGGCACATTCATTTCATAAAATCGAGTTTGGAACAGATTGTATGTTTTCATACAGAGTAATAATTTTTGCAGGCGACGGACATTCAATTTTTAAGCTTACCGATAAGGAGCACAAAGAATATGTCAGAACAAATTGCGGCGACGAAGATATAGTAATCGGCGACCATGTGTGGGGCGGAATACGTTCGACAATATTCAGCGGAGCAAATATAGGCAGCGGCTCTATAATCGCGTCGGGCGCCTTTGTTTCAAAAAAGAAGTATCCTAATAACTGCATAATAGCTGGCGTGCCCGCCAAGGTCATAAAACGTGACGTTGCGTGGAGCAGGAAGTCAATGCTTACAGACTTGATGGCAGATTGTGCCGTTTTTGAAAGTTACGCCAACCCGACGGACGACGGAACTGATTAATAAGCCGTGTTTTTATATCGACAGACAGTGTAGATTTTCGTGATAAAAAATTATAACAAGGGATTTATATTATGGTTACTTTGCAACACCTCTTATTCCCGAAGCCGGGAATATGCAGCGACGAGTCGCTGTATTTCAGGCGCAGAGGGAAGACTTATTACTCATGGGCAGACGATTCAATACTTTTTTATAAAGACGGTAAGGTAGAGTTTGATACCTATTTTAACGGCATCAGCGCCGAAAAAATCTTTAAATATACCATTGTAAAAAAAGTCATGTTAAAGCTCCGTCTGCAAGGTATGTTTATCGTAACGCTTATGCGCAAAGAAAAATACGGCGCAGAAATTCTCACGGAATATGTGGGCGAAGAGGCAGTTTCTTCGGAGAATGAGGTAGGGGACTTCACCTTTGAATTCGATTGCGGCAGTACTTCCGGCATGTACTGTTTCAAAATCGTCAGCCTTGTTAAAAACTCAAAATTTTTTGGCGGCGAATACTTTTGCGACATCCCCGAAGAAAGCCTGCGCAAAATAAAACTGGGCTTAGATATATGCACCTTCAAACGGGAAAAGTATGTAAAAAAGAATGTAAAAAGCCTTGAAAGGGCGTTCCTTTCAAACGCGCAATCGCCGCTTTTCGGCAATCTTGAAGTATTTATTTCTGATAACGCGCAAACGTTGCCCGAAGAGATGAACACCGATTTTGTGCATGTATTTAAAAATAAAAATGTGGGCGGCGCTGGCGGCTTTACCCGCAACCTAATAGAGATGATACGCGACGGAAACCCCAAGGGCATAACGCACGCGCTTATAATGGACGACGACGTTATAATCGAGCCCGAGGCGATACACAAAACGTTCATTCTGCTTTCGTTGCTAAAAAAAGAGTACAGCCACGCGTTTATAGGCGGGGCAATGCTGCGACTGGACAGGCAGAGAATACAGGTGGAATCGGGCGCGCTATGGAACAGCGGCCAGGTAATATCGTTAAAGAGCAGGCTCGATATGCGTTCACTGGACGCCTGCCTTTATAACGAATTTGAAGAGACGGCGGACTACAACGCATGGTGGTACAGCGTTGTGCCCATCGAAAACGTAAGGGCGGATAACCTTCCGCTGCCAATATTTATCCGCGGCGACGATGCCGAATACGGACTGCGCAACACAAAGCTGCTAATTTTAATGAACGGCATTTGCGTGTGGCACGAACCTTTCGATAAAAAATACAGCTCTAACTTGTATTACTACATATTCCGCAACAGGCTCATAGGTAATTCTATACGCGGCGTAAACTGGCCTAAAAAGAAACTTTTAGAAGAGTTAAAAGACCATGTTTATAACGAGCTTTTCTGCCTGCGCTATAAAAACGTAGATTTGTTACTGCGCGGAATAGAGGACTATTTCCGCGGCATAGATTGGCTCAAAGCGCAGGACGGCGAAAAGCTGCACAAGCAGATAATGG
The DNA here is from genome assembly GCA_965120485.1 of uncultured Clostridia bacterium. Classification (GTDB taxonomy): domain Bacteria; phylum Bacillota; class Clostridia; order Christensenellales; family Borkfalkiaceae; genus Coproplasma. Next base: position 14,666 of record CBCPNG010000020.1, read on the forward strand.
CAGATAGCTATAAGCTCAGCTATATCGAGGAGTTAGATTTCCCCTTTTCCTATCCGCAGTACGAAAGAATGTTGCACATACCCGAGGACAAGGGTTTTAAGGGACTGCTTAAAAAATTAGCCGTAAAGCTGACTTTCCACGGCGTATTCCTCAAAGCGGACAGGGATAAAATAGTGCCCACGATAGGCGTAAGCCCCAGGCAGCTTATAAAAGTGAAAAAATCGCTTAATTACGATTTAGGCTCTAAAAAAGGTTTTGTAACCGTAAAAAGCGTTAAAGAGGCGCTAAGGTTACACCGCCGCTACCGCCGCGCTTGCAGACTGATTAAACTCAAATATAACAAAATGAGAAAGATTTATAAACTCCGCGGCAACGAGCTCACAAACCTCGACTTCTGGAACAAATATCTGGAATTAGATAAAAACATAAAACAATAAATTTTTGGGATAAAAACTAGCGAAAAAGGAGTGAGGCAATGAAAAGAATAATAACATATGGAACATTTGATTTGTTGCACTACGGACACATTAATTTATTAAGACGGGTAAAAGCTTTGGGTGATTACTTAATTGTTGGACTTTCAACCGATGAATTTAACAGGGATATGAAGGGTAAAAAGTGCTATTTTTCTTACGAGCAACGCAAAACGTTGCTTGAAGCGGTTCGCTATGTTGATTTAGTTATACCTGAAAATAGTTGGGAACAAAAGAAAAGTGATGTTATAGATTACCATGTGGACATTTTATCAATGGGTGACGATTGGACAGGAAAATTTGATTTTTTAAAGGAAATCGGAGTTGAAGTTGTATACTTGCCGAGAACGCCGGAAGTGAGTACAACGAAAATAAAAGAAGATTTAAAATAATAACTTTCAATCGTTGTTATGAGGTTAGTGGATGAGTAAATTTAAAAAAGGAGTAAATATGATAAAAACTAAAATAAGCAGTAAGTTATCAAATCTTGTCGGCTATGATATGCGTTTGGCGGAAATTAATAATTTTCATAATTACATTGATAAACTTGCCTCAAATTTAAAAAATATGTTAGTAATCATTTGTGTAAAAGATACCATCGGATTTGCGTTCAAAGAGGCAGAAAATAATAAAATCAAAAAACTGGGACTCAGCAAAAACCTCGTAAACCAGCACCAAGTGCCCTATGTTGCCATTATCTGGAATGAAAAAGTCATTTGCGAACAGCTCGGTGTAAAAAATTCTATAATAAATTATTCAACAACTATAAAAAAAATAAAAATTAATTTAGATTCTGCGCCTTATACAGCGGGCAATGTGTCGAGAATAATTTTAGACGGATACGATTTTGCTGTCAATTCACGTGGTATGAATTTTGTCGTCGTTGATTTGCGCGGAAAAAGAGTCGTTGATTCTGTATGTTTTGATACTCATATTGCTGGGTTTAAGTGCACCCGCGGGTTTGTAAAAGCTTCGGAATCTATTTCTGCGCAACTGGAAGTCACAAAAAGCTTGGCTGCTTTGCAGGCAGAAGTTGACGGGCTTAAACGGCAATTATCCGTTGACAGAGCACACAATGAAATTAAATTCTGGAACTTATATAAAAAAGATTCCGAAAGTATTAAGCAGGCAAAAGAACGTTTTTTTGCGGAAATACCGTCTGCCGATTCTTATTCTACAGAACGAAAAATTCAAATTGCCGTTACAAGGCTTTTGGTTGAGCTTGACATAATTTGCCGAAAAAATAATCTTAAATACTGGTTAGACTGGGGTACACTCATTGGCGCTATACGTCATAAAGGTTTTGTGCCATGGGATGACGATATTGATGTTGGTATGCCTCGTGCCGATTTTGATAAGTTATATGAACTTATGAAAGATAGTCCCAATTTTTATATAGATAAAATACTTCATCATCCAGTACATGAGCAGAATGTAAACTTTCTTCCAAGGTTAAAGTACAGAATATCAGAGGAAGAAGCACCTTATTTTCTTGATATATTTATTTTTGATTATTGTGATAAATCAGGTGTTGACACATGGGTTAATATTCATAATATACGCAATAATTTTGTTCGGGAGTGCAAAGAAGTCATTGCAAAACACAAACTGCCGAATCCTAGTGTGATTACAGGAGCATGTGTGACGGAATTATATCAGTTGCATAATAAGTATATACAGATAACAAAAAAGCAAGTTGGCGTAACTTATGAACCGAATAATGCTTTGGTCTGGTCTATAGATAATCATACGAAAGCAATTCATAAGCAACTGATATATGATACAGAGCAAATAATACCTTTAAGAGAAGTGGAATTTGAGGGGAGAAAGTATTTCACTAGAAATCAGTATGATAATTTCCTTAAAGTAAATTATGGCGATATATGGACGTTGCCTAACGATATTTTAAGTCATAAACACTTTATCCTTTCAAATAGGCAGGACAAGATTCTGGATTATATACTTAAAACATATTGCACCGAAGACCAAATGGGGAGATATTGTTGATAAGTTGAAAATATGCCAGTAACTATGAAGTGAACTCTAAAAGTATGGACAAAAGGAAATCAAATTGTTTGGGAATGAGTTCGGAATTGTGCCGAACTCATTCTTTTTAGTTCGAAAGAAAACTCTTTTAAATTATGATTTACATTTAAGCAAACAGTAAGTATAAAGTAAGCCAGATATTGAGCTTTCGGATATGCCTTCAAGACTTCGCAGTTTATTATAGTATTTTGAAGTGATTTTTATGGAAATCAATGATGCCTTCCTGTTTCATCCGAGAAAGCTCTTTTGAAAGTGCAGTCCTTTCCAGATTCAGGTAGTCTGCCATCTGCTGACGGTCAAAGGGTATCTCAAATATCTTGCTATGTTTTTTCAGAGATACTGAGTTAAGGTAAGTCATAATTCTGCCTCGCGCCGTCTTCGGAGAGATATGGAAGGAACGCCCCGACAGCATCAGGTTTTTGCTTGCAGAAATCATTAAAAGATTTTTCACCAACTTATTTTGCCACAGCTGAAAATTTATGTTGCCAAATACTTTACCTATCCTAAGGAATAACACTTCGGATTTTTCATTTGCCACAGCATCCACCAGCAAGGTTTCGTCTTTCAGGACTGCATAGGACTCGGCAAAAAAATCACCGGCATCTATGATATTCAGAATGGTGCGATTGCCCCACATATCATTGCTTTCGATAGTAACGCTGCCAGAAATTACAACGCAAACACTGTCCGTTCTGTCTCCGGCATGAAGAATGGTCTCACCTTTATTGTAGGACTTATATGTCGCATCAAGAGCATCCAGGGCTGTATTGATTTCAACTTGCTCCATGCCCATAAAAAGTCTGTTAGATATAAGAAATTTGCTTTTCAAAAAAAGATACCTCACTTCTGCAAAATGTGGTTATAACCACATGCTTCTATTTGAGATTATACTATAATAAGTTCAGAAAATCAAGGAGGGCGAAGAAAATGACAGTGGGAATTCGGAAAATTATCCGTATTGACGAAGATAAATGTAATGGCTGCGGACTTTGTGCCAAGGCTTGTCACGAAAGAGCAATTGAAATTATTGACGGCAAGGCAAAGCTCGTAAGAGAGCATTTTTGCGACGGTCTGGGAGACTGTTTGCCGAGCTGTCCGGTGGGGGCGATTACTTTTGAAGAGCGTGAAGCCCCGGCATACGACGAAGCGGCTGTAAAGGCATATCAGCAAAGGAACGGAGAAATGCATATGAACAATATGAAACGCGTACATAATCACGGAGGCGGCTGTCCAGGCTCTCGCACGATGACGCTCAGAAAGGAAGTACATGAGTGCGCAACGGAAAGTGCGGCGAAGCCTGAATCCAAACTTGGGCAATGGCCTTGCCAGATTAAGCTTGTACCGGCGAACGCACCGTTTTTCGACGGAGCAAAGCTGCTGATTGCTGCGGATTGCACCGCATATGCCTATGCGAACATCCATGAGGAATTTATGAAAGGCAAGATAACTCTAATCGGCTGTCCGAAGCTGGACGCGGTTGATTATACGGAGAAGCTGACAGCGATTATTAAGAGTAACAACATTCAATTTGTGACCATCCTGAGAATGGAGGTTCCTTGCTGTGGGGGTATTCAGGCGGCAGCACAAAACGCACTGCAAGCTAGCGGAAAGTTCATCCCTTGGCAGGTAGTTACCATTTCCACCAATGGCAGAATCATTGATTAAACTAAATGGAGTTTGACTTTACAGCGGTCAATGCACGGTTCAGTTAAAAAAGTTGAAAGGCGTGAGTTCGTCTGCGGCGCGCAGAGCAGCAGACAAACTCACGCTTACCTATTATCTAGTAAAATTCAAATAAACTTTACAATACGGCGTTTTTATGGTTATAATAGTATTGCATTTTAAATATAGTGGCACGTCACAAAGGAGGAGATAATGAAGGAAAATAAAAAACACGATAGACGCAACAAGATAATAGGTTGGGTATTATTTGTATTTTTGTTATGGTTACCCGTACTATTTGATTTCGATTCGGCTTCTATGGTGGGTAAAGTATTAATGGTAATAGGTTCAGTTTGTTGCTTGCTGATATATATATTACTATTTGTTACCATGCTTAAAAATAATTCAAACAATATTTCAAAAAGTCAGAAAAAAAAGAATATAGCAATTTTTGTTATAATTTTTATATTATATGTTTGGTTGTTGCTCAGATATTTTGACCCAAATATATGGGGAACATTTGGGTTTGTTGTAATCGCGTTCCTTATAATGGTGCTTTGGGGATGCTATACGTTGGTAAATAATTTACGACCTATGCTTAATAATGAGAAAGTAACAGTTATGTTAATATCTGTTGCAATTTTCTTTTATGCATTAAGCTGGTTATTGAGTGAAGTTGATAGTAAAGCTTCAAAAGTGCTATTAATAATTGCAATTGGAATTTCTTATGCATTTTTTATTTCAATATTATTGAACGCTCTTATGTCCTCTGATAAAGGAATCAAGAACAGAATAATTTTTATAGCATTTTTAGTCACAATCGGCGTTGCACTTTTAATTTTATTCCCGTTCTATGTGCAATGGTGTGGGTTGACGGGCAATAATTTTATTGTGTTCGCAACAACATATGCGGCTATTGTTGGTGGCGCATTAACGCTCATTGGTGTCGCTTGGACTATAAGACATAATAAAATTGAAAGAATTAATGAAGCGGCTAAGCGTGAAGAGGAGCGCAAAGAGGACGAGCGAAAGAAATATATTCCCTATTTAAAAATAGATAATGGCGCAGATTTTGTGCGTAGCGCGTATTTAAGCTTTTTAGATATTGAAGAGGACAAGGAAGAAGTAGCATATGCTATTTCGATAAAAGATTTCTACATAAAGAATTTATCATTAACGGTAATTATTATCAAGGGTATTATGATTGATAATAAATTTTGCAGATTTGATAATGAATATATTCTTGCTAAAGATGACAGCTGTAAAATTTCTTCAAAAGGAAATAAACGCTTTGGCTGTAAAGAGCTGCCGAAGAATATTGCTATTATAGTTCAGGACGCGATAGGTAACGAATATCGCTTGGATTGCAATGTGAATAAGGAAGAACATAAATACAGACGTGGAGTAAGAAATAATAGTGATAGAGGTATAATGTACAATTATAGTATTGTCAGTTTAACTTTGCCTACTTTGAATAATAAGGTTATAGCTAATGAAGAACAATAGGAATATAAGAGCTAAAAATCAGTCCGCGGCGAATTTTCGGCGCGGACTGATTTTTATAAATTTATTTTTAAAGTTGCACAAGTATTATCAATATTTATTCAATGTCGCCATCCATGTGGCTTTCGCCGCGGTATAGTTCGGCTCGATTTGTAATTTATTCAACTTATTTATAGACCGACTATCTGATTCTTCTGTACAGGCAAGGCTTTTCCGTTGCCGCAAGTACTGCACAATCCCTCGTCTTATTTAAAAAAATATAACTGTTGTAAATGTAAAGAAAATGTACACTGATTATCTCAATCAGTGTACATTTTTCAATAGTTTTATATCAAATATACCTATCTATTATATCACAATATACCATAAAATGCAAGATTTAATATATATTTTTGTCAATTTTTATACTTTTTGTCCATACAACAGAAAATTTGATAGCACTTTTTCCCTTAATTTGTTCACTGATTGAGATAATCAATGTACAAATCATTTAATGTGAGCGAGAAAGAACAGGGGTAAAAAGGTGGCTAAATATGCATACGCGAGGGCTGGCAGAAGAGATGCAAGCCTTGCTAAACAACTGCAATCGTTTGCCCTG
>CBCPNG010000021.1:0-41801 GCA_965120485.1 uncultured Clostridia bacterium
AGGTGAAGTTACGCTTACCTATGAGATTGAAAAGGCTGACTACGATATAAGCGGCTTGTCGCTCACAAACAAAACCGTTACATACAACGGTTCGGCACAATCGCTTACAGTAAACGGCACACTGCCCGCAGGCGTTACTGTTACATATTACTATGAGGGCACAAACGGCACCACATACGAAAAGACGACAACTGCGCCTACCAATGCTGGCTGCTACACAGTTACAGCAGTATTCAGCGGTGATGAAAACTACAACTCTATAAGTAGTCTTACAGCTGACCTTACGATTGAAAAGGCAAGCTACGATACATCAAGCTTAACGCTTGAAGACGTAACTGTCATATACAACGGCGAGGCACAGGCAGTTGCAGTAAGCGGTCTGCCCACTGGTGTTACTGTTACTTATTACTATACGGGTGCATACAGCACCGTATATGAAAAGTCGACAGTTGCACCTACCGATGCAGGTATCTACTTCGTTACAGCAGTATTTAGCGGCGACTTTGATAACTACAACACTATAAGCAAGCTTACGGCTACCCTTACAATTGAAAAGGCAACTGTTACAGAAAAAGCTGTTCAAACGCTCAATATCACAGCCCATGTGGGCGACTCCCTCGAAGATATCGAGCTCCCCGAAGGTTGGGAATGGAGCGACACAGCTACGTTCAGCTCGTCAGGCGAGTATATTGTATATGCAACTTATACCGCAGACGATAATTACGAAGCTGTTACCACAGCTGTTACAGTTTCGGTTAAGGGTTATTCTGTAAGCGATAAGTTGGGCATAGCGGCTATCGTAATAGAATGCGCAACATTTGCAGTATGCGTTTCGGTGCTCGCTGTGTTCTTCCTTAAAAAGAAGAAGGTTTAAAGCAAGAGTTATGGTATTTTGAACATACGACGTGCTGACTTTGCGGTTGTTATTTTATAAGGGGCAATGTTTACTTAACACCCTATGTGAGCAAGTTGTAATGTTTGCTTGATACGTATGTAGTAAAATAGCATTATATTTTTATGAGGAGAGGAAGATAAGTATTAAAATACCTACAAAAAATTGCGGTAAAATATAGAAGTGATTTATTTGCGGTATATTGCTCTATCAATCAGAACAAAATATATTGAGTTTTTACATATTTTCCCCAAAAAAAACTGCGCACAGCGACGGATAATTGCTGTGCGCGGTTATTATTCAGCTTAAATAGATTTCAAGCGCCTGGATGGTAAACGGATCAAGGTCTACGTCGAGAATCAGCACGCCGCCCTTTATCTCCTGTGTATACGTCTTGAAGTCGGGCATGGAGGAGGTGACTATTATCGCAAACAGTGAGCTGTTCCTGTCGGAATAAAAGTCGAGGTCGGGCATTCCCATATATTTCCACTTGTCGAACACGGCTCCGTGTCCGGGGTTTACCGTATAAGAGCGTATGGTAGCGGTGTTGAATGGCAAGTCGTTTAGTTTGAATCTTATGTGCAACCTATTCTTTTCCGCAAACGCCGAATACGGTTCGTCCTTATCAGGAATATCCTCGGCTGTAAGGCAAGCGGGATGCTGATAGTTATATAGCATCAGGTGAAAATATTTGCCATCTTCGGGGTTGGCGGTGAACAGGAAATTTTCGCCTCTGTCTATAACTATGGTCTTGGTGAAGGAGAGCATCTTAACTCCCTGCGCCGAGCTTTTTGGTATGCCGTTTGGCAGGTATATCCCCGTCCTGCCGTTAAATATATCTTTCAACGAAGATAGTTCCGTTGCGTCACACAGTTTCCAGTAGCCTAGCGATTTGACCATGCCGAGTGTGTCGGTGTAATTTTTTATGTAGTATGTCGCGGCAAACAGCGTATCTAATAGGGGGTGGGAGTCGGTTATGGTGAAGTTGAATGAGGTTATGTACAGGTCTAGCATGTAGCCCCTTTCGGTGAGCAGTTTTCTAACGGCTGTAAGCGCCTTTTTAAACAGGTCTGGGTCGGGGGATATCTCGTCGTGAATGACCTTTCTGCGCGCCTTGTTACCTTCGTCTACCTCAATAACCTCCCATTGGCTGTTGGCAGAAAATTTTAGCGCCAGCATATCGGGGAAACAGTTTTCTTGTTTGGCGCGGGCAAGAAACCTTTCCAGCCACACGTTGTCCTCCGCTGAGGGGTATATCTCAGGCGAGGCAACTTTAAAGGTGGCTGATTTCTCTTTTATGGCAATGTATGAGGTCTTGCAAAACTCAAAAAATTCCTCCTCGTTGTCAAAGCCTATATGTCTGTTTCTGGAGTCGAGCTGCACCCAAGGGATGAACATCCAATTTTGCACACTGAGAATACCGTAGCGTGATATTATGTGGTCTACAAATGTGCTTACGGCAAGTTTCCACTCTTTAAGGTCGGTGGGGCCGCATATGTAGTAACCGTCTTCAAACACTGTGTTGGCGTTTACTTTTGCTAATGCTCGCGGCATATATGTCAACGAAACGGCGGGGAGCAGCTCCTGCGCCAGAAGAAAATCCAGCACCTCGTCTATCATGGAAAATCTGAATGTAAGTCCACCCTCGGCGTCGCGCGTGCAAAATGACAATTCGTCACTTAATATGCCGCGGAGATATGCATATCGGAAGGGCTTTTGCTTCTGCAATGTCTGTATAATATCCTGCACGTTTTTGTGCAGAACGGTAGTGGCAGGACCTATACTCAGCAGCTCGTGCGAGGGCAACCGTTCTAACGCAAACATTGGCTTTGCGTTGTAACTCTCGGTTATGTAATAATCCTTTACCACGGCGCTCTGCGCGTTTTCGTGCTCTATTGCTTCAAGCAGTCCCGCAAGCTCCCTGTCGACCGCCGAATTCCCGCTCATTTCAGAGCGTTTTTTCTTGCGCGCCTCGTTGGGTAGCATGCCCGTTATCTTTTTAAAGGCGCGTATATATGCGTGATTGTTTGGGAATCCGTGCTTGTACGATATGTCTATTATTGTAGCCTGTGTCTCCAAAAGGTCGTACATAGAGTGGTTTATGCGCATGTCGTCGTAAAAGTCGGCAAAGGTTATTCCCGTGCTCTCTTTAAACAGTTTAGAAAGATAGGGCACTGAAAGATTGAACTTTTCTGCAATATCGTTTAACAGTAGATTTTCGCTGTAATTGGTTTCAATATATGCAATAATGTCCATAATTCTGGCGTTGTTGCTTCGTGCGGTGGGGGTAACTATGGTGAACTTGCCCATCAGCTCGTCGTAAACACCGTAGGCTATTGCCATTGCGCGCAAAGGGGTCATGCTCTCTCTTTCGCGCGCCGCCTCTATAACGGCAGCACGTATGCCGGAAAATCTGACCTTGTTTTTGTACTGTACAGAGTTGCACAAAAAGTATGCCGCTGCATCCTCTGCGCTCAGTTTCAGCCACGAACACTCTATGGTCAACGCCAAAAAGGCACTGTCAGAGCGGAATACCGTGCACACCTCGCGTGGGTTCACAGCAATCACGTCGCCTTCGGCAAGGTTATAAGAAACGTTGTTCACCGAAATGCGCGTTTGCCCTTTAAGGTTTAAAATTATAAGCAGATTAGTGCTTTGGTAATAGTGCACCGCCTCGTCTGCGGCATATTGCAGTTTGAGCGGAGGAACATGCATTAATGTATCCATGGTTTTTATTATAGCATAAAAATCAAATATGTAAAGTTATAATGCGTCAATTTTCGTAAAATACCTGCGAAAAATGTCTTAAATTTAATTATTTGGCGAAAAGTTTGTTGCAATTTTAATGTAAGGCGATGTCGCTTACAATAAAATGAAATAATTTATCATAAAAAACCGCAAAAGAAATAATAAAATTGTACTTTATTTGACAGTTGGAATCATGTATTATAATTAATGTAAAAGTATAAGGAGGCTTGCAATATGGATACAAACGAACATGCTTTGTTATTCAAAGCGACCCATATGCATAAGGTCTTCGGTCCCACCGTGGCACTGAAAGACGTAGATTTCGAGCTTCGCCGCGGCGAAATACGCGGTCTGATAGGCGAAAATGGTTCAGGTAAATCTACGATAATGTCTATAGCTTCAGGTATGCAACCTGCGACCTCTGGCGAGATGACCTACAAAGGTCAGCACTGGGAACCCAAGACTATGTTAGAGGCGCAGCAGGCAGGCATTGCAATGATTTTGCAGGAGTCCAATACCATATCTGGCGTAACAGTGGCTGAAAATCTGTATGCAGGCCGCGAAAAGGAGTTTGCAAAGTTCGGCATTATAAATATTAGGAAGATGTATAAAGCCGCTGATGAAATTCTTGCAAAGTTCAACATAACGTCGTTCAAGGGCAGGACTAAGATTGACACTTTAAGTTTCGAAACGCGTAAGCTAATCGAAATTATCCGCGCCATGGAAAGGGACCCCGACATACTCGTTGTGGACGAAACAACTACGGCGCTCTCTTTCGACGGCCGCGAAATTCTGTACAAGATTATGAACGATATGGCGGCAGCTGGCAAGGCGGTTGTATTTGTCTCGCACGACCTCGACGAAATCATGGATAAGTGCACGCACCTCACAGTGTTGCGCGACGGCGAGATAATCGACACCCTTGAAAAGCACGAATTCGAGGCGAAGAAAATATCTTCGCTGATGGTAGGTCGCGACATAGGCGACGCCTACTACCGCGACGACTTTATCCCCTCGGCGCAGGAAGAGGTGGGGCTGGAATTCAAAGACGTATGTTGCGGTCCGATAAAAAACTTCAACCTGCAAGTGCATAAGGGTGAAATTGTGGGTATTGGCGGTCTTTCAGACTGCGGAATGCACCTTATCGGTCAGATAGGCTTCGGTGCAAGAAGACCCACCTCAGGCGAGGTGCTTCGCGGCGACAAACAGGTAACTTCGCCCTCTAAGGCGATAAAGCTTGGCATAGGCTATGTAAGCAAGAACCGCGACACCGAGGCGCTCATTCTCGATGCGCCTATCAGGGAGAACATTCTGCTCCCTGCGCTTTCGCAGTTATCAAAGTTCACGTTCATTAATCCCAAAACAGAGAACGAGATTGTCGCCAACGAAATCAAACGTTATTCTATAAAGGCGTATTCGTCTAAAACCTACGTTTCCAAGCTTTCGGGCGGCAACAAGCAGAAGGTATCTTTTGCAAGGTGGACGGCAAACGGCGCAGATGTAATTATAATGGACTGTCCTACGCGCGGTGTAGACGTAGCTGTAAAGCAGGCCATGTATAAGATAATTGACGACATGAAGAAGCAGGGCAAGGCAATTCTTCTTATTAGCGAAGAGATGACCGAACTCATAGGTATGTCGGACAGGCTGCTTGTCATGAAGAACTTCAAAGTTAACAAAGAGTTTATGCGCTCGCCCGACCTGACCGAACACGACATAATAGAATACATGCTTTAACGGGAGGTGATAAAGTGAGTAACGAAAATAATTCTGAAAAGAAAAAAGTCAACTTCAAAGAACTCCCCGCAAAGGCAGGTGCCTTTTTCAAAGAGCTCCCCTCAAAGACGAGTACATTCTTCAAAGAACTGCCTGGAAGGGTAAAAAGCTTTAACTGGAAGGAGTGGGCAAAGGACAACGCCTTTACGCTGGTGGCAATAGCAAGTTTTCTTATCTTACTTATAGTTTTCTCTTTCCTGCCGCAGCTTTTAAGAAACTCCAGGGCAAAGTTTTGGCGTTTGCCTGTACTTGAAGCTTATATAGAGCAGTCCGTTGTATATCTTATACTGGCACTCGGTGCATGCTTCGTGTACCTTATGGGTAGCATGGATATATCAGTAGGCTATCAGGTGGGTGTATTCGCCACAATATTTGTTTTAATTGTAAATGTGACTGGCAATATATTCCTTGCTCTGCTTACAATAGTACTGCTCGGGCTTGTATGTGCGTTATTCAATGCATTCGTGGGTGCATATATAAAGTTGCCAACTGTAATGAGTGCGGTTATTCTGATGCAGCTGTTCAGCGGCGTAATAACCTACATGTATAGCGACAGCAACATTTCGTCTATGACCATAACCACGTCGCTCTCTGTGCTCAACTCCACGGCGGCAAGGATAATTGCAATAATTCTTCTTATAGGGCTTGCTTTTTACCTTATAAATTACACGGTAGTCGGCAAGCGTGCAAAGGCTGTTGGCTCAAACAAACTCGCCGCACAGCTTGCAGGCGCAGACCTGTTAAAGACGAGGATGCTTGCTTACGGTGTATTCGCAATCTTCCTGTGTGTGGCAACGCTGTTTGCAATTGCCCGTAAAGATAGCTTCGGTGAAAGCGATACCACAAGCTATCAGATGGACATAATGATAATGTTGCTCATGGGCGGCATGCCGCTTTCAGGCGGCTATAAGGGCAAGGTAATCAACGCAGTATTCGGTACGCTCACCTTTGTGCTCATAACCCTCGGTTTAAGCATGTGCGGCGTATCCTCCGAATATATCTTCCTTGTAAAGTCCCTTATTTTCGTAATAATTGTGTGCCTTACCTGCCGTAGGCCTGGCGTGTTGCTGCCTCGGTAGTAAAATATCCCCCAATGGGTAAAATAAACAAAATGATGGGGTGAAAAAATGATAGCTAAATTTTTTAAAAGAACTTTATGCGCCACGCTCGCATGTGCCTGCGTTGTAGGCACGAGCGTATCGCTCTCGGCTTGCTCCGTTTCCGATGTCCACATAGTAATAGGCGTTCAGGAGAACACGGGCAGCACCTACCAGTCTATGAAGAACCTTCTTGACGCGCTGTCTAAAGAGCTCGACTTCTCTTATGAAACAGTGCTTGTAGGCACCGACGCTAACTCAGCGCTCACATCTTTCCAAAATGCTATGCTTGCGGGTGCCTCGGGCGTAATCTCCATGGTGGACTTAGATGCGGCAACCACAAAGACCCTTATAAAGTACTGCGAAGATTACGATGCTTACTATTCGGGCTATATGATAGATTTTGCCAATATATACTCCAATACTACTTCAACAGACGCGGCAAATGTAGAATATGTCCTGAATAGTGACAGAATGCTCGGCACGGTAACTGACGGTGACAGGGCAAGCGACGGCGGATTGCGCGGTGAATTCCTGTTCAAAGCCCTGGTAGACGACATAACAAGTGGAGAAGTAGGTTACGTAACAAATTCAGAGGGCAAAAAAGAAGTAAAGGTAACATTTGCCCAGTCCCCTGCGTATGCATTCCCCGTTTCACAGGTTGCTGTTGAAAAGTTCAAGGAACTTGCTGAAGAGTGGAATAGTTGTCCAGAAAACGAATACAAGATTACCTGGTACGAAAATAGCGGAGGCAGTTCTCTTAACGGTGTATACGTAATGAATTTCTCCGATACCGAAGTTCCTCCGGCGACAGTACAAAAGTGGGCAGAAAACGATGTTCAGGCGGTGGTTGCTATGAATTCGTTGGGCACAAAGTTACTCAGCAATGTTCAGAAGTACGGTAAAGGTATGGTTATTTACCAGGTGGGCTACGAGGACACAACATTAGCGGCTTTCCCCGACACTATCAAAACGCTCTCTAAGACCCCTGCCGAAACTATAATCTATCCTCTCATCCTCATACTCAACGCCGTGCACGGCTGTACCTATAGTGACCAGCCTACTGATAAGACACAGACCGCAATTACAGGCAACTATCTCTATATTACCTCCAAGGATGAATTTGACAGTCTGTGGAACAAGACTATGAGCTTGTCTGACGACTATTCCGCAGAGCATTCCTTAATCACTGTCGAAGAGGTAAAGGCTTTACTTGCCGAGAATGGCGGAACTTTTGAAAAGCTTACTGAAACTATAGCAAGCTGGACAACGGATAAAATTCTTAGCAAGAAAAGCTCTTAAACGGTAACCGAGGCTAATTCGCGTAATTGAAGGAGACTTGTATGACTAAACAAGAATTTGCAAAACAAGCGGGTAAAAAGACGGCGGCAACCCTTACCTTGCCCGTGGCGATATATGTGGTGTTGCTCATAGTGTATGCAGCCCGCACAGGCGGCTTTCTGAATATCTTCACGGGCGCGGCTATGTCGAGCATCATTGCCGACACTGCATATATGGCGATGATAGCCATGGGCATAGGGTTTCAGCTTAAATTCGGGCGCTTCGATTTCAGCGGCGGCACAATAGTGGTGGTAGGCGCAACAATAGGCGCTGTGCTCGTTGACGCAACGGGGCTGGGTATATGGTTCTTAATGCTTACCAGTGTGCTCACTGCGGTTGTGCTCTCTGTAATCAATGCAAGCATATACTCGTGGCTCAAAATTCCCATCTCGGTGTGCTCGCTCGCTATGGCGTACTTCTTCGAGTCTATCCCCGGTATAGTGCTCGGCGGCGAGGCAGGTCCCAGTATTGTATATAATTCGCAGTATAACATACTCGGCATGTTCCCGCTCATATTGCTTCCCTTTGCAATAGTTATTGTGCTGTACTTTTGCTATGATAAGTATACCGTTGTGGGCAGGCAGTCAGTCCTGCTCGCCCGCAATCAGAGTGCCGCCGTAAGCATCGGTATCAACGAAAAGAAGAACACAATAATAACTTACGTTATATCGGGCATAATGTTCGGTCTTGCTGGTGCAGTATATGCCACGCAGAACACAATAACCGTAATCACCACGCCGTTAGAGACAGCAAGCACGCTGTTCTCCAACATTATACCTGCGCTCGTTGGTTTGTTCCTTGTAAGGTACATAGACGACACTCTGGGCGTATTTATTGGTGCGTTCACAATCTCCGTGTTCTACTATGGCCTTGAATACATGGACGTTCTCGGCGGTCTGCGCACAATATTCTATGCGGTGTTCCTTGCGGTATTTATATTCGTAAGCGGCTTCTGGGACCAGATTCTGTTGTACGGCAGTCGGCTGTTCAACATTATAGTGCAAAAGCTCACACCCAAAAAATTGAAATCTTAAAGAGCTGTACGGGGCAGTCTCAGATTGCCCCGTATATATGCTTTTTAGATAAACACACTATGCCCGAATGGCATGCCGAAAATATTTGGGCAAAGACAAACAATTACGGGCGCGTAGCCGCGTTCGCAAAATTATGAGAGGAAGTTAAATTATGATTGATTTATCTGCAAAGCCGTTTTATCTCGGCAAGGAACAGGAAGAGTGGGTGCGTTCCACCCTCGCGCGTATGAGCGAAGACGACAAAATCAAACAACTGTTCATAGATATGGCTACGCCCGTTCCTGAACCCACTATAAGGGAGCTCGTGGCAGAGCGTAAGTACGGCGGACTGCGCTATATGAATAAAGATAGCAAAACCTTATCCGCCCTTTTGAACAGTTACAAGTCGGTAAGCAAAATTCCGCTTATAATAGCCTCCAATACCGAAGCCGGCGGCAACGGAGCTTGTTCAGACGGCACTGAGTTAGGCTACGAAACAAAAATCGCCGCAACTAACGACATAAAATATGCCTCTGCGCTGGGCGAAGTTTCCGCCAAAGAGGCAAAGGCGGTGGGGTGCAACACGCTGTTTGCCCCCATAGTAGATATACACCGTAATTGGCGCAACCCCATAATTGCCACACGTACTTTCGGCAGTGACGAAAAAAAGGTGGCAGAGTATTCCATTGCCTATATGCGTGCGGCGCAGAAACATGGTGTTGCATGCGTATGCAAACACTTCCCTGGTGACGGCATAGACGAGCGCGACCAGCACCTTGCAAATTCTGTCAATTCCCTTTCAAAGAAAGAGTGGAATAAAACCTTCGGCTATGTATACAAGAGCCTGATAGAGGCAGGTGTAGAGGGCATTATGGTGGGGCATATAATGTTGCCTGCCTATCAGAAAGAGCGCGATGAAAACGGCGGCTGTCTGCCTGCTACATTGAGCGGCGAACTGTTGCAAGGGTTGCTCCGTAAAAAGCTGGGCTTTAACGGACTGATAATAACCGACGCCTCGCACATGGTCGGCATGACGGGCATTATGGCGCGTCGCGAAATCATACCTCGCTCCATTGCCGCAGGTTGCGATATGTTCCTCTATTACAACGAATACACCGAGGACTTCGGCTATGTAAAATATGGCATTAAACGTGGCATATTAACGCGCGAACGGCTTGAAGAGGCGGTTACGCGCATACTCGCGTTTAAAGCGCGTTTAAACCTTCACAAGCCTGCCCCTGCGCAGGATATATCGGTTGTGGGATGTGCAGAACACAAGGCGTTAGCGGACGAGGTTGCTCACAAGGCAATAACGCTTGTAAAGAACAATCAAAAGGACGTTTTGCCCATTACGACGAAAAAGTACAAAAAGATTCTTTTAATTGCGCACAATAGCGTAAATCCTTTTAATTCATTTATAAGTTCAGATAAGGTTAAGTACAACGATATTTTAAAGTCCGAACTCGAAAGGCGCGGCTTTACCGTAGAGGTATACACCCCTGTTTTAGAGCAGCTCTCGCGCGCTTCCGAAAGCGAGGTAAAGCAGATAATGGGCAAGCTTTACACCTCTAAAAGCCCTATAAAGGACCTCGTGGATAAGTACGACCTTGTAATACAGCTCGCCAGCGTGCCTGGCAACGGCGTGGTACAGCGCATAGACTTTGCGCTTACAAAGGGCAGTATAGATATGCCGTGGTATGTGCACGAATTGCCTGTGGTATTCGTATCTGTAAACAGCCCGTTCCACCTCTTCGATGTGCCGCAGGTGCAGACTTACATCAACTGCTACGACGGCAACGAAAACACAATAAAGGCTCTCTGC
Organism: uncultured Clostridia bacterium; assembly: GCA_965120485.1. GTDB lineage: Bacteria > Bacillota > Clostridia > Christensenellales > Borkfalkiaceae > Coproplasma. Next base: position 10,690 of record CBCPNG010000021.1, read on the forward strand.
CAAAAGCTTACAGGCGAAGAGCAGTTCACTGGCGTATCCCCCGTAGACGCATTCTGCGGTACGCCCGATACGCGCTGGTAAAGGAGAAATTATGGCAAACAAAATGTTATACCCCCGCAACACCGCCACAAGGCAGGTGGTAGACCTTTCGGGAATGTGGAAGTTCTGCTTCGATAAAGGGGGCGTAGGCGAAAGTAAGGGTTACGCCTCTGCGTTGCCCAATACGGCAATAGATATGCCCGTGCCCGCAAGCTTTGCCGACTTTTTCACCGATAAGTATTCAAAGGAATACACGGGCGACTTTTGGTACGAAACCTGCTTTTTCGCCGACTCCGCGTGGAAAGACAGGGACGTAGACATCCGCTTCTTTGCCGCCGCTCACGAGGCAACTGTGTTTGTAAACGGCAAAAAAATCGGCAGCCACTGCGGCGGTTTTTTGCCCTTTTCGTATAACTTAAACAGTGTTTTGCAGTACGGCAAGCCAAACACGGTTGTGGTAAAGCTCAATAACGAGCTCTCTCGCACAACTTTGCCCTGCGGCGAGACAAAAACATTAAAAGACGGCACTAAGGTGAGTGCGCCGTACTTCGATTTCTTCAACTATTCGGGGCTCATCCGTCCAGTAAAATTGGTAATTACCCCCCGAATATCACTCACTGATGTAACTTTAAAACATGTTTTACAGGGCAAGAACTACGTTACTGAATATTCGGTTGAAACGAGCGGAGAAGCCCAAGTAAAGGTGTGCGTCTACGATGAAAAGGGTACAGCCGTTTTCCGCACAGAGGGTGTTTCGGGCACAGTTAAGATAAAAGACGTCAAGCTTTGGCAGCCGCTCAACTCCTACCTCTATACATTCGAGTTTTCGCTGTATTGCGGTGGGCAACTCGCCGACATATACTCAATGCCCGTTGGCATACGTACGGTAGAGATAAAGGGTAACCGCATACTTGTAAACGGCTCTCCCGTATATTTTAAGGGCTTTGGTAAGCACGAAGATTCCCCCGTCAGCGGCAGGGGCTTCAACCTGCCCTATATCAAGCGCGATTTCGAGCTGATGAAGTGGATAGGCGCAAACTCCTTCCGCACCAGCCACTACCCTTACAGTGAAGAGATATATCAGCTTGCCGACAGGGAGGGCTTTCTGGTCATAGACGAACTCCCCGCAGTCGGTATGTTCCTCTCCATACACAACGCAGTGGACGCAGCATCGGGCGCAAAGGTAGAACCTTTCTTCGATAAGCCCGACGTGCTTACGGGGACGCTTAAAAATCACCTCGCCCAGCTTGAAGAGCTTATATTGCGCGATAAAAACTATGCCTGCGTGGTGGCGTGGAGCCTTCTTAATGAGCCTGACACCGTTGGCTCAGATAAGGCGGTGGGATATTTTAAAAAGGTATTTGACCGTTGCCTCGAGCTCGACGTACAAAAGCGCCCGCGTAGCTTTGCGCACTTGTTCGTATCCCAGCCAGACCGTTGCAAATGCACACATCTGTGCGACTTTGTAATGCTCAACCGCTACTACGGCTGGTATTCTGGGGGCGGAATAGAACTTGCCGACTCTTTCACTGTCCTCGACGAAGAACTTAAAAAATGGGACAAGATTGGCAAGCCCGTCATGTTCACAGAATACGGCACAGACAACGTCCATGGGCTCACCCGTCTGCCCTCGGTTATGTGGGCGGAAAACTATGAGGTCGAGTACCTCGAAGGCTACCACAAGGTGTTCGATAGTCATCCCTGCGTAATGGGCGAACAGTTGTGGAATTTTGCCGACTTCCAGACGACGGAGGGCATAATCCGTTGTGACGGCAACAAAAAGGGCGTATTCACTCGCTACCGCGAGCCTAAAATGGCGGCGTTTGAACTTAAAAAGCGCTGGGACGGTCTGCCTACAGACTACAAGGGGAAGTTATGGCGCAATCATTGAACGAGTTTAAAAAGAGTAAAAACTATCTTCTCTGTGTAGACAGCGACGGTTGCGCCATAGACACGATGAACGTAAAACATTTTAAGTGCTTCGGTCCATGTCTTGCTGATGAATGGAACATATCTGACCGAGAATCTGTGTTAAAGCGTTGGAACGAAATCAACCTCTATCAGCTCACTCGCGGCATAAACCGCTTCAAGGGGCTTGCGCAGATTCTGTGTGAACTGTACCCGAAAGATAGGGAATGTGCCGCGTTCAAAGAGTGGACAGATACCGCAAAGGAACTCTCTGAATCGGCAGTACAGGCGCAGATAGATGCAGGCGGCGGAGAGGTGTTTAAAAAGGCACTCTCGTGGTCGCAGGCAACCAATAGGGCAATTAACGCCTTGCCAGATGACTGTAAGGTGGCGTTCAAAGGTGTGCGCCAAGCACTCGCCGCAGCGCATGAAAATTTCGATATAGCTATAGTTTCTTCGGCCAATTACGACGCTGTGAGGGATGAGTGGGAGAATTGTGGGCTTTTGCGGCTTGCCGACTGCATAACCACCCAAAGGGACGGCTCCAAGGCATATTGCATAGCCGAACTCATAAAAAAGGGATACCCGACCGCAAATGTGGTTATGGTTGGTGATGCACCGGGAGATATGGACGCTGCCGAAAAAAACAACGTAAACTTCTATCCCATACTCGTCGGGCATGAAGAGGAGAGCTGGGACAAAATCAACGTAGAACTCGGCAGGTTGTTAAATGGCGGCAAAATAGATCTAAAAAGGCAGTTTATAGAAAATCTTTCGTAAGAGGTGAAAAAAGATGAAGATGACATTCCGCTGGTACGGCGAAGGTGACTGTATCCCATTAAACTATATAAAGCAAATACAAGGCATGACTGGCGTGGTTACGGCCGTGTATGACGAACCCGTGGGCGCGGTGTGGAGTGTGGAAAAATTGCTCCGCTTAAAAGAGCTTGCAAACGCCGAGGGCTTGGAGATGGCGGTAATAGAGTCCGTCCCCGTGCATGAAGATATTAAACTTGGAAAGCCCACGCGCGATAAGTATATCGAGGCTTACAGGCAGAACATAATCAACTGCGGCAAGGTGGGTGTAAAGTGCATATGTTACAACTTCATGCCCGTGTTTGACTGGTTCCGCACTAACCTGAATTTCAAACATACTGACGGCTCAACGTCGCTTTCGTATAGCGAAGAGGACTTTGCTAAGCTTGATAAGCGCAACCTGCGCCTGCCTGGTTGGGACGAGAGTTACACGCCCGACCAACTTAATGGTCTTTTGAAAGAGTACGAGGGTATGACGCATGAAAAGTTATTCGAAAATTTCGTGTACTTTTTAAATGGCGTGATGCCTGCCTGTGACAAGGCAGACGTTAACCTCGCTGTGCACCCCGATGACCCCCCTTGGGATATCTTCGGTCTGCCGCGCATAGTGGGCAGGGAAGAGGACTACGACAGGCTGTTTGCTGCCGTGCCCAACCCGCACAACGGCATAACGTTCTGTACTGGTAGCCTGGGTGCTGGCAGATTCAACGACCTACCGAAAATGGCGGCAAAGTACGCAAAGCGCATATATTTTGCCCATCTCCGCCAGCTTAAATATACATCTGAAACCGACTTCTACGAAAATGGTCACATGACGGCCTGCGGCAATGTGGACATATATTCCATTGTGCGCTCGCTCGAACAGAACGGCTTCGAAGGTTACGTTCGCCCCGACCACGGCAGAAACGTTTGGGGCGAGGATGCAAAGCCTGGTTACGGACTCTACGACAGGGCTATGGGAGCCTGCTATTTAAGTGGACTTTTCGAAGCTGTTAAAAAGGATTTAAAAAAATAATCACAGGAGAATATATTATGAAATTACCTAAATTTGGCGAAGCTTTAAAGGGCAAAGTAATAGTAGTGACTGGCGCAGGGGGTGTACTGTGCGCCATGCTGTCAGAGGCACTGTGCGAATGTGGCGCAAAGGTCGCGCTTTTAGACCGTACCTATGAAAGGGCGAAGGAGTTTGAAGATGCGTTTAAGGCGAGGAAGTTGGCTGCAAAGGCATACGCTTGCAACGTGCTCGACCCTGCGAGTATACATGCCGCGCACGAGGAAATTTTAAAGGATTTCGGTCCCTGCGATATTCTCATCAACGGCGCGGGCGGCAACAATCCCAAAGCCAATACAGACAACGAGTTTTTCTCTCCCAAAGATGTGGGTAAGGTAAAGACATTCTTCGACCTCGACCCCGAGGGAATCTCATTCGTTTTCAGCTTAAACTATATGGGCACATTGTTGCCCTCGCAGGAGTTCTCACGTGATATGATAGGCAGGAAAGGTTGCTCTATAATTAACATATCCTCGATGAACGCCTTTACTCCGCTTACAAAAATTCCCGCATATTCGGGGGCGAAGGCCGCCGTTTCTAACTTTACGCAATGGTTGGCGGTGCACTTTGCCAAGGTGGGCATACGTTGCAATGCAATCGCCCCTGGTTTCTTTGTAACGGCACAGAACAAAAATCTGCTTTACAATGAAGACGGTTCGCCCACGGAGCGCACGGGCAAGATACTCGCCAACACTCCTACAGAGCGTTTCGGTAATCCCGAAGAACTCATTGGCGCGGTTATATTCCTAGCAAGTGCCGAAGCCTCGTCCTTCGTCAACGGCGTTGTTCTCCCTATAGACGGCGGCTTCAACGCATATTCTGGCGTGTAAATTTCAATATATCAAAAAGTAACGACATATCGAAGGAGCGGGTAAAATATTCCACCCGCTCTTTTTGTGTAATATATAGTGCTAAACTCAAAGCACTTGCTCAAAGGAGCCCATTTTATTGTACTCAGGAATAATTATTCTAAATACACCTTTGTATGAATTTTTAGTTGAGTTTGATTATCATGGCGGTAATAAAAGTAGCTGTGAGTTGCTTCGTCAGAAACATTGAAATATTAAGTGTCAATTTGTAAATTTTTTGAGCGTGCAATTGACTTGCAAATATCCGTGATGTATAATTTTATTGATTATGGAAAAAAAGTATGATACCTACTAAAAATTTCGAAGCCTTTACAATGTCAGTATGTGGGTATGCTTTGTAAAATACATCCGATATCTGACAAAATTTTCGTAGATAAAAAATCTTTAAAGAGGTGATTGTATGGACAAAAAAAGGCTTGATATGTATGCCGAGCTGATTGTAAAGTGCGGACTCAACATTCAGAAGGGGCAGGAAGTTGTGATAAGGTGCGGCCTCGACCAGCCAGAATTTGTTCAGACGGTAGTGGAAAAGTGCTACAAAATGGGCGCCGAGCGCGTCACCGTTGAGTGGAGCTACATGCCTGTAACCAAGCTTTCATATATTTACCGCAGCGAGCAGTCGCTTGCCGACTTTAATGCGGCGGACGAAGCCAAGTTAAAGCGCAGGTCAGAGGTGCTGCCCTGCATGCTTTTGTTGGATTCAGACGACCCTGACGGACTAAACGGCACAGACCATGGAAAGATTGCCAAAGCGCGCATGGCGTCTTACCCCAGGCAGAAGCCATATATAGATGCCATGGAAAACAAATATCAGTGGTGCATAGCAGCCGTTCCAGGCAAGGCGTGGGCAAAGAAGGTATTCCCTGAACTTTCAGTGGAAGAGGCTGTTGAAAAACTGTGGGAGGCGATACTTTACACCTCGCGGGTGGACGATGACCCCGTTGCGGCGTGGGCAAAGCACAACAAGACGTTGGATAAGCGTTGCAAGTTCCTCAATTCGTACAGATTTGACCGCCTCGAATACAAGAGTGCAAATGGCACAGACTTCACCGTAGGGCTTATAGATAAGGGTATTTTTGCGGGCGGCGGCGAAAGGACACTTGGCAGAGGAGTGTACTTCAACCCCAACATACCTTCGGAAGAGGTATTCACCTCGCCTATGCGCGGAAGGGCAGAAGGCAAAGTCGTGGCAACCAAACCGCTTTCATATCAGGGAAAATTGATAGAAAACTTTTGGGTAGAGTTCAAAGACGGCAAGGTGGTTGCAACGGGGGCGGAAAAGAACGGCGACCTTTTAGAGCAGATGGTTAAGATGGACGAGGGCGCGGCGTACCTCGGCGAGTGTGCGCTGATTGCCTATGATTCACCCATAAACAATACGGGTATTCTGTTCTACAATACTCTGTTCGATGAAAATGCAAGCTGTCACCTTGCGCTGGGCAGGGGGTTCAATAACTGCCTTGAAGGTTTTGAAAATTATACCCTTGACGAGTGCAAGGCATTGGGTGTAAACGATTCTATGATTCACGTCGACTTTATGATAGGCAGCAAGGATATGTCTATCGTAGGCGTGACCAAAGACGGCAGGCGTGTTCAGATATTTAAAGACGGCAACTGGGTTATTTAAATTGTATAGCAGGAGCGCAATAACGGCGCTCCTGCAACTCTTACATTATATTTAGAACATAAAATTTAAGATAGTGGGTTTCCTCCTCGCAGAGCAGTGAGGGGTGGTCTGGTGCCTGAGTCTTAATCTCTGCGGTTCGCACAGTTCTGCCGCTCTCTTTGGCAGCCTCTTTCAACATTCTTTCAAATAGTGCCGCTGTCATGTAGTGCGAGCATGAGCAGGTTATAAGAAAACCGCCATCTTTTACCAACTTCATGCCCTGAATATTTATGTCCTTATAGCCCCTGTATGCGTCCTGCACTTCGGCAGCACTCTTGCAGAATGCGGGAGGGTCGAGTATAACGAGGTCAAACCTTTTGCCCTCTCTTCGGAAAGTGCGCAACAGAGTGAAGGCGTCGCCACACACCGTCTGTATATTGTCAAGATTGTTTAATGAGGCGTTCTTTCGTACGCTTTCAAGTGCGCTTTCAGATATGTCACAGGCAGTGACCGAGCGCGCAGCAGTGGCGCAATTTACCGAAAAGCCTCCGCTGTTGCAAAAGCAGTCTAACACATCTCCGCCAGCCGAATATCTGCGCGCGGCAAATCTGTTCTCTTTCTGGTCTAAAAAGTAACCCGTCTTTTGACCGTTTTTTATGTCGACAAACATTTTTAGCCCATTTTCTGTTATCTCAATCTCATCGGGCACCTCGCCATAGAGCGTACCCTTTAATTCGGCGAGACCCTCTTTTTTTCGCAGAGAGACATCACTGCGCTCGAATATACCCTTTGGGGCAAACACTTCGGCAAGACATTCGCATATGAGCGACTTTCGCAGTTCCATTCCGAGTGATAGAAACTGCACAGAGAGGTAGTCTCCGTACTTATCGACAATGAGTGCAGGCAGACCATCGGCTTCGGCAAACACAGCGCGGCAACAGTTGGAGTATCCAAGTTTTTTTCGGTATTTCCACGCCGCGGAAATACGTGCAAGGTAGAAGTTTTTATCGTCGGATTCGTTGCTCCGTATAAATATTCGCACAAGTATTTTTGAGGCATGGTTTATGTAACCCTTGCCCAAAAATCTGCCGTCATGGGAATAGACTTCTGCAAGCGAGCCGTTTTTATCTTTGCCCTCTATTTTAGCGACCTCGTTGGCATAAACCCAGCTATGCCCTGCAGCTATGCGCCTCTCTTCGTTTTTCTTTAAATAAACCTTGTATGACATAGCTTAAAGTTTAGCAAAAATGTAATATAATTGCAAACAAAATTAAATCTGATTGATTTTTACATATAAAAATGTTAAACTCTATGTTGATATGAAAAAATTGCTGAAATATCTCTTCAGTTATAGGAGAGAGAGCGTTTTGGCACCGCTTTTTAAATTTTTTGAGGCGTGCTTCGAGCTAATAGTGCCTATCGTGGTTTCGTTTATAATAGATGATGGGATAACGGGCGGAAAGGGTACAGCATATATAATAAAAATGTGCCTTGTGCTTGTGGCTCTCGGTGCAGTAGGGCTTGTCTGCGCAGTATTGGCGCAATATTTTGCAGCAAAGGCTGCCGTTGGCTTTGCTAAAAATTTAAGGCGCGGCCTGTTTGCAAAGATGCAGTCGCTCTCTTACGCCGAGATTGATAAGCTCGGCACGTCGCGAATGATTACCCGAATGACCAGTGACGTAAACCAAGTCCAGAACGGTGTGAATATGGTTTTAAGGCTGTTTATGCGTTCGCCTGTGATTGTGTTTGGCGCCATGATAATGGCGTTTATAATAGATACGTTTGCAGGCGGTATATTTGCCGCTACCATTGCTGTACTGCTTATTGTGGTGTTTGCCATACTGCTTATAACCATACCGCTTTATAGACGTGTACAATCTAATCTCGACGGCGTTACAACCTCCACAAGGGAGTCGCTTGTCGGCGCAAGGGTTATAAGGGCGTTCTGCAACGAGGACAAAGAGATTAAAGAGTATAACAAAAAGAATGATGCGCTAAAACGCTCGCAGACTGTTGCAGGCAGAGTTTCTGCGCTCTTAAATCCGCTGACCTACGCCATAATCAATACTGGCATAATTATGCTTCTGTACAAGGGAGCCATAGATGTAAATTCAGGTAATCTCACCAGCGGCAATGTGGTGGCTCTTTATAATTACATGTCGCAGATATTGGTAGAGCTTATCAAGCTTGCCAACTTAATCATAACGCTTACAAAGTCCTTTGCCTGCGCGGGCAGACTTTCTAGCGTGCTCGAAATGCAGCCTTCATTAAAACGCGGACAGCGAGTTAAAACAGAAGGTATGCCTTTTATAAAATTCGACAACGTAAGCATGAAGTACTCCTCAGAGGCGGGCAACGCCCTTACGAACGTAACCTTTACCGCCGAGCGAGGAGAGACCATAGGTATTATAGGCGGCACTGGTTCGGGCAAGACTACACTTGTCAACCTTATACCGCACTTATACGATGCGAGCAGCGGCAATATTTATATAGACGGCATAAATGTAAATGGCTTTTCCGACGAGGAGTTGCGCGCACGGTGTGGTATTGTGCCTCAGAAGGCGGTACTGTTCAACGGCACGATTGCCGAGAACCTGCGCTGGGGTAACGCAGACGCCACAGAAGAAGAGCTTATGGCGGCGGTAGAGTGCGCACAGGCGGCAGACGTAGTCAAATCCAAGCGCGAAGGTTTAAATGCATCCGTTGAACAGGGTGGGCTTAATTTTTCGGGAGGACAGAGGCAAAGGCTTACAATTGCGCGCGCCCTTGTAAGACGACCTGAAATTCTAATTCTCGACGACAGCGCATCCGCACTCGACTACGCAACAGACGCGGCGCTGAGGAAGTCTATCGCAAACCTTGATTATAAGCCGACAGTATTTATTGTTTCGCAGAGGACATCTTCGATAAGAAACGCTGATAAGATTATAGTGCTCGAACACGGCGAAGTTACTGGCATAGGCACGCACGATGAGCTGCTGAAAAGCTGTCCGCTTTACGGCGAGATTTATCATTCCCAGTACGGAAAGAGGGAGGGCGGATAATGGCACTCACTCAAAAACAGACGGTAAGGCGCATATTAAAACAGCTTAAAGGTTATACATTCTATATAATCCTATCCATAGTCATGGCGATTATAACCGTTGTCGGAAACCTTACGGTTCCCATATTCTTCGGTGACGTGATAAACCTTATGATTGCCGGCAAAACCGACTTCGCGGAGATTGCGCGCTACTTTGCTATAATTGGCGCTTGCATAGCGGCAACAAGCCTTTCGCAGTGGCTTCTTAACCTTATAAACAACAAAATAACCTATTCGGTTACGCGTGACATAAGACGGCAGGCATTTGAACACATTCAGAACCTTCCGCTTAAATATCTCGATGAGCACTCATATGGCGACATAGTCAGCCGCAACATAGCAGACGTAGACCAGTTTGCCGACGGCTTGCTTATGGGCTTTACGCAGCTGTTTATGGGCATAGTGACCATAATTGGCGCGCTCGTTCTAATGGCTATATATAATTGGATAATAGCTATCGCCGTATTTGTACTTACGCCTATTTCGCTGTTTATCGCAAAATTTATTTCCTCGCGCACCTATAAAATGTTCCGCAAGACCTCTGAAATACGCGGCGAACAGACGGCATTTATAGACGAGATGGTGGGCAATCTTAAAGTGGTGCAGGCGTTTTCACACGAGAATGAAAACCGTGAAAAGTTTGATGAAATTAATGAAAGGCTCTCAAAGGCTTCTCTCGATTCCACTTTCTATTCATCGCTGCCAAACCCAACTACGCGTTTTGTTAATTCTTTGGTATATGCAGCTGTGGCACTTGCAGGCGCGCTTACCATTATTTACCCAAATGTATTGCCGATATCCTTCACCGTAGGTAAGTTGAGCACACTGTTGAGCTACGCCAACCAATACACAAAGCCGTTCAACGAGATTACTGGCGTAATTACAGAGTTGCAGAACGCTATTGCCTGCGCGGGCAGAATGTACGAGCTTATAGACGAGCCTGCACAGATACCCGACTTGCTCAATGCCAAACAGCTCGGCAAAGCAGTGGGAGACGTAGAGTTCGACGATGTAAGTTTTTCCTATTCGGCAGACGTAAAGCTAATCGAACACTTTAATATATCGGTAAAGGCAGGGCAGAGAATTGCCATAGTAGGACCTACTGGTTGTGGCAAAACTACGCTTATAAATCTGTTGATGCGCTTTTACGACGTAGACGGAGGGGCAATCCGCGTGGATGGCGACGATATAAGGGAGTTGACGCGCAGTTCGCTCAGGCACAATTACGGAATGGTATTGCAAGATACGTGGCTTAAAAGCGGCACCATAAGGGAAAATATAGCCATGGGCAAGCCCGACGCCACTGACGAAGAGATAGAAGAGGCGGCAAAGAGTGCACACTCTCACAAATTTATAATACAGCTTGAAAATGGTTATGACACCATCATACCAGAGGACGGCGGCAATCTATCGCAGGGGCAGAAACAGCTTTTATGCATTACAAGGATAATGTTGTCGCTTCCGCCTATGCTCATTCTCGATGAGGCGACCTCTTCTATAGATACGCGAACAGAGATGTACATTCAAAATGCCTTTGCCAAAATGATGGAAGGCAGGACGAGTTTTATAGTGGCGCACAGGCTGTCCACCGTAAGAGAAGCCGACCTTATACTCGTTATGAAGGACGGTAAAATTATAGAGCAGGGAAGGCACGAAGAGCTTCTTGCCCTCGGCGGTTTTTACAGCAAACTTTACAATAGTCAGTTCGCCGTATAACGGCAGAATATAAACATGGAGAAATAAATGCTTCAAGTATCAAATGTATCGCTGCAATATGGCAGCAAAAAACTATTCGAAGATGTAAATTTAAAATTTACAAAGGGCAACTGTTACGGTATAATCGGTGCAAACGGAGCTGGTAAGTCTACATTTTTAAAAATATTGAGCGGCGATGTAGAGCCGAACAAAGGCGAGGTTACGCTTGATAAGACGGAGAGAATGTCTGTGCTCCGTCAGAACCAGAACGCGTATGATAATTTTACTGTGCTCCGCGCCGTAATGCTCGGACACGAACGACTTGTCAAAATCATGGACGAAAAGGATGAGCTCTATGCCAAGGCGGACTTCACCGAAGCGGACGGAGTGCGGGCAAGTGAACTCGAAGCTGAGTTTGCTGAACTTGGCGGCTGGGACGCCGAATATGCGGCGCAGACCCTTTTAAACGACCTTGACATAGGCGAGCAATATCACAGTATGATGATGGCAGACCTCGACGCAAAGCGCAAGGTAAAGGTACTGCTTGCGCAGGCACTCTTCGGCAATCCCGACGTGTTGCTTTTGGACGAGCCGACCAACAACCTTGATATCAAGACTGTACGCTGGCTGGAAAATTACCTGCTTGATTTTGAAAATACCATAATAATAGTTTCGCACAACAGGCACTTTTTAAATAAAGTGTGCACGCACATATGCGACGTGGACTACGGAAAAATCAACATGACACTCGGCAACTATGACTTCTGGTACGAAACAAGCCAGCTGATTGCCCGCCAACAGAGAGACCAGAACAAGAAGAACGAACAGCGAGCCAAAGAGTTGCAGGAGTTCATTGCAAGGTTTGCAGCCAATGCCTCTAAATCGAGGCAGGCGACTTCGCGTAAGAAAGAACTTGAAAAACTTACCATAACAGATTTTAAACCTTCGCTGAGAAAGTATCCTTTCATAGACTTTAAATATGAAAAGGAACCCGGAAACGATATTCTGATTGTAGAGAATCTTACAAAGAAGGGCTATTTTGAAGACGTTTCCTTTACTGTACAGCGCGACGATAAGATTGGCTTTGTGAGTGATAACAGCACAACACTCACCATGCTGTACGAAATTCTTACCGGCAGGGTACAGCCCGATAGCGGTACGGTGCGCTGGGGTAAGACCATAACTTTTTCGTACTTTCCCGAAAACAACAACGAATTTTTTCAAAGCAGCGAACTTACTCTCGTACAGTGGCTCAGCCAGTTTTCAAAGGACCACTACGAGGAATATTTGCGTGGCTGGCTGGGAAGAATGCTCTTTTCGGGGGAAGAAGCTTTAAAGCAGGCAAAGGTTTTAAGTGGCGGCGAAAAGGTTAGGTGCATGCTTGCTAAAATGATGCTTGAAGGGGGAAACTTCCTTATATTGGATGAACCCACTAACCACCTTGACTTAGAGAGCATAACAGCACTAAATAACGGAATGAAGAGCTTTAAAGGCTGTATGCTCTTTACATCGCACGACCAGGAGCTCATGAATACCGTAGCAAACAGGATAATAGAAATAAATGGAACAAAGAAGTTTGATAAAAATATAACTTACGATGAGTATGTAGACCTGATTACTGTCTGAATTTATGACATAATTCGACAAAATGTTATATAAAAATATAAATTATGTTGAATAAATTTTACAAAATTACTTTACTTTTGCCAAAATAGGGTGTATAATCAACTTATCAAATGAAAATCATCACTTTTTGGAGATAATTTTTATGAAAACGGCAAATATTGTAATTTTAGAAAGCAGTCAAGAATTTCTTGACGAACTTAAAAATTACCTCGATGAAAAAGAGGGATTCAACGTATGTGCTGTAACAGGCAGCGGAAACGCGGGCGTAGAGTACATTGAAAGGTACAAGCCCGACGCCGTTATTACCAATCTTGTACTTAGCGGCAGAGATGGTTTTGCCGTGCTGGATTTTATACGTGACAATTGCCCTGAATGTTGCGTTATAGTTGTTTCAAACTTTTCTGACGAAAAGATTGTAAATTCTGCAATAGCGCACGGGGCTAAATATTATTTTGTTAAGCCAGTAAATCCGCAGAGCATTGCAGAGAGGGTGCGGGATATTCTCAGCGAAACTACATCTGAATACATGGTGGCTGCGGATGTGCGCGCAAAGCGAAGAGCAGCTTCTGTGGACGAGAAAATAAGCAATATATTCATTTCGATAGGAATACCGCCGAACATCAAGGGATATGTCTATCTGCGGGAAGGCATAAAGATGGCTATTGAAAACCCGTCTATTATTAACAATGTCACCAAAGAACTGTATCCCAATATAGGCAATAAGTTCGATACGTCTGCAAGCAAGGTAGAGCGCGCAATACGTCACGCAATAGAAGTTGCGTGGAACCGCGGCAGGGTGGAAGCCATAAACGCTATATTCGGCGTTCGCGTGTATATTGGAAGCGAACGTCCCACAAACAGTGAATTTATTGCCCTTGTTGCCGATAAATTGATACTTGAAGAACTGCTATAAGTAATTTACACTATGTTATACATAATCCATATTTTTTTCCTTATGAGGCGACCCGAATGTCTTTCGGGTCGCCTGTCATTTTTAAAAATCGAAAATTGCCGATTTCCCAACATGATAAAACGCTTGATTTTTAAATCGCTTTATAATATAATTTAAAGGCTTTAATGCCGCTGTGGTGGAATTGGCAGACGCGTTGGACTCAAAATCCAATGGTAGCGATACCGTATCGGTTCGACCCCGATCAGCGGCACCACAACTTGTCCCCGTACGTTTAGGCGTCGGGGATTTTTTTAATTTAAATTTTTTTATGTAGCAACATTTTGATTGCGTTCGGTCATACTTAATGATAAAATCGACATATGGAAAAACTTGTTTTAATTGACGGAAATAGTCTGTTGAACCGCGTGTTCTATGCAACACCAGTATTCACAACCAAAGACGGGCAGCCGACGAATGCTGTATTCGGTTTCACAAAGCTTCTTCTTAAAATTCTTTCAGACGTCAAACCAAAGTATATAGTTGTAGCCTTCGATTTGAAGGCGCCTACGTTCAGGCATAACTTATACGACGGATACAAGGCAACACGCAAAGCTATGCCTGAGGAGTTGGCAGCACAACTTGGCCTCCTCAAAAATCTGCTTTCAGAGATGGGGGTAGCAATGTGCGCCAAGGAGGGAATAGAGGCAGACGACGTTATAGGTACCCTTTCAAAAAAATGCGCGGCACATTCATATATATATACTGGCGACATGGACAGCTATCAGCTGGTGGATGAAAAGACGGATGTATTCTTGACAAAGAGGGGCGTATCCGACCTTTTAAAACTTAATGCGCAAAATTTTAAAGAGACCATTGGCGTAGACCCGAAGCAGATTGTTGATTTAAAGGCGCTTATGGGGGACAAGTCAGACAACATCCCCGGCGTTCCGGGCATAGGCGAAAAGACGGCGCGTGAACTTATAGAAAGGTATGGTTCACTCGACGGCGTATATGAAAACATAGGCGAATTGAAGGGTGCGCTTAAAGATAAGCTGCTGAACGGAAGAGAGTCCGCGTATCTGTCGTATAAGCTGGCTCTTATAGACAGAAACTGTGATGTGGAGGTAGACCTCGATGAGTGCCTTGCCCCTTTAAAGTTTTCCGCAGGCGTTCGTAAAATTTTTGCCGAACTTGAATTCAAAAGCCTAATGCAGGATGAGCTTTTTGAAGACGGTGAGGCTTTACAAATTTGTGCCGAAGTTGAATATCCGCCGCTTGAAAAAGTAAAAGATATTTCTTCTGTTGTGACGGCCGCTCAAAGAGGGGGGACCTTCGCTGTTGAGCTGCGCTCCGAAGGGCTGGCTCACATATTTTATGACGGCATAGAATACGAGCTTATTTATTCTGACGGGCTGATAATTGATTGGCTCACGCGGGAAGACTATGTCAAAGTTCTGTCGGCTATATTTTCTAATCAAGCAAACACAGTAGTCATATTCGATTGCAAAACCGCTATGCATACTCTTGCCTCACTCGGTATAGAGGTAAGGTGCGCCTTCGATGACCTGTCACTCGTCGAATATCTGTGCGGTGACGCTCCCTCCGACGGGCTTAAAGCGCTGTGTATGGCAAATTTACTCAACCCTGAATATGGTGCATTTGCCACGCAAAGATTGTTTGACGAGTGCAAAACAGGGCTTGCAAACGCCGACTGTATAAGACTGTACGACGAGATTGAAAGACCTCTTGTCAAGGTGCTGTATGATATGGAGACGGGCGGGGTACGCGTCAGCAGTGAAGAACTAAATACCCTCGGCGCCCAATACAGACGTATGGCAGATGGTATTGCCGAAGAGATTTACAGCGAGTGCGGAATGCGTTTCAATATAAACTCTCCCTCACAACTCGGCGAAGTTCTGTTTGAAAAGCTGGGATTAAAGACGGGAAAAAAGAGCAAGAACGGCAAGTACTCGACTAACGCCGATGTGCTTGAAAGCCTTTCAGAAGAACACCCTGTGGCAGGTAAAGTTTTAAAGTACAGATTTTATCAGAAACTTTTGTCAACCTATATAGAGGGGCTTAAACCATTTATAGACCGCGACGGATTTGTTCATACGACATATAAACAGACTATAACGTCTACGGGTAGACTTTCCAGCACCAATCCTAATCTGCAAAATATCCCCATACGCGAAGAGGAGGGCAGGGAACTTAGAAAAGTTTTTGTCCCCCGCGAGGGAAATATATTTATTGATGCCGATTATTCACAAATAGAATTGCGCCTTCTTGCACACTTTTCAGGTTGCAAAGAGCTTATAGAAGCATATAATGAGGGCAAAGACATACACGCTATCACTGCATCTCAGGTGTTTGATGTGCCTTTAAGCGATGTCACCCAACAGATGAGAAGGGATGCAAAGGCGGTTAATTTCGGGATAATCTATGGTATAAGCGATTTTGGGCTTGCCCGTAACTTGAAAATACCTATCAAGACAGCAAAGGAATATATCGAGCGATACTTCATCACATACAGTGCGGTAAAAGAATATATGAATTTAAACATTAAGTTTGCGCGCGAACACGGCTATGTAAGTACACTGACAGGCAGGCGGCGCTCTATACCGGAAATTAAGTCGCCGAACGCTAATATCAGGCAGTTTGGCGAGCGCGCCGCTATGAACATGCCGTTGCAGGGTTCGAGTGCCGATATAATAAAGATAGCTATGAACAACGTGCACACAAGACTTGCAAAGGAGGGGTTTAAAACAAAGCTCATTTTGCAGGTGCATGACGAACTTGTCCTCGACGCTCCCGAATCAGAGGCGCGGTATGCGGCAGAGATATTGAAATATGAGATGGAGAACGCCGTTAAACTTTCGGTGCCGCTCACAGTAGAGGTTCACAGCGGAAAGAATTGGTATGATACAAAATAAAAAAATCTATGCTTTGACGGGCGGAATTGGGTGTGGCAAGACGACTGTTTCAGCAATTATACGCGAATGCGGCTACCCTGTATTTTCGTGTGACGAGATATATTCTCAAATTCTTGAAGATAAAAACTTTGTTTTGACGCTTGAAAGACAGTTTGGAGGCGTAATTCTCGCCGACGGCAGCCTTGATAGGTCGGCGCTATCGTCAAAAGTTTTCTCCGACGGGGAAAGACTAAAAAAATTGAACGCCATTACCCATCCTGTGATAATGGAAGAGCTCTTCCGCAGTGTGCGGGAGAGCAGTTCGCCCTTTGTATTCTGCGAAGTTCCGTTGCTTTTCGAAAACGGATATGAAATGTTGTTTGACGGAGTGATAGTGGTAATGCGCCCTGAACCTGCCCGTATAAAAGCGGTTATGGAGCGCAGTGGGCTCAAAGAGGAGCAGGTAAAGGCAAGAATGGCGTTCCAATTCGACTATTCGTCGATTTCGACCGACGGCTACATTGTTATATACAACGACGGCGCACTTGAAAAATTAAGTGCGCAAGTAAAAAAAATTCTGAAAAAATTGACCTGATTTGGCTTGACAGAAAAGGGCATTTATTATAAAATATGTAGGAATGCAATAAGCAGACTAATATTAATATGCACTCATGGCGGAATTGGCAGACGCGCAAGACTAAGGATCTTGTGGAGCAATCCATGCAGGTTCAACTCCTGTTGAGTGCACCAAAACGGGCTAAAATGGCGTAAAAATCGCTTTTTAGCCCGTTTTTACTATATTTTTTTGCGTTTTTTGCACCTTTTGGGGTGTAAATTGGGGTGTAAAATTCCTGATTTATGCCCCATTTTTTTCACGCATTACGCAACATTGCACTCAATCCGAACATAAATTAAACTGTCAGCTTTCATAGAAAAATTTTGAAAATCTTTCAAAAAAAATAAATTTCAATCTTGAAAGATGAATATTAATAAATCAATTAAGGCTTTACTGTCTTTCGGCACAACATGGCGTATACGTAGTTATTCTGTACCTGCCTTATTTGGGTATGATAATTTATTATCAATTTTGAGGGATATAAGTTATGTTAAGAAAAAAAGAGTGCGTAGCTATGCTGCTTGCAGGCGGACAGGGCAGCCGTCTTTATGTCTTGACCAGCAACATAGCTAAACCTGCCGTATCTTTTGGCGCAAAGTATAGGATAATCGACTTTCCGTTATCTAACTGTATCAACTCGGGCATAGATACCGTAGGCGTACTTACTCAGTACCAGCCGCTCGTTCTAAACGATTATGTGGGTAATGGTCAACCATGGGATTTAGACCGTACTTTCGGCGGCGTTCACATTCTTTCACCCTACGAGGCAAAGAAATCTACTTCGTGGTATAAGGGCACAGCCAACGCTATCTATCAGAATATACACTTCATTAAAATGTACGACCCCGACTATGTACTTATACTTTCGGGCGACCACATCTATAAGATGGATTACGATAAAATGTTGAGCGCACACAAGGCGGTGGGGTCGGCATGCACCATAGCGTGCATGGAAGTAGCTATGAAAGAGGCTTCGCGTTTTGGCATACTTAATACAAAGAGTGACGGTTCTATCTATGAATTTGAAGAAAAGCCCCCAAAACCCAAGAGTAATCTTGCATCTATGGGAATTTACATATTTAATGCAGATAAACTTTATAAATACCTCGAACTTGACGAACAAAACACCAAATCAGAAAAAGACTTCGGTAAAAATGTTTTGCCCGCCATGCTCAACGCAGGGGAAAAGATGTTCTCATACCGTTTCGAGGGGTACTGGAAAGACGTGGGCACTATAAGCTCTCTGCTTGAAGCAAATATGGACCTTTTGGGCGTAACACCAAATTTTGACCTTGACGACAGCGATTTTGTTATTCATTCGCGCAGTCCGCTTTCTCCCCCCGCATACGTTGAAGGCATAGTGGTAAACAGTATTGTTGCCAATGGCGGCGAGATAGAGGGCAAAGTCATAAATTCCGTCATAGGAACCAACTGCATCATAGAGGAGGGAGCCGTAGTTTCCGACAGTGTGCTTATGGGCAACATTACCGTAAAGAAGGGCGCTACAGTTAGTTATTCGATAATAGATGAAGAGGTTACGATAGGAGAGGACGTAACCATAGGTGTATCCAAGGAAGAGGCTGTAAAGGTTGTAGGCAAGACATCGGGCATAACCGTGCTCGGCAGAGGCATAAGCGTTAAGAAGGGCGCCAAGGTGGCCGCAGGAGAAATAGTAGACAGGGATGTATAAGGGGGGAATTAGAGATGGCATCGACTGTTGGCGTTATATTTTCAAGCATAAATGATGAAAACATACCCGAACTAACAAGGATACGCTCTATGGGTTCGGTGCCCTATGGCGGAAGATATCGCCTTATAGACTTTGCGCTCTCTAATATGGTAAATTCTGGTATAACAACGGTGGGCGTTATAACCAAGCAGAACTATCAATCGCTTATGGACCATCTGGGCACGGGCAAGGACTGGGACCTTGCAAGAAAGGAGGGGGGACTTATCCTTCTTCCCCCTTACAGCGATGAATCAGAGATTCTCTATAAGGGACGGCTTGAAGCGTTGAAGGGTACGACGGCGTTTTTGAAGAAATGCAGGCAGGATTTTGTAGTCCTTGCCGACAGCGACGCCGTATACAAGCTAGATTACAGCAAGGTAATCGCCTATCACGAAAATGTGAATGCAGATATAACAATGGTTTATCACGAGCATGAAGTGTCAAGGTCGCGTTACTATATGACATTCAAGACCAACAAGAACGGAAAAATTTTCGAAATAAGCATTAATTCCAGCGATAGTGGCGTAAAGAAAAATTATATCAATATTATGGTTGCCCGAACGACTGTTCTTTTAAATATAGTTCAGGATGCTATTCAGCGCGGCTATACAAGTTTCGGCAGGGATATACTTGTTCCCTGCGTAAAGCACATGAATATCTACGGCTACAAATTCGAGGGTTACTATGCAAACATAGATTCGCTCACCGCTTTCTTTAACGCCAACATGGACCTTCTCGATAAAAGTATTAGAACAGAAATTTTTGGCGACAGAGATATCTATACAAAAGTCAACGACAGCTCGCCTGCAAAGTTTACAGATACTGCAATGGTAAAAAATTCTCTCATATCAGACGGATGCCTTATCGAAGGTACCATAGAGAACAGTATCTTATTCCGCGGAGTTAAAATTGGCAGGGGGACAGTTGTAAAAAACAGTATCCTCATGACAGATAATTATGTTGGGCACGACTGCACATTGGCATATGTAGTGAGCGACAAAAACAGCATTATAAGAGATAACAGAATGTTAGCTGGATGCGAAATAAAGCCCTACTTTATAGGCAAAGGCTCGCTCATATGATTTTCATGAGGAGTATTAGTTTATGAAAGACAATATAACCGAAAACGTCGGTAATACTGTCACATCGAAAAATACTGGCGGTGTGCGCGTAGCCATGGCAAGACTTATACGCCGCAAAGCCGAAATAAAAAGGCAAAATTTAAAAAGGGAGATACATGTGTCAGCCCCTTGCTATAACACAGAAAAGAAGAAAATAATGTTTGTCGCTTCGGAGTGCACACCATTTATTCAGACGGGCGGACTTGCAGAAGTAATAGGTTCTCTTTCTAAGGCGCTTGCCGCCACAGGCAGGTTTGATGTGAGAGTGGTAATGCCCTTGTATGCAGACATTAAGTTGGAATTCAAGCAACAATTTAATTATATCGGAAACATAATTGTTCCCCTCGCTTGGAGGAATCAATACTGCGGTATTTTCAGTTACGAAAAGGACGGAGTAACTTTTTATTTCATTGATAACGAGTTTTATTTCAAGCGCATAGGTTGCTACGGATATTTTGACGACGGCGAAAGGTTTGCTTTCTTTTCTCGCAGCGTACTCGAAATAATACCGTTTATAGACTTCTATCCCGAAATCCTTCACTGTCATGACTGGCATGCTGCTCTCGCTGCAATATACCTTAAAACAAATTATTGTTTCAGGGAAGAATATCAATTTACGAGGGCGTTATTTACCATTCACAACATAGAGTATCAGGGTAAATTTTCTATGGACATTCTGTGTGACCTTTTCGATATCCACGGGGCATATGCGAGACTTGTTGAGTATGATAACTGTATTAATCTGATGAAAGGAGCGATTGAGTGTTGCGAAAATTTTAATACCGTAAGTCCTACATATGCCGACGAGATAAAAAATCCATATTTTGCTCACGGACTCGACCCTATAATACGGAAAAACGAGTTTAAGATGTGCGGAATTCTTAACGGTATTGACGACATAGGCTATAACCCCGAATATGATACACACCTGTTTGCAAACTACACCCCCAAAGATTTTTCGGGAAAAAAGGTCTGCAAGGCAGAACTTCAAAAAAAGCTCGGACTGTATCAAAACGAGGGTACGCCCATAATTGCTATAATATCTCGCCTTGCGGCGCACAAAGGTTTAGACCTCGTAACAAGGGTAATTGACGAGATATTGCAGAATGATGTGCAGTTTGTATTACTCGGTACGGGTGAATCCCACTTTGAGGGGTGGTTTAGCGACCTTGAAAAGCGCTATCCGGGAAAGGTCAGCGCTAATATAATGTTTAATGGCGATTTATCCCGTAAGATTTATTCAGGAGCGGACATATTCCTGATGCCATCTAAATCAGAGCCCTGCGGCCTTTCACAGATGATTGCGTGCAGGTACGGCACCGTGCCGATAGTCAGAGAAACGGGCGGTCTTAAAGACAGCATAAGACCGCTTGAAAACGGCTACACGTTTGTCAATTACAACGCTCACGAAATGATGTATGTAGTTCGTAAGGCGATAGCCGATTATAGAAATAAGGAAGAGTGGTCAAAACTTATGTACAGAGCGGCGACAACCGATTTTAGTTGGCGGCAGTCAGCAAAGCAGTATGAGGCGCTTTATATGAACATTCTAAACAATTAAAAAAGTCATTTTACGCCCATAATTAGAAATTTTTTGCGTATAAATAGACAAAACTTTATATCCGTAGAAGGAGTTAAATCAATAAAATGAGTACGGCAATTACTGAAAAGGAAGTAAAGGAGGCAATCAAGGGTAAACTTTCGAGATATTTCGGTGTAAGTCCCACCGAGGCGTCCGAAGAACAGATGTATAAAGCTGTGGTGATGAGCGTAAGGGATATCCTGCTGGTTAAAAGACAGCAGTTCTATAAAAAGGTAAAGGCAAAGCGTGCCAAATGTGTATATTACCTCTGCATGGAATTCTTGCTCGGAAGGTCGCTTAAAAACAGCATATTTAATCTTAGTGCAACCGACGTATATAAAAAGGTTGTGGCATTGTATGGCTTTGACCTTGAAGAGTTGTACGAGCTTGAACCTGACGCAGGTCTTGGCAATGGCGGTTTAGGCAGGCTTGCAGCCTGCTTTATGGATGCACTCGCCACGGGCGATTACCCTGCGATGGGCTATTCTTTGAGGTATGAATACGGACTGTTTAAGCAGAAGATTGTGGACGGCTGGCAGATTGAACTGCCCGATGTGTGGCTACCTGGCGGTGAAGTTTGGCTGACAAACAGAAGCGACAAATCATTTATTGTCCGTTTTGACGGTCAGGTCCGCGAAAAGTGGACAACGTATGGTATGGAAATCGAATACGTTAACTGCAATGAGATAGAGGCAATAGCGTACGATATGATGATTTCAGGTAAAGACAGTGAGGCCGTTTCAGTACTAAGGCTGTGGAAGGCAAAACCCGTTCACGACTTTAATATGAAATTGTTCTCGCAGGGGGAGTACTATCAGGCTATGAGCGAGGATAACGACGCCGACCTGATAACAAAGGTTCTTTACCCCGCAGATAATCACGAAAGAGGCAAGTCTTTAAGGCTCAAACAGCAGTACTTCCTGTGCTCGGCGTCTATACAGAATATCGTAGCCGACCACAAGCACAGATATGGAGACCTCAGAGATTTGCCCAAACTTGCGGCAATTCACCTTAACGATACCCACCCTGCAATGGCTGTGCCCGAACTGATGAGAGTTCTTATAGACGAAAATTACTTTAATTGGGACGAGGCGTGGTCAATTACAACGGCTACATGCGCTTACACCAACCACACGGTACTTGCCGAAGCTCTCGAAACATGGTCAGAGGACCTCGTCCGCAGAAAAATCCCGCGCATACACTCAATAATACAAGAGATAAACAAGCGTATGTGCGAGGAGCTATGGAATAAATATCCAGGGGAATGGGCTAAGATATCCAGCTTGGCCATTATTGAATACAACAAAGTAAAAATGGCAAATCTTTCGGTATACGGCGGACATAAGGTAAACGGCGTTTCCGCGCTGCACAGCGATATAATCAAGAAGTCTATTTTCAAGGATTTCTACGATTATACCCCTGTAAAGTTTACTAACGTCACTAACGGAATTGCGCACAGGCGTTGGCTGTGCCAATCTAATCCCGAATTATGTGCGCTTCTCAATGACTGTATAGGCGACGGATATGTGTATAACGCCGCAATACTTGCAAATTTCAAAAAATTTCAAAATGACGATAGTGTTTTAAAGCGTATCGGCGAGATAAAGGCGATAAAAAAGCAACAATTTACCGAATACGCTTTTAAAAAGCAGGGCTTGCACATTAATCCGGAAACACTGTTCGACGTACAGGCGAAACGCCTGCACGAGTACAAGCGTCAGCTTTTGAATGTACTAAACATAATAGACATATACCTTGACCTGAAAGATAACCCCGACCTTGACATTCAACCCAAGACATATATATTCGGCGCAAAAGCAGCGCAGGGCTATCAGATGGCGAAAAATATAATCAAGCTTATCAACTTTCTTGCCGAAGATATCCGCAAAAACAAGAAGATAAACGAAAAGCTCAACGTCGTATATATGGAAGATTATAACGTAACCATGTCTGAAAAATTAATGCCCGCTTCGGAAATTTCCGAGCAGATTTCGCTTGCGGGAAAAGAAGCCAGCGGCACGGGCAACATGAAATTCATGATAAACGGTGCGATTACAATAGGCACGTTAGATGGTGCCAATGTAGAGATGTCAGAGGTTGTCGGTAAAGAAAATATCTTTATATTTGGTTTAAAGGCAGCTGAGGTGGATGACATATGGAAGTCTGGATACAGCTCTAATAAATACTACAACGAATCGCTAAAACTACGCAGAATAATTGAAGCGCTTATCGTTGGTTTTAACGGGCAGAGCTTTTCTGATATTGCCGCATATCTCACAACAGGTACAGCGACTTCACCGATAGCCGACCCTTATATGTGTATGGCAGATTTTGAGCCATACAGACAGACACAACATAAAGTATCTGAACTGTATACAAAGGATAAAAAGAAATGGAATAAAATGTCGCTGATAAATATTTCCTCGTCTGGCATATTCTCGGCAGACAGGTCAATCAAAGATTATGCAGAAAAAATCTGGAACCTTAAATCACTAAAAAATTAAGTTTAAAAAATTATGTCTGGCATATTGTACTATGCCAGACATAATTAATATGAAAAAATTTTTTCTTTCGTATATTAAGATATTTCAGAGGTTAAAACTCTATTATGCGTAGTTTTGACCGATGCTTTGATACAGAGTACAATTTATACGACAAAAAAACTTTCAAATAAATTAGATTAATTTTGTCTCAGAGACTTTAAACTTGTGCGTTGTTTTTGACAGACGGACGCTCTGATACAGAGTAAAAATTTATGCGAACAAATTCTCAAATAAATTTATTTAGTTTGTCTCAGAGGCTTTACAATTTGCTTTTTTAAGCAATTTATAAGGTAAAGGCTGTTTAATGCTGTTTATATGGTCAAATTACCCCCATTTTTACATATAAAACTTCGTAAAAGCTGTATTTTACGAATAGTTATATAACTACCTTTTGCGCAAATAATGAGTTAAGAAAATATTTTTTGAGACAAAAATACAAAAAAGAAACTTAATGAACTTGTTTTTAAAACTTGCTTTAAAATGTTTTGCCAATATAACTCAATCCTCCCCAACACTTCGTAAAATATTTGACATATTTCTCCTGCGGTTGTATAATCGGCATATGAAGAATTCCAATTATTATGTTCAGCGCAACAACAGCAACATCAATACCATTGAAAGACTTTTAAATGAAGAGCTACCCCCGTTTTGTTACGACTATTTTGTAGCTATCGAGAGCCAGACAAGCACCCTCACCCGCCTTAACTACGCGCACGACCTTAAAATCTTTTTCTACTATGTGGAACAGCGTGTATTCCGCGGTAAAAAGAGCGTACGTGAAATGACGATAGCTGACCTTGAAAGTATTACCGATACCGATATAGAGTATTTTTTGGGCTTCCTCTCCCACTACGTCTACAATGGGCGCGAGCACAATTGCAGCGAACGCGCTAAGGCACGTAAGTTGTCTTCCATAAGGGCGTTGTGTAAGCACTTCTTCAACAAGGGAATGATTTCTGCCGATAATTCTGCCAAGGTAGCAACCCCAAAACTGCACGAAAAGCCGATTATCAGGCTTGAACAGGATGAAGTTTATGATATAATCGACGTTGCTGAAAGCGGTAGCGGACTCTCCCCCCACCAGATGGCATACCACGAAAAAAACAAAATGCGCGACAGTGCCATTTTAATGCTCTTCCTCGGCACTGGTATACGAATCAGCGAGCTTGTGGGACTTAATAACGAGGATATTAACTTTGAAAACAACTCATTCATTGTAACAAGAAAGGGCGGCAACAGAGCAATACTTTTCTTCGACGCAGATGTCGCCGCCGCATTGTTGAGATATATTGAACAGAAGGAACAGCAACCTGTAAGCCGCGAAGATTCAAACGCCCTGTTCCTTTCCAATCAGAACAGGCGGATAACGGTGCGCGCAGTAGAAAATATAGTACACAAGTATGCAAAAATAGTTTCGCCTTTAAAAAATATTTCGCCGCATAAGCTACGCAGTACCTATGGCACGCAGCTTTACAGGGCAACGGGTGACATATACATAGTTGCCGATATTTTGGGACATAAAGACGTAAACACTACGCGTAAACATTACGCTGCAATAAGCGAGGACAACCGACGTTCTGTTGTAGGCAAGGTTAAACTCGTCAAATCGGAATAATTATGGAGAATCTTGAAAAAGTATATATAATCCAGCCTAAAACAGCGCAAAATTATAAGGTTTTACATGAAGAGGCAATTTCACTTATAGAGAGCGCGGGAGCCGCTTACTGTGGCACGATATATCAAGCGATTAAAAAGGTTTCCCCTTCCACTTTTGTAGGTTCGGGCAAACTTGAAAAACTTCGCCAATTGCTTAGCGGGTTAGATGATATAACCATACTATTCAATGGCGACCTCTCCCCTTCCCAAACGCTCAATATTTCAGCCGCACTCGACAACAGAAAGGTAATCGACCGCACCACACTCATACTCGACATATTCGCCTCGCGCGCTGCGAGCAGTGAAGGAAAAATTCAGGTAGAGCTTGCGCAATTGAAATACATTTATCCGCGCCTCAAAGGCAAGGGGGCGGCGCTGTCACGGACGGGCGGCGGAATAGGCACGCGCGGTCCAGGCGAAACACAGCTCGAAACTGACAGGCGACATATCAGAGCGCGAATAAAATATCTTGAACAGCGCCTTGAAGTTACCGAACGCCGCCGTGCGCAGACAGTTGCACGCCGTTTAAAAGACGGCATACGCACGATAGCCCTTGTTGGCTACACAAACACCGGCAAGTCCACTCTCATGAACACTCTCACGGGGGCAAATGTGTTTGCCAAAGACGAGCTTTTCGCCACACTCGACCCTACCTCCCGCAAGTTTTCCATAGAAGGAATAGACTTTCTGCTTGTGGACACCGTCGGCTTTCTACAAGACCTTCCCCATGACCTGATAGAGGCGTTTAAATCTACTCTTGAAAGTGCGCTTAACTGCGACCTCGCCTTGATTGTGTGCGATGCGAAGGATGATTGGGAAATGCAGTTCAGCACTACTTGGAAAACGCTCTCTGAGCTAGGCTTTTCAGGCAGGTATTTAAAGGTTTTAAACAAGTGTGAAAATGTGACTGATTTTACCTGTTACGACAGAGACTTCATATTCATTTCTGCAAAATACGGCGATGGACTTAACATTTTAAAGAATAGTATTTTAAACGCGCTCAGGACTGATTTTACAGAGTGCGAATTGTTTGTCCCCTTTAAAGAGCTTTCTGATTATGCCTCGCTTTCAAAATGGGTATCAGAGCTTGAAAGGCAATACACCGACGAAGGCATGAATATTCGTGCAACTGTTGCCAACGAGGCGCTTTCCAAAGTATCGCATTATATAAAAAAAGCGTAAAAACTTTACGCTTTTTTCTCATCTATGCCTATTATTGCGTCTATCTTAATAACGGCATCGTCGCATATGTCAAGACATCTGCCGCAGTTATCGCATACCTTATCAGGGTCAAGGTCGCACTCTTCACACTCCATACAGCCTATACATTCCCTGTCGTACAGTACACACTCCTGACCGTTTCTCGGATTATTCTGCATAGTCCTCACCTCTCGCTCTATTATATCATAAAAAATTTTAAATTCAAACAATTTTTTATAAACGTTTGTTTGCAATATAAATAATTTTATGTTATAATATGGACAGGAGTAAAGCTATGAGGTTACAAGAAAAAAAATACGAGGACGTTTACGCCTTTATAAAAAAGTACATAGAAGAAAACGGGTTCTCCCCCTCTGTGCGTGAAATTTGCGCCAACTGCGACATAAAGTCCACCGCTACCGCCTACCAATATATAAACCGTCTTTCAGAGCGCGGTCTTATAAACAAGGCAGGCAACAAAAAGCGCGCCGTGTCATTAAAGCCAGGCGCGCCCGCTATAAGCGTTCCGCTTGTAGGTACTGTTGCGGCAGGACAGCCTATCTTCGCCGAAGAAAATTACGAGGGGTTTTACGCCGTGCCGGCGGATATGTTTGGTAAGGATGAAATGTTCCTGCTCACCGTAAAGGGCGACTCAATGATAAAAATAGGTATGCTCGATGGCGATAAAATAGTAGTAAAAAAGCAGGATACTGCCGAAAACGGCGACATTGTTGTCGCTCTCGTAGAAGACAGTGCGACTGTAAAACGCTTTTTCAGGCGCGACGGCAAGTTTATTCTGCACCCCGAAAACGATGACATGAGCGACTTTATATATGATGATGTCTCTATTTTGGGTAAGGTTGTAGGACTAATGCGCAATATATAATACTGTACAGGCGTGGCGCTGTAAAAGTGCAACGCCTGTGCATTGATTTTAAAATATTACAGTGATTTTAAGTACATTACTTCGGCAGGGGTGAGTTTTCTAAACTCTCCCCTTGCAAGTCCACGCAATGTTAGGTCACCTACTTTGGTGCGTTTTAAAAGTATAACTTCCCTTCCTATGGCGGCGAACATCTTTCTTATCTCCCGGTTTCTGCCCTCTTTTAAGGTAAGTTCTACACGCGTAAATTCTTTATTGGTTTCTATTATGTGCGCACGGCACTTATTCGTCAATCGCCCCTCTATCTCTATTCCGCTGCGTATGGGGTTTAAATCGCTCTCTTTCAGCGTTCCCTCCACCTTGGCTACATAAGTCTTGGGAACCTCGTTAGATGGGTGCGTGAGGTGCTGGGCGAGGTCACCGTCGGTTGTGATAATGAGCAATCCCTCGCTGTCATAGTCCAGTCTGCCGACAGGATACACTCTGCCTACCCCCTCGCCAAGAATATCTAAAACGGTCTTTCTTCCCCTGTCGTCAGTTACCGTTGAAAGATATCCCTTTGGCTTGTGCAATAAATAGTATTCGTTCTGTTTCAAGGTTATAGGTTTGCCGTCCACCTCTATTCTGTCGCCCTCTTTCACTTCATAGCCAAGTACAGCAATTTTGCCGTTAACCTTTACTCTGCCTTCTGACACAAATTTATCGCACGACCTCCTGCCAGCCACACCGCAAGAGGCGAGATATCTGTTTATTCTCATACGTACAGTCCTTTTACTCTTTTTAGACTATACTATATAAATTGGCGGTAAAAATCAAGTTATTTAGACTAAAAATTTTCAATTGTCCTATGGCTTTATCTGTTTGCGGAGTTTCTGCAGGTATAACTTCGTAGCATAACTTATCTCCCCTTCTAATGACGATGGTATGCTCGCCTTGTAAGGCGCAGAGCCTGCCTCCGCACATAAAGTGCTTGTTTTCGCCTATCTTCACACTCTCGTAATTTTTAAAGCAACTGTCCAATATTGCGGTGCTTCGCGCATACATATCATAGATATTGAGAACAACGCACACAACTTCCATTCCGTCTCTTTGGGCGGAGGAAACAAGGCACCTGCCCGCCTTCTTTGTATAGCCTGTCTTGACTCCTGTCGCGCCATCGTATTTATACAGCATCTTATTCTTGTTAGAATAACTTCTGTACTTTCCTTTCCAGCTCTTAGTGCCCACAACGGTTTTAAATACAACATTTTTCATCGCCGCGCAAGCGATTTTACTAAGGTCGCGTGCGGTTGTGTAGTGGTTTTCATCCGGAAGACCGCTGGGATTTGTAAAGTTGGTATTTTCAGCTCCAAGTTCGCGCGCGCGTTCGTTCATTTTCTCTACGAATTTTTCCCTGCATCCGCTGTGTATGACGGCGAGTGCCTCAGCCGCGTCATTGCCAGAGCGCAACATAAGTCCGTATAAAAGGTCTTTTATATCTATCTCTTCCCCTCTTTTGAGATATATGCTTGAACCCTCTGCCCCTACTGCACAATCGGGCACGGTAACAACTTTGTCAAGGTCACAATCCTCGGCGATAATGAGGGCAGTCATTATTTTTGTAGTGCTCGCCATAGGCAGTTTTTCGTCTGCGCAGTTTTGGTGAAGAACCGTCCCAGTCTGTACCTCCATTGCAATCTCTGCACAGCGCTGTTCGGCAAACGCCGCTGAATGAGTGCAGGAGAGTGAAGCAAAGACGACCGCAAGCATGACGGCAAGGAATACACTTTTACGCATTCTCTGTTACAGAGTGAACAAGGTCGCCCGTCTTTTCTATAAGCTTATCTATGGGGGAATCATCCATACGGAGCAACCTGCACCCATTGCCGTCGTCTATCAGAAAGCCCTTGGGCTTCACCGTAACTACGCTGCCGTTGCCGCCAGCTATCTTAAAGCCATCAGCCTGTTTATAGGTCTTTATATCGCCGTACTCGCCGCCGCCGCTAAGGTTAACCACGGTCACCGAAGAGAGCGGAATTACTTGTGTTCCGCTAACCGTTATTATAGACTGACCTATAACGGTATTTGCGTCGGCAACCTTATCGAGTGATTTGGGAGGTTCATCAAAATTGTTTCTTGTCTTTTCCTTGATTCTCATGAATTTTTCTCCATAAATATAACAAGCAGTATTTTAAGCGCCGAAATAAGGTTTATCACGCATACTGCCTTTGAGCCGTGCCGCACATTGCCGTGCGCATTGCTGAATATCAAATAATTTCTAAGTCTGCACAAGCTGCCCGTGCATGATAGATAGCTGTATGCAGGGAATGTAAACCCGCACTGTGCAAGCGCTATATAGGCGTTGCGCTCCTTTTCCAAACCGTAGTCGCCAAGCTGTGTTATTCTGAATATGCACAGGTGGTCTATCACCGCCTTGAAGCTCTTTAAAAAAGAGGGCAAATCTAATTGCGCGTCTTTGCCGTTTATCTGCATTTTAGAGCCCTTTTCCGCGGTGTTCACGTTGAGGAACTTTATGCCGTAAACGTAGAAATTTGCCTGAGCGTATCTACCGTCAATGTCTGCGTAAGTATAAACGCCAAGATATACAGGCAACACACTGACAAAGAACAACGACGCAGCGCCAAAAACTAATAAATTTTCCACAAGATTATTATAGGTAATATCACAATAAGTATACAAAACTATATATAAAGGAGCTGACCCTTTTAAAATTCAAAACCACCAGTTGAACTGGTGGTTTGCACATACCCTGGAAGGGTATATTGCCGGCATACCCGTAAACGGGTATTGAAATTTGGCAACGCATCACCTATCTCAGGCAGCCGCTATGTCGCGGCTGTCTTTTTTGCCTTACTTATTCTTTATACCCGTAAACGGGTCTATGTACTCGCTCATGCTTATCTGGTCGTGCATATGGTCGTCCTCTAACTGCTTCTTTATGTATTCACTTATTACTCGTTCGTTTCTCCCGACCGTATCCACATAATATCCTCTGCACCAAAAGCTTCGGCTTCCGTACTTGTATTTCAAATTTGCATGCCTGTCAAATATCATTAAGGTGCTTTTGCCCTTGAGATATCCCATAAACTGTGCTATACTTAAATACGGCGGTATACTTACAAGCATGTGTATATGGTCAGGGCAAGCTTCCGCTTCCAATATTTCAACTTTCTTTTCATTGCATAGCTTGCGGATTATTTGTCCTATATCTCTCTTTAACTGCCCGTATATATATTTTCGCCTGTATTTTGGGGCAAATACTATATGGTACTCGCAACGATACGTT
>CBCPNG010000022.1:0-66528 GCA_965120485.1 uncultured Clostridia bacterium
CGCCCTTTGGAGGGTGGCGGGGGGCGACGGACCACCCCCCCCCCCCCCGCTTTTATACACGGTTAAAAAAATCACAGGCATATATGCCGCAATTACCGCAAAAAAAATGGCGGCAATCAGTGCCGCCTGTCGTAATCTAACTGACCAGCCCGTTCGCTTAATACATACTGCAAAAAGCAGGCACAGCCGTCGAAAATATCTGAATATGCCCGAGCAAAATCGCGCGTGTAGTACGGGTCGGATACGTCGCGCGGAGCGGTCGAGAAAGAACATAGCTTGAATATCTTTTCCCCGTGCTGACCGCTTGTTAAGCGGAGCACATCGAACAGATTGGAGCTGTCCATGACAAGCACATAGTCGGCGTTGATTATATCCCTGAGCGTGAGCTGGCGCGCCCTGTGCTGTTCATAGCCAGAAATGCCGTGACCGCGCAGTTCCTTTGCCGCAGGGGGATATATTGCGTTGTCCTCTTCCTCGTCTGATGTGCCGCGCGAAGTTATGTTGAAAGAGAGAGAAAGTCCGCGCTCCGCCACCATTGACTTGAAGATATATTCAGCCATGGGCGAGCGGCATATGTTGCCGAGGCAGACAAATGTTACAGATATCATGTATGACCTCAGTCAGCGTTTTTAAGTGCGCGCCACGGGGT
Source organism: uncultured Clostridia bacterium (assembly GCA_965120485.1). Classification (GTDB taxonomy): domain Bacteria; phylum Bacillota; class Clostridia; order Christensenellales; family Borkfalkiaceae; genus Coproplasma. Next base: position 650 of record CBCPNG010000022.1, read on the forward strand.
GCGGTCGGGAACATAACCCTCTAAATAATCTAAAAGTTTATCAGCATCGGTGAACCATGCGTACATGCTGAGGCACGCCTCCGCAAGGAACTGCTTTTTCGCCATTTCGCGCATGAACTGCTCTAACGAGTCGTAATAGCCGTCTATATTGAACATGGCTATCGCCTTGTTATGTCTGCCGAGCTGTTTCAGGGTAATTACCTCGAAAAACTCTTCCATGGTGCCTATGCCGCCAGGAGCGATTACAAAGGCGTCGGCTTCGTCCTCCATCTTTGTCTTGCGCTGTGCCATGGTTTGAGTCCACGTGAGCTCGTCGCACTCTGTAAATATTTGCTCTACGTGCTCTTCACGGAAAAATTCGGGAATGACACCGTGGATATGACCGCCGCCGAATTTTGTGCCGCGGGCAGACGCGCCCATTACGCCGGTAGCACCTGCGCCGAAAACAAGGGAATGACCGCGGCGCGCCATCTTTTCAGCGAGCTCTTCCACCTTTTGAATATATATCGGGGCTATTGCAGCGCTTGCCGCGCCGAAAATACAAATCTTCATATTACCTGCCTTTAAACTGCGGCTGTCTGCCGCTGTGCGGCAAAAAACGCCGTATATTCATTATACGCACAAATGATGCAAATGTCAATAGACCACATATAAGTCAGGGGTTAAACATATTGGCACGGCTTCACATATCACCACTACAATAAATGCTTAAATTAACACAATATAAACTTATAAATCAAATAAAAACCACAGTAAAAAATTGACAATAAAAAACAAATAGAATATAATAAAAGCAACAAATACAAAAGAGGAATTATAATTATGGATTGGGAAACAGTAACACTTGATAGCAGCAGACAGGGTAAAACTACTGCTTTTGCAAGTATAGGTTTTGGTCGAATAACATTAAATTCAGCCGCTTGTAGTTTAATAAAAAACTTCACAGATTATAAATACGCTCAAATATTAAAAGCGTATAAAAACGAAAAATTATGTGTTGGGATAAAATTATTAAAAGATTATAAGGAAAACTCAATTAAAATCGGGAAAAGAAAATTTAATGGCGATATTGTTGAGAATAGCTTAAATATAGATAATAAACCGCTTATAGAAGATTTATTTGGTAAACAAGGAATACAAAATAAAGCCACGCGCTATGCCGTTGTGCTTGATGAAGATGATAAAAATATTTTAGTTATTTGCGTAGAATAAAATTAGATATATCTTATCGAACGCCGCCCGCGCACAAATGTGCGCGGGCGGCGTTTATAACAATATTTTAAATATTTTCGAGGAAGTTCTGCTGTGAATTTACGATGCTATCCGCTTTATCGGGGCGGACATAAGTGCCGTCGGGGAGCAGAATCCTGCCGTTTACGTTGTCGGCAAGCATTACCTGCAACATATCGTATATCTGCGCCTCTATATCTTTATCGAGCACGGGGGTGGCGATTTCTACCCTTCTGTCGGTATTCCTCGTCATTAGGTCTGCCGAGGATATATACATAACCCTGCCTTCCCCCTCGCCGAAACAATATATGCGCGAGTGCTCTAAAAATCTGCCAACGATGCTCTTTACAGAAATATTTTCCGTTTTGCCGCGTTTGCCCGGCAACATACAGCAAATACCGCGCACTATGAGCTGAATACTTACGCCCGCGCAAGACGCCTCTTGCAGTTTTTCTATTATTGACTTATCTGTAAGGCTGTTCATTTTGCCAATGAATACGCCGCGCCCGCCTGCCTTTACCTTGGCGATTTCGCCGTCAAGGCACTCTAATATGCGCTGTTTGAAGTATTTGGGCGCGATGAGCAGTCGGGAATATTCGCCGTCTACGTTAGAGATTGCTACGTTGCGGAAGAAGGCGGCGCCGTCTTCGCCTATCTGCCTGTCGGCAGTTATTATGTTGAGGTCGGTGTATTGCTTTGCAGTACTTTCGTTATAGTTGCCCGTGCCGAGGTGGGTTATATAGCTTACGCCGCCTTCATCGGAGAATACTATGGAAATAATTTTGGAGTGAACCTTATAATTTTCCATGCCGTAGATTATGTTACAGCCAGCCTCTTGCAACTGTGCGGCGAAAAATAAGTTGTTTTCTTCATCAAACCGCGCCATTAGCTCTATCACCACGGTTACGTCTATGCCGTTTTCGCTGGCGCGCTTTAAGGCGTCGACTATGCGCGAATGGTCGGCAAGGCGGTATATGGTTATCTTAATTGCAGTGCAGTCGCCGCGGTCGGCGCACTCGTTTAAAAGTTTTATGAGCGGCTCCATACTTTCGAACGGGTAACGGAGCAACACATCTTTACGCCTTACCTCCTCCACCATAGAGGGAGCGTTTGCAAGTCTATCTGAAATTTTAGGTCTGAATGACGGGTAGGAAAGTTTTGCGGCGAGGTCTTTATCTATCCGCCTGCCGAGGCTGTAAAAATACTTGAATGAAAAGTTTGAGCTGACTTTATATATAAGGTCAGCCTTTATGCCGAGAGCCTCGGTGACGAACTTCATGAGCGATTTGCTTTCGCCGCACACCTCTAAACGGACGGCATTTTGTACCATCCTCGTTTCGACCTTACTCTTTAAATACTGCGAAAAGTCGTTGTTGAACTCTATGTCGGCATCCTCTACGTAGCTTTCGAACTCAGCATTGCGCGTCACCCTTATCATCATCGAGGACGTTGCCGTATACCCCGGGAATGCCGTTGCGCCGAGGTTGCGGATTACCTCTTCCAGCGTGATGAAGGCGTATTTTTTGCCGCCAGAAAAGCGGTACATGGCATCTAACCTGTCGGAAAACTCCATGACACCTATCATGGTGTGGTCGTTCTTTTTGAGTTTATACAGCATGTAACAGCGCAGGTTTTCAAACCTTAAAAGCGGATGCTTGGCATCGAGCACCATGGGCGAGAGCATGGGCAGTACCTTGGCGTTGAAAAATGCCCTGAGCTCTTCACGCCGCCCCTGCGAGAGTTTTGCGTAGGGCAGAATGTTTATACCCTCTTCCGCGAGGGCGCGCCGCAGGTGGGCAAAAGCGTGTTCGCGCAGTTCGTACAGGCGCACGCAACGCTCTGCAATGGCGTTTAGCTGCATGCCGAAGGTAAGTTTTGTCTTGTTGTCGCGGGCGTCGGGGTGAACCTCTGCCTGGGTGTACAGACTGCCCATGCGCACCATGAAGAACTCGTCGAGGTTGGACGAAAATATAGAGAGGAACTTTCCGCGCTCTAATACGGGAGTATCGGGGTCTGTCGCCTGCTCTAACACGCGCAGGTTGAAGTTAAGCCACGAAAGTTCGCGGTTGATATATATTCCCCTCTTTAATTTTATATTCTTTTTGTGGTCTGCCATAATCTTCCCTTGCCGCAAAAAAACGGCGCGCGGACGTTAATTTGAAGTAAATATAAGAACAGAGGGTTAATTTTCAGAGCCGCCGTCTGCTCACGACCCCTTCTTTTTAGGCTTTGCGGGCGATTTAGCCGCCTTTTTGCGTATCTTTATATGCTCGGCGAGCTCTTCTACCGATGTTATCTTTTTTACCGGTCTTTCAGGGAAAAAAGGCGAGGGCTCTGCCTCTATGCCGCCTGACAGTATTAGCTTTAAGTAGCCCTCTTTGACACCATAGTTGCTGACCGCGATATCGCCGAAAGTGAATTTTTTGAGTATCTGCACCAGCGTAAGCAGAGCCACTACTATAAAGTATATCTTTTCGGGCGCATTTTTTATGAGCAGGTGCGAGCGGTCGGGTGCCTCTATCAGCTTTTTGGCGAGCTTTTTGAGTTTATCGAACTCTATGTGCATCTCTTCGCTTTCGGGGATATTGTAATAGTCGCGGTATATCTCGTATACCGAGCGGCAGGTTGCGCCGACGAGTACGGCGGTGCCGTCCTCGGATTCGGGCAGGGGCTTTTTGAGCAGTGCCTTTTTTATATACTTCTTAATTTTTGAACACTCGTCCTTATCGGGATATACGCTTTTGACAAATTTGTTTTGCAGTGTGAGCGCGCCGAAGTTGAGGCAGTACACGCCGTCGCGACCCTCTTCACCGAGGCGGCACATCTCTATGCTGGCGCCGCCTATATCTATCATGACGGGGTTTTTGAGCTTGGCGAACTGCTCGTTGGAGACCCTGTCGCAGTAAGTTTCAGTTTCGCCGTCTATCTGGTTAATTACCGCTCCCGTCCTTTCGCGCACAGTTTTGAAAACCTCTGCCGCGTTTTCGACAAAGCGCATGGCGGCCGTGGAGATAATATAAAGCTTGTCTACGCCAAGCCTGCGGCACTGGTCCTGAAATACCGAAATTTTATCGACAAGTTTTTCTATGCCGTGTTCGGTGAGCCTGCCGCCTTCGGTAAAGCTGAGGGCGGAAAAACCCTCTCTGAACTTATACAAAGGTTTTTGGTCATCGCCGCATACTATCATCGAAAGACTGGTAGAGCTGATGTCTATTACTGCGTAAGTCATAATGCAATTTTCTCCTGATTTTTCAGAATTTAAAAGGTTTGTATTATTCATTCGCCAAAGTATATGCCCATAGATTTTGCAAGAATGACCTGCTGTCCGTCGTTAGGGACAAACTTTGTTCTGCCAGCGATATCGACGAGCATGTTGAAACCCAGCTTGCCGCCGCGCATGCACACGGTTACGCCGTAGCTTCCGTTCTTTGCAAGTTGAGCGCCGAATGCACCCATCTGCGTGGAGAGGTATTTATCGTATGTGCAGGGCTCGCCCCCGCGCTGAATATGACCGAGCACGACGGAGCGGCAGTCAGAGCCCGTCTTTTCGCACATAGCGGCGGCAAGGCGGCTTGCAGTCGAGCCCCCCGCAGACGCGAGGTATTCCCTGCGCTCCTTCTTTGTCATATCCGCTTCGCGGCGGCTGAGCGCACCCTCTGCCACAGCCGCGACCACCGAACGCGAGGAGGATTTTTTATTTGAAATAAATGCGGCGAGTTTGTCCTCGTCGTAAGCAATTTCGGGAATGAGTATGGCGTCTGCGCCTGAGGCAATGCCGGCATACAGCGCAAGCCAGCCAACCTTGTTGCCCATTACCTCTACAAAAAATACGCGCGAGTGGCTTGTAGCCGTGGTGCGTATGCGCTTTATCGCGTCAGCGGCAATGTCGGCAGCAGAGTGGAAGCCGAATGTTACATCGGTGCCGTATATATCGTTATCAATGGTCTTTGGCAGACCTATGACGTTGCAACCCTCGACAGAGAGCAACGAAGCCGTTTTGTGCGTGCCTGCGCCGCCGAGGGTGACAAGGCAGTCCAGCCGCAGCTTTTTATAGTTTTCTATCATGAGTTGAAGCCGCGTGGGAGAGTCGCCCTCTTTTACCGTCATCAGCTTGTAGGGCTGGCGAGAAGTGCCGAGAATGGTGCCGCCGAGGTCTAATATGTCATCTACGTCGGCAGGGGAAAGCACTCTGTAAGTTTTGCTCATCAGCCCTGCATATCCGTCTGTGAAGCCGTAAATTTCCACCCCCGGAATTTGCGAAAAGGCGCTTTTGCAAAAGCCGCGCAACACGGCGTTGAGCCCCGGACAGTCGCCACCGCTCGTAAGTATTCCTATCCTCATTTCACTTATTCTCCCACCAGCGCAAGTTTTTGCTGTGCCGACGCGGCAAAAATTTTTTCCGTACATAAATATTATACCACATTTTTTTATGTTTGTGGAGAGGTTGCCAAAAAATTTATAGGCGGCAGTTGTAAAAAAGTTGTAAAAAATGCGGTGCGCGCGCGTCTTTTACGCGCACACACCGCCAAAATTGTATACAAATTTATGTTACAGCCCCTCTTCAACGAGCTGCGCACCCCTGTACCGCACGAGCGACTTTACACCGAGCCCCTTTAAACTGCGGCATGTTTCGTCGAAAGCAAAGCCGAGGGATTCCGCCTTGTGGGCATCGGACGAGAGCATGAAGCGGCAACCGCGCTCGTGCAAGATTGGTATCAGTCTTTCGGAGGGATATATGCCGCCCTTACCGCGGTAGAGCCTGCCGAGGTTTACCTCTATAACCGCACCCACGGGGAGCGCCTCTATTGCTTGGAGCACGGCGCGCATGTAGCGGGGGTCGGATTCGTCGAACAGCCTGCCGCCTTCGTTGTAGAGGGTTATGTAGTCGAAATGGCCGTATATATCTGGATTAATATCCCTCGCCATTTCCGCCACCTGTAAATAGTACTTTTCACACGCGGCAAAGATATTACCGCCGTAATATTCTGAAATTATCTTTTTAAAAGCTGTCTCGGAGTGGTCTATGTGCAGATAACGCCCCCGTTCGCAGAAATAGTGCACCGAACCTATGGCAAAGTCACACACCGAGGGTCGCTCGCCGAAACAGTCCAGCTCTACCCCGTTCAAGAGGTAAATTTTGCCGTCGTACTTTTGCTTTAACCGCTCAAATTCGCGCATATATGCGTAGTAATCGCGTATGCAGTACGAGGGGTCGAAGGGCGTGTACGCGTGAAAGGACAGTCCTAATGTATCGAACCCGCAACCCATTGCGGCGAGCACCATGCTTTCCATGGAATCGCTTCCGTCGCAGAAAGTTGTGTGGGTGTGTACGTTAGACTTTATATAAGGCATTACTGCATTCTCTCCTGCTTTACCTTTTTATCTATGACATGGCGCGAGGCGAGCTGCGCAAGCACGTCGTCGGGGGATATTCCCATATCAATCATTAAAACGAGCAGGTGGTACGCGAGGTCGGAAATCTCGAATATGGTTTCCTCTTTGTCGTCGCCCTTGCCTGCAATGACTACTTCGGTGCACTCCTCGCCCACCTTTTTTAATATCTTGTCCCTGCCCTTTTCAAAAAGGTAGCAGGTATAAGAGCCCTCTTTCGGGGTATGTTTGCGACTGACAAGACTGTCGTACAGCTCCTGTATAGAGAAGTCGGGCTCTGCCTCCGCTTCTTCATTGACGAATAATGTGTTTGAAAAGCAGCTGTCGGTGCCGAGATGGCAGGCAGGTCCGTCTTTGACTACCTCTATGAGCAACGCGTCGCAGTCGCAGTCGGCAGTGACCGAAACTATGTGTTGAAAGTTGCCCGAAATTTCGCCTTTGAGCCAAAGTTTTTTGCGCGCGCGCGAATAGAAGCAGGTGAGCCTGCGTTTAAGGCTTATCTCTAAACTCTCCCTGTTCATATATGCCACGGTGAGCACCTTTTTTGAACGGGCATCCTGCACCACGGCGGGTATAAGCCCGTCCCTGTTGAATTTAAGTTTATCAATATCCAGCATAAGTTGCATAACAAGCTCCCTCTTTGGTTATATTTTGTCGCGGCAAGCCGCGTTATTTGCAATATATTGCCGTGCCTTTTATGTGCGCACGGGTATATTGTTGGCGGTGAGGTATTCTTTCAGCCGCCCTATGTTTATCTCTTTGAAGTGAAAGACAGAAGCGGCGAGCCCTGCATCTGCCTCTGGCACCGTTTTAAACAGTTGCAAAAAGTCCTCTTTTTTGCCCGCGCCGCCGCTGGCTATTACGGGGATGGTAAGTCCGCGGCAGACGGCAGAGAGCATTTCGCAGTCGAATCCGCCCTTAACACCGTCTGTATCTATACTGTTGAGCACGAGTTCGCCTGCGCCCTCTTCCTGACCGCGCCGCGCCCATTCGGCGGCAGATATGCCCGTATTACGCCTGCCCCCGTGGGAAAAGACTATGTATTCTCCCCCCACCCGTTTTACGTCCATAGAGAGTACCACGCACTGACTGCCGTAGCGCTTTGCCGCCATGCCAATCAGCGAACTGTTGAGTATTGCGCCAGTATTTACGCTTACTTTATCTGCGCCGCACTTTAAGACCCTGTCGAAATCGTCGAGGGTGTTTATGCCGCCGCCCACGGTAAGCGGAATGAAGATGTGAGAAGCTACCTCTTTGAGCGCATCGGTAAACAGGGAACGCCCCTCTGCCGAGGCGGTTATATCGTAAAACACAAGCTCGTCCGCGCCAGAAGTGTTGTAAAACTGCGCGAGCTCCACAGGGCGCATTACCTCGCGGATTCCGTCAAAATTTTTACCTTTGACCACCATGCCGTCGCGCACATCGAGGCAGGGGATTATTCTTTTGGCGAGCATTATTCTTCGTACTCCGCAAGTATTTTTTTGAGGTCGAGCGCGCCCTCGTAAACCGCCCTGCCCACTATTGCACCGCTCACGCCCATGCTTTTAAGCGCAGACAGCTCTTCATAATAAGTTATTCCGCCCGATGCGATAATATTCAAACCATTTATAAGGCAAAGTTTGCCGTAGAGTTGAAGATTGGTGCCCGACAGCGCGCCGTCTTTGGATATATCGGTAAAAATGACCGTGCGCACGCCGCCGTCTTTGAGGCGTTGGCAGAACGAGTACGCATCGATATCGGTGACCTGCTTCCAGCCGTGTATTGCCACCTTGCCGTTTAATGCGTCTACGCCGACGGCGAGTTTATCGCCGAAATACCTGACGGCATCGGTGACGAGCGCAAAATTTTCTACGGCGGCGGAGCCTATTATCACCCTCTGCGCGCCAGCCTCTATGTACGCCTCCATGGCGCGCAGTGTGCGCATACCGCCGCCGACCTCTATAAACATGTCGTTTTCTGCGGCTATGCGCTTTATTACTTCTGCATTTACAGTCGTACCGTCGCGCGCGCCGTCTAAATCTACCACGTGCAGGCGCTTTGCGCCGCACTGCGCGAAAGACCTTGCCTGTGCGGCAGGGTCGTCAGAAAAGACTTGACCGCGCGAATAGTCGCCGTTGGTGAGCCGCACGGCGTTGCCGCCGAGGATATCTATTGCGGGATATATGTGCATATTTGCAACCTCACTTGCCCCTCTGCCGCAAAACGGGACGGGGGTTATTTTATTTCTGAAAAGGCGCGCAGGATTTTAAGACCCGTTGCGCCGCTTTTTTCGGGGTGGAACTGCGTGCCGTACACGTTGCCCCTCTCTGCCGATGCGGTGAGCATTTTGCCACAGTACTCTGCCTTGGCAGTGGAAAACTCATCGCACCCCCTTGCGTAGTACGAGTGGACGAAGTACACATATTCGCCACCCGAAAGGTATTTATACAGCGGTGAACTGCCTTTCAGTTGCAGGGAGTTCCAGCCCATGTGCGGCACTTTACAGCCCGTGGGCAACTCTTCCGCTATGGGCGAAACCACGCCTGGGATATAGCCCAGTCCGCGGTGGTCGCCGTATTCCAAACTCCTTTCAAACAGCATCTGCATGCCGAGGCATATGCCCAGCACGGGTTTGCCTGCACGCACCTGCTCGTCGAGCGCGGCGGCAAGTCCGCCAGCCTTTAATTTGGCGACGGCATCAGCAAAGGCGCCGACCCCAGGCAGAATTATTGCCGAGGCTGACTGCAGTCGCCCCCTTTCTGCCGTTACCTCGTTTTCTATACCGAGGTGATTGAGCGAAGCGGTGAGCGAATAGAGGTTGCCCACTCCGTAGTCTATGACGGCAATCATAACAGCCCCTTTGTGGTAGGAAGTTGGTCACGGCGTTCGGGCACGATGCCGACCGCCATTGACATTGCCCTGGCAAATGCCTTGAACACTCCCTCCGCCACATGGTGGTTGTTTTCGCCGTCAAGTTTTTTTATGTGCAGAGCCATGGGGCAGGCGCGTGTGAACGCAAGGAAAAATTCTTTGATTAGCTCAGCGTCTAAATCGCCCAGCTTATATTCGCCAGGGAATTGAACATCGTAGCCAAGATATGCCCTGCCGCTTATATCGGCGGAGCACAGCACAAGCGCCTCGTCCATGGGCAGTACAGCCCATCCGTAGCGGGATATGCCGCGTTTATCGCCCAGCGCCTTGACAAATGCACTGCCGAGAGCAATGCCGCAGTCCTCCACCGTGTGGTGGCAGTCTACGTTAATATCGCCCCTGCATTTAAGCGTAAGTGCAAAGCCGCCGTGGCGTGCAAACTGTTCGAGCATGTGGTCGAAAAAGCCGCAACCAGTTTCTATCTTATAGTCGCCGCCGTCGAGGCAAAGTTTTAGTTTTATGTCTGTTTCGTTGGTCTTTCTCTCTATCTGCGCGGTTCTCATGTCGTCTCCTTTAAAATATCTGCAAGCGCCTGCAACAGCGCCGAGGTCTGCTCCTGCGTGCCCACGGTTGCGCGGATATAGTCCTTTATGCGCTCTTCGGGGAAATAGCGCACGAGTATGCCGCGGTGTTTGAGCTCTTCATACAGTTCCCTTCCGCCGATTTTTGCCGACTTTGCAAGCACGAAGTTGGCGAGCGAGGGCAACACCTGCATACCAAGCTTCTCCATGCCCTCAATCATGCTCATACGGGCGGCAATTATTTTGGCTGTACAGTCTTTGAAATAATCCTGACATGTAAGCGAAACCATGGCAGCCGCCATGGACATGCTGTTTACGTTGTAGGGGTTGAAGGAGTGGCGCACGCCCTCGGCTTCGGCAATGAGTTCGGGGCTGGCAAATGTAAAGCCCACCCTTGCGCCTGCCAGCGAACGCGACTTTGACATAGTCTGCACGACTATGAGATTGTTATATTTTTTTACGAGAGGCGCGCACGATTTGCCGCCGAAATCTATGTACGCCTCGTCCACTATCACCAGTCTATCGGGATTGGCGGCAACGAACGCCTCTATATCCTCTGCGGAGAGGTAAAGCCCCGTCTGCGCGTTGGGATTGGCGAGGCATACGTTGGCGGATATGCCCGAATAATCGCCGAGATTGACCGTAAAATTTTTGCGCAGGGGCATGGCGATATAGTTTATGCCGAACAGTTTGCACAGCCGCGGATACATGCCGTAGCTTACGTCTGGGCATGCAAGCGGACGGTCGGTGCAGAATGTTCTGAATACCAGCGCCAGATTTTCGTCTGACCCGTTGCCTGCAAACACATATTCGCCGCCCAGCCCGTACAGCGCGCCAGCCGCGCGCTTTAACTGTTCCTGCGAGGGGTCTGAATACAGATTCAACCGCCCTGCCTGCGCCAGCACAGCCTGTTCTACGCCAGGTGCAGGCGGATAGGGACTTTCGTTGGTGTTGAGTTTTATATATGCCCTGTCCTTGGGCTGTTCGCCTGCGGTATAAGGCTTTAAACCGACGAGGCTTCTGCTCAAAAATTTGCTCATTGATAAACTATCCCATATTTTTTACTGCGGCATTTTACGCGCCGCAAAAATAGTGCATACTATGCCTTATTTAACCGCACTTTTACCGAGTTGGCATGACCGTAAAGCCCCTCGCTTTCGGCAAAGGCTACAACGTCGGGCGCAGCCTTTTTAAGCTCCTCTTCGGTATAGCAGATGTAAGAGGTCTTTTTTATGAAGTCGTCTACCGAGAGCGGCGAGGAAAACCTTGCCGCGCCGCCCGTAGGCAGCGTATGGTTGGGACCTGCATAGTAGTCGCCGAGAGCTTCGGGCGTGTACCTGCCGAGGAATACCGAGCCAGCGTTGCGTATTTTATTTAACCAATCAAAGGGGTTATCGAGGCATACCTCTAAATGTTCGGGTGCGATTTCGTTGGCTATTTCTACCGCGCGCGATATGCTTTCGCACACAATTATTTTGCCGTTGTTTTCTACCGAGGGGCGTGCGATAGCCTCCCTCGGCATACCTTTCAGCTGTCTTTCCACCTCGCCCTGCACCGCCTTTGCGAGCGCCATGCTGTCGGTGACGAGCACAGCCGCTGCCAGAACATCGTGTTCTGCCTGCGAAAGCAGGTCGGCTGCCACATATTCGGGATTGGAATTGCCGTCGGCTATTATTAAAATTTCAGAAGGACCTGCTATCATGTCTATGCCTGCAACGCCGAACACCTGACGCTTGGCGAGGGTGACGTATATGTTGCCAGGACCGACTATTTTATCGCATTTTGGTATGCTCTCTGTGCCGAAGGCGAGCGCGGCTATTGCCTGCGCGCCCCCCACTTTAAATACCCTGTGCACGCCTGCAACCTTTGCGGCGTATAAAATTTCAGGTTTTACCTTTTTATCTGCCTTGACGGGCGTGCACATTATAATTTCGTCTACGCCAGCTATCTTTGCAGGCACTATGTCCATGAGTACGGTGGAGGGATAGCTTGCCGTGCCGCCAGGCACATATACCCCTGCGCGCTGAACGGGCGTATACTTTTGACCGATTACGGCGTTGCCGCGCTTGAACTCGAAGCCCTTTTTGAGCTGCATGCGGTGGAATTCGGCAATATTTGCACAGCTTGCCCTGACCGTAGCCCTGTATTTTTCAGAGAGCGACCCCTCCGCCTCTGCAAACTCCTCTTTTGTAACCTCTAAACAGTCGAGCCGCGCGCCGTCGAACTTTGCGGCGTACTCTTTCAGTGCAATATCTCCGCGTGCCGCCACATCTGCCACAATGGCGCGCACCGCGTTTTCGTATTCGCCGTAGTCGGCTATCGTTCTGTTGAGAATCTGCCCCGTGCTGTAATCTGTGTATATTTTAATCACTTCGGAATCTCCCCTTTGAGCTTAGATACGGCGGCGTCTACCTCTGCACACTTGAACTTATAGCGCGCCTTGTTGACTATCAGCCTTGCACTTATGGGGAATATCTCCCCTACCACCGTCATGTTGTTTTCGCGCAAGGTGGCTCCCGTTTCCACTATGTCTACAATTACATCTGACAGACCGAGTATGGGCGCGAGCTCTATAGAGCCGTACAGCTTTATGACCTCTATATCCCTGTTCCTGCCTGCATAGTACCTTTCGGCAATCTGCGGAAATTTGGTGGCGACGCGCAACGGCCGCGACGCGTCCTCACGGAAGCCGTTTACAGAGGCGATGCACATGCGGCACTTGCCTATGTTTAAGTCTAACAGTTCGTATACATCGGCTCCGCTTTCCAAAAGTACATCTTTGCCTGCAACGCCTATGTCGGCGACGCCGTGCTCGACGTATATAGGCACGTCGGAAGGCTTTACCCAGAAGTAGCTTACGCCGCTTCCTTCGTCTGTGAATATAAGTTTGCGGCTGTCGTTTAAAACGTCCTTGCAGGAATAGCCTGCACGCTCTAACATTTTATAAACCTTTTCGCCCAGACGACCCTTGGGCAGCGCAACATTGAGCATATTCACACCCCCACCTTTACAACTTTTGCAAACCGAAGCCCTTCGGGCGGACGGCAGTCTACGCGCACGGAGAGCCCGCGCCCGATATACTTCTGCGCGGCGGCAAGAACTGCGGCAGGGTCTGCACCCTCGCCGTATAAAAGCAGTACATCGCCGTCGTATTCGTCTCGCGCACCGTAGTAGTAGTTTAGCTCGTCGGGGTAGAGAGCAAAGCCCATGCCGCCCGAACCTGCGCCGAATTTTTTTACGAGGTTATCGTACCTGCCGCCAGAGAGCACGGCGCGCGGAAATTTATCTACAAAGCCCTGAAATATTACGCCCGTGTAGTAGGCAGGGTCGTCTATAAGCGAGAAGTCTATATTGAACGCGCCCGAAAGTGAGCACTTTTCCAGCGCAGACAAGAGCTGTTTGAGCTCGTTTGCCGCACGAGAAGTTTCGGCAGAGGGGAACAGCTGTTCTAAAAGGTCTATCTTTGAAAAGTTGTCGCCATCTGCGCCGATTAGCGTACACAGTTTTTTTGCACCGTCTTTACCTACGCCGCACCTTAAACATACGGAGTACATATCGTGCACGTTTTTTGAGCGCACGCACCCTGCAACTTCCGCTGGGCAGCTGCCTAAACCTAAGCTCTGCATAACGCCTGCAAGTACGCCTATGTGAGAGAGGTCTATAACATATCCGCCGCCCACTGCGTCGAGACTGCGCGCAGCGAGGTAGAGTACCTCTAACTGGGAGTAAATATCGGCACAGCCGATATATTCAAGACCTATCTGGCTTATCTCTTTGAACCGCCCAGAACCTCTGTCAGTCCTGTATACGCTTTCGCGGTAGTAAGCCTTGCGCTTGCCCTGCGCCGCGGCAGAGTTTTTGACTATGGAGAGCGTTACGTCCGGCTTTAACGCCATAAGCCGCCCGTCGCGGTCGGAAAAGGTGATTATGCCGTCGCTCTGCAAAAAGTTTATATTTTCGGCATAGAGAGAGTACTCTTCAAACTTACGCATGCGGTAGCGGCTGTAACCGAAACTTTCGAACAGCCCCTTTAAATAAAGATATACCCTCTCTTCTTCGTTAAGTTTTGCCTCACTCTTCATCGCCGTCTGCCCCTCTTCCGTACTTTCCGATGACCTCTCTGTAACCGCCGCTGCCGTGGTGCAGACAGCGCGACACGCGCGACAGCGTTGCCGAGGATATATCGGTCATCTCTATTATCTTGCTGTATGTATAGCCCCTTAAAAGCAGTTTTGCGCACAGCAGGCGCTGGGAAAGCTGCTCTACCTCGGTATAAGTGCAGAGGTCGGCGAGCAGTTTTTCTATATCGCCAGCACTGTCTATTGCCGCGAACAGCGAAAATAAATCTTCGCGCGCCATATCCCTTTCAGAATCTTCCATAGTCACCGCCATAATTAAGTTGCGGAGAGAGACAGCGCCTCCCCCGTTGCGGAATCTTTGTCCGCCTTTGTGTATATATTTTACTTTATTACTTTAAATTTGTAAAGTGATTTATGCGAAAAAATTTTGCGTAAAGCAAATTTTTCGCCGACCAAAACGCGGCAAGACGGCAAATTAGTGTTGACAGAACGGCTTTGACATTATAGAATATGTTTAAGGTCGCTTTAAATTGCGGACGGCTTGGAAGTCAAGAAATTATTATGGACAAATTGAGTATTATAGTCCCATGCTATAACGAGGAGGAGTGCCTGCCGCTCTTTTTTGCAAGTGTGGAAAAAGTTATATCTACTCTGCCGATAGAGTGCGAATATATATTTGTGGACGACGGCAGTAAGGACAAGTCGTTAGAGTTTATCCGCAAGCGTTGCCCAAACGGACGAAAGGGTGAAATATATATCATTTTCGCGCAATTTCGGCAAGGAGGCAGCCATACTTGCAGGACTGAGGCGCGCCGAAGGAAATTTTGTAACGCTTATGGACTGCGACTTGCAGGACCCGCCCGAACTGCTTGCGGAGATGTATAGCGGCTTAACCAAAGAGGGTTACGACTGCGTGGCATGCAGGCGTACCTCACGCAAGCACGAGCCGAGGATGCGAAGTTCGTTTACGCATATGTTCTATAAACTTATAAACAGGTTTACAGAAGTAGAGATTGTAGACGGCGCACGCGATTTCAGAATGATGACGCGCAAAGTTGTGGACGCCGTGCTTTCACTGCCCGAATCTGACAGGTTCAGCAAAGAGTTGTTCAGCTGGGTGGGATTTAAGACGAAGTGGCTTGAATATAAAAACGTAAAGCGCGCGAGAGGCAACACAAAGTGGAGCTTTAAAAAGCTGACGAGCTATGCCGTAAACGGCATAGAGAGCGCGACATATGCGCCGCTGTACCTCAACATTTTCGGCAGCATACTGTTCTTTATTGCCGCCATATGCATGGCGGTTACCGATATTATTTTGACGGTTTTGGGTGAAGAGGTGAGCTGGCTATTGATATTTCTTCCTGTACTCTTCTTTACTGTATCTCTGCTGTTCGGCGGTATGTTTATACTCGGCGAATATCTGCGCAAAATATTTACGCAGGTGAAGGGTCGACCGCAGTATATAGTAGCTGAAACAGAACCGCCGCGCGCGGTAAAGCCAGATAGTCAAGCCGAGCCGAAAACGCCCGAAAAAGAGGACGATACTCAACCACTGCACTTATACAGCGGAGTAAGACATTAATATAAATACCCCTGCCGCGCATATCAATGCGCGGCAGGGGTATTTTAAGGGGGCGGCATACTGCCGCCCCCTTAAATATTTTCAAATACAGCCTTATTAAAATTAGTAAAAAATGTGAATATATTTTCTTTATCCGCACCGTTGAAATTATGTACGCCCCACTTTTAAGGCGTACGCTATATCAGTCGTCCACAACATATTTGCGGTGCTTTTTTGCCCATATACGCATGAATATTTTGCATGCCTCTACGGCGACAAGCGGAAACAGCGCCAGCGCAACAACGATTAGGTATTGGTACCATTCGAGGTATACGAGCTCGAAAAAGTCCATAACGCCCGGCACGAAGGATACGAACGCCACTATGGCGAACGAGCCAGCCGTTGCCCAGTACAGAAAGCGGTTGTGCCCCTGCCCAGGGCGGAACACGCTGTCGTAATTGGAGCGCTGGTTTATGGCATGCACAAGCTGTGAAAGTGCAAGCACCATAAACGTCATGGTTATAGCCACTTCGTGGCGGTTGTCGCCTGAAAGACCGAAACAGTTTTCGGCTATGCCGTACGCGGCGAGCGCCGCCGCCGTAATAAACAGACCGTACATTACTAACCTGATGATTACTCCCCTTTCAAACAGCGTGCCGCTCTTTACGGGCGGAACCTTCATAACATTTCTGTCGGCAGGGTCTACGCCCAGCGCAATTGCAGGGAGCGAATCTGTGGCAAGGTTAATAAGTAGTATGTGTATGGCGAGTATGGGGTCTTCCCAGCCTGCGCAGAACGCAATGAACAGCGTTAAAATTTCTGCAATGTTGCCTGCCACGAGGAACTGTATTACCTTTTGTATGTTGCGGTAGACGCGCCTGCCTTCGCGCACGGCGTGCTCTATGGTGGTGAAGTTATCGTCAAGCAGAATCATGTCTGCCGCACCCTTGGCAACATCTGTGCCCGTTATACCCATTGCCACGCCTATATCTGCCTCTTTTAGGGCTGGACTGTCGTTTACGCCGTCGCCCGTCATGGCGGCAACTTCGCCCGTGCGCTTTAAAGACTGTATTATGCGCAGTTTATCGGCAGGCGACACCCTTGCAAACACAACGCAAGTTTTTACGGCTTCGTCGAGCTGTTCGTCTGTCATCTCGTCGAGCTCCTGCCCCGTGACAACGGTGTTGCCCTTGCGGAATATGTGCAACTGTTTTGCAATTGCCAGCGCAGTAACCTTGTGGTCGCCCGTAATCATTATTACGCGTATGCCTGCCTCGTGGCAGGTGTCAACCGCGCCGATTACCTCCTTCCTCGGCGGGTCTATCATGCCCACGGCACCTATAAACGTCATGCCGAACTCGATATTTTCCGTATCGCCATCGGGCACTTTGGTGAGCCGCTTTACAGCAAAGCCGAGCACGCGCAGTGCGTCTGCGCTCATCTTGTTGCACAGCGAAAGAATCTTCTGTCTGTCGCCCTCTGTCATCTCGCGCACACCAGAACCAGTGGAAAAATGCGTGCACAGCGGCAACATTTCGTCTACCGCACCCTTGGTATATGCCATATATCCGCAGGGCATTGCGTTTACCGTAGACATCCTCTTGCGCTCAGAGTCGAAGGGCTGTTCGAACAGGCGTGGGTGCTCCTCTTCGTAGTCGTCAGAGTTTATCCCAAACTTTTCGGCAAACAGTATAAGCGCGCCCTCGGTGGGGTCGCCCATGGTTTCGCTCGGGCGGTCGGGGTCAATATGCGCGTTGCCGCACAGCGCGCAGGCGTCTAACAGGTCGGCGTATGCCGCGCGACCGTATTTGCCCTCTAAATCCTCGGTGCGTGTGAGAGTGCCCGTCTCGAAGTCCTGCCCTATGGCGACGTGAGTCACCGTCATTTTGTTGAGGGTGAGTGTGCCCGTCTTATCACAGCATACCACTGTGGCACTGCCCAAAGTTTCTACGGCGGGCAGGCTTTTTACAAGAGCGTTCTTTTTTGCCATTCGCTGTACGCCGAACGCCATAATTATGGTGGCTGTTGCCGGCAGACCTTCGGGTATTATAGATATAGCCAGCGATATGCCGAGGAGCACGAGCGACTCCCACGTTCTGCCGCCGCGCGCAAAGCCTATTATCATTATGACTACGCACACAATCAGCCCAATGAGGGTGAGAATTTTGCCGACGGAGTTGAGCTTTTTCTTTATGGGCGTATGCTCGTGCAGGTCGTCGCGCGTTTTAAGCATATCGGCTATTTTGCCGACTTCGGTGTTCATGCCCGTGCCCACCACTATGCCCTCGGCGTTGCCGTACATGACTACGGTAGAGGCGTAAGCCATATTGACCCTGTCGCCCAAAGGGGCGTCCTCTGGCAACACGGCGCGCCCGTCTTTGTCGGCAGGAACACTCTCGCCAGTGAGAGACGCCTCTTGCACGGACATGCTGTTATCGTTTATTATTCTTATATCGGCTGGGACTATGCCGCCGTCTTCGATGTATACTATATCGCCCGGCACAAGTTCGGCGGCGGGCACAATACTCTCTTCGCCGTTCCTTAAAACCCGTGCATTGGGCGCCGTCATCTTTTTTAAAGATTCAAGGGCTTCCGCCGCCTTCTTTTCCTGTATAACGCCCACGGCGGCGTTTAAAACTATTACGCACAGTATGACTATTGCCTCGGCGAGGCCTTCGCCCTCGACAAAGTACATTACGAGAGAAAATACCATGGCGACGAATAGTATTATTACCATTACGTCTGATATCTGCTCTGCTATCATCTTCCAGACTGACTTGGATTTTACGTCTTTAAGTACGTTTTTGCCGTACTTTTCTAAACGCTTTGCCGCCTCATCGTCTGAAAGTCCCTCTTCCGTCGTATCGAGTAAGTTTTCCACTTCCTCGCAAGACATTGAATGCCACGCTCGTCGGTGTTGGTCGTCCATGGTGGTTGTTAAAATAATCCTCCTGTAAATAATTTAAAAACGCAAAAAGACATAGCCATGCGGGCGTGCGCCCGATGGTTATGCCTTATGAAAAGATTTGGAATTTTCGATTGTTATACGTGGGTTGGCGTCGCTACAATCGCCGATGCCGTCTGACATTTTAATTCCTCGCGTTTTTTATATTTTACTACATTCCGCCCGAACTGTCAAGGGAATAGGGCAAATTATTTACACCGCCACTGTACCTAAGCATATATGACTTAATTACGAATAAGTTACGGTTTATAATTAAGCAATGAAATGACTCCTTTAAAGAATCATTTCATTTCGGATAAAATTTTTTGAAAATCATATTTTTTATCAAATTCTTTCCACGAATCATCCTCTAAGTAATTGCAGATATCCTCAATTATTGGAGATGCATTGAAAAATGTTGTTAATAAGTTAGTCAGCAAATAACAACTACTTAATTTCTAAAAATATGCATTATAACAATCACATTTTAATTTTAATATCAGAAATCAACAGCCCCTTTAAATTTCCTTCACAATCAAGTTGACAGTACAAATATAGCGACTTGATAGTATTTTTATTATAACAATTACATTAGTTTACGTAAAGTATTTTTTAATCATCAATCCACGCCGTATATGCCGTTGCAATGCAGGTCAAAGTAATGTAAAAACATAAAAAAAGAGAGCTTCATCGGAAGCTCCCCTTTTTTATAGTTTTATATTTGCTGCCTTATTCATTGCGGCGCTTACCGACATTTACAATGTGTACAATTATAGCACCCACTACGATTTCGCCGGCAATACAAGCCCAAATTACGTAGTGTATGAAATAATTGCCGCTGGTTACGTCTGTACTTTCGTCAGTTTCGCCACCGTCCTCGCCTACATCGGATTGGTCGCCGCCCTCTTCCGTCACGGAATTTATTTCCGTCTTGGTTTTGCCGCATACCGTGCAGGTATATGTTATATTTCCCTCACCCGTTTCTTCGCCGTCGTTCCATGTGTGGGATACGCTATCGGTAAAAGTGCCGCACGTAGTGCAAACCTGCCAGTGATTAGTATTATCGCTGCACCAATCAGAGGAATAACTATGCTCGCCAAATTCACCGTATTCTTTACCGCACACACCGCATACGGCTTTGGATATGCATGTAGAATATCCGCCGCTGTGCGCCGATACAATAATGGTAATCTCTGCCTCTATTGAATTATAGTTATCTGTATCATTAGGCACAAATATTGCGGTAAAGCTATATTCCCCTGCTTCGCCCACGGAGGTTGAGACGTCGTCCTTCCAACTCCATGTTCCGTCTTGGGTATTGTAAGAACTCAAATCTATATCCGAAAGGATACTGCCCTCACAGACGGTGAATAACGTCGGCGCAGTGTATGCAGGCGTAGCCTTGGATATTACTACCATGAATGAAACTGTTGTTTCATAGTAGTATGTTTTAGTATTAAGGTCGAGATATTCGGTTAAGAAAGTTGCAGTGACATTGTATGACCCTGCATTGACGGGCAAATCGTATCCGATTACTGAGGTATCGTTTACGTTGGTATAGCTATATGACACCGCGACGCTTTCGACGTCTACGGGATTATAACTTTCACCGTATGTCACAGATATGTTTATACCATTAAGAGAAGCTGCTCCGTCTTTATACACGGCATAGGGAAAAGCTTCACTGTAACCAGAATCGTTGTAGTGATTGTCTGCGCTTATATCGAGCGCGATATATATTGTATCGCCGCCGTCTGTAAGCCAGCCGTCGTCCACCGAGCCGTTTGCCGTTTCAGAGAGATACCCGCCGCTTATGGTTATTCTGCCTTCGGCGCTTGAAGAGTTATAGACTGTTCCGTCTAAATAGCCGCCCGTCATGGAAAATGTACCCCTGTAAGCGCGGGCGGTATAGACATAAACGCCGCTGCCATTGGATTGGACGGAATTTTTGCCTGAGCTTCCTATTAAAGTATTGCCCGAGATAGTGCCGCCAGACATATTGAACGCGCCGCCAACACTCGTACCATAGCTTATATCGCTGTAATTGCCGGAATTGACATACACGCCTGCGCCGCTTCTTGCAGAATTACCCGTTATAGCGCCGCACTCCATGTTCAGCGTGCCGTTTGTAACGTTCACTCCGCCGCCGCTGCTGGTCGCCGTATTTTCTGATATACAGCCGCCGCTCATATTGAATATGCCGTCGCCGTTGACGCGCACACCGCCGCCGCTGCCGCCGCCTGTGCCGCCCTCGCCCTCTCCGGTAGCAAGGTTGCCGAAAATACAGCCGCCCGACATATTGAACGTGCCGCCGCCTACATACACTCCTGCGCCGTAGCCATCGTATGTTGTTCCGTTGAAAGTGCCGCCTACCGAATTACCGGCAATAGCGCCGCCGACCATATTAAAAGAGCCGCCATACATATATATGCCGCCGCCGCGGATTGTGGGGTCTGTTACAGACGAGTCGTCGGCAATTCCAGTGCCGCCCGTTATTACGCCGCCATAGAATGTGCTATGTGATGAGTGACCGTCGCATCCGTCATCGCAAAAAACATATGCTCCGTTATCCACCTTATAGTAATTGTGACTATAATCCGCGTCACCCTCACGGCAATCATACAGAGTAAGGTTTGCACCATCTAATATAGTGATAACGGCGCCGTTGCCAGCACCTTTTAGAATATAGCCGTTGAGACAAAGGGTTACATTACCGCTTACCGTTATATTTTCGTTAAGAGACAAATTGCCGCTTAGGTAATAAAAACCTTCTGACAGCTCGCCTCCTCCTTCAAGTTCTTTCCATGTTGCGTCGCTGTCGGCGCCATGGGTATGCGCTTCCGCCTCTTCCGCATAAAATTTCTTCACTGCGAGAATGTTGACCAGAACCAAGCACACCACAGCCAGCACCGCGCACAACACTAAAACTGTGCGTTTGCCTAACTTATGTGCCATTTTTTCCTCCTGTAAATAACAACATAATATATTAAATGCCTGATACAGAAGGAACGGCAAACCGACTTTTTGTATTTTTTATAGACTTATTTTAAAATCTATTGTCGGATAATTTCGAAAAGTGACGACCTCCGACCAATGAGGGTAAAAATTACATGAAAAAGAGCAGTCCGACAAAAAATGCAAACTGCTCAATTAATTTTATTGCGCCGCATATATACGGACATATGTGGCGGCACTGATATGTGCATATAATTTTAGTTTTCGGCGACGGGAGATTTATCTTCGCCGTCATTCAAGTACACTGAATTGTGTAAGCCGTTTTCGGCTTTGCGGAAATATCTTAAATATGAGTGTCTGCAATATGCGCAGACCTCTTCATCGGTGGCAGGAACGCCGTTGTAGGAATATTCGCCGTTGACACGCCAACTGTCGAGCACGCCTATGCGTATGGCGTCGGTCGGGCATGTGAAGGCGCACTTCATACAGCCGACGCACTCCTTGCCGAATACCGGACGTTCGCAGGCAAGGGTTATGTTTTTCTGCGGACAGCCGCGCGCGCATTTGCCGCAACCTATGCAGGATTCGGTGGACTTGAAATATCTGCCTATGATTGGCATTGCCGGGTGTTCTATGCGGAGTATGAAAGAAAACAAACGCTTAAAAATGCCTTTACCAAGTTTTCCACGGTTGCCAGCGAGCATTTCGCGCGCGTCGCCAGGTATGCGCATCTGCGCAGCGCGCCACATTCTTGCCGCCATTCCGTCTGAATGGCGGAAGATTATGTTATACGGCATTACATAGTGATATTCGCCTGCTACGGTGTAACCCCTTTTTTTGAGTATGGAGTACAGCCTTGCGCAGGAGCCGTCGTTGAGCTTTAAAGGCTCGCCTGACGTCTTTACAAAGTATACAAGTCGGTTGCCTTTGCAACGCGGAAACTTTTTTAAAAAATCAGCCACGGGCTCGGGCGCGTTGAAAGCGTGTACGGGGTATCCTATTACAATTCTGTCGAATAAGTTGGGGTCGCGCAGTTCGCAGTCCTTTGTTATGGATACATATTTGCAATCTACGCCCGACTTGCACCACTCTTCCATAATGGCGCGGCAAACTCTATCGGTATTTCCCGTGCCTGAAAAAACATTAAAAATCGCCCTCATTGGTCGCTCTCCTCTGAAAGATTTTTGTAGCAGGACTTCCAGTCTTTATCAAACCAGTATGAATAATTTTCTTCACGCGAGTGACTGTCGTACCACACCTGCGCATAGAACGGCATCTTTTTTGCAAGTTTATCGTAATTCCACGGATGAGGCTGGCACTCGGGACACCAGTGACCGCCCTTTAAAACGGTGTACGGCGTGGCAGAAAAATTATGCCCCTCACAACACTGCCAAAGCAGTTTGTGGTATGGCGATGTAACCATCTGCGTGGAGAGGCACCTGCCTCCGCGAAAATTTGCGGCGGCGTTCATATCTTCAAGCGACCATTTTTCAACGGGCTTATCTTCGTCGTAGCCGTGCGATAAAAGTTTTTCTTTGAATACCTCTTCGGGGTACTCTTCCAACGCGCCCATTGCCGACCTATCTATAATTTCAAAGTACCTCCACTTCTTGGGAAGGGCAAGGGCTTGCTCTCTGCTTCCGAAGAATGCGTTAACCCTGCCCTCGTCATTTTCCTTCATCCAGCGACGAGGCGCGTTTTTGTCACGCAGTAACCGCTTGAACACAAACAGTCTTATCAGCGCAGGAGGAAGTATGCGCGCAAGCCTGAATACCCTGTATTTTTTGCCGATAGCTTTCCAAAACCCCTTGACGGTATCTCTGCGGTAGCCGAAGAACTTGTCCAGCTCGCCGCCGTCGGCGTACCAAAGCCCGTGGAAGTTGCGCGTAGAGCACCAGCAGGGACGGAAAAACGACTTTGGAGAGCCGCCCATGATAGAAAATCCGTCTGCAAAAGTATCGTAGCCTGTGCGGCGGTTGGCTGCGCCGCCCGAAATATCGTATATCTTGTTCCAGAATTGTGCAACCTCGCCCCTGTAATCGCGCTCTATAATGCGCTTTATAAGGTAGCCGCTGTCGCGCGCGGTGACCCACTCTAACGGACCGTTGAGCGTGGCATGGAAGAGCAGACCGTCGCTTATGTTGGAAAAGATTATATCGGGGTGGAGCATTGCCGTCTGGCGGAGTACCGCCCAGCAACTGAGCCCGCTTTCGAGCACATACCTTTCAGCAATAAGTTTGTGCATGGCGTATGCGTCGTATACGCTGGGCAGAAGCGGGTCGCCCACCCTGCCCCACGGGTGCGCCGCAGTGCGGTTGCCATACAGCGCAACCGTTGAAACATGTATGAATTTAGGCTGCCTTTGGGCTGCCGCCACGGCGTCTGTGAGGCGCATGGTGCCCAGCTGGTTACATTGGTAGCTGTTCTGCGCGCTCTTATCGGAAGCGGGCGGAATTACAGCCGCCATATTTATAACGTAGTCTGTACCGAGGATAAGTTCTTCGCAGGCGGAAGCTTCGGATAGACTGCCGCGGACTATATATATTCTTCCGCCATATCTTTTTTTGAGCCTGCGCACAAGTCTGTTGTGCTTTTTTTTGGGAGTTATGAGCACCCTTACCTCGTTGACGAAATCAAGTTCGAGCGTCTGCGAGAGCGCCTCCGCCCCCATATTGCCGCTTACGCCCGTCATTGCAATCTTCATTGGTATAAAATCCTCTCGATTATTGATACAGCGCAACGCACCATTGTATTATCAATTGTGCATTATAACATTTAATTTAAAAAAAGACAAATAAATGCGGCATGGTTAAATAAGTATATTACCACATGTGCTGTTGTGCAATGCGGCAACTGCGCATATGCAAATATGAGAAGCGGCGAACGAACAAATAAAGCGGACGAAAAAATTAAAAGGGACTGCTTATTTCGCAGTCCTTTTTGTGGTACAGAATGTGTTATGCGACGGTATAATCAACCAAATCTGCCGTTGATGTAGTCGTCCGTCTTTTTGTTTTTGGGGTGCGCCCAGAGCTCCTTTGTGTCGTTCATCTCCACCATTTCGCCGAGGAGGAAGAAGGCGGTTTTATCGGAAATTCTGAACGCCTGCTGCATGTTGTGGGTGACCATTACGATTGTAACCTTGTTTTTAAGTTCAGCGCAGAGCTCCTCTATCTTACCCGTCGAGATGGGGTCGAGCGCCGAGGTAGGTTCGTCCATCAACAGTATCTGCGGCTCTACCGCAAGGGCGCGGGCTATGCACAGCCTTTGCTGTTGACCGCCCGAAAGACCGAGCGCCGATTTGCCGAGCCTGTCTTTGAGTTCCTCCCACATGGCGGCGCCGCGCAGAGATGTTTCGACAATGCCGTCGAGAACAGATTTAGAGCGGATGCCGAACGTACGGGGACCGTAGGTTATGTTGTCGTAGACGCTCATGGCGAGAGGATTCGGGCGTTGGAACACCATGCCGACGTTCTTTCTGAGCATGGCGAGGTCGGTTTTGCGGTCGTAAATATCGGTATCGCCGATTTTAATTTCGCCCGTGATTTTACAGCCTTCGACGAGGTCGTTCATGCGGTTGAGCGACTTTAAGAGAGTGGACTTGCCGCAACCCGACGGGCCGATGAACGCCGTTATCTTTTTTTCGGGAATATCCATATTGATATTTTTCAGCGCATGGAAGCTCCCGTAATAGAGGTTCATGTTTTTTATTTTTATGGCGAGCCCGTCCTCTATATTGAAATTTTCGACGTTCCTCTGCTTGTGGCGTGTGTTTTCTTCGGCGCCTTCTTCAAGCTGTCTTTTTTTTCTTTTTATAAACATTGCGATTATTCCCTTTTTTTCTCATTCTTCGAGGGCGGAAACACCGTCCCCACATTGTTTTTGCTTGGATTTTGACCTTGTAAACAGCCCTTTGAGCTTTGAAAAAGCCTGCTTTATTGCAAGTATGGGGTGGGGTTTGCCCCTGTCTTTATCGCCCAGCCGCTCTACAAGAGTGACTAATAGGTTTAGTATGATTACTACGGCGAGCAACACTACCGCCGTGGCATAGCACTGACCGAAACCGAGCCCCTCGTTCATAAACTTATACATATATACGGCGAACGTGGAGCCTGACGAGAAGTATCCGCCAGGCATTGTGATTACATTGCCTGCCGTGAAGATGAGCGCGGCGCTCTCTGATACGATTTTGCCTATCGAGAGAATTACAGAGGTTATGATGCCTGCGAGCGCGGAGGGCAAAACTACCTTAAATATTGTGCGAAGTTTGCCTGCGCCGAGGGCGAGAGAGGCTTCCCTCATGCTGTCTGGCACTTCTGAAAGGGACTGCTCGACCGACCTTATTATGGTAGGAAGTATGATAAGAGCCATTATTATACTGCCGCCGAACAGTGTGTAGCCAATGTTTTGCGTGAACACGAGGTAGCCGAACAGACCGAATACTATCGAGGGTATACCTGCGAGCGTATCTACGAAAACTCTTACGATTTTTACAAACACACTGTTCTTTTTGGCGTATTCGTTGAGGTATATTGCCGCTCCAATTCCGAGCGGAAGCGCGATTGCAAGCGCAAGCAGGATAACCATGCCCGTAGATACAAACGCAGGCGCAAGCGTGGTATGCCCGTTGCGGCTTGTGCCGAACAGGAAGTCGAACGACAGATTGCCCACGCCGTTTATTACTATATAGCCGACGATTATAAGTAAAACGGCGGCAACTATTGCCGAAATAATGTAGGAGAGTATCCATAAAACGTCTTGCACACTGCCCGTTTTGCGGTAGCTTAAAGAGGTTTTTATGGTGTCTGCCTCGCCCTTTATGCGGCGCGTGAAGTAGGCGTTGCCGCCGCCCTTGCCGCCTCGGCGGATTGCCATTATGCAGAGGTTTATTATAAGTATGAATACGAGCAGAACAAAGCCGCACGCCATGAATACCGCCTTTTTATCGTCTGAGGCGTAGCCGAATTCCTGCACCATTTTAGAGGTGAGGGTGGCAAAGCCCGAAAACAGCCCCGAAGGGTAGCCGTTTGTGGTGTTGCCTATGACGAACTGTACAGCCATTGTTTCGCCTATCGCCCTGCCCATGCCGAGAATGAGCGCGGCGATTATGCCCTTTTTGGCGGCAGGTACGCATACCTTGAACACCGCCTGATTTTTACTGCAACCGAGCGCTAGCGCGCCCTCGTAATAGTTAGAGGGCACAGCCTCTAAACTGTTGCGCGCAACAGAGGCAACGGTTGGAATCATCATTATGGAGAGCACCATGGTGCCAGCCAGAATACCCGTTGTGGACGCCACGCCCGAAATTTTTTGCAACAACGGAAGTATTGCCGCCATGCCGAAGAAGCCGTATATTATGGAGGGGATGCCTGCAAGCAGGTTGATAAACTGCGTATATATGCCTTTGAGCTTTTTGGGGCAGTAGTATGCCATAAATATCGCCACAAATACGCCCAGAGTGCCGCCCACCGCAACCGAGCAGACGGTGAGCACTATGGTGCTGACTATCATAGGAAGTATGCCGAACGAACTGTCTTGATACGACTGCGAAGAGCCCGTATTCCATTCCGTGCCGAATAACAGTTTAAAGAAGCCCACTTCGCTGAATGGTTCTATGCTGGCGGCGAGCAGATAGATGACTATGGTAAACACTGCCACGACAGATACCGCCGCCAGCGCTATGAACACCCACTTTGCTACGTTGTCTTTTTTGAAGGCTCTTGAAAAGTTTTGCCTTGAAAAGACCTGCGACATTTTTTGTTTAAACGATGCGCTGTTCATAAAATCGTCCTTTAATTCCCGTATTGTTTTTTGCGCGGAATTATTCTTCGGCGGCTTCGTCGGGCGAAGTTGCCGTGAACGAATACCCTACGGGAACATAACCTTCGTACTGAACTACTGCCTGACCCATATAACTTTTTATCCATTCGATAAAGTCCATGGCGTCGTCGCTGATTGTTTCGGGGTTGTACGCAAGCTGGAAGTACCTTGCACAATTATAACTTTTGTTCTGTATGTTTTCGACGGAGGGCTCGACAGCGCCGCTTCCGAAATCTATTGAGAGCGCCTTGCAACCCTGTTCGACCGCGCTGGAAAGCGAACCGAGGGAGATATAACCTATCATTGAGGAGGTGGCGTCGCTGGCAATCCTGGCTATAAGCGCGCCTGTGGACGACTGTTCGTCTACGCCCGAAGAATAGCTTTCTACGCTGAACAGAGTTTCGAATGCGTCGCGTGTGCCAGAGCCGTCTTCACGGGTGATTGCGGCGGATATTTTGCCCTGTATAGCCGTGCCTGAGGTATAGAGCGCCTTGACCTCTTCCATGGTGACGCTTTCTACCGAACATTTTGCGTTGACGATTAGCGCAATGCCGTCCTGAGCGATGGTGACGGCGGTTATGCCCTTTTCGAGCTCGCTTTCCCTCACATCGCGCGACGACATACCTATATCTACCGTGCCCGAAATTGCCTCTGAAATGCCCGTGCCGGAGTCGCTTTGGTTGATTGATACGACCTTGCCCGTCTGCACTTCGTATACGGCGGCGAGAACTTCCATGAGGGGAGTTACCGACGAGGAGCCGCTGACGGTGATGTCGGCTTCGGTTGCACAGCCCGAAAATGCCGCAACCGAACAGGCGCACGCCGCGCAAGCCGCGGCTACCGCAATGGCTTTACGTATTTTTTTCATTATTTTTTAACTCCTATTGACCTTATCTTAGTTTGCCCTTATGCTGATTGAATGATAACAAATAGTTGTAAAAAACTTTTACAGCAACTTGTAATAAGGTTGTAACAAAATAAAATGAGCCTAAATATATTCTGTGCGTGCGCAGGCAGGAAGTTGGTCGTACGGTTATTCGGTCGGGCGGCTGGTCAGTCAGTCGGTAGACTGGGCGGTCGGGCGGTTAGTCGGGCGAGCGGCAGTGGATGGCTGGATAGCGCGGATTTTGCCGAAAGAGGAATTTGGAACGAATGATTTATGTATGGTCTGCGGAACATATGACGGACGGCGGCAGACAGTTGGTCTGCAAAGCATATGTGCGAAAATCGGACTGTTGCAAGTTGTCTTGCATTTCAGGCTTCCGCCGCACTTAACGTTTTAAGTGCAACGCGGCGCATATATTGGCGGCATATATGCCTCAATTAACACGCATATGTGCCTCCGCACACATGTTTTAAAATTAATTTATACGCATAAATGCCACGCCGTTAATTTAACAGTGTGGCATTTATATGCGGCGGAGCGCACGTTTACGTGCGCCCCGTACAATGATTTAAAATGTTACGGTGAATGTAGAACCTACTCCCTCTGTGCTGGTTACGCCTATGTGCCAGCCCTCGCGCTGGCATATCTTTTTTACCATGGCGAGCCCCAGACCGAAGCCGCCGTTTTTGCCGCTGTGCGATTTATCTACAGTAAAAAAGCGGCTGAACACCTTGCCGAGGTTCTCTTCGGAAATGCCTATGCCCGTATCTGCGACCTCGAACTTTTCGGCGTTGAGCGTTACCGTGACTGAACCGCCCTCTTTATTGTAGCGTATGGCGTTGCGGATGAGGTTGCCCACCATCGCTGACATGCGCTCGTGCGAACTGCGCACGATAACGTTATCTGATATGTTATCTATAAGCGTCACCTTGCGCTTTGCCGCCTCAGGACGGAGCACGGCAAGCATCTCTTGCGCGAGCTTCGAAAGGTCTACCTCGCACGAGGGAACGTCGTTGTTATCTATCTCGTTATAGTTGATTATGCACGCAATCAGATTTGTGAGGCGTTCGCTCTGCTTTAATATAGTTTTACAGGCGACTGCCTGCTGTTCCTCGTTCATCATGCCAGAGGCTAAAAGCTCGGCATACCCCTTTATTGAGGTGAGCGGAGTGTTCATTTCGTGCGTAATGTTTGATATAAATTCGTTTTTAGAATTCTGCGCCTTTTCAACAAGCTCCTTCTCTTCCTTTATCTCGTTCATCTTCCTCTCTATATCGGCGTTGCGCTCGTTTAAAATTTCGGCGAGAGGTTTGAGCTCGGAAAACTTTGTTTCGGCGCGCGCCGACAGCGCCGCCTGCCGCGTAAGGCTTTCCACTGGGCGCAGAATAAAGTGCGTGGCGACGTAAGTAAACAGAACGCATGCAAGGAGGTCTATTACAAGGAATATTATCACAGTGGGCAGATAGTCGGAAAAAATTGCCCACTCGCTGGTAGTAGTCAGCGCTATGCGCACGTAGACCGTTTCGCCGTTTACCGTATATTTGCGGCAGTAATAGGCGTAGTCGGTGCCCACGGTGGCGCTGCTGCGCACAACGTAGCCCTCGCCGCTTTCAGCCGCCTGCTTTACCTCTGCCCTGTCGAGGTGGTTTTCAGAAAGTTCGCTTGCCTCGCTGTCGGCAAGCACTGTGCCGTCTGCGGCGATAAAGGTGACGCGCGCGCCGTTTAAAGATTCAGAAAAACTATGGGCGGCTTCGTAATCGAGTTCGCCGTATTTATTCACGTCGAAGGAGTTCATGTAAACTTCGAGGTAGGAGTACGTGTCCTCTATCGACGAATTATAAAAGAGTTCGGTTGATATTATGGAATACCCGAAGATACCCAAAAAGGTGATGACGAGCAACACCACTAAAATGCGCAGTTTCATAATTATACCGCAAGTTTGTAGCCCACGCCGAACACCGTTTCTAAATTGGTTATACCGAGCTTGCGCAGGCGCGAAATGTGGTTATCGAGCGTGCGCGTTTCGCCCTGTTCGTACCCCCACACCTCTAACAGAAGAGTTTCGCGCGAGAGCACCTTTCCGGCGTGATACATAAAGTACTTTAAAAGTTCGTATTCCTTTTTGTTCAGGTCGAGAAGTTGACCTTTGAGGCTGACTTCCATGGTGTCGATATTGAGCGACAGGTCGCCTATGGTGAGAGTATCGGAACGACTTTTGCGGCGGAGTGCGGCGTTTACGCGCGCGGCGAGCTCTAACACGTCAAACGGCTTTGCTATGTAGTCGTCTGCGCCGAGGTTGAGCCCGTTCACCTTGTCGATAGGTTTTGAAAGTGCGGAGAGCATTATGCATGATACGACCGGATAGCGCGATTTTACCGCGCGGAGCACGTCTAACCCGTTGCCGTCGGGCAGCATTATGTCTAACAGGCATACATCGGGACGCGCCTCTTCCATTGCCGCGTTAAATGACTTTATGTTTGCAAAAGTTTCGCAGTCTATGCCGTTCATCTGCAAAGTCACCTTTATAAGTCCGCTTATGCTGGCGTCATCTTCAAGGACGTAAACATTGCCGTTCATATTCCCTCCGCACAGCCAGATTATGCCGCCTCTTCAACGGAATGAGCCATAAGGCTTAAATGGTCGCCCACGCGCTCTAAATTACTTACAAGGCTGACGAACAGACTGTTGTTTTCGGCGTTACACTCTCCGCGTATCATGCGCTGAATGTGTTCGTCGAGCAGTCGCTTCTTGGTAGCGTCTATCTTCTGTTCGAGCACGTCTGACTGCCTTATTTTTACTATGTTGTTGTTTTCGACTATATCTACCACGAGTTCGAATTGCTCGTTCAAAAGCTTTATAAGGATAACGATTTCCTGCTTTACTTTTTCTGAAAAGATGAGCGTTTCCTCTACCTCTTTTTGTGTGTAACCGATGATATTGCCAGCTATATCGGCAATTCTTACGAGGTCGATGTTATCTTTGTGCAGTGCATTTATAAATCTTTCGTCAGAGAGCGATACATCTTTTGCCGATATTTGTATGAGGTAGTTTGTAATCTCCTCTGAAATGCTGTTTACTTTTTGAATATCCTGCTGTACATTGCCAAGCTTGCCCTCGTCCATGTTTATAAAACATTCTATGGCGGTGTTGAGCGACTTCATGGCAATGCCTGCGGCGTATGTAGTCTGCTTTACAAGCTGACCTATGGCGAGCGACGGGGTGAGCAGCAGGCGCTTATCCATAAAGCCCTCGCTGCCCTTTTTCGCCTTTTTGCCCTCCGGTACGATGATTTGAAGCAATTTTACCAAGTACTTTATAAAGGGTAAGAACAGCAGTGTGCAGATTAAGTTAAATGCAGTATGGAAGAATGTTATGCAGGTTGAATAGTTATTAAACCAACCCATCAACACGCCATCGAAGAAGTCATCCCAAATGCACAGTATTATAAAGAATATTACCGCGCCAAACGTATTGAAGAGCAAGTGGAAAATACTTGCGCGTTTTGCGTTTGTATTTGTGCCTATGGACGAGAGCAGCGAGGTAATGCACGAACCGATATTGGTGCCGAGCAATACAAATAGAGTGCCGTTGCCGCCTCCGCCAACCAAGAGCGGAACATCTAATGTAGCCATGGTTACAAGCACAGAAGTAACTGCACTTGACGACTGCACAACGCCCGTGATTAAAGCACCCAGTAAAAGAAGCAGAAAGGGATTTGATATGGATGAGAGGGCGGTCTGAATGGCGTCACTTTCGGAAAGAATTTCCATTGACCCCGACATTATTTCCAGTCCCACGAACACAATACCGAGCGAGGCAACGAGCATGCCTGCCGTGTTCACCTTGTTGTTTTTGCTCACCATGGTGATAACTAAACCGATGAGCGCCAGCAACATGGCATAGAGCATTATATTGAATTGATTGAGCCAAACAAGCCAGCCCGTTATGGTTGTGCCAATGTTTGCGCCCATGATAACCGCCGCCGCCTGCATGAGCGACATTACGCCTGCATTTACAAAACCGACTACCATGACGGTGGTCACGGCGGACGACTGTACTATTGCCGTGGCAAGGGCGCCCACGCCCACGCCTGAAACTCTGTTGCTCACCGCTTTATCGAATAGCGCACGCATCTTTTTAGCCGAAAGCTTTTGTATGCTGTCGCCAAGCAACTTAAAGCCCAGCAAAAGTACGCCGATACCTACCAACAGCAAAACTACGCTACTGGGCACGTTTAAATTACCAAACTCCATTTTTTCTCCTTTGATGCACAGTAATTTTAACAAATTGCTGTAATATACCCTTCATAGACTTGTAAAAAAAATGTAAAAACTCATGAAGGCTTACCGTGCAAAGGTAATATCTTTTCAGCGCCGATACAAAAGCGCAGTTAAAAAATTAGTAAGTATCTTGGCGTAAGCTATTTTCAAGGCAGTTTTGCCGCCATTGTGGGGCTTAATGCAGTTTATTTATTATAGCCCTTGGGGTTATTGCTTTGCCAGTTCCATGAAGAAGCGCACATTTCGTCTATGCCGTACTGCGCCTTCCAGCCGAGTTCGCGCTCTGCCTTAGAGGCGTCTGCATAGCAGGCGGCAATATCGCCCGCGCGGCGCGGCTTTATAACATAGGGCAGTTTGTGACCGCAAGCCTTTTCGTAGGCGCGGACTACGTCTAACACGCTGTAACCTGTGCCCGTACCAAGGTTGTAGGTGTACACGCCGCTTTTGGTTATCTTGTTTATGGCGGCAACGTGGCCTTTGGCGAGGTCTACTACGTGGATATAGTCGCGCACGCCCGTGCCGTCGGGCGTGGGGTAGTCGTTGCCGAATACCCCCACCTCTTTAAGCTCGCCAATGGCGACTTTTGCAATGTAGGGCGTCAGGTTGTTGGGTATGCCGCGCGGGTCTTCGCCTATGAGTCCGCTGGGGTGCGCACCCACGGGGTTGAAGTAGCGCAACAATGCCACAGTCCACTCTCCGTCTGCCCTGTATACGTCGGTGAGCATTATCTCCTGAAAGTATTTGCTGGTGCCGTAGGGGTTGGTGGTGCCGCCCGTCTTGCACTCTTCGGTGAGCGGCAGTACTTCGGGGTCGCCGTATACCGTGGCAGAGCTGGAAAAGACTATCTTTTTGCAACCGTGCGCGCGCATGGCTGACAGCAGTACGAGCGTGCCGTATAAGTTGTTGTCGTAATATTCTATGGGCTTTTCACAGCTTTCGCCCACGGCTTTGAGCCCTGCGAAGTGTATTACCCAGTCTATTTTGTTCTCTTTGAATACCTTATCGAGTGCGGCGCGGTCGCGCACGTCCGCCTTGTAGAATTTTACCGATTTGCCAGTTATCTTTTGTATGCGAGCAAGGCTCTCTTCGCTGGAATTGGAGAGATTGTCCAACACCACTACTTCATAGCCGCACTCTAACAGTTCTGCGCAGGTGTGACTGCCTATGTAACCTGCACCGCCCGTGACCAGGATTTTGCCCATAAAATTCTCCGTAATAAAAATTATTTATACAATAAAGATTATAGATTAAAATGCGCGATATGTCAATAAATTGTATTCGGGCATGGGAGGTTAAGCGGACGGCATTTTGCCGCGGCGCGATTTGTGCGGATATATGCCGCAATTAAGCCGTAATTTCGGAATCTTTTGCAGAGCGAGGAAAAAATAGTTACGCGCATAGTGTGCGCGTAACTATGGATATTTTAAAATATGGGCGTAAAATTTTTGGCGCGGCGGACGAGGCGGACGGCGCGCGCTCTATTCCACCGTTACGCTTTTGGCGAGGTTGCGCGGCTTATCTGGGTCGCGCCCCAAATATACAGCCGTGTGGTAGGCGAGCAGTTGCAGGGGTATGACCGAGACGGCTGGCGAAAGGGGCGGCGGACAGTCGGGAAGCTGTATTATAAACTCGGCGCGCTCTTTTACTTCGGTTATATCACAGCTTTGCGCACAAACTGCCGCCACCCTGCCCCCTCGCGAGCAGATTTGTTCTATCGCAGACACCGTTTTTGCGGCGACCGAACTATCTGTTATGACGGCTACGGCGACTGCCGAGCTGTCTATCAGCGCGATGGTGCCGTGCTTCAATTCGCCAGACGGATAGCCCTCGCCCGGGACATAGGAAACTTCCTTTAATTTAAGACTACCTTCGAGCGCGACGGGATAGTCTGCGCCGCGGCCTATAAAATATACGCCCGAAGCGACCGCACATTGACGTGCAAGCCCCTCTGCACGCGTGGTTTTGATTACCTCTTCGCACAGAGCGGCGGCAGACAGCACATCTTGCGCCGCCTGTTTACAGTCCTGACCTGAAAGCGCAGAGGCGATAAGATACAGCGCGGCTATCTGCGCACAGTAGCTCTTTGTTGCCGCCACGCAGATTTCTGTGCCGGCACACACGGGCACGGCGAGCTGCGCTATGCCGTTGAGCGCCGAATATGGCACGTTTGATACGGCTATCACCCTTGCGCCCGAAGCATTTGCCGCGCGCGCCGCCTCTACCGTGTCTGCTGTTTCGCCGCTCTGGCTTACGGCAATGAAAAGGGCGTCTTTGCCTATCGAGCTCTTTCTGTACCTGAACTCACCAGAGGTTTCGGCGCGGACGGGGATGCCGAGCAGCTCCTCCATGTGCCGCGCCGCAGAGAGCGTGGCGTGGTATGCCGTGCCACAGCCGCAAAGCATTATCTGCCCCACGGGCGAAAGGGCGTACAGAGCGCGCAGTTTTTTGGCACAGTCCCCTGAAAGGAATGCCGAGGCGGTATCGCGCATGGCGCGTGGGATTTCGGCGATTTCCTTTGCCATATAGTGCGCATATCCGCCCAGTCCGCCGCTATCGCGCGTTGCAGGAACGGGGCTGAACGAAATATCTGTTTTGCCGCCTTCAAAGTCGCAGAAAGCAGTCCCCTCTGCCGAGCAGAAGGCAATTTGCCCGTCTGAAAGCACGCCGCAGTCCTCTGCCAGCGGACAGAGAGCAGGCATATCGCTCGCCGCATACAGCGCGCCGCCCCTGCCCCTGCCCACGATTATTGGGTTGCGGTATTTTACGGCGACAAAGCCGTCGTATTCCGCGCACAGAATGGCGAGGGCAAACGCCCCTTTAAGGCGGTGAACGGCACATAGTACGGTCTGTTTTAAATCTCCGCACCAATATTTGTTTAAGAGGTGCACCACTACCTCACTGTCGGTATCGGAGCGGAAGGCATAACCTTCGGCAACCAATTCCGCCCTGAGCGCGGCGCAATTTTCTATTATGCCGTTATGTACCACCGAAAACCTGCCCGAAGCGTGCGGATGGGCGTTTGAATCGGACGGTCTGCCGTGGGTTGCCCAGCGCGTATGACCTATGCCCGTGCCGCCTTCAACGCCGCATATGTGCGGCTTTAACGCGCTTACCCTGCCACTCCGCTTTACGGTTTTTATCTCTCCGCGGCAGAGCACCGAAACGCCAGCAGAATCGTATCCGCGGTATTCGAGGGCTTCCAGCCCGCTGTACAGCACCTCTGCGGCGTTTTTTACGCCGAAACAGGCAATTATTCCGCACATACACCCTCACATATCCCTTAAATAACGCGCAATCTCTGCACAACAGCGTGCGCAGGAGAGTTCGCTTTCCCCCTCTGCCATTACCCTTATGGCGGACTCTGTGCCCGATGCGCGCACGATTATGCGCGCACAGCCGAGCGACGAAGCCGTCTTTTGTGCAAAATCTTCCAGCGCGCCGCCACCGAGAGCCGCCGCTTTGTCGCGCACGGGCACGGAGAGCTCCCTCTGCGGCAGTGGAGTGTAGCCGCGCAACAGGCGCGAGAGAGGCACCCCCTTCTCCTTAGCCGCCTCTAAAATCTTTATGGCAGTGACCAGCCCGTCGCCCGATGCGCCGTACTTGGCGATTATAATGTGACCCGACTTTTCGCCGCCAAGGGGCGAGCAGAGTTCACACATCTTCGCGTAGACGTGCCTGTCGCCCACCTGCGAAAGTGTGCACTGCACTCCCCCTGCCGCAAGCGCAGATATGAGCGCCGTATTCGACATTACGGTAGCTACTATGCCGCGGTTATTTAGCTCGCCCATTGAATTTAAGCGGTTGGCGAGTATATATAATTCGCCGTCGCCGTCCACAATTTCGCCGCACTCGTCTACCGCAATGCACCTGTCGGCGTCGCCGTCAAAGGCAAAGCCTGCATCCAGTCCCAGCGTGCGCACGGCTTCTGCCAGCCTCTGCGGACGGATAGAGCCGCTTTCGTTTATATTCAAGCCGTCAGGTTCACTGCCTATGGCGTACGTCTTTGCGCCGAGCGCGTCGAATACCGCCTTGGCAATCTGCCACGCACTACCGTTGGCGGCGTCAAGCCCCACGCGAAGTCCCTTAAAAGAGCACACAGAGAGCGATATAAGGTGACCTATGTACCTGTTTCTGCCGCTTACATAGTCGAACGAGCGACCTATATCTCCGCCGCAGGCGAGGGGAAGCTCTTCGGCAACTCCGTCGAGGTAGTCTTCGAGCAGGGTTATCACCGAATCATCGAGCTTTTCGCCGCCGCTGCCCATTAGCTTTATGCCGTTATCGGAGAATGGGTTGTGGCTTGCCGATATCATAATTCCGCAGTCGAAGCCATCTGTACGCGTGATATACGATACGGAAGCCGTGGTGGTGACGTGCAGAATGTATGCGTCTGCCCCCGACGACGTAAGCCCTGCGACGAGGGAGGATTCGAGCATGTAGGAAGAGCGGCGGGTGTCTTTGCCGATTACGGCGCGGCACCGCCTGTGCGGCGAAGAAAAGTAACTGCCTATGAACCTGCCTATGCGGAAGGCGTGGTCTGCCGTGAGTTCCTCCCCAGCCCTGCCGCGGAAACCGTCAGTCCCGAAGTATCTTCCCGTACTCATACCTCCCCTCCGCCCCGTGCGGATGTACCTTTTCGCGCTGTCTGCCTATGCAGAAGTCGCCCCCTTCGAGGTCACGCGTGACGGTGGTGCCTGCCGCCACATATGCGCCTGCGCCTATGTTTACGGGCGCAACTATGTTGCAATTACCGCCTATAAAACAGCCGTCGCCTACCTTAGAGCCAACCTTTTTGTTGCCGTCGTAGTTGCAGAATACCGTGCCGCAACCGATATTTACCCGTCTGCCTATGTCGGCGTCGCCTATGTATGCGTGGTGCGCCGCCTTGGTTTGTGCCCCTATAATAGAATTTTTTACTTCGACAAAGTCGCCTATTCTGCAATCCTCGCCGACATCTGCGCCCTGCCTTAAATACGCATAAGGCCCCACAGTGCTGTGCCTGCCTATACAAGAACTGTTTACCGTGCTTGCGCGCACTTCGGCATATTCACCTATAAAGCTGTCTTCTACATAGCTGAAAGGAAGTATGCGCGCGCCTGCGCTTACAGTGCTTACGCCGAGGATATATGCAGGACCTGATATGTATGCGCCGCGCTCTAACCTGACCGTGCGCTCTACAAGCACCCCAGAGCCGCTTACATGTACGCCGTGCAGCCGCAGGGATAATTTGCCGTAAAAACGCCTGCGCCGTTTGATAAATTCTTCGCCCATATACAGTAAAGCATATGCCGCGCGCGCCGAAAAAGTGCGCCGCGCGCCCGTTTTCCCACGGGCGCGCGGCATAAGATACATGGGCAGAACTTTCCCGTCCCGCCGCAATCACTTCTGCGGAGTAACATATTTTCCGCCGTATAAGTGCGCCGCGCCGCACTTAACTATATTAAGCGCGGCGCGTACCGATTATTACTGTTTTATAAAATTTAAATTTCTGAATCGCCGTCGGCTTGAATTCCGCCGCCGTACATGCGCTTTAATCGCTCTATATCCTCGTCAGAGACGGGTAAGTGTTGCACAAAACCTGTGTATTCGTTGGCGCTTATAAGGTCGGCATGCAACGCGTCGCCTGCGTGCGCGCCTGCAACGCCCTTCTTCCTCTTTCTGCTCATATAAATAATATGTGCACGCGGCAACCTTTATATTAGCGGCAGAAAATGGCACTGTGCGGCAAAGTTCATTATTTATTGGCTATATATAATTACAGCTGTTTAGGTTAAACAAATGTGGCGGCGGGATTTGCCGCCGCTTTTTATTGACTTTCGCTTTTTAATTGTTGACAACACAAATATCTTTAATTATAATAAAAACAGTAAAAGTGCACAAAAAATTCAGGAGAAAAAATTATGTTTTGCACAAATTGCGGAAGCCATTTAGACGATAATGCCGTGGCGTGCCCGCAATGCGGCGTTGCCACAGATAATTTTTATGCACCGCGAGGCGCGACCCACGAGGCTGACGACGCACCCAGTATGGGCTATGCCGTGCTCAGCTTCTTCTTCCCCATTGTGGGGCTAATTCTCTACCTTGTGTGGCATGGCACAATGCCGCAGAGAGCGCGCTCCTGCGGAAAGGGCGCGCTTATAGGTTTTGTTGTCGATATTTTGCTTGTGATATTTTTAATATTGCTGTACATATACTTATTTTCGTACATTTTTAAATTTATTTGCTATATTATATATATTTTCTTTTGCAGTGCTCTTGCCTAAATATAGGCGGCATATAGCCGCCGCTTATTTACTGCCTTTCGCTTTTTAACTCTTGACAACAGCAATAACCTTGATTATAATTAAAACAGTGGAAATTGTTAAGGAGAAGGTGATTATGTTTTGTAAAAATTGCGGAAGTCATATAGACGACAATGCCATTGCGTGCCCGCACTGCGGAGCCGCAACCGATAATTTTTATACACCGCGCGGCGCGACCCATGAGGCTAACGATGCACCCAGCGGCGGCTTTGCCGTGCTTGGCTTCTTCTTCCCCATTGTGGGGCTTATACTTTACCTTGTATGGCACGATACAACACCGTTGCGCGCACGCTCATGCGGCAAGGGCGCGCTTGCGGGAGTGATTGTTGCAGTTATATTTGTAGTACTCTTTATTGTGTTGGGAGTGACAGTAAATTTGTACACAGAACCTGTTTATTATTGATTTTTAAACTTGAAAGCGGCGGCAGAATATGCCGCCGCTTTTTTGTGCTGTAAATCAGTTTTCATGACCGTCTTTATCTGGGGTGTATTCAATTATGTCCTCTACCCGACAGTGCAAAATTTTGCAGAAGTCGTCTATCTTGTTTGTGCTTATACCTCCGCCACTGCGCATGCGCGCAATGGTTGCACTGCTTATGCCGTATTTATTTATAAGCGTGTACGTACTTTCGCCGCGCTCTTTTACAGTTTTCCAGAACGGCCTGTAATTTATCATACTACAATTTTATTATGTAGTTATTTAGTTGACAATAGTCATAATTATGACTATAATATAGACAGCGGAGTTTCCGCAATACATACTCAGGAGGATATGAAAAATGTTTTGCACAAATTGCGGAAGCCAGTTAAACGACTCAGCCGTAATATGTCCGCACTGCGGCGTTGCAACCGAAAATTTTAACGCACCGCGCAGCGCAGCGCCTGCTGCCAATGACGCCCCCAGCGCAGGGTTTGCAGTGCTGTGCTTTTTCTTCCCCGTGGTGGGGCTTATACTCTACCTTGTATGGCACGACACAATGCCACTGCGTGCACGCTCCTGCGGCAAAGGCGCACTTATATCCGTTATAATATATGCGGCACTTATAGTTTTTATTGTGATTTTGGTTGTGGGGAAATTATCGTGTGCTGCGGCACTTATAGTTTTTACGGCACTTATAGTTTTTATTGTGATACTGGTTGTGAGGGTGTATCGTGTGCGATGACTTATTGATTTTACCCGTTTAAAAGAGTGGCAATCTGCCGCCATTTTTTTGTGCCGTAAAGCAATTTTCATTACCGTCTTTATAATTTTAGTATGTAGATATTTGTTGACAATGGTTATAATTGTAACTATAATATAGACAGCGGAGTTTCCGCAATACATATTCAGGAGGATTTGAAAAATGTTTTGCAAAAATTGTGGGAGCCAGATAAATGACTCAGCCGTAATATGTCCGCACTGCGGCGTTGCTACGCACAACATTTCGCCTGTTAGTCAAAAGAGCAGTAACGGTTTTGCGGTAGCAGGATTTGTGTTATCTTTCTTTTTCGCGCTGTTGGGACTTATATTCAGCGCCATCGGATTAAGCAAAGCCAAGACGACGGGCAGTGGAAAGGGGCTTGCCATAGCCGGTCTTACTATTTCGCTGTGTTGGTTTGCACTTGTATTTTTAATTATTATGTCAATTTAAAAAATACCGCCGCGGCATTTTGCCGCGGCGGTATTTCTTTATATAGGTTTCACCTTAATTTTCGGTTGTTACAGTTATTTTGCCAAGCCTTTATAGAGCGGAAAAGCGGCGCAGAGTTTTGCGACCTCTTCGGTTACGTATCCGAAGGACTCCTCCCTCTCTTCTATTACCTTAGCGATGAGGCTGGCGACGGTACGCGCCTGTGCCTCCTTCATGCCGCGCGAGGTCATGGCGGGCGTGCCTATGCGTATGCCTGAGGTGACAAAGGGCTTTTGGGTATCGAATGGTATGGCGTTTTTATTTACAGTAATGTGGACTTCATCCAACATCTTTTCGAGCTCTTTGCCCGTGAGCCCCTTATCGGTGAGATTTAAAAGAATGAGGTGGTTATCCGTACCGCCCGAAACCATTTTTATGCCGAGCTTTTTGAACTCGTCCGCCATGGCGGCGGCGTTTTTTATAATCTGCGCCTGATAAGTTTTGAATGAGGGCGAGAGGGCCTCTTTGAATGCCACCGCCTTTGCGGCGATTATGTGCATGAGCGGACCGCCCTGAATACCGGGGAATATTGCCTTATCTATCGCCTTGGCGTACTGTTCCCTGCACATTATCACGCCGCCGCGTGGACCGCGGAGGGTCTTGTGCGTGGTAGTCGTGACAAAGTCGGCATAGGGCACGGGCGAGGGATGAAGCCCAGCCGCTACGAGCCCTGCTATGTGGGCTATATCTACCATCATAAGCGCGCCCACTTTATCACAGATTTGCCTTATGCGCTTGAAGTCGATTACGCGCGGATAGGCACTTGCTCCCGATACTATCATCTTGGGCTTGCACTCTGTGGCAACGCGCTCCATTTCGTCGTAGTCGATAACCTCACTGCCCTCGCTGACTCCGTAGGGCACTATGTTGAAATACTTGCCCGAAATATTTACGGGCGAGCCGTGTGTGAGGTGTCCGCCGTGGGCGAGGTTCATGCCCATGATAGTATCGCCTGTGTTGAGCATGGCGAAGTACACCGCTAAATTTGCACTGGCGCCGCTGTGGGGCTGGACGTTGGCGTGCTCGCACCCGAACAGCTGTTTGAGCCTGTCGCGAGCGAGGTCTTCGGCGACGTCTACAAACTTACAGCCGCCGTAGTAGCGTTGCGCAGGGTAGCCCTCGGCATATTTGTTGGTGAGGTGACTGCCTGCCGCCGCCATTACGGCAGGGGAAACAAAGTTTTCGCTGGCAATCAGCTCTATATTGCCCTGCTGGCGTGCAAGTTCGAGGCGCATTGCCTCGGCAATTTCAGGGTCGGTCTTTTCAATGAGTGAAATGTCTATCATAGGTGTGCTCCAAATTAAAATTTAAGTATATTTTAACATAAAAGCCGTGCAATTACAACAGATTGGCGATAGAAAATTGTATAAAGTATGCGCGGATACAGCAACGTTTTAAGGGCGCAGATAGGTTTTAGCATATACCCCGCTTTTTTGTATTCGGGGCGTGGATTTACGGAGAGAACAGGCACTGTGCAATGCAGCAGCGACAGGGAGATGCGAGGCAATATTTACACCAGTATGCGGTGGGGTGCGGATTGCTCCGCGCCCCACCGCATACAACGAATATTACAGATTTAAAAAAATTATATGTAAGACTTTTTATAAACTTCTATGACCTCTTCGCGCGACATGGGAACGCGCTCGTTGGCAAAAACGCGCGCCATAGACGACATGGCTTTATCTGCAAGCGTGGGGAAATCTTGCGGCGTTATGCCGTAGTCTGACATTTTAAGCCCGTCTACGCCGCACTCCTTCATAAGTGTGTCGAGCGCGGTCAAAAAGTCTTTGCCTGTTTTTGCAGGATAGCCCATCGCTTGTGCCATGCGCACGAACCTTTCCTCCTCTACCCCTACCGCAATTTCGCGTGCAAAGTATGCGTGGGCAAG
This sequence comes from uncultured Clostridia bacterium, assembly GCA_965120485.1. Classification (GTDB taxonomy): domain Bacteria; phylum Bacillota; class Clostridia; order Christensenellales; family Borkfalkiaceae; genus Coproplasma. The sequence goes on from CBCPNG010000022.1 coordinate 43,087, forward strand.
CATTATAAGTCCTGCGCCGTGAGGAAGGTCGGGGTTTAAAGCGCTCATGGCGTGTTCCATGCCGTGGTTTGCCGTACAGCCTGAGAGCGTCATCACCATGCCTGACAGCATGTTTGCAAACGACATGCCGTCGCGCGCCTCATAATCAGAGCCGTCCTTTACCGCGCGGACGAGAAACTTGCCCACATATTCCATAGAGGTAAGCGCTAACATATCGCTCATCTTGTTTGCCTTTGCCGAGATATAGCACTCTATGGCGTGAAAGAGGGCGTCAAAGCCCTGATATGCAGTAAGCGTTGCAGGCACGCCGTGTGTAAGAGTGCTGTCTACAACCGAGAGAACGGGGAACATCTGCGGATGTATAAAGCCTATTTTTTCGCCCGTTTCGGGGTTGGTGACGACTGCCGTTGCGTCTGCCTCTGACCCCGTGCCTGCCGTGGTGGTAATGGCAACTATGGGCAACGCATTATTTTTGACAGGTCTGCCGCCGCCCGTGCCTGCGGCGACAAAGTCCCAGTAATTTTCGCCGTTTGGAGCAAGCAGGCCTATTGCCTTTGCCGCGTCCATGACCGAGCCGCCGCCGAGAGCAACGACAAAATCACAGCCGCCTCCACGGGCGACGCGCGCGCCCTCGTTGACCTGTTCAAGTGAAGGGTTGGAGCCTATGCCTTCGTACACCACGGGCGGCTTGCCGCAAGATTTCAGCGCCGCATATACCTTATCGAACGCGCCTGTGCGCCGCGCCGAACCGCCGCGTGAGAGAACAAGAAGTGCCCTGCCGCCAGGGAGCTTTTGCGAAGAGAGTTCTGAAAGCGCGCCCTCGCCGAAGATAATCTGCGTGGGCACAGAAAATTTAAATTGCATAATTTCTCCTTTTATAACAGCTATGCGCCGATTGAATAGAGCGCCATATATATGCAAACTAACGCACATTTCCAGCGCATATAAAAAGAGCGCGTGCCGCGCCCTTTTTGCATTTTAAAGATTTTTGCCGAGGAACTGCTTTACCTCGTCCGCGGCCATGAAGCCTACGGACTTTGCTATCATGCCGCCGTCTTTGAATACAGCGACATAGGGTATACTCATTATGCCGTAGCGTGCAGAGAGCGCAGGCGCGCTGTCTACATCTACCTTTACAAACTCCGCCTTGTCGGAAAAATCATTTGAAACTTCTTCAAGCACGGGGGCGAGCATTTTGCAGGGTCCGCACCAATTAGCAAAAAAGTCGCATACTACGGGCTTTTCGCCTGCGATAAGTTTTTCAAACTGTTCTTCGTTTACCTGTATCATTTTTTTATAAATCTCCGTAATTTCCGCATATATGCGGTTATTTTGCCGCGCGATTCAGCGGCGGCTCAAATAATTTGTTAAGTCGGCAAACTTTACTTCTTGCGAAACGCCGTCTGCCATGTTCTTTACATTGCACGCGCCGCTTGAAAGTTCAGTTTCGCCTATGGCGGCGACATACTTTGCACCTATTTTATCGGCATACTTGAACTGCGCTTTGAGTGACCTCTCCATGTGGTCGCACTCGGCGGAAATGCCAGCCCTGCGCATTTCGGCGGCGAGGGAAAACGCCTTTAAGCGGCTGGCTTCGTCCATGCCTGCAAAGTATACCGTGGGTTTGGGCTCTTCGGGGAAGGGCACGCCCGTGTTTTCCATTAACAACAGAAGGCGTTCCAGCCCCACGGCGAAGCCTACGGCAGGGGTATGGCTGCCGCCGAGTTCTTCTATAAGTCCGTCGTACCTGCCGCCGCCGCACACCGTGCCCTGCGCGCCTATATCTTCCGACACAAACTCAAACACCGTCCTTGTGTAGTAGTCAAGACCGCGGACTATGTTTGTATCGACAGAAAATTTAAGTCCGCCTGACGTGAGCAGATTTTGCACTGCGGAAAAGTGAGAGGAACATTCGTCGCAGAGGCTATCGGTTATGCGCGGCGCGTTCCTTACTATCGGCCTGCACTTTTCTTCCTTGCAATCTAATATGCGCAGGGGATTTTTTTCGAAACGCTCGCGGCAGGTCGGGCACATCTGTTCCAGATTGGGCAGAAGATATGCCCTTAACTCTGCATTGTAGCGCGTGCGGCAGTTTTTACAGCCTATGGAATTTATGTGCAATTTTACGTTTTTAATGCCCAGTCGCCGCAAAAAGGACGAGGCGGCAAATATTACCTCGGCATCGGCGTCGGGCGTTGGCGAACCGTACACCTCTACGCCGAACTGGTGGAATTCGCGCAGTCTGCCAGCCTGCGGACGCTCGTAGCGGAAAGCAGGTATTATGTAGAACATTTTAGCAGGCAACAGTCCGCCAAACATTCCGTTTTCGATAAAGGAGCGCGCCACGCCTGCCGTACCTTCGGGCTTTAAGGTTATGGAGCGGTCGCCCTTATCTTTGAAGGTGTACATCTCTTTATTGACAATGTCGGTGGCGTCGCCCACACCGCGCAAAAACAGCTCTGTGTGTTCAAACACAGGGGTGCGTATCTCTTTCAGGTTATATAGTTTTGCAACACCGCGCGCGGTATTCTCTAAAAAATGCCACTTGTAGGAATCCTGAGGCAGAACATCTTTTGTGCCCTTGGGAATGTTTATCATAATACACCTTTAAAGTTGCCGCCAAATAAAAACGTGCGGCAGTATGCCGCGATTAAAGCACGTATTTCTTTAAATCGCGGTTCTTTATAATCTTTTCTAAATGCTCTTCGACATATTTGCTGTTGACCTCTAAGGGGATGACGGGGTAGTCGTTGCCGCCTGCTTCGAACGAGATATCTTCGAGCAGATATTCCATAACGGTGTGAAGGCGGCGCGCGCCGATATCCTCTGACGTGGAGTTTATGTCCTCGGCGATTTCTGCAATCTTTTCGATTGCGTCGGAGGTGAATTTGAGGTCTATGTTGTCGACGGCGAGAAGTACCGAATACTGCCTGGTTATGGCGTTTTGAGGCTGGGTTAAAATGTCGATAAAGTCCTGCTTGGTGAGCGAGGACAGCTCTACATGAATGGGAAACCTGCCTTGAAGTTCGGGGATGAGGTCCTCTAACCTGGATACGTGGAAGGCGCCTGCCGCTATAAACAGAATGTAGTCTGTTTTTATAGGACCGTACTTTGTCATGACGGTACAGCCCTCTACGATGGGCAATATGTCGCGCTGGACGCCCTCTCGCGATACGTCTGCGCCCGAAGTGTTGTCTTTGCCTGCAATTTTATCTATCTCGTCGATGAAGATTATACCGTCGTTTTCTGCTCTGCGGATTGCCTCTGAATTTACGGCATCGTTATCTATCAGCTTGTCCGCCTCCTCTGCCATTATCAGGTTTACCGCCTCTTTTACGGTGAGCTTGCGCCGCTTGCGCTTGGGGGGAAGTCCCATTCCGCCGAATATAGAGCCGAGGTCTAACGCGGCACCGCTTCCTGGCGAGAGTTCGAGCGGTTTGAGCATATCGGCTACCTCTATCTCTATTACGGCGTTATCGTACTTGCCCTCGTGCACGGCGGTGATGAACTGCTGTTCAAACACCTCATTTGAAAGGTCGCCCTTGTCTGCCTTGTTGTTTTCTGCAAGAATTTTGCCGACGCGCTTTTCGGCAGTGGCGCGCGCCTTGGTCTCTACCTCGGCTGTCTTTTCTTCGCGGACGAGGCGTATGGCGCACTCGGCGAGGTCGCGCACCATGGATTCTACGTCTCTGCCGACGTAGCCCACTTCGGTATACTTGGTCGCCTCTACCTTTAAAAACGGAGCCTTGACAAGTTTTGCAAGTCTTCGCGCAATCTCGGTTTTGCCCACGCCCGTGGGACCCTTCATTATAATGTTTTTGGGAGTAATCTCTTCCATAAGTTCGGGGGTGAGCATACTCCTTCTGTAACGGTTTCGCAGAGCTATGGCAACTGCCTTTTTGGCGTCGCTTTGCCCTATAATATATTTATCGAGTTCGTGTACTATCTGCTTGGGTGATAAATCCATAATATTTCACCTTTTAAAAATTTTTTTTGAGTAGTTAACTGCGCCTGCGGCGCGCCGCAGGCGAATTGCCGCTTATAAGATTTTCAGCTTTCGTAAAGCGAAAAATCTGTAAGCTTTTTTATATCACTTCACACTTGATGTTATCGTTGGTAAATACGCAGATTTCGCTGGCTATTTTGAGCGCCTTGGTGGCGATTTGCTCTGCGCCGTATTTGGTGTTCTGAATAAGCGCGCGCGCCGCCGCAAGCGCATAGTTGCCGCCGCTGCCTATGGCGCATACGCCGCCGTCGGGCTCGATTACTTCGCCCGTGCCAGAAACTATGAGCATTGTGTCTTTATCGGCGACTATCATGAGAGCTTCGAGCTTGCGCGGCATTTTATCCGAGCGCCAGAGTTCGGCGAGCTCTACCGCAGAGCGCATGAGGTTGCCTGAAAATTTGTTGAGCATACCCTCGAACTTTTCGCTGAGGGAAAAGGCATCTGAAACAGAGCCTGCAAAGCCCAGTACTACCTTGCCGCCATAGATGCGCCGCACCTTGTTGGCTGTGTTTTTGAAAATTACGCTTTCGCCCATTGTTACCTGACCGTCGCCTGCAATGGCGGTTATGCCGCCCTTTTTGACGCCGCAGATTGTTGTGGCGTGAAATTCTACTGACATATTGTTTGGTTATACTCCCTTATGTATTTTAACGCCCTTTCGGCGAGCGCCCTGTACCTTTGCTTTTTATCGCGTATGCACAGTTCTGCTCCGCCTAAAAGACCGAAGTTTGCGTTCATTGGCTGAAAGTCTGCGTTTTCTGCCGCTATATAGCGCGACAGTTCGCCGCAGACGGTGTAGCGCGGAGGCAGTACCTGCTGTTTGCCGCGCAGCCTGCGCGCAAGATTTATTGCGGCGAGTATGCCGCTTGCCGCCGATTCTACATACCCCTCTACCCCCGTCATCTGACCTGCAAAGAACACCAGAGGGTCGCTCTTCAACGAAAAGTCGGCGTTTAAGCACTTGGGGGAATTGAGAAAGCTGTTGCGGTGCATTACGCCGTAGCGCAGAAATTCCGCTCCGCGTAGTGCAGGGATAATGGAAAACACGCGCTTCTGTTCGCCGAATTTTAGGTTTGTCTGACAGCCGACGAGGTTGTACGCACTGCCTGCGAGGTTTTCGCGGCGAAGTTGAAGCACGGCGTAGAATGTGTTGCCGAAACTGTCGCGAAGTCCCACGGGTTTGAAAGGTCCGAAGCGCAGGGTGTCCTGTCCGCGCGCCGCCATTACCTCTAACGGCATACAGCCTTCAAAGATTTCACCGCGCTCGAATGAGTGCTTGTCTGCCCGTTCGGCTTTAATCAGCGCATCAACGAACGCCGTATACTGTTCCTTATCCATGGGACAGTTTATATAGTCGTCGCCCCTGCCGTACCTGCCGCCCTCGAACGTGTGGCTGAGGTCTAAACTTTCTGCCGAAACTATCGGCGCAGAGGCGTCGTAAAAGTGCAATCCGCTTCCAGTTTTCCTTGCAATATCTTCGGCAAGACCGCCCGCCGTGAGCGGACCTGTTGCCACTATGCAGGGTCCCTGCGGCACGCTTTGCACCTGTTTGCACTCGACGCGGATATTGGGGTGCGAGGATATTTTTTGCGTGACGGCGCGTGCAAATTTATCTCTGTCGACGGCGAGCGCACCGCCTGCGGGGACTTTGCTTTTATCCGCCGCCTGCATGGTGAGTGAGCCGAGAATACGCATCTCTTCCTTTAAAAGTCCACACGCGTTGCCGTATATATCGCCGCTCTTTAACGAATTGGAGCAGACGAGCTCGCAAAAGTCGGCGTTTGAGTGTGCAGGGGTGAACGAGCGGGGCTTTATATCGTATAAAACAACGTTAAATCCCTCTTCGGCGAGGCGCCACGCCGCTTCACAGCCTGCAAGCCCGGCGCCCGTTACATTAATTTGCATCTTCTGCATTGGGCTCTTCCGCCTTGGGTTCTTCGGGGACTGCCTCGGCGTAATCGCAGTCCTTTTGCGAGCACTTTATTTCGGAGCCCTTTTTTACGAGGTAACCCTTGCCGCACTTGGGGCACTTTTGCCCCGTGGGCACATCCCAGCTTAAAAATTTGCAGTCGGGGTAGCCCGTGCAGCCGTAGTAAATTTTGCCGTTTTTAGAGCGCATGCGGCGCATGGGTTTGCCGCACTCGGGGCAGACGCCCTCTGTCTTTTCCCCCTCGCGCAAGCCAGACTCACCCGTAAGGGGTCGCCTTACGCCGCACTTGCCACATTCGAGGTACTGCCCGTACCTGCCCTTTTTGACGAGCATTTCGCCGCCGCACTCTCTGCACTTCTCTTCCGAAATCTTGGCGTCCATGGGAAGAATTGACGAACACTCGGGGTAGTTGGGACAGGCGAGGAACTTGCCGTATTTGCCGCTTTTTACCACCATGTTTGCGCCGCACTTGGGACAGCGCATCGCCGAAACTTCCTGTTCGGATTCGCTGACTATGTTAGAACATGCAGGGTAGTTTGAGCAGGCAAGGTATTTGCCGTACTTGCCCGTTCGCCTTATCATGGGGTGACCGCACTTTTCGCATATTATATCGGTGAGCTCGTCGCCGTCGGTGGACGCCGTTTTAAGGTGTTCGGCAAACGAGGGGTAGAAGTCGGCGATTATCTTGTGCCAGTCGGTGCCGCCCTCTTCGATTTTGTCGAGGTCGTCCTCCATCCGTGCAGTGAAGCCTACGTCCATTATGTCTGTAAAGTATTTGCAGAGCATATCGGTTATTTTATACGCCACATCGGTGGGCACCATATGCTTGCCTTCCTTTTCGACATAGCGGCGGCGCGTGAGTACGGATATTATAGAGGCGTATGTTGAGGGTCTGCCTATGCCCTTTTCTTCCATAGCCTTTACGAGCGACGCATCTGTATACCTTGCAGGCGGACGGGTGAACTTCTGTTCCTTGGCAAAGTTTTTTAACAGCGGCCTGTCGCCCTCGTTGAGGGGAGGGAGCAACTTTGCCGCCTCCTCTTCCTCGTCCTTTTCTTTGGGGGGCTGGTATGCGGCAGTGAAACCTGCAAAAAGCAATGACCTGCCGCTCGCCTTGAACGTATATTCTGCCGAAACGGCTTCTATCTGCATGGTGTTGTACTGCGCCTCTGCCATCTGTGAGGCAATGAACCTGTCGTACACCAGCTTGTATATGTTGTAATGCTTTTTATCGAGGAAGTTCTTAACGCTTTCGGGCGTGACAGAAAGGTTTATGGGGCGGATAGCCTCGTGTGCGTCCTGCGCGCCCTTTTTTGTAGCATAGTGGTTGGGCTTTGCAGGAACAAAGTTTTCGCCGTAGGTTTCCTTTATAAAGGCGAGAGCCTCGTCCTGCGCCTCTTTGGATACGCGGACGGAGTCCGTTCTGATATAGGTTATAAGCGCTATGTGGTCGCCGCCTACGTCCATGCCCTCGTACAGGTGCTGTGCGACAAGCATTGTTTCTGGCGAGGACATGCCGAATTTATTTGAGGCGTCCTGCTGTAACGAGGAAGTGGTGAAGGGCGCAGGGGCATGTTGTTTGGAAATGCCGCTCTTTACCTTTGCAATGGTAAAACCTGCGGCGCGCACCTTGCGCTCTGCCTCCTCCGCCTGTTCCTTGCCGATAGAGGAGCCGTTCTTTTTAAGCTGGCAGACCGCCTTGAAGGGGGCATATTTGCCCTCTTCATCTTGAAGGAATGCGGTGAGATTCCAGTATTCTTCGGGGACGAATGCAGATATTTCGCGCTCTCTGTCCACAATCAGGCGGAGGGCGACGGACTGGACGCGCCCTGCCGAGAGCCCGTTTTGTATGCGGTTGTTTAAAAGGGGCGAAAGTTTATAGCCCACGAGCCTGTCCAAAACTCTGCGAGCCTGCTGTGCGTCGACCAAATTATAGTTAATTTTGCGGGGGTGTTCGAGGGCGCTCTGCACCGCCTTGGGGGAAATTTCGTTAAATTCTATCCTGATTTCGCCATCGGGGTCGAGCCCGAGCACCGTCTGCAAGTGCCAGCTTATTGCCTCACCCTCGCGGTCGGGGTCGGTGGCAAGGTAAACTTTGCCAGCCTTTTTTGCCTCTGACGAGAGGCGTGCGATTATATCTTTTTTGCCAGGCGACTCTTCGTAGCGCGGCTCGAAGTTATCAGTTATTTTGACGCCCAGAGTTTTTTCAGGGAGGTCGCGTATATGACCGCCCGATGCGTCTACCTTGAACTTGCCCTTTAAGTACTTTGAGATTGTCTTTGCCTTTGAAGGCGATTCCACAATGATAAGGTCCATTTCTTCTCTTCCTTCCGCGCGGAGCGTTTATTTGTAACGGACAACTGCATAGCGGTTGCCGCCCATTCTTGCAACCATCCCCTTTACTTCGAGAGAGGAAAGCACGGCAAGAATTTCGTACGGGCGGAGACCTGCGTCTGCCGCAATCTCTTCAATGTGCGCCGTACCGCGCTCACGTATAACCGAGAGCAGTCTGCCCTCTGTATCGGTGAGCTCTGTCTCTTTTTGTGCATTAAAGTCTAAACCATACGCGCCGAATATGTCAAGTATATTTTCTGTGAGGTAGGCGCCTTTTTTGATTAGTGCGTTGCATCCTGCGCCAGAGGGAATGCCGGCGGAATAGGGAAAACAGAACACGTCTTTGCCGTATTCGAAGGCGTAAGCCGCCGTAATTGACGCGCCGCTGCGCTCGCCTGCGGAAACTATTAAAACGCCTTCGCACAGGGCGGCTATCAGCCTGTTTCGTATGGGGAAAAGGTAGCCGCGCGCCGTTACGGGCGGAGGCTGTTCGGTTATGAGCAATCCGCGCTCCGCCACCATTTTGTAAAGTTTGGCGTTGCTTGCAGGAAATACGCTGTCCAACCCCTGCGCCGCAACGCATATCAGTCTGCCGCTCTCTAACGCGCCCTCTGCGGCTGCGGTATCGGCGCCCTCTGCCGTGCCTGTGACAACGACGAACTTTTCGGCAATCTGCGCGCTTATGGCACTGCACGATTTTAATATGATTGCCTGCGTGCGGCGTGAGCCGACTATGCCGAACATGCGCTCTTTTAACAGAGCTGTGTTGCCCTTACAGTAGAGCACGAGGGGCGGAAGCGGCGTCTGCCTTAAAACTTCGGGATAGGTCTCTGAAAAATAAGTCACACAGGTTATGCCCCTGCGTTCAAGTCCGCACAGCAATCTTTTGCGGTATTCCTCGGAGTAAAATTTGTCCCTTATTTTATTATATACGCCGTCGCCAAAGGTTTTAATCAAAAAATCGACATGTTTTTGGAGGGGCGAAGATTGCCTGAACCCGTCGGTGACGTGGAATCTTGCCTTGTAGGTGAGTTCTTCTATGCCGTCGAGGACTATGGCGTCCTGCTCTTTCTGGGTGTAGTTCATAAGGTGCTGCAATCGAAACTTCTGTAAGAAGCCGCCTCCATTATGTGCGCGGGCATTATTTCGGCAGAGAAGTCGAGGTCGGCTATGGTGCGCGCCACCTTGATTATGCGCGAGCGGGCGCGCGCCGATAGGTGCAGACTTTCGAACGCCTGCCGCAGGACACGCTCACATTCGTCAGAGAGAGCGCAGTATCTGTTTATCTGCCTTTCGCCCATGTTGGAGTTTGTGAATATTCCTTCGGGGATAAACCTCTCCCTCTGTACGGCGCGCGCCGCCTCTACCCTTGCCTTGACCTGTGCGCTGGATTCCTCTGCCGCACCCGAAATGAGGTCGTCATAGTGCACGGAGTCCACCTCTACCTGAATATCAATTCTGTCAAGAAGCGGACCTGAAATCTTGGCGCGGTATTTTTTTATCTGCGCAGGGGTGCACGTGCAGACGAGCTCTGCCGAGCCGTAGTTGCCGCACGGGCAGGGGTTCATGCTGGCGCACAGCATGAAGTCGGCAGGAAACGAAGCCGAACCGCCCGCCCTGGTTACGGTAATAGTTTTGTCTTCAAGCGGCTGGCGGAGCGATTCGAGTGCAGAGCGAGTGTATTCGGGGAGCTCGTCTAAAAACAGCACGCCGCAGTTAGCCTTTGAAATTTCGCCCGGTCGAATTTTGCTGTTGCCGCCGCCGCACAGCGAAACGGTTGTGGCGGTGTGGTGCGGAGTGCGGAACGGGCGCAGGGCGACTATGCCCTCTTCGGTGAGTTCGCCTGCGACAGAGTGGATTTTTGTTACCTCTAACGCCTCTTCAAACGTCATATCGGGCATTATTGTGGGGATGCACCGCGCGAGCATGGTTTTGCCCGTGCCGGGAGGCCCGACGAGCAACATGTTGTGTCCGCCGGCAACGGCGATTTCCAACGCGCGCTTTGCCACGCGCTGACCCTTGACCAGCGAGAGGTCGCAGTCGTAGCGGCGCTCCTTGCGCACGGCGGCGTAGTCCCTGTGGGGCACAGGGGAAAACTGACCCTCACCCGTGAGCAGGGCGACTACCTCTTGCAGTGAGCGCAGGGCGTATACCTCGGCTCCGCCGATAAAACTTGCCTCGTTTGCATTTGCGTACGGCACCACGAAGCGGCTGAACCCACGCACCTTTGCTGATATAAGCATGGGCAGAATACCAGTTACCGCGCGCAGTGCGCCGTCGAGGGCGAGCTCGCCGAAAAACACAATGCCGCTTGTATCGCAGGTGAGCTCGTCGCTCGCCTTTAATATGCTTATGGCTATGGGCAGGTCGTAGTGCGAGCCCTCTTTGCGGATGTCGGCAGGGGCGAGGTTTATGGTTATTTTGCTGACGGGAAAGCGCATAACGCTGTTTCTTATTGCCGAGCGGACGCGCTCTTTACTCTCTTTTACGGCGGCATCGGGCAGACCGACGAGGTCGTAAGACACCATGCCCTTGCTGATGTCCGTCTCCACTTCCACGGGAACGCCGTCCAGTCCGTTGAGGGCAAAACTCATTACTTTTGAAAGCATAATCTCACCGTGATTTATGATATACCAAACATTATACTACATAAGCCGACAAAATTCAACATTCAGACATATAAAAAAAGAACCCCGAAGGGTTCTTATAACTTATTTAACTTAATGAAATTATTTAACTTCCTTAATCTTGGCGGCCTTGCCTGTGAGTCCGCGCAGATAGTAGAGTTTAGCCCTTCTTACCTTGCCGCGCTTTACAACGGTGATTGACGCGATTTTGGGCGAGTGTATGGGGAAAGTCCTCTCTACGCCTACGCCGAAAGAAAGCCTTCTTACGGTAAAGCTCTCCCTTATGCCGCCGTGCTTTTTGGCAATTACAACGCCCTCGAAGTTCTGTATTCTCTCCTTGGTGCCCTCTATAACCTTGAAGCCCACCTTCACGGTGTCGCCCACGTTGAATGCGGGCACACTCTCTTTCATGCCTTCCTTTTCGATAGCCTCTATAAGACCCTTCATTTTTACCTCCGATGGTGCAGACGTTCGTGCCCTTGTTTGCGGCAGAGGACCGTCTTTTTTCGATTACATGCGGTATTTTACCAAACAAAAAAAAAAAAGGCAAGCTCTTTTGCCCGTTTTTTTGTGAAAATCGCGACACACGCCAAAAATAATTGCTGTTAGTTTTCCGCGTGGTTTTACCGTGCGTTGCCATAGGTTTTCGGCATGGCTTTGTGCATCTAATGTACCCCAGAGAGCGAAGTCCTACACTATAAATGCTCCTACGGGTGATAGTTTTTTCGGCAAGGGAGTGTTTTCAAGTTGACCACGGCGGCGACTTTTAACACTCAAAGGCGTTTTCTATGTGGTTAATTCCGTTTTGAGTGACCTCGATTATATCGAAGCGCACCACGCAGTCGGGTTCGCGCCCCGAAAAGTAGAAGCGCGCGCTTTGGATATAGCGCCGCCTGCGTACGGAATCTACCGCCTCTGACGGGGCGCCGTAAATATCGGAAAGCCTTGTTTTTACCTCTACAAAGGCGAGCACTTCTCCACTGCGGGCGATGACATCTACCTCGCCGAACGGGCATTTGAAGTTGCGGCAGACTATTTTGTAGCCGCGGCGCTTTAAGTAGCGCGCCGCGCGGCGTTCGCCCATTCTACCCTTGATTTTATTGTAGCGCTTTACTCCGTTCCGTTCCATTTTGTGGTGAAACTCCTGCGGTGAATGGGGCATATTCCGCACTCTTTTATGGCGGAAATGTGCGCCGCCGTGCCGTAGCCCTTGTTTTTTTCAAAGCCGTAGGCGGAATAGATTTTTGCATACTCCGCCATGAGCGCGTCCCTTTCGACCTTGGCGACTATGGACGCCGCGCCTATGCAGTAGCACTTGCCGTCGCCGCCTATGACTGAACGCTGTGGAATGGATATATCCAACTTCATGTTGCCGTCTGAAAGCACGAAATCGGGGACGGTTTTAAGCCCCTCTATGGCGTTTTTCATGCACAGTTTTGTGGCTTCGAGTATGTTGATTTGGTCGATTATTTGCGGTTCGACGCGACATACTGACAGGGCAATCGCCTTTTGGCGTATAAGTTTGGCAAGGTATTCCCGCCTTTTTTCCGAGAGCTTTTTACTGTCGTCCACTCCCTCTATTATATCGTCGGCAGGCATTATTACCGCGGCGCACACCACGGGACCTGCGAGCGGCCCCCTGCCTACCTCGTCTACACCGCACACATATTTACATCCCTGCGAATGTAACTCTCTTTCGTAAAAAAATTTATCCATATCAATACAGTGCCGAAAGCACTTCGTCTGTACTATCCAATGCAACAGCACCCAACCTGCCCTTGCGAAGGTCGTCTATAACTGCCCTGCACGCGCGCTCATAGTCGCACTCGCCGCCGCGCAGAATGAAGCCCCGCCTGCGGCACACCGCTTCGAGCATATCCGCGCCCGCAAGTCCGCCCTCTATGCCGTAGCGCTCTGCAAGCCTTTGGGGATATTTTTCGGCGAGCTCTTCAAGCAGAGCGGGGGCGAGTTCCTCCATGTCGAGAATGTCGTCGTTTATACTGCCCACATACGCCAGCCTGCGCGCAAGACGCTGGTCATCAAAGGCAGGAGGCATGGTGCCAGGGGTATCTAAAAGTTCAAATCCGCCCAGCCGTATCCACTGTTTGCCGCGCGTAACGCCAGCCTTGTCGCCCGTGACGGCGCGCTTTTGCCCAGAAAGAAGATTTATAACCGTGCTTTTGCCCGTGTTGGGAACGCCCACCACCATAAAGCGGAAAGTGCGCGTATATCCCCTTGCCTCGGCGCGTGCGCGCTTTTCTGCCACCACCTTTTCGCAGGCGGAAAGCAGGGACTTTTTATAGCCACTGCGCGTGGCGTCAAGCGACGCCGCCGCACACCCCTTTGAGCGGATGATTGCGGCATATTCTGCGGTGTTTTCGGCAAGGTCTGCCTTATTCAACACATATAATACGGGCTTTTGGGCAAATACCTCTTTGAGTTTTTTGTTGAACGAAGAGGCAGGACAGCGCGCGTCTAACACATAGATTGCGCCGTCGCACAGTGCGGCGCTCTCCCTCATCATGCGCATTGCCTTGGTCATATGCCCAGGATACCACTGAATTGTCTTCATACAACCTCGCGTGCCTCTACTTTAAAAGGTCGGGTCTGTTCTTTTTGGTAATCTCTATGGCGCGCTCTTTCCGCCACCTGTCCACTTCGGCGTGGTTGCCGCTCAAAAGCACTTCGGGCACAGCCACGCCGTTGTATACCGCAGGACGGGTGTACTGCGGATACTCCAACAGTCCGCCAGAAAAACTTTCGTCGGCAAGGCTCTCCGCCGATATAACGCCGTCTACAAGCCGAGCCACACAGTCGCACACCACCATTGCAGGAAGTTCGCCGCCCGTTAAAACATAGTCGCCTACGGAGAGCTCTTCATCCATATACATATCTATGACGCGCTGGTCTACGCCCTCGTAGTGACCGCACAACAGCAAAAGCTCTTTTTCGCCGCAAAGCTCGCGTGCGATACCTTGATTGAAAACGCGTCCGCGCGGCGACATGAATATGCGGCGCGCCGAATGGCAGGGGTCGGCAGCTTCTATCGCCGAGCCGACAGGCTGGGGCATCATGACCATGCCTGCGCCGCCGCCGAAAGGATAGTCGTCGCACTTTAAATGCTTGTTTTGGGCATAGTCGCGTATGTTTACTATATTTATCTGTAACTTTCCTGCCCCCGTAGCCCTGCCTATTATACTCTCTTTAAGCGGAGAGAACATTTCGGGGAAGAGTGTTAGAATGGTTATTTTCATTGCCATTTTCAGAGGGTTGCAACCTGCTTGAAGCGTTCGGCGTTTACAACTATCCTGCCAGCCCCCTCTTCCATGCTGACGATAACGCCCTCGGCGGCGGCAAACAGCACCTCTTTACCGCCGCAGTCAATGGTGTAAATATCGGTGCGTGCAGGCGTTACGTCGAGCACCTTGCCCAGCTCTTCGCCCTGTTCGGTAACGACTGTACACCCTATAATATCCGCGATATACACCCTGTCTTTCGGGAGGGGAGGCGCCTCTGCCCTGTCGGCGAGCACGGGTTTGCCGCGCAAAAGTTCGGCGGCGTTTCTGTCGGGCACGCCGCGCAGAGTGAGGTAGGCAAAGCCGCCCGCCGCGCGGCAGGCGAGCACCTTGTATTTTTGGTCGCCGATTATTACCTGCGGAAAGCCGCAGATATCTTCGGCACAGTCGGTATGCGGCATTACTTTTACCTCGCCGCGTATGCCCTGGGGCTTTAAAACCGTTGCTATACTTAAATACCTTTCCATAATGTGATATAAAACGCCGCGCCGCAGTGCATTTGCGCGGCGCGGCGTTTGCCCGAAGTTTATTTGCTCTTTATTTCAACAATGTACTTCTTTGAGCCACGGGGCGTGGCTGCCCTGACAAGCGTGCGCAGTGCCTTGGCTATTTTGCCCTGCTTGCCTATAACTTTACCCATATCTGATTCTTCAAGGAACACGGTGAGTTCTATGAAGTTCTCCCTTTCTTCCTCTCTGTATTCTATGGCATCCTTATTTTCGGCAAACTGTTCCACAATATATTTTACAAGTTCAAGCATAACTTAAAAACTCCTATAAATTTAAGACGCGCCGAAATAATCGCCGCATATGTGCGGTTCTTTATCAGCTCTTCTTCTTTTTCTTATCGTTGGTTTTAGGCGCGGAGAGCTTTTTGCTCTGTTCGATTACGCCAGCCTTTACGAGGTAATTTTTAACCGTTTCGGTGGGCTGTACGCCCTTGGAAATCCACGACTTTGCCTTTTCTACGTCGATGTTTACTTCGGCGGGGTTTTTGAGGGGGTCTACATAGCCGACTTTGTCGATATATTCGCCCGACTGCGCCTTTCTGCTGTCGATTACAACAATGCGGTAGAAAGGTGATTTTTTGTCGCCCATTCTCGTAAGTCTCATTTTTACTGCCATTTTATTTTCTCCTTAAATATATAAAAATTTTTTCTTTATCTATGTGAATGTGTGAGCCGCGCCTTTGCGCGTTTTATGCGTCAGAAGGGAAGTTTGCGCTTGCCGCTTTTAAGCTGCTTCATTAGCGTTTTTACCTGCTCGAACTGCTTTAAAAGCTGGTTTATCTCTTGCACGCTGGTGCCCGAACCTGCCGCTATCCGCCGCTTGCGCGAGGCGTTGATTATTACGGGGTCGGTGCGCTCTGCACGGGTCATGGAGAGGATTATCGCCTTGGTGCGCTCTAACTTCTTTTCGTCGACGTCGCCTTTAAACTTTCCGCCCATGCCGGGGAGCATTGCCATTACCGCCTGCGCGCCGCCCATCTTCTTCATGCTCTCGAACTGCTCTAAATAGTCTTCGAGGGTGAAAGAATTTTCACGCAGTTTCTTCTGCATCTTTTTTGCGTCCTCTTCGGTGACTGCCTGCTGCGCCTTTTCGATAAGCGTGAGCACGTCGCCCATGCCGAGAATGCGCGAAGCCATTCTGTCGGGATAGAAGGGTTCGAGGTCGGCGAGCTTTTCACCCGTGCCGATAAACTTTATAGGTTTGCCCGTGACTGACCTTATTGAAAGACACGCGCCGCCGCGCGTATCGCCGTCTAACTTGGTGAGAATTACGCCCGTTATCTCTAAACGCTCGTTGAAGGTCTTGGCGACGTTTACCGCCACCTGACCCATCATTGAATCGACCGTGAGCAAAATTTCGGTAATTTCGACTGCCGCGCAGATATCTTCGAGCTCCTTCATGAGCTTTTCATCTATCTCTAACCTGCCAGCAGTGTCTATAATAACAGTGTCGAATCCCTGCGAGCGGGCATAATTTACCGCCTCCTGCGCGGTTTTTACGGGATTTTGCGTTCCCTTTTCAAACACTTCCGCGCCTGCGTTTTTGCCCACCACTTTCAGCTGGTTTATAGCCGCAGGGCGGTAGATGTCGCACGCGACCAAAAGAGGTTTTTTGCCGCTCTTTTTAAGGTGGTGTGCAAGCTTTCCGCACAGCGTGGTTTTACCTGCGCCTTGCAGACCGCACATCATGATTACGGTGGGAAGCTTGCTGGATACAACGAGCTTTTGGTTGGCAGAGCCCATCAGCTCGATTAGCTCGTCGTTTACTATCTTTATAACCTGCTGTGCGGGGTTAAGGCTCTTTATAATCTCCTGCCCCACCGCCTTTTCTGAAACATTTGCGCAGAATTTTTTAGCGACCTGAATGTTTACGTCTGCCTCTAAAAGGGCGACGCGCACCTCGCGCATAGCCGACTTGATTTCAAGTTCGGTGAGCCTGCCGCGCTTTGTAAGTTTTGAAAATATATGGTTTAATCTTTCAGAGAGAGAGGAAAATGCCCCCATTAGCGCACCTTATCTATCCTTTTACACATTTATTCAACTTTTGCCGTACAGTCGCCGCCGAGTATGCCTTTGAGCGTTGCTATCTCTTGTAAAAATTGCGGGTTGGCGGCAAGAAATTTATCTGCCCAGCGCCCGACTTCCGCCGATATACTTGAAAGGCGAATTTCACCTTCGTCGAGCATGCGCGAAAAACCGAGTTTAGCCTCGTACTCTTCGAGAAGTTTTTTTACCGAGGATAGACACTCTGACGCGCCCTGCCGCGATATGCCCTTTTGTTCGGCAATCTCTGACACGGTCAAGTCTAAATTGAAGTACATATCGGCAATTTCGCGCTGGGTAGGCGTGAGCAGTGGGGAATATATATCCCACAGCCGCAAATACTTTAAATCTGCCACACCGCACCCCCTGATTTGCTTAAAACAGTATAAAACTTAAAAAAAAATTTGTCAAGTAAAATTACTTGACATTTTATTTTTCTATGCGCGGCGGAAGCTATGTGTGCGGCGATACGCCGAAGATGTTATGCATGAGCCATACGTAAAAATAATTGTTACTTGCTTTCAGCGCGCTTTAAATTATTCACACCGACGCCGCGGCAAAATTTTGAGAATTGCATATATTGACATAAAAATTGCCGTATGTTAGAATTCATTTACTGACTGCAAAAGCCTATGTGTGTCTTGCGGAAATTAATACAGGGTAGGGCAGAAAGTGATGCAAAAAGTCATAGGCGGCGTAGTTTATGATACGCTTACCGCAACCGTAGATAAAAAATTTACAAGCGGAGCACCCGGCGACCCCGAGGGATATGAAGAAACTTTGTATATAACTCCTGACGGCAAATACTTCGTATATACCTACGGCGGAATTAACTCGAAGTATCCCGAAGAGGATATTAAGCCCATAGAGCGCGAGGAAGTTAAACACTGGATGCTTTCACACTAAAAAAACAGATACGGCGGACTAACCGCCGTATTTTTTTGTCCGCTAATACCAAAAAATACACAGCAAAAGCCCTCTTTTATAATTTTAATTTGAACGGCAGAGCCGCCCCTTCCGCAAATGCGGAAGGGGCGGCTGTTTTTTACACAAATCATTTAAATAAACGGACGCCTTGCAAAAGCCGCTTTCTTACCGTTGCTCTTCGGTGCACGTTCCGCAAGAGCCCTTCTTCCGCTCTGCGGAAGTGCGCAATTTGGCGGACTTCTCCGCCTCCGCCTCAGCCTCAGCCTCCGTTTCCTCTTCTTCCTCTGCTTCTGCCTCTGCCGCGGAGAGTTTTTTTGCCATGGCGGTAAGACGGAACTGGTCTAATTCGTCCTGCAAAGGCTTTATTTTGCCGTATGCCATTTTGTCGTGGTGTATTACCATAATACCCCCCCCTTAATATTTTCGGCTAAATTTCTATTAAAATGCCGCGGGCGCGCAGAGCGTTTTCTATATTATCCAAAGTCTGTTCGTCAGCCGCGGTGACGGTGTGGTAATGATAGCCGTCGGTTACCGACATGAGCGGCTTGGACGCGCCGCTTTTGAGCGAGCGGTACAGCTCCTCTACATGGGTGGGGTTGTACAGCTCTAACCGAGCCGTTATTCTGCCGAACAGGCGGTGGTTGACGAATACATCCTCTACCCTGCCGCCGATGCCGATTATCAGGTTGCCCTCTTCGACAATTTCGTCAAAGGTATGACGGCACTTGAACACCCGCGTCGCCGTCTTTTTTGTGCCGAGGATATAGCCCCTGTTGGTGGAGATTATGTCGTAACCGTTGGCGCGCAACATGGCGATATCCTGCACGATTATCTGTCGGGATACGCCGAGTTTTTCGGCAAGAATTGCCGCAGGCAGGGCGTTATCGCTGTTGCCTATGATTGCAAGAATCTCTTCTCTTCTGAGTTCAGCTTTCATCTTTTACCTTAAATTTGCCTCATTCACGGTTCGTTTAATCTTTGACGGGGTGAAGGTTTTTGAGCGATAAATCGAGTATTGGCGCGGAATGTGTGAGCGCGCCGCTGGAAACGTAGTCTACGCCAGTAGCTTTTATGTAGGGAATATTCTCTTCCGTAACGTTGCCGCTGCATTCGGTGACAGCCCTGCCGCCGATGAGTTCTACCGCCTTTTTCATTTCGGCAGGGGACATGTTGTCGAGCATAATTATGTCTGCGCCAGCCTCTACCGCCTCGCGGCACATATTAAGGTTTTCCACCTCTACCTCTATCTTACGGACGAAGGGAGCGTATGCGCGCGCCGCTTCTATCGCCTGCCTTATTCCGCCTGCCGCGCCTATGTGGTTATCCTTTAACAGAATACCGTCAGACAGGTTGTAGCGGTGGTTTACGCCGCCGCCTACTTTGACGGCGTACTTTTCGAATATGCGCATGTTGGGCGTGGTTTTTCGGGTATCGAGCAACTTTGTTTTACAGCCTTTGAGCAGGTTTACCACCCTGCGCGTGTAGCTGGCTATGCCGCTCATGCGTTGCAAAAAGTTGAGCGCCGTGCGTTCGCCCGAAAGAAGAACGCGTATATCGCCGCAAAGTTTTGCAAGTTTTTGACCCTTTGATACCTCGTCGCCGTCTTTGACGAAGAACTCTATCTTCGTGGCAGGGTCTAAAATTGCGAACGTGCGCGCAAAAACGTCCAGTCCGCAGATTACGCCGCTCTGCTTGCATATGAGGTCTGCCTCGCCCCTTTTGTAGACGGGCATTACGGCGTTTGTGGTTATATCTTCGTTGGAGATGTCCTCTTTGAGCGCCATGCGTATGAGCTCGTCAGAGTGAAGGGCGTCAGTTATCGGGTTGTTCATTGTTTGCCTCCTCTATGGCTTTTAATATCTGCACTTTATAGCTCTTTAAAAGGGCGTGCACGTTTTTGTATTTTGAAAGGTCTAGCGCGCTCTCCGCCGCCGCGGCGGCGTTTTTATCGGCTGGCGTGAATCGCCCCGCGATGTCTTGCGCGGCGCGCTTTGCAAATATAAGGCTCTCTGACAGCGAGTTGGAAGCCAGCCTGTTTGCGCCGTGCACGCCGTTGCAACACGTTTCGCCCACGGCGTACAATCTGTCCATAGTAGTCTTGCCCTCTAAATCAGAGCGTATGCCGCCCATGAAGTAGTGCTGGGCGGGGACTACGGGTATGCACTCGCGGAATACGTCGTAGCCCTCGTCGAGGCAACGCCGTACAATTGTGGGGAAGTGACTTAAAACCTCTTCCTTGGGGATGGGGCGCATATCCAGCCAGACGTGTTTAGTGCCGTCCTTTTGCATCTGCGCGAGGATATTTTTGGTCACCACGTCCCTCGGCTGTAACTCGTCGCAGAAGCGGTTAAAATTTTTATCCAACAGAACGGCGCCCTCGCCGCGCACGCTTTCTGAAATGAGAAACCGCCGTCCGCGCGACTTTGAATAGAGCGTTGTGGGGTGAATCTGAATATAGTTAATGTGGTCTACCGCCACGCCGCGGTTCATGCATATGGCGAGGGCGTCGCCCGTTAAAATTCGGAAGTTTGTGGAGTTTTCGAATACGCCGCCGAGTCCGCCCGTGGCAAGCACGGTGTAGTCGGCATGAAGCATGTACAGATTGCCGTTTTTGCTGTCCTTGCCGACGACGCCGTAGCATACGCCATCAGAACAGATAATATCTACCATGGTGACGTAGGGCACGATATATACGTTGCCGAGCGAGCGCACGCACTCCATTAATTGAGTTGTTATCTCCCTGCCCGTGCAGTCCTCGTGGAAGCATATTCGAGGCCGTGAATGGGCGCCCTCGCGCGTGTAGGCGAGAGAGCCGTCTTTGTTAGTGGCGAAACGTACGCCGCAAGCTATAAGATCGTCTATCATCTGCCGCGAGTTTTTTATCATGCACTCTACGGCGGCAGGGTTGTTTTTGTAGTGACCTGCGCGCATTGTATCTTCGAAATAGCTGTCGTAGTCAGAGTCATCCACAAGGCAGCATATGCCGCCCTGCGCAAGGTAGCTGTCTGACTTATCGGGAGTATCTTTGCAGATTATGAGAATTTTTTTGTCGCGCGGAAGATTGAGGGCGCAGTTGAGCCCAGCCACGCCTGCGCCTACTATTATAATATCGTAATGCTTTTCAAGCTCTGTCATAAGACGGACTCCTTTGCCTTACAGTTCCTGCGGCAGTAGTTGCAGATATGCAAAAACCGCGGCAAATTAGCCGCGGCTGACTTCTGCTTTCACGATAGATGTCGGCAGGATATACACCGCCGCAACATCAGGCGCGCTGAGGTTGAACACAGTTTACAGTAAAACTTTACACCTGTCAAGTTATGTGTAAACTTTTTTTGACATAAGCAAAAATGATAGATAATAACAAGTTTGTGTACCGTTTACAAAGGCGGAGCACACAATTTGCCGCCGAAGTAAGACAAGGCGCGCGGCGGCGGCTAAATTTCGACACTTTTCGACCTGTTTATGTGTGTTTACGGGGCGGCGCTTACAATATTATATTCACATGCGGGAGGTTTGCTTTATGAAAATTTCAAAGCTATACGGAAAAGAGATTGAAAGCAGTGATGGCAAGAGGAGCGGCTGGGTGCGCGCGGTGCTGGGGCTGGACGGAGCGCCGCAGTTTTTGCAGTGCTTCGACTGCGAAGAGCGGGAATTTGACGTGGACTTAAAGTACGTTAAAACGTTCGGGCAGAAGATAATTTTTGAGGACAGGGAGCGCGCAAAAAAGGACTGCGCGCCCGTAAGGCTGGGACTGCCTGCCTACGGCACGGACGGAAGTTTTATAGGACACCTGACAGACGCCGAATTCAGCGGCGGACAGTTGAAATATTACATAATAGGAAGAAAAAGATATTCCCCCGACGACGTACGCGCAGGCGATGCGCTTATAATCAGCGAGGGGCGCAGATTGAAGGCAGACGTTATAGACGGCTCTGGCGCAATAGTGCTTAAAAAGGGTGAAAGCCTTGACGGCGAGGCGCTGGAAAGGGCTGCTGACGCAGGCGAATACTTTCAGGCGAAGCTTAAAACCATATAATTTGTCTGTATTACCGCGCCGCTTTATATGGCGAAACTATAATTGAGCGGCAAATATGCGGTAATACAGCAACAACATGCCGCCGAAGCTATATATTGTACTTTGCCATAAGCTTTAAAAGATGTGAAAAATTTTCGTTGAGACGCTCGTTCTCTTCGGGAGAGAGGTCGCCTTTGAGGCGCATGACGGATAGCGCGCTCTTAATGCGCTCCACCTCTTGCCTGTCGCCCTTGCCCAACTCTGCCGCAAGCAGTTTTTCAGTGACGGACAGGGCATGCTCTGTGCGCACGTTTGTTCTTGCAGGGAGCACCGACGGCGGAAAGGCATGTTGCGGCGGAGCAATGTCTGGCAGAGGACGACGCCCCGAGGGCACTTTGCGCTTTGCGGCGAGCACTATCGCCCCGTACATTAAATAGCCCACGCACCAGAACACCACCGCGAGCATTACAGAAAAAGAGACACCCTTTTTGCTGAGTGCCACGGCTAACGTGACGGCGGCGAAAGCGTTGACCATGCATAAAAACGGGCGCTTATCGGCGCGGCGCATGCCGCGGTTGAAAAGGCTTAGCAATAGCGCAAGCACAAATATAAAGGCGAATGCCCCCCACACTATATACAGCATGACGGAGAGCGACAGGGATGAAATTTTTTCGTAAACACTTTCAAACAGTTCTGACATAAGACTTACAGATTATAGCCCTGAAAGGCATGCCGCCGACGGGAATTTTTGGCGGAACAGGACGAATTTTGACGTTTCAGATGTTGCGAACGGCGGCAAAGCGTGCTATAATGGCGGCGAGGTGAACCTATGAAGTTTGAAAGATTGAAAAAGCCTGAAAACCCCGTGCTTGCCGTGTGCTACGACTTTGACCGCACCCTTTCGCCCGACGACATGCAGGCGCAGGGATTTATACAGTCGGTGGGAGCAGACGTAGCTGAGTTCTGGGAACAATCTAACCGTCTTGCACGCGAGAACGACATGGACATGAACCTTGCCTATATGCTTAACATGGTAAAACGGGCAAAGGGGAAATTTTATGTGACGAAAAAGACGCTTGCAGACTACGGCGCAGGTATAAAGCTGTACGAGGGCGCGGAGGGTTGGTTTGAACGCATAGGCAGTTACGGCAGAGAGCGCGGAGTTATTGTGGAACACTACATAATATCTTCGGGGCTAAAAGAGATGATAGAGGGCACCGCCATTGCCCGTCACTTTAAAAAGATATATGCAAGCTCGTTCCTCTTTGACGAGGACGGAGTGCCCGTGTGGCCTGCGCAGACGATAAACTATACCAACAAGACGCAGTTTTTGTTCCGCATAGAGAAGGGCTGCCCCGACATAAACGACCACGCAGGCGTGAACGAATACATACGCCCAGAGGACATGCGCGTGCCCATACGCAACATTGTGTATATAGGCGACAGCGAAACTGACATACCCTGCATGAAGCTGGTTAACGCTTCGGGAGGACACTCCATAGGCGTGTATAACCCGAAGAGCGGCGACAAAGGAAAGGTGCGCGCGCTGATGCGCAACGACCGCATACGCTATTTTGCGCCCGCCGATTACCGCGAGGGCAGTGAGCTTGACGGACTGCTTAAAGCCATTATAGACAGCACCGCGGCATATGAAAAGTTAGAAAAAAAGCACGTTAAAGACCTTATAGATACGCGCAAAAACATCAATTAACTGCGGCATATTGCCAAATTAACGGGTCGGGGGGGGGGGGGGGGG
>CBCPNG010000023.1:0-91386 GCA_965120485.1 uncultured Clostridia bacterium
CACTCTGCCATCTCTCCGTATTTTGTTATTATATTAATGCTTACAACAACGTGCAATGCAATTGTTTTTCACTTTATTTGCAGTGCAAATTTTCACGGTTTGACGAGATTGCG
Source organism: uncultured Clostridia bacterium (assembly GCA_965120485.1). GTDB lineage: Bacteria > Bacillota > Clostridia > Christensenellales > Borkfalkiaceae > Coproplasma. Next base: position 114 of record CBCPNG010000023.1, read on the forward strand.
CGCTCTGCGCGAACAATCTCTATTCCGTCGCCTGCGGCTCCTTACAAGTCCGCCGCCAATCAGGCTTAAAGCCCTGCCGCACGTGCAAAGCGTTGTGTTGCGCTTGTCACGCAAGCGCGCGTATACCGCCACGCCATTCAATCAATGGGCATTAATAAATTTGCTCACTTTTGCATTCCGTCTTGTTAGCATTAAGCCGATTCATTTTATCAAATGCACAGACTTTTGTCAAATATTTGCGCGTGACAGCCAAAGTTTTGCCATATACAGTACAAAACCGCGTTGTTTACGGCATATTGCCGCAGTATTTTATAATCAGCTCATCTCTTTTATCTTATTTATGGCTGAAATGCGGTTGTCTACGCCGAGTTTCAAATAGATAGAACTTATATAATTGCGCGCCGTGCCGTCAGATAGTTTTAAAGCCGAGGCTATCTGCCTGTTGGTGAAGCCGTCGGCAAGCATGAGCGCAATATCAACCTCTCTGTCTGAAAGACCGAAACTCTTTTTTAGTTTTATCTGCCTGTCGGATGAAACGAGCATGGCGGCGTCCGTTATCTTTTTGGCAATTTTAGAGGGCAGAATGGTATCGCCGTCATAGGCGTTCTTAATTGCGTCTACAAGGGCGGTAGCGCCTATATCCTTTAAAAGATAGCCGCTGGCGCCGTTATTTATGCCGCTTAAAATATAGTCGCTGTCGTCAAAGGTGGTCAGTATTATTATCTTTATTTCAGGGCAAACCTCTTTTATTCGCTTGGTGGCTGCAACTCCGTTCATTTCGGGCATGCGCACGTCCATAAGTATTACGTCAGGTTTGAGCGCCTGCGCCATTTCCACCGCCTGCAACCCGTCGTGTGCAATGCCGCACACCTCTATTTCGTCGCACGTTTCAAGCACGCTTTTTATGCCTTCGGAAAGAATTATCTGGTCGTCGGCAAGCATTACTTTAATCATAAAAACACCTCGTCTGCACGTCAAAACACCTCGTCTGCATGTCACGCGCCAATATTTATTTGCGGCATATTGCCGCTTGAATTTAACTTTCTGGGATAAAGACAGAAACTTCGCAGCCCTCTCCCTCTTCGCCCGAGATACGCATTACGCCGCCGAACCCTTCCGCTTTTTCGCGCATGCTCTTTATGCCGTAGCCCTCTTTGAAATCTGCACCCAAACCGCTGCCGTTATCTGAAACAAGTAGCGAAATTTCCCCATGCACCTTTTTAAGCTCCACATAAAAGGCACTCGCCCCGCCATGCCTCAACCCGTTAGAGATACACTCCTTTAAACTGTTGCACAGAAAGCGCGCACGCCCGGGATCGGCGGTGATATCCTCTAAATCGCACCTTATCTTTATATCGGCGGCGTCGATAGACTGCGCCACCACTTCCTCTATTTCGTCTTTAAGCGAGCGCACCCCCTCGCGCCCTGCAAGCAGATGCACGCTCTCCCTCATCTGGTCGAGGGCGCTCTTTGCCTGTATATTTGCGGCGATTACCTTTTGCTTTGCGGCTTCGGGGTCTGAATCTATCATGAGTTTTGCCGCCTCGGTGAGCATTATAACGCCCGTCACAGAGTGACCTACGTTGTCGTGGATATCTTTTGCAATCCTGTTGCGCTCTTCATACACTGCCGTCTGCGACAGTTTTTTGTACGCCTCTGTTAGCACCGTTCTGCTCTCTTCCACCTCTGTTAGCGCCGTCTGCATCTTTTTATATGTGCGGTAAAAACCCATGGCGAGCGATAGAAGCACAAAGTGAAGTATAAGTATTACCAGCCCGAACAGCGCGCCGCCCAATATATCCACCACGGATATGTATGTAGACGCGCTTTCGTTGACGCGCACCCAGCCGCACACGAATGATACTATAAAGTCAACGGCGGAAAAACCGAATATTATGGCGTTTATTTTAAATTTTTCGTTGCATATATACAGCTCGGTGGTGGCAAGACAGTACAATACTACAATATAGTCGTTGCCCGTTATTACAGAGATTATCAGGAGCAGAAAGAAGTCTGCGCCGTAAGCTATAAGCTTTATGCGGAGCGCCTTTATCACGAAAAATTTGAGAGCGACGATTACATCGAGTATGGCGCACGATGCCGCGAGCATTATATACATCCAAAGCGGATTTGCCTGAAAGCCTGACGAAACATACTTCGCAGATATTACACCCTCTACCACAATGAGTACAACGATTATTACTGTGCCCAGCCAGCCGCGGATTTTATCGAGGGTTATCCACCCGACAAAGCGGTCGCGCAGATTTTGACCTTTTAATTTTTTTTCAGAACGATTTGCCATTGTTCAGTATTCTGCTTATAGAAAATTCCTGCAATATTATATCGAGCTTGCCGCTGTCGAAATAGCTGTACATCTTGTCTTCGCCGGCATATATCACATGGTCATACAACTGCACGTTGTTCATGCTGCATACCAGCTGGCACTGCTTGGTAAAGTTATCGTCCAAATCGGATGGTTCGGGGACGCCGTTGGGGTGGTTATGGGCTACTACAAGTCCGTATGGTCTGTTTACCGAAACAAGCTTTATAATGTCCTCGGGCGGTACGCTCACCTTATCCGCCTTGTGCGAAGTAAACGGCGCTATGCGCATAAGCTTACCGTTTTTATCGAGGAAATAAAACTCCAACACCTCTTCACTGAGCCTGCGCATACGTTTATCTATAAAACGGTAGAAGTCTCCGCGTGAGGAAAAGACGGTAAAACACTGCGCGCCGTTGCCCTTTTCTATGCACATACCCACGCACCTGAGATACATCGCCACCTGCTCGCCCACGCCAGGGACGGACTGCAAAGAGTCTATATCGGCAGAAAGCACTGCGGATATGCTGGGAAAACGTTCGAGCAGCGCATGTGCCACAGGGTTGGTGTTTTTGCGCGGATATGCGTTAAAGAGCAGCATTTCAAGCAACTCGTGCTCGAAAAGATTGTCGCCGTCTTTGAGCTTTTGGTATAATCTTCTTCTGTGTCCTTCATGCACGGCAATCTGCCCCTTAAATTTATTTTATATATTGTAGCATAATTCTGCGGTAAACGCAATATCTTTTATGAAAAAACTGTCTGTCTTTGGCGTTTCACGCGCGAAATTAAGCCTCAAAACGCTTTACCCCGACAGATAAAAGGCGTATAATGCAATGGAGCGTCCGCCTCTTGCGGACGTTAAGGAGAATATGATGTCACAGTATTCAGAGGATATAAAAAAGAAAATTTCACAGATAGTGCGCTTCCCCTCTTACAGACAGCCTGCCGAAAGCGGCATGCCGTTCGGCGCGCCTGCCGCCGAGGCGCTTAAATACCTTTTGGGCGTGGCAAACAATATGGGTTTTGAAACGCACAACTACGACAACTACGCAGGCGAAGTGATATTCGGCGAGGGCGAGGAGTTCGGAATACTTGCGCACCTCGACGTAGTGCCCGCAGGCGGAGGCTGGACGCACGAGCCGTTCGGCGGCGAGATAGACATTGAAAACGGCAGAATATGGGGCAGGGGCACCGTAGACGACAAGGGACCAGCCGTAATTGTGCTGTATGCGCTTAAAGCGCTGAAAGACGAGGGCTTTAAACCGGCACGCAAAATAAAGCTGATTTTAGGCTGTAACGAAGAGAGCGGCTGGGCATGCATCGACCACTATTCAAAGGTCGCCCACATGCCCGAAGAGGGCTTTTCACCCGACGCCGACTTCCCCGTAATATACGCTGAAAAGGGAATACTGCACGTAAAGCTGGCTTTCGACGTTAAAGAGGGCAGGTTTGCCTCGCTTGCAGGAGGGGAATTTGCCAACATGGTGTGCGACTGTTGTTCCGCCTCTGCCGACGCGTCGTACGGCGCCCCCTCGGTATACGGGCTGACAATCGAGGACGGAAAGGTTGTGTCGCGCGGAGTCAGTGCGCACGGGTCTACACCTGAAAGCGGAATAAACGCCATAGAGCCAATGTTACGATACCTCAAACTTGACGATATAGCCGACCTGCTGTTTGTTAACAAGCTGGGACTGGACGGGCTTGAAGACGAAACGGGCAAGCTCACGCTCTCTCCCAATCTTATAAAGCAGAGCGGATATATGCTGTACGTTACCTGCGATATACGCTACCCTGCCACCATGAGCGAGGAGGACATACTCGCAAAGATAGCGCAGTGCGGCATAGAGTACACGGTGGTCAATTCACAGAAGCCGCTGTACGGCGAAAAGGACAGTTTTTTGATAAGCACGCTCTGTTCGGTATACAACGAGGTGAGCGGCAAGGATATGAAGCCAGTAGCAGTAGGCGGCGGCACTTATGCGCGCGCATTGAAGCGCGGCGCGGCGTTCGGCCCTGGGGAAGAGGGCGAAGAGAGCACCATTCACCGCGCAGACGAATATATTACCTTTGAAAAGATTGAAAGGTGCTTTAAGATATACAAGCTTGCAATAGAGCGCCTGACGCGCGCTCGCAACGAGAATACGGACTTTTAAGAGCGCCCTCTGCTGAAAAGCGCAAAATTATTGAGTTTGGTGCCGCCGCGGCAACACCGCAGGCGGTATTATTACCCCCCTATTCCGTGGGCGACGGGAAATAAACGGGGCAAATTTAAAATAACTTTTGTAAAACTGCAAGATAAACTTTTGACAAACCGACAAAAATATGTTATATTGTGTAAGCCTTTACGGCGACGGTGTGCGACGAGAGCCAACCACCGCTTTTGCGTTAAGCAGATGTACCCAAGTGGCTCAAGGGGCTCCCCTGCTAAGGGAGTAGTGCGGGAAACCGCAGCGTGAGTTCAAATCTCACCATCTGCGCCATACGGCTTTAAAGCAGCCGCTCTTACCAGAGCGGCTGCTTTAATTTTTATGTGATTTTCCATTGTAATTATTTTATTTTTGCAACGCCGCTTGCTTTGGCAGCCTGCGCCACCGCTTTGGCGACCGCCTCGTGCGCACCCCTATCGTAGGCATAGGGCAGAATGTAATCTGCCGAAAGTTTGTCGCCCACGTATTCGGCTATGGCGTGGGAGGCGGCAATCATCATATCGTCGTTTATATAGCTTGCGCGCACGTCGAGCGCGCCGCGGAACAGCCCGGGAAAAACGAGCACATTGTTTATCTGGTTGGGCTTTTCAGACGAGCCCGTGCCCACTACCGCTGCGCCTGCTTCCAAAGCCGCCTCGCGCGAGATTTCGGGCACGGGGTTTGCACAGCTGAAAACAATTGCGCCCTTTGCCATACTGCGCACCATATCCTGCGATACGCAGTCGGGCGCGGAGACTCCTATAAAAACGTCTGCGCCGCGCATTGCGTCGGCAAGCGTGCCCTTTACGCCAGCCGCATTGGTGAGGGGGGCCACCTCTGCCTGGGCGGCGTTCATGCCGTTTGCACCCGTATATATGGTGCCCGATTTATCGCAAAGTATTATATCCGCCACGCCGAGCTTTAAAAGGTACTTTGCTATGGCTATGCCTGCCGCGCCCGCGCCGTTTATTACAAGTTTGAGCGAGCTTACCTGCTTGCCCACCACCTTTGCCGCGTTGATAATCGCCGCCGCCATAACTATCGCAGTGCCGTGCTGGTCGTCGTGGAATACGGGAATATCGAGCAACTCTTTAAGTCTGCGCTCTATCTCGAAACAGCGCGGAGCGGAAATATCCTCTAAATTTATTCCGCCGAAAGAACCTGATATGAGCTGCACTGTGCGAACAATTTCGTCTACATCCTTAGATTTTATGCAGATGGGGAAGGCGTCTACCCCACCATATGCCTTAAATAACGCGCACTTGCCCTCCATTACAGGCATGCCTGCCTCAGCCCCGATATCACCAAGCCCCAATACCGCCGTGCCGTCCGTTATAACGGGCACGGTATTCCACCTGCGCGTGAGTTCAAAGCTTAATTCGGGGTTTTGCTGAATGGCAAGGCAGGGCTCGGCAACGCCCGGCGTATATGCCACAGATAACGCCTCGCGGCTGTCTGTGGGGACGCGGACGCTCGTCTCTATCTTGCCGCGCCACTCGGCATGCTTCTTCAAAGATTGCTGTCTGTAATTCATTACTCTTCGTCTCCCGTAAAGGGCTTATTTGCCCACTTTATTTCTCAGGTTATTTTACCACCAAAACTCGCCGTTGTAAAACAATTTTTTGCGCAAACGCCCCCATTATCTGTAATCGCGCCGCCTGCAAAAAAATAAAGGGCGGCTTAAAACGTCGCCCTTATAAATTCAATTTTCCGCATAGCGGACGTTTGCTAACGTGTGCGAAAGGCGTTTGCCCCCATTGCGTGCAGTTCGGCGGTCAATCAGTCTTAACACCGCCTTGTATATCTCACCTGCCGCCACTACGGAGAGAGAAAGGCCGCACACCATGCACCATTGAACGGCGCTCAAAGTAGTGAGCCCGAACGCCGACATAAGCGGCGGAACAACGCACAGCAATATATTTACCGCCACGCCGAACGCCACCGTAGCCAGCAGAACCTTGTTGGTAAACAGTCCGCGGAAGGCAGAGGCGCGCTCTGAACGAATATTGAAGGCGTGGAAGAGCTCTAAAAACGATATGGTGATAAATGTCATTGTGCTGGCGACTTCGTTGCCCCATATGTTGAGGGCAGTTATATATACGCCCAGCGTTATCGCCGTCATGTACAGCCCGAAAAAGAGCACCGAAAACATTGTAGACTTTGAAAAGAGAGCCTTTTCCGCCCGTTCGGGAGGGCGTTGCATGGAGTAGTCGTCTGCGCGTTCACAGCCGAGGGCGAGCACGGGGAAGCTGTCGGTTATGAGGTTTATCCAGAGCAACTGCGTAGAGCGCAGAAAGTCGTAGCGGAAGAAAACAAGCGAGGCTACGAGCACCGCCAGTACCTCGGCAAGGTTTGTGGCGAGGAAGAAGCAAATAGTCTTTTTTATGTTGGAAAATATGCGCCTGCCCTCGCGCACGGCGGAAACAATTGTGGTGAAATTATCGTCGGTTATCACCATGTCAGAGGCGTTTTTGGTCACCTCCGTTCCGCTCTTGCCCATGGCTATGCCGATATCGGCTGTCTTTATGCTCGGAGCGTCGTTTACCCCGTCGCCCGTCATGGCGACTACGTTGCCCTCCCTTTTAAGGCAGTCCACTATTGTATTTTTGTGGCGGGGAGTAACCCTTGCAAATACCGTGCAGTGCGCAATCGCCTCGTCTGCACTGCTTTTGGGCATTGCGTCGAGTTCTGCGCCCGATATTACCTGCCCCTCGTCGCTTGCAATTCCAGCCATGCGCGCTATGGCGTATGCCGTGCGCTTGTTGTCGCCCGTTATCATCACCGTCTTTACGCCTGCACGGGCACATTCGGCTACCGCCTCGGGCACGCCCTTCTTCAAGGGGTCGGTCATTCCGCACAGCCCTGCGAACACAAGACCGCTCTCCCTTGCAGAATGGCTTTTGTCGTAGGCGAACGCCAGAATACGCAACGCCTGACCGCTCATTTCGCCGTCGGCGGAAAGAATCCTCTTTCTGTCCTCTTCGGTAATGGGACGGCTTCCGCCAGCGCAGGCTATGCGCGTACACCGCGAAAGCAACGCGTCCGTTGCACCCTTGGTGAAGGAGTAGCTTTCATTTTTCCAAACGGCGCACACCGTCATCATTCTTCTTTCAGATGAAAATGGAAGCTCTTCCATGCGCGAGCAGGAAAACTGCGGCATGCGCGAACCTGCGTATTCTTTGACGGCAACCTCGGTGGGGTCGCCCATATATGTGCCCCTCTCGCCGCGCACATTTACGCATGCGTGCATACATGCATACAAAATACTCCCGTCGCCCTCGGCAAGGCAACTTGTCACCCTCATTCTGTTTTCAGTGAGCGTGCCCGTCTTGTCGGTACATATAACGTTGCAGCCGCCCAGCGTTTCCACCGACTTCAATTTGCGGATTACCACATTCTTTTTGCTCATGCGTTGCACGCCCATTGCCATAATTATGGTTACCACGGCAGGCATGCCCTCGGGAATGGCGGCGACGGCAATGGCTACCGCCGTCATGAAGTTGGATACAACCCCCTCTCTGCGGACGATGAGCGAAAGCACGAATATCACCGCCGTAACCGCCAGCACAAACACCGTTATAAACTTGCCGAGTTTATTCAGGCTCTTTTCCAGCGGAGTTGCGCTCTCTTTTGCGCCTTTGAGCATAGAGGCTATTTTACCTATTTCTGTATCCATGCCCGTGGCAGCCACAACAGCGGTAGCTGTGCCGCTGAGCACGTATGAGGAAGAGAACAGCATGTTGCTCATGGCGGAGAGGGGCGGGTCGCCCGAAAGCGCCTCAGCCGACTTATCCACGCCCACGCTCTCGCCAGTGAGCGCGCTTTCGTCGCACTTTAAGGCGGCGCAAGTGAGCACGCGGCAGTCGGCAGGCACCACATCGCCCTCTTCAAGCGATATAATATCGCCGGGGACGAGCTCTTCGGCGCTTATAACCATATCTCTGCCGCCCCTTCGACAGCGCACCTCGCATACAGATAGTTTTTTAAGGTTTTCTATCGCCTTGTCGGCGCGGAATTGCTGTGCCGTACCCAACGCGGCGTTTAAAAATATTATGAATATTATAATAAAGGTATCGGTGAGGTCAGAGCTGTCGCCTGAAATAAAGGCTATTACTGCCGTGACCACGGCGGCCGCTATAAGCAGAATTGTCATAATGTCCCTGAACTGCGACAGAAACAGCTTTAAAAAACTGTTCTTTTTGCCCCTTTCAAGCACGTTTGCGCCATATTTTGCAAGGCGGGCGCGCGCCTCTCCGTCCGAGAGCCCGAGGGGCGACGTAGACAGCGCGGTCAGCGCGGCGGCTGATTCTACGGCGTACAATTTTTCCATATAACACTCCTTGAATACAGTCTATAAATATTCTCGGCACAGTCGCAGTATGCCTGCCCGTCCAACTGTATAGTAAACAACCCCTCTTAAAAACGAAAAAGCGCGGCAATATGTCAAGAAAAAAAATAATCCGCGCAAGCGAGATGTTAGGGGTGCGCCGCTACCCTACCATAAAGGCGAACTCTAATGGAAAAAGGCGGCGTAAGTCGTACATAATACAATGATAAAAAATAGTATCCCCGAATTAAAATTCTATAAAATCATATTGAGCCAACCAAAAGCAACCTGCAAAATTATAGGGGCGGCGCATTTATTTGCATTTTACACACACTTATTGTAAACTTATAAAGCCGCAAAAGGCGGCAAATTAATTGCCCCATGGCGGCAGGAGATAAAGATGAGCAATACAAAAGCTCCGCGCGCGGTTAACTATGCGCTTACGGCGGTGTTTGTAGTGGCGCTGTTCGGGTTTTTGTTGGCGGCGGCAATAAGCCTGCCCATACTCAACAGGTGGTTCTACTACATTCAGATAAAAACTTTGGGACTGGAAGAGGCAAGCGGGCATACATATGCCGAAATAAAAGAGGCGTTTGACCTGATTATGGACTACCTGCTGTTGCCTGGCAAAGAATTTTCGGCAGGAGTATTTGCTTTTTCAGAGAGCGGCGCGGCGCACTTTGCCGACTGCAAGCCGCTGTTTGTACTGGACGTTGCACTGACGGGCACGTGCGGCGGAGTTGCGCTGATAATATTTATACTGCACCTTACCAAAGTTATAAGGCTGGGGAGCTTGCGCGGACACTCGGCGGCGTTCTGGACGGCGATAGCCGCCATAGCTATACCCGTGGTGCTGGGGTGCATAATTGCCTCTGACTTCGAAAAGGCGTTCGAGGTGTTCCACCACATCTTCTTCCCGGGCAAGACCAACTGGGTATTCGACAGCACCAAGGACGAGATTATAAAGGTACTGCCCGAAGAGTTCTTTATGAATTGCGCTATATTTATAGGCGTAGGACTTGCGGCTTTATGCGCGGCGGTAATAATATCCGACTGCCTTCTGCGGCATAAAAAGGACAATGCATATAACGTATTCGGCGCAAGACATGCCCAAACGTTTAATACGGGCGCAAAAAGATTTAAGAAAAGCAAATATAATATAAAACGAGTAAAGCGGTGAATTTGCCGCCATTACAAAAAAGGGCGGCGCGCAACGCGCGCCGCCCGACCTGAAATCAGTCAAACATGCCGGTAGATAGATATCTGTCGCCGCTGTCGGGGAAGACGACCACTATGCGCTTGCCAGCGTTTTGCTCCCTTTCGGCAATCTGCCGCGCCGCATACAGCGCCGCGCCCGAAGATATGCCGACGAGAAGTCCTTCGGTACGGGCGAGTTCTCTGCCCGTGGCATATGCCTGCCCGTCGGCGACCGTTACGACCTCGTCATAGACGGAAGTATCGAGCACTTCCGGAACAAAGCCTGCACCAATACCCATTATGCCGTGCTTGCCGGCAACGCCTTTCGAGAGCACGGGCGAAGTTTCAGGTTCCACTGCCACAATCTTTACGGACGGGTTCGCTGTTTTTAACACGTTGCCCACGCCCGTTATAGTGCCGCCCGTGCCCACGCCTGCAACAAAAATATCTATATTGCCAGCGTCGGCAAGAATTTCTTTGGCTGTGGTCTGCCTGTGAGCTGCGGGATTAGAGGGATTTACAAATTGCCCAGCAAGTATACTGCCTTTAACCTCTTTATGCAAGCTCTCCGCGCGCGCTATCGCGCCCTTCATGCCCTCTGCGCCAGGAGTTAAAACAATCTCCGCGCCGTAAGCGCGGACGAGGGCAACGCGCTCTTTTGACATGGTTTCGGGCATGGTAAGTATCAGCCTGTACCCCTTTGCCGCCGCCACCATGGCAAGTCCTATGCCTGTGTTGCCTGAGGTAGGCTCTATTATAGTGCCGCCCTCCTTTAAAATGCCAGCCGCCTCGGCATCCTCTATCATTTTAAGCGCAATCCTGTCCTTTACCGAACCTGCCGGATTGCAGTATTCGAGCTTGGCAAGCAGTTCCGCTTTAAGCCCGTAGCGCGCCATATATCTTTTGAGCCGCATCAGCGGCGTGCCGCCAACAAGTTCTGTTATGCCGTCATATATCATAATTCACCTATAAATCGCGGCATATATGCCGCCCTTTTTATTATTTTATTTTTTTAAAAGCCTGTTTTAAGTCGTCAAGAATATCGTCTATATGTTCGGTGCCGACAGAAAGCCTTACGGTGGAAGATGTTATACCGCTTGCGCGCAAGCCCTCTTCGTCGAGCTGTGAATGGGTGGTAGACGCAGGGTGGATTACGAGTGACTTTACGTCTGCCACATTTGCAAGCAGTGAGAAGAGTTTAAGACTCTCTGAAAACTTTACGGCATTCTGCCTGCCGCCCTTAATTTCAAACGTGAATATCGAGCCGCCGCCGCGGGGAAGATACCGCTTATAAAGTTCCGCGCCTGCGCCCTTTGCAAGCGAGGGGTGGTTTACCCTTTCAACCTGCGGACAAGTTTTTAAAAACTCCACTACTTTGAGAGCGTTCTGCACGTGCCTCTCCACGCGGAGAGATAAAGTTTCAAGCCCCTGCAAGATGAGGAATGAGTTGAAGGGCGAAATTGCCGCACCTTGGTCCCTTAAAAGCGTGGTGCGCATTTTGATGATATACGCCGCCGCGCCGCATGCCTCGGTGAACACTACGCCGTGATAGGCAGGGTTGGGTTTGCTCAAACCAGGGAACTTGCCAGAAGCTGCCCAGTCGAACTTGCCGCCGTCCACCACCACGCCGCCCATGGCAGTGCCGTGACCGCCCATGAACTTGGTTGCCGAGTGCACTACAATGTCTGCGCCGTGTTCCAACGGGCGTATTAAGTAGGGCGTGGCAAACGTAGAGTCCACTATAAACGGTATGCCGTTTTCGTGCGCAATTGCGGCGATGGCTTCCATGTCGATGAGGTCAGAGTTGGGGTTGCCCATGCTCTCTGCATAAATCAGCTTGGTGTTGGGTTTTATTGCCCTGCGGAAGTTTTCGGGGTCGGTCTGGTCTACAAATGTAGTGGTTATGCCCTGTTCGGGGAGGGTTACGGCAAGCAGGTTGCGCGTGCCGCCGTAGAGATTGTTGGCTGCAACTACGTGGTCGCCGCTTCGGGCGATGTTCTGTATGGCATACGTTATGGCAGCCGAGCCGCTGGCAACGCCGAGCGCGCCTATACCGCCTTCGAGCGCGGCAACGCGCCTTTCAAAAACATCGGTGGTGGGGTTTTGCAGACGGGTGTATATGTTGCCGCCCTCCTTTAAACCGAACCTTGCCGCCGCCTGCGCGCTGTCTTTGAATACATACGACGTAGTCATATATATGGGCACGGCGCGGGCGTCTGTTGTGGGGTCGGGGCTCTCCTGCCCTGCATGTACTGCCAGTGTTTCAAATCTGTACTGTTTGTTCTTATCCATTTTTTACTCCTTTATTATATATATTTTTTTACTCTTTATATATTGCATAACAAAAATTTGCGGGTATAAAAAAAACAGGCGCGTCTATGCCGAACGCGCCTGCCATTATATTACTTTATAATTAGGGCAATTTCAACGCACGACACTATTCCGCTGTATATTTATACATACAGCGGCGCATCATAGCGTTTGAAGTTGCGCTTATTACATAAGTAGTCACGGATTGCCTCCTATGAGTTGCCATAAAAAACCCGCAAATGCATATGGCTTTATATGATATTAACACAAGCGGAATAAATATGTCAACATTTTTTATAAAATTTTTTACAAATGAACAGACGGCGTCCGCTTACGGCGGACGCCGTCTGTTCCCAGCAAAAAAATAAGAACAATTGAGCTTTATGCGGAAAACAACACGCACTTTTTTTCAGCCTTCAAACCGCTCTAAAAAACTGTGCCATTCACTGCCCGTTTTATACCTTATAAGAGTATCGAGCTGAACGTTGTGCAGGCTTTTGAATATACTCTTTTCCACGTCGGGGCTGCGCTTTTTTAACTCTGCAATAAGCTGTTTTACCTCTTTACGCGCAGAGTGCGCATGCCCTGCCTCCGTCCTCTCTGTAAAGGAGCACGCGCAGGCTATAAATTCTAACTTGTTATAATCTCTCCAATGCAGTATGTGCTCTTCCGAAATGCAGTACATGGGGCGTATAAGCTCCATGCCCTCGAAGTTGGCGCTCTTTATGCGTGGCATCATGCCCTGAATTTGTCCGCCGTACAGCATGCCTATAAGCGTGGTTTCGATTACGTCACTGCGGTGGTGACCTAGCGCAATCTTGTTACAGCCGAGCTCCTTTGCCTTGGCATATAAAAAACCGCGCCTCATTCGCGCGCACATATAGCAGGGCGAATTGCCGCCCACAAGCTCTGCCGCCTCGAACACGTCAGAGCGGAAGGTCTTTAAAGGAATTTCTAAAAGGGCGGCGTTTTCTTCAATCTTTTTCTGGTTCGCCTCGCTGTAACCAGGGTTCATACTTAAAAATTCCAGCTCGAAGCGGTATTCGCTGTGGCGTTGGAGCTCCTGCATGAGCTTGCACAGCAACATGGAATCTTTGCCGCCCGATACGCATACGGCGATTTTATCGCCCTCGGAAATAAGTCTGTAACTTTTTATGCCCTCTAAAAAGGGCGCCCATATTCCCTTGCGGAATTTGGTTATAACGGAGCGCTCTATGCTCCTGCACCTCGTAAGTCTTTCAGCCATTTGCGCCAAAAGGGCGTCCGCTAACCCTTTGCCTCCTCCATAATAATGCGCACGACCTCCCGTGCAAGCGCAAGCCCCGCAGCAGCGGGCGCAAACGCATTTGACGCAGGGATATGCCGCGACGAGCCGTCTCCCCCCTCCACCAAAATATGCGCAGGAAGTTCCTCTGAATACACGGCGCGCACTCCGCCTGAAATGCCGCGCCTTTTTAGCGCAGTACGCACGGCGCGCGCAAGCGGACATACGGAAGTCCGCGATATATCGGTCACCTTAAAGGCGCTTATATCAAGCTTATTGCCTGCACCCATGCACGAAACGACGGGCACACCTGCCTCTTTGCAGCGCGCTATTACGCTGACTTTTGCACTGACCGTATCCATTGCGTCGGCAACGCAGTCGTAGCGTGAAAAGTCTATATCATTTACTGTATTTTCGTCGATGAACACATTAAAGGGGCGCGCGTCGCAGTCGGGATATATATCGAGCACACGCTCTGCCGCGACTTCGGCTTTGTATCTGCCGAGGGTAGAATGCCGCGCAACAAGCTGTCTGTTTATGTTCGAAGCGCACACCCTGTCGCCGTCGAAGAGGTCTAAACAGCCTGCGCCTGTCCTTGCAAGCGCCTCTGTGCACCAGCCGCCCACTCCGCCTATGCCGAACACGGCAATACGAGCGGAGTACATTCTCCTCATGGCGTCTAACCCGAAAAATGCTTCGGAACGGGAAAATTCATCGTACATAAAAATATTATAATAAAAATTTATTCCCTATGTCAACAAATGCGCGGAGCAAAATTGCACTCCGCGCACTCATCCCGATTATTCCGCTCCGCCCTCTTCTTCCACGTGTTCGGGGAACAGAGATTTATCGTATTCTATGCCGTTTTTATCGTAATAGTCCTTGATTGCGGCGCGTATTGCCTCTTCCGCTAGCACAGAGCAGTGCAACTTGTGCGCAGGCAGTCCGTCGAGCGCCTCGGCAACGGCCTTGTTTGTAAGTTCAAGCGCATGTGAAAGCGGCTTGCCCTTTATCAGTTCGGTAGCCATAGAGCTTGACGCTATGGCGCTGGCGCACCCAAATGTGTTGAACTTTACATCCTCTATAATGCCGTCCTTTATTTTAAGATAAATCTTCATAATGTCGCCGCAACGCGCATTGCCCACTTCGCCTATGCCGTCGGCGTCCTCAATCTCTCCCACGTTGCGCGGATTCCTGAAATGGTCCATAACCTTTTCGGTGTAAATTGCCATAATTTATTTCTCCTCGGCGTATCCGCCTGAAAATTTTATTTGGTTGCGGCATATAGCCGCCTAATTGCCCATAAAAGCGTACGTTCAGATTATGTGCGGCAGTTCGCCCCTCTCCATCTCTTTCCACACGGGCGACATGGCGCGGAGGTACTCCACCACCTCGGGCACGGCGGCGATTATGCGGTCTACGTCCTCTTCGGTAGTGTATTCCGATAGGCTGAGCCTGAGCGAGCCGTGCGCCACCTCGTGCGGAAGCCCTATGGCGAGCAGTACGTGCGAGGGGTCGAGCGAACCCGAAGTGCATGCCGAGCCCGAAGAGGCTAAAATTCCCCTGTCGTCGAGGTGAAGCAAAAGCCCCTCGCCCTCTATTCCCTCGAAGCACATGTTCACCGTGCCAGGCAGCCGCCTGTCCCTGTCGCCGTTTAAGCAAGAGTGAGGTATTTTAGAAAGCTGTGCAATTATTCTGTCGCGCATGGCGGCAAGCCTTGCGCCGTTTACCGCCATATTTTCGCACGCCTCTTTAAGGGCGGCGGCCATAGAGGCTATGCCTGCAACGTTTTCTGTGCCTGCGCGCCTTCCGCGCTCCTGCGCGCCGCCGTCGATAAAGGGCAACAGCCTCAATCCCCTGCGGCAGTACAGCGCGCCCACGCCCTTGGGACCGTGAAATTTGTGCGCCGAGAGCGACAGCATATCTATGTTGTCCGCCCTGACGTCTACGGGGATGTGACCTGTCGCCTGCACTGCGTCTGTATGGAAGGGAACCTTTGCATCGCGGCAGACGGCTCCTATTTCGCGGATAGGTTGAACGGTGCCTATCTCGTTATTGGCATACATAATGGTCACCAGCGCCGTATCGGGGCGGATTGCCGCGCGCACCTGTTCGGCGGTTACTACGCCGTCAGAGTGCACATCTAACAGCTCTATCTCAAAGCCCTCTTCCTTTTTAAGCCTATCCAGCGTGTGCAAAACGGCGTGGTGCTCGAACGCAGTAGATATTATGTGCTTTTTGCCCTTTGCCGCGCCCGTATGCGCCGCCGAACGAATGGCATGGTTGTCGCTTTCGCTTCCGCCTGAGGTGAAGTAAATTTCGCTTGCTTCCGCGCCGATACACTTTGCTATGTCTGCGCGCGCCTGTTCCAGCGCCTCCTTCGCCTCCTGCCCCATGGAGTAGAGCGACGAGGGGTTGCCGTAAACGCCGTCTAAATACGACAGCATGGCGGCTATGGCAGTTTTGCTCATCGCGGTTGTAGCCGCGTTGTCCGCATAGACTTTTTTTGTATTTTTCATACGCAGTTTAATTCCTACTTATTTGGTATGATATAATTATAGAAAGTAAATCCTATTTTGTCAATAGGATTTGCACCGCTTTTAAAAATTATTTGCCAAAGGCTTTGTTGCCTATTTATGAACCGCCGACGCCGCCACCCTTTAAGACTGTACGCCTTTTTGCCTTGCCGCAACAACACTGCAACCAAATTTTGACGGGACAATATTTATGTAATAATGTTGACCGCAACGCCGCGTTGTGATATAATCGAAACAGGAGTATGAAATGATAAAGGAATTACAGCATAAGATAGCCGAGCTTAAAAAGCAACGCGACGTGTGCATACTTGCGCACAGCTATATGTCGGAGGATATTTGCGAGGTTGCTGACTTTACAGGCGACAGCTATGCTCTTTCGGTAAAGGCAAAAACTGCGCCGCAGTCTACCGTAGTTATGTGCGGTGTACGGTTTATGGCAGAGACGGTCAAGATGCTTTCGCCGCAGAAGAAGGTGTTACTTGCCAACCCCGCAGCAGGCTGCCCGATGGCAGAACAGATGGACCGCGAGCTGATAGAGCAGGTTAAAGAGGGCTACCCCGACTATGCCGTTGTGGCGTACATAAACACCACTGCCGACTTAAAGACGGTGTGCGACGTGTGCGTTACCTCTTCGAGTGCTGTAAAGATTTGCAGGGCGATACCCGAAAAGAATATACTATTTATACCAGACATTAACCTTGGCACTTATGTGCAGAAGCAGGTGCCCGAAAAGAACTTTAAACTGCTTTCGGGCGGATGCCCCACCCACGCGCGCATGGGCAAAAACGACGTTTTAAAGGCAAAGGCGGCGCACCCCGAAGCGCTCTTCCTCGTACACCCGGAGTGTCGCCCCGAAGTTACGGCGTTCGCCGACTATGTGGGCTCGACCACGGGCATTATGACATTTGCCGAAAAGTCTGAGGCAAAGGAATTTATTATAGGCACCGAAAACGCCATAGTCCAACATTTGCAATTCAAGTGCCCCGACAAGAAGTTCTACCCCCTCTCCAAAGACCTGATATGCCCCAACATGAAGATAACCACTCTTGTAAACGTATACAACGCAGTAGTCGGCAATGGCGGCGAAGAGATTGTAATGGACGAAGAAAAGCGCCTTGCGGCGGTAAAGTGCATAGAAAAAATGATTGAATACGGCGGTTGATTGCTATGATGATAACCACCAAGGGACGCAACGCCCTGAAAGTAATGATAGATTTGGCTCAACACAACGACGGCACAAATATATCGCTTACAGATATAGCCGAACGCCAGCACGAGAGCGTGAAATATTTAGAGGCGGTTATGGGACCGCTTTCGGCGGCAGGGCTTGTGGTCAGCGCGCGCGGAAAGAGCGGCGGATATAGGCTTGCAAAACCTGCCGAAGAGTGTTCGGTAGGCGAGATTATAGTTGCCGCGGAGGGCACGCTTGCGCCCGTATCCTGCCTGTATTCAGATGTGCCGTGCGAAAACGCGGCGAAATGCCTCTCCCTCCCCCTGTGGCGTGAACTCGACGAGCTGATTATGAACTTTTTAAACTCTAAAAAACTTTCAGACTTAATAAAGTAATTACCGACATATACTGTAAGGGCGTGCCGAAGGGCGCGCCCCTTTAATTTTAGCCGTTATTCGGAATATATTGCGGAATTTTTTGCGTCCTATATAAATAATCGCCAATGTCTTAAAATGCTGTCAAACATATGCGCACAGGCAAAAAATGCACTTTACAATATATTTGCACGCGTGCTATAATGCACATATGAAGAAGTGTAAAATTACAGCCGTGCGACAGGCGCGGTATGACGACCTTATAGAAAAATACGAAAACCCCATAGAACACGCCTGCGGCATAAGCGAGGGCGATACCTTTATAGCCAACGGCTGGGAGCGACCAGAGGGGCTGTGCAAAAGCGCATGGGAGAGCATGTCGCCCTTTGTGCTGGCGCTTGCATGCGGCGGAGAGGGGATTTACGGCAACTGGATGAAGAACAAAAAAGCCGCCATGATATCGTGTAACGACGGCTTCCGTCCCGTGAGTTTTTATATAGAGGCGCTTGACGAGGAAGCCGACTGAACCATTACATTTGAATTGACACGGCATATAATTTTGCGGCGCAGACAAATTCAAACGCTTGCCTTTTGCGCAAAGTGCGGTTATAATATATGCTCGCAGGTTATAATATATATGGCGGCGGGCGCGTGCCGCCCAAGGACTTACGTCCTGACCGTTCGGGCCTGACACAGTTTCGATTGCGGACGGAGGACGGAGTAAGCATACCAAAGGTCCGGCTTTGTAAAAACGGAATTTAAATTTAAACGCAGAATCAAACGATTCCAAAACCATTGCTATGCCCGTTTACAGCGCACCTGCAATGGCTTGCGCTGCTTAAAATAAGCAGTCCGTTCCTACCGCATACCGCCGTGCGGCAAGGGGCGTTATTTCAGGCGGACAACGTTTTTAAGGGCACTGCCGCACCCTTTTTAACGTAATTTTGCGGCATGCTCCGCCGCCGCCCCGTTTACCGGGATGCGACGGGTAAGTTTATAGGTAAACTAAGTATGTAGAAAGCCCGTCTGAACTTTGTAAGACCAGAGTGCAACTCTCTGCAGGTCCACCAAACACGCGTATGGCAAATACGCATAAGAGCTCCGCCTTTGTCGCGGAGCTCTTTTTTTTGGAACGCATATATAATAAATCTTGGCGTGTGTGTACAAAGCTATCTGCGGCGGAGTACATGGCAAACTTTGTCCGCACGTATCTGCGGCGGCGTGCCTGCAAGCGCACCGAGGGGCTAATTTCAACGCTTCGACCCAATGGCTTTTTTATTGACATTTTTATTCAAATAATATAAAGTTGATTGTGGGTCATACTATATTACTATATACGTCGCCCACATAGCGCACGCGCAGGCCGGAGAAAAATGATATACACAATTACGTTCAATCCCTCTTTGGATTACTACGTAAAAGTAAATAATCTTAAAAGCGGCATCGTAAACCGCTCGACCGGCGAATATATAACCGTCGGCGGAAAGGGGCTGAACGTTTCGCTTGCCCTGAAAGAGCTGGGCGACGAAACGATAGCCTTCGGCTTTATTGCAGGCTTTACAGGACAGGCGATAGACGACATAGTGACCGCTATGGGGCTCAGACACGAGTTTATAGAAGTCGGAGGACAGAGCCGCATAAACGTAAAGATAAAGAGCAATACCGAAACTGACATAAACGGCACAGGGGCGCAAGTTTCTGAGGCGGACGTGGGCAAACTTGTAGAGCGGCTTAAATCCGTGCTTAAAGAGGGCGACTGGCTGATTATATGCGGAAGCGTACCCGCCACCCTCGACGACAGAACTTACGAAAACCTTTTAAAGCGCATAAAGAATATAAAAAACATAAATGTAGTTGTGGACGCCTGCGGAGCGTTGCTTACAAATACGTTGAAGTACAAACCGTTTTTAATAAAGCCCAACATATTCGAACTCAGCGAAATTTTCAGACTTAAAACATTGCCCAACACCATGCAGATAGCCGATTGCGCACGCGAACTGCAAAGAAAGGGCGCGCGCAACGTAATAGTTTCCATGGGCAGCGACGGCGCAGTTATGGTAACCGAAACAGAGCAGACCATGTATGTGCGCGCGGCGCGCGGACAGCTTGTAAATTCCGTGGGCGCAGGCGATTCGATGATAGCAGGCTTTATTCACGAATATTTAAGCACCGAAAACTACTTCTCCGCCCTCAACTTTGCCACGGCGGCCGGCAGTGCCTGCGCTTTTACGCGACACCTTGCCACGCGCAGACAGATTGAATATATTGAATCGCTTATACTATGATACACCTGATATTTTGCAGTTCAGAAGAGCGGTACGGCGTGCTCCGCCGCGAACTTGAACTCCGCGAGGGGCACGCCGTAAATATTTATAAAGACGAACGCGGCAAGCCATACTGCGACGGCAAGACTTATTTCAACCTGTCGCACAGCGGCGGACTGTGCGCCATAGCCCTCTCCCCCCTTCCCGTGGGCGTGGACTGCGAACTGCCAAGCGGCAAAAGTTACGGCAAGGTGCTATCGTCCTTTCCCGAAGAGGAGCGCAGAGAGATTGCCACCGAACGCGACTTTTTTATGCACTGGACTGCGCGCGAGGCTTATGCCAAACTGCGCGGCGACGGCATCTGGAAGTATGTGCGAAAGCTGGCGTTTATCGGGGGAAGGTTGTTTTTAGACGGGTTGCCCGTAGAAGAAAATGTAGCTTTCTGCTTTGAACGGGAAGCCGTAACGGCAGTGTGCGCCGCGGCTGACGTGATAACTTTTGAGGTAAAAAACCATACCGAATGATTTCAGCCGCCTGCTGGCGGTTTTTTTATGCGCGCACGCACGATAAATTTGCAATGGCGCGGCTGTGTATGTTATAATTTCCGTATGAAATGTTTTGTAATTGCCATGGAGAGCGAGGCGGAGCCCGTTATAGCCAATATGACCGCGCTGAACAAAGCCACGGTATGCGGCAGACACGCCTATACAGGCAGACTGGGCGGACGCGACGTCGCTGTGATTGTGTGCGGAGTGGGCAAGGTAAACGCCGCCTGCGGCGCACAGCTGGCGGCCGACAGATACTCCGCCGACTGCATTATAAATATAGGCGTTGCAGGCGGACTTAACCGCGACTGCGAGGTTGGGGCAATTTATTCCATATCGCATGCCGTGCAGTACGACTTTGACCTTGCACAGCTCAACGGCACGCCCATAGGCACGCTGAATGAGTTCGGGGACAGATATCTGCCCCTTTCGGTTGCAGGCGGCTATCCGAAAAGGCGGCTTGCCACGGGCGACAGGTTTAACGACGACGTGCGCGACTTTGAGACGCTTACCAAAGACATGCACGCCGATATACGCGACATGGAGGGCGGCGCCATTGTGCAGGCGTGTGCGCACGCAGGGGTAGCCGTATACAGCTTTAAAGCAATTTCTGACATAGCAGGCAGCGGCAGTACCACAGAGCAGTTCACACGCAACCTTGCCATGTGTACAGAACGGTTAAAAGCGGATATATGCGGCATATTTGCCGACGTATGCGCCGCGGAGGAGGGCAAATGAAAACACTATGCCGCACCGCAGAGGAGGCAATATGATAGAGCTCGGCGGAGACTGGGACGAACTGCTCGCACCGCTGTTCGCTGACCAAAAATATAAGGATATACGCGAATTTTTGAAGAACGAATACAGCCACTACATAGTATACCCCGACATGTACGACCTGTACAACTGCTTCCGCTATACACCGATTTCATCTCTCAAAGCGGTGATTTTAGGGCAGGACCCCTACCACGAGCCAGGGCAGGCGCACGGGCTGTGCTTTTCAGTAAAGCGGGGCGTCGCCATTCCGCCGTCATTGAATAATATATTCAAGGAACTGCGCGATGATTTGGGTATATTGCCGCCCGAATGCGGCGACCTGACCCCGTGGGCAGAGGAGGGCGTGTTGCTTTTGAACACCACCCTCACCGTGCGCGAACACAGGGCAAATTCGCACTCGCAATGCGGCTGGGCGTGGTTTACAGACAGTGTGATAAAGCTTATATCCGACCGCACCCAAAACACCGTATTTATACTGTGGGGCGGCAACGCGCGCTCTAAAAAGCCGCTGATTGACGTGGGCAAGCACCTTATTATAGAGAGCGCCCACCCCTCCCCCCTTTCGGCTTACAACGGCTTCTTCGGCAGCAGACCTTTTTCGCGCGCAAACACATATTTGAATGAGCACGGGCGCGGTCAGATAAACTGGGACTTAAACGGCAGACAGGGCTGATTTGCCCTGCAATATACCGAAAATAATAACCGCCGCACAGGCGGCGCTTTGAGGAATGGAGTATGAAATATATTGTTGTTTTAGGCGACGGCATGGCAGATGAAAAGATAGCCGCGCTGGGCGGAAAGACATGTCTTGAATACGCAAAAACGCCCAACCTTGACAGGCTGGCGCGCATTGCAGAGGCAGGCGTTTTTAAGACCGTGCCCGACGGAATGAGCCCCGGGAGCGACGTTGCAAATATGTCGGTAATGGGCTTCGACCCCAAAAAATACTATACGGGACGCTCGCCGTTAGAGGCTGTTGCAATGGGCATTGAGCTGAAAGATACCGACGTAACACTGCGCGCCAACCTTGTAACCCTTTCAGGCGAGGAGAACTATGAAGAGCGAACCATGCTCGACTATTCGGCAGGCGAGATAACCACAGCCGAGGCAAGCGAGCTTATAGCCGCGCTAAAACGCGAACTCGACGGCGGCGGCTTTACTCTGCACGCAGGAATATCTTACAGGCACTGCCTGATAGCCGAAAAAGGAGCAACGGGTCACACCCTCACCCCTCCGCACGATATTTCCGATAAAAAGATTGCAGAGTATTTACCCAAGGGCAAAAACGCCGCGGCATACCTTGCCCTTATGAAGCGAAGCAGTGAAGTTTTAAAGGCGCACCCCGTAAACTTGAAGAGGATAAAAGAGGGCAAAAACCCTGCAAACAGTCTTTGGCTGTGGGGCGAGGGAACAAAACCAAAGCTCAGTAATTTTGAGCAAAAGACGGGGCTGAAAGGCGGAGTTATATCTGCCGTAGACCTTGTAAAGGGCATATGCCTGCTTGCGGACATGCGCTTTATACCCGTAGAGGGCGCCACAGGAAATTACGACACAAACTTTGCCGCCAAGGCAGAGGCGGCGGCAGATGCACTGCTCGGCGGCGGACTGGACTACGTTTATATTCACATGGAGGGTCCCGACGAGTGCGGACACCACGGCGATACAGAGCGCAAGGTATTCTGCATAGAGCAGATAGACAAACTTGTAGTTGGCGGACTTTTAAAGAGGTTTGAAGAGGCTGGCGAGCAGATGTGCATGCTGATATGCCCCGACCACCCCACCCCCGTGCGCATAAAGACGCACACCGCCGACCCCGTGCCCTACCTGCTGTATTGCAACGTACAAAATTTGGGCAATGGCGCGGCGCGCTACACCGAGGCAGAAGCCGCAAAAACGGGAAAATATATAGAGGACGGCTATACGATTATAGACAGAATGTTAAAAATAAAATAGCGAAAAATTCAGGGCGCGCCGTTCGGCGCGCCCTTTTTATGCGGAGGATGCAAAACACTTCCGCCGTATTACATTTGTTGTGAAAGTTTTTATTATCAATAATTTTCCTGTTTGAGCTGGAAGTATGCCTTGGGGTGGGCACATACGGGGCAGACCTCAGGTGCCGCCTTGCCTATGACTATTGCGCCGCAGTTACGGCACTGCCACATAACCACGTCTTCGCGGATAAATACCTTGCCGCCCTCTACATTTTCAAGCAGTTTTTTATACCTCTTTTCGTGCTCCATCTCCACTTCTGCCACTCTTTCAAACATAGTGGCTATGGAATCGAAGCCCTCTTCGCGTGCTTCGCGGGCGAAAGTGGGGTACATGTTGCTCCACTCGTAGTTCTCGCCCTCGGCGGCATTGGCAAGATTCGCCTTGGTATCGCCTATGCCCTTTAACAGTTTGAACCACATTTCAGCGTGTTCCTTTTCGTTTGCGGCTGTCTCTTCAAAGATAGCGGCTATCTGGTTATAGCCCTCCTTTTTTGCCACCGACGCAAAGAATGTATACTTGTTGCGCGCCTCGCTCTCGCCCGAAAATGCGGCGCGAAGATTTTGCTCTGTTTTAGTGCCCTTCAACTCTTTCATTTTATAATTCCTCCATATTCATAATTTTATTTATGACTATGTATTAAGCCTGCGCCGCTTCCTCTTCCGCGCCTTTCGCGGCAACGCAGTCAGGGCACAGTCCGCTGAAATTTACTTCGGCGGAATAAACCTCCATTCCGCACAGGTTTTGGGCGTCCATCAGTGCAGTAATTGCAGGCGACATTACGTCTGCCACCCTGCCGCAGTGTAGACAGCGCAGGTGCGCATGCGGTTTTAAAGTGGTATCGTAACGCTCGTCGCTGTCCTTTATGTGCAGGCGCAGAATCTCGCCGTTTTCGGCGTACTGTGAAAGCACGCGGAATACCGTAGCCTTGCTTATGCGCGGATTTTCGCCGTGCACTCTTTCGTAAAGTTCGGTTGCCGTGGGGTGGTCGGCACATGCCAACGCGTGCATTATTATCTTTTTCTGCGCGGTGTTCCTCTGCTTTTTCATATCCGCCTCATTAAAATAAACAATATTGATTATTGATATTATAGCACCATGTATTAAGAATGTCAACATTTAACGGTGCACCATCATGCTCCATAATTTGCCAAAATCAATAGGACATTGCATTTTCTCCTCAATCTCTTGCATTTATTATACCCTTACAACGGGCATTTGTCAACGGCGTAAAAATTTCTCCGATACATTTACAGAGGTATACAGCGCTTGCATTGAGGGGCGGCATATGGTAAAATAGCCGTTGCGCAGACCGAAAGGCTGACATACGGAGGAAACATGTTCAACATAGTTTTAGTCGAGCCCGAAATACCGCAGAACACGGGAAACATAGCGCGCACCTGCGCCGCAACAGGGTGCGCCCTGCACCTTATAAAGCCTTTGGGGTTCAGGCTGGACGACAGATACCTTAAAAGGGCTGGGCTGGACTATTGGCACTTGCTCGAAGTGTATATATACGAAAATATTGACGAATTATTTAAAAAATATCCCGACGGGCGGTTCTTTTACTTTACCACAAAGGCGAGAAAGCGGCATACCGACGCAGTGTACAGGCACGGGGACTTTTTTGTGTTCGGCAAAGAGACGCGCGGACTGGACGAAGAGTTGCTGACGGCGCACCCCGACTGGTGCTTACGCATACCAATGATTAATGAAGCGCGAAGCCTTAACCTTGCAAACAGTGCGGCGATAGCCGTGTACGAGGCACTGCGACAGAACGACTTTTGCGGACTGGAAACCCAGGGCAACCTGCACCGCTTGAAGTGGGAAAAATAAACCCTTTACTTTTTGTGCCCGCTGTTATATAATGTATTCAGTATGGAAAAAATGAAAATGCAGATTACAAAAGTAGTTGTTGCCAGCGGCAACGAAGGCAAGATTAAAGAGCTTGCAAAACTTATTAAAGGCTTTCAGCTTGTATCTATGCGTGAAGCAGGCTTTAATGGCGACATTGAAGAGACGGGCGAAACCTTTAAAGAGAACGCCCTGATTAAGGCAAAAACGGTGAGCGAGAAGCTGGGACTGCCTGCCCTTGCAGACGATTCGGGGCTGTGCGTAGACTTTTTGTGCGGCGCGCCGGGGGTATATTCGGCACGCTTTTCGGGCGAGGGCGAAAAAGCCAACCGTGCCCTGCTTTTAGAGAGAATGAAGGACGCGCCCGACAGGCGCGCATATTTTGAATGTGCCGTATGCCTTTATATGCCTGGCGGAAGGTGCCTGTTCGGCACGGGCAGGACGGACGGCGAGATTCTTAACAAAGAGTGCGGCAAACTCGGCTTCGGCTACGACAGTCTGTTCTTTTCGTACGACCTGCAAAAATCTTTCGGCGAGGCTGCGGAGAGGGAGAAAAACGCCGTTTCGCACCGAGCAAGAGCGATAAAAGACCTTATTTCGAATTATGAAAAGTTTTATAATAATCTCTGACAGTCACCGCAACCGCGCGGCGCTCGATAAGTTAGACGGTCAGTTTGCCGAGAGCGACTATATTGTCCATTTGGGCGACCTGTCCTCCGACGGCGGTTACATACGGCAGAAGTATCCGCAAAAGACCATTGTCATAAACGGCAACTGCGATATAGAACGCATGGGCGACGACGAAAAGATAATCGGGGCAGAGGGCGTAAAGATATTCATGTGCCACGGGCACAGATATTCTGTAAAGCAGACGCTCGACAGACTGGTATACGCCGCGCAGGAGCGCGGCTGTGCCGTTGCGCTGTACGGACATACCCATGAGGCAAGGTGCGAAGAGATTGGCGGCGTGCTTACCATAAACCCTGGCACGCTGTCGCGGTACAGCAGGCAGTCTTACTGCTACATGACCGTGCACGACGGCAGGACGGCAGAAAAAATTGTGTGGCTGTAAGCCGCACTGACGAGGAATATATGCGCTTTAAACACACCATTCACGTACTTATAGATAACTTCCGCATAACGTATAAAATGTTGCTGTATATACTCATAGTCACGCTGATTTCGGGCGGACTGTGCGCGGCAATAATTATACCGTTTTTGCGCGGACTGGACAGCAACGGAAACCTTTATAACCAGCTTTTAAACTCGATATCTGATTTGCTCAACAACATAGGCAACGGAAACATAGAGGCAATACAGGACTCTGTTACAGCCGTCCGCAACAGCTTTTCTTCAATTAACGATTACCTTGTGGATAACCCCTCTTCCTTTGTGCTGTGCATTGTCGGGCTGGCGGCAGTGTCGCTGGTCAGCCACTTCTTTATAGGGCTTGGCAACTACGCCGCAGCCACCAACATAAACGACCGCATGACCATGCAGACAGGCAGTTCCTTTATGGGCTCGCTTATAAAAAACCTTGGCAGGGCGAGCGCAATGAGCGGCATATACGCCCCCCTTTCTCTTATATACGACGTGCTAACATTTACACTTTCGGGCTATCTTATGCTCGGACTTCTGTATAAAAAGGCGGGCGCGCCCATACTTATAGCGCTTATGCTGTTTGTTGTGCTGGTATTGCTGTTTATGGCTGTAAAGATGACGTTCACCACAGACTGGCTGCCAGCCATGATATGCGGCAAACAGCACACCATATCTGCCATGCGCTATTCATTTTCGCGCCGCGGCAAACACAGCGGAGAGGTGTACTCCTTTTACGCCACCTCACTCGTCATGATAATGGCATTGAACGTACTTGCCGCCATAGGCACGCTGGGCGCGGCGTTGCTTATAACCGTGCCGCTCAGCTATTTATATGTGCTGTGCTACGAATTTGTAAACTACTGCGACGCCAAAGAGTTGAAGTACTTTATAGATAAGCGCACGATAATAAAGCCCGAACACGAAAAGGCGCGCACGCGCGAACAGTTTTTGCGCGGCGACGACTAAAAAGAACACCCCATAGGTTTATTACGTTAAAAAAATATTCATAATTTATACAACATTACTATCCCCCTTTACAAAGGGGGATTTTTTTTATATAATAATATATACGACATAAACGCCCCCGTTGTTTGGGGTGCGTTTTCGGGAAGCGCACACACCGCCCGTACAATAATATTTTATGCGCGGTGCGCTTTGCAAGGAGGCATTTATGAGTTATACCGATATATACAATAGCTGGCTCTCTGACGGCAGGCTGAACGAAGAGGGCAGGGCGGAACTTGAAGCAATAAAGGGCAACCGTGAAGAGATAGAATACCGCTTTGGCGCAGAGCTGGAATTTGGCACGGCAGGGCTAAGGGGCGTAATAGGTTACGGCACCAATATGATGAACATATATACCGTAAAGCGCGCCACCGAGGGTTTAAGCCAATTTATCTGCTCGCTGGGCGAAGAGGCAAAAAGGCGCGGCGTGGTAATTTCATACGATACCCGCTTAAAATCGGATGAGTTTGCCGAAGCGGCAGCCGAGGTGCTGGCGGCGCACGGTATAAGGGCATACGTATTCACCGACGTGCACCCCGTGCCCATGCTCTCTTTTGCAGTGCGCCGTTTAAAGACGACGGCAGGCATAATGATAACTGCTTCGCACAACCCCAAGCAGTACAACGGCTATAAGGTATATGGCAAAGACGGCGCGCAGATGAACCCCGAGGACACCGCAAAGGTGTTGGATTTTATAACACAGCAGACCGACTATCTGGGCGTCCCCTCCCCCACCGCCGAACAGTTGAAAAAATATAAAAAGCCCGTCCCCTCCTCCGTAGACAGAAAGTATTATAAAGAGCTTACAAAACTCACCCTTTCGAAAGAGGCGGTTAAAAAGTGCGGCAAAGATTTGCAGTTGGTTTATACCCCCGTGCACGGTTCGGGCTATATACCCGTAACTACCATATTAAAAAAGACAGGCATAA
Source organism: uncultured Clostridia bacterium (assembly GCA_965120485.1). Taxonomy (GTDB): domain Bacteria; phylum Bacillota; class Clostridia; order Christensenellales; family Borkfalkiaceae; genus Coproplasma. The sequence goes on from CBCPNG010000023.1 coordinate 28,264, forward strand.
ACGCAACGGTAGTAGAGGCGCAGACAGTGCGCGACACAGACTTTTCTACCGTAGAAGTGCCCAACCCCGAATTTAAAGAGACCCTTTCTATGGGCATTGCCCTTGCAGAAAAGACGGGCGCAACGGTAGTTTTCGGCACCGACCCCGACAGCGACAGACTGGGCGTTGCTGTGAAGAATAAAGAGGGCGAATTTGAAGCGCTTTCGGGCAATCAGGTGGGCATACTGTTGCTCGACTATATACTCACCCGATTAAAAGAGGACGGCAGACTGCCCGAAAACGCGGCAGTGGTAAAGTCGTTCGTAACGACGGGCATGGCGAAGGCAATATGCAACAAGTTCGGCGTAACCCTGTTTGAAGTGCCCGTAGGCTTTAAGTTTATAGGCGACAAGATAAAGCAGTGGGAAAAAGACGGCTCGCACACATTTGTGTTCGGCTTTGAAGAGAGTTGCGGCTACCTGCGCGGCACACATGCGAGGGATAAGGACGCGGTTGTCGCCTCTATGCTGTGCGCCGAAATGGTATGTTACTACACCTACAAGGGCAAGACCGTTTATGAAAGGTTAGACGAAATTTACGCCGCCTACGGCTACGTGCTCGATAAAAACGTATCTGTGCAGTACAAGGGGCTGAACGCCATGAAGGAGATGAACGCCGTAGTGGACGGTTTAAAGACCAAGCCCGTGACAAAGTTCGACATATACAACGTATCTTATATAAGGGACTATTCAAAAGATATTAAAACAAACGTTGCCACGGGCGAGCAGAGCCAGATAGGCTCCCCCACCACCAACTGCGTATATTACGAGCTGGAAAACGGCAGTTTTATATGCGTGCGCCCTTCGGGCACAGAGCCAAAGCTGAAAATTTATTATTCAGTTAAGGCAAACACCAAGGCAGATGCCGAGGGTGCGCTGGCAAAGATGACGGCGGCTGTTGAACGTCTGCTCAAATCGGTATAGCAAAACTCCTTTCAATCTGAATAATATTCAATTTTACCCGACCGCGCAGTCTGCGCGGTCGGGTAAAAAAATAGATATTGACAGTACGAATATTTACCATTCGGCAACTTATAACAGTGAAAAAGAAAATATTATCCCCATGTTCGGTTTTTGGCAAACCACGCGGTATCTTTTAGCTTGGTAGTGTTGTTCGAACACCACAGCCGCAGGTCGCTATCCGCATTACTGCAATAAAAGACAATATCGCCGTTCATAAGCGTAAGCTCGCCGTCCTCCTCCATTACGGGGATATATACGCTGTCGGTATAGGAGGATACCCTTGTAATAAACGCCTGCGTGGGGAACACATTTTCTGCCTTTGCATTATACTGATTATACCCTGCAACGCAACACGCCACAATATTTTTTGGCTTTATAACTTTAAGCAGACACTCGTTTGAAGATGTCTTACTGCCATGGTGCCCAGCCTTATACAGTTCCACCTCTGGCAGGTCGTTGTATTTTACGAGGTATTCCTCGCCCTCCTCCTCTAAATCGCCCGTGAAGAGGTAGTTGTATTCTTCGCCGCTGTCGAGCTTCTGCGTGAGAACAAAACATACCGAATAGTTGTTTTCGTCAGAACTGCTGTGGTCGTAGTAATAGTTATAGAGTATATTGAGCGAAATAGTCTGTTCTTCGTCGAGATAGTAAGTGCGTTGCGCCCCGTCGGTTTCGTTCCAGCATTGCAGCGCATTATATACCTTTGTGCCGCGAGTTTCGGCGTACTGTACGGCAGTAAGATAATTTTTATATGTCGCCGTAGTTTTGTCGCTTTGGCTGAATTGTATTATTGTACCTACTTCATAGGTATAAAGTATGCCGTTCTGCTTTGAAGAACTGCCAGCCATGCATGCAATATGGTCGGCATCGGCATGTGTTGCTATTACATATTCTAAAACGCCGTCGTCGCAATATTCGTCTATATATGCCTTAATGGTACTTAAATTTGACGTGGTGGGTCCCGCGTCGACGAGAATTTCAACGTCGCCGCACTTTATAAGCGCACAGTCGCCGTTAGACTTTACCCCAGGCGCAATAAAATGAATGGACAGGTCGGCAGAGATTATTTCTTCGTAATTTACGTCAGAGCTGTCGTCACCGCCGCCGAATATACCGCATCCGCCGAACGCCACAGCCAGCGACGCCGCCATAAGCATTGCTGCAAATTTTTTAAAAAGCTTTTTCATGTGTATACGCCGAAATTTAAACGACGGCGCGCGGCAAAACAGCCGCGCGCCGCACTAATCAATTTATAGCTTTGAGCTGCGCCTCTATGCGCTGCTTCATTTCAAGGTATTTTTCCAGCTTGGCGCGCTCTTCGTCCACGAGCTTTTTGGGCGCCTTTGCCATGAAGCCCGAATTGTTCAGCTTGCCGTCGGCGCGGCGTATCTCCGCCATAACTCTGTCGAGTTCGGCGCTCAGCCTTTCGCGCTCTGCATTGCTGTCCACAAGGTCGTCCATGGGCACAAGCACGGTAGCACACCCCACCACCTTTGCGGCGGCGCGCTCGCCCGCATCGGCGGCAGAGGAAACAAACTTTATATCTTGTATGCCGGCAAGCCGCTTTATGGGCTCTTCATTGGCTGTTATAAGCCGTTTACTTTCGGTGACGAGCAGAAGAGTAACCTTTTTGGAGGGGGGACAGCCCGTATCGGTTTTAAGGGCGCGCACCGCCTTGATTATATCCATTATGCCGCCAAATGCCGCGCTCTCTTTGCGGTAGGTGAGACGGGAATTGTAACGGGGGTAATCGGAGAGAATGAGTCTGCCCCCTGCCGCATGCAGTTCCGCCCAAATCTTTTCGGTGACGAAGGGCACGAAGGGGTGCAGAAGTTTGAGCGCGTTTTCCAGCACATATACAAGCACAGAAACCGCCGCGTCCTTTTTTCCGTCGTCCTGCGACCACATGGCGGGCTTTGTGAGCTCTATATACCAGTCGCAGAAGTCGTCCCACACAAAGTCGTGTACCGTCTGGCAGGCTATGCCGAGCTCGAACTTATTAAGCGCGAGGGTTACATCGCGTATGGTTTCTTGCAGGCGTGATATTATCCACTTATCGGCATAGCCGAGCTTTACCTCGCCAATCGGCACTATGTTGCGCCCCTCGCAGTTGGATATGACATAGCGGCTGGCGTTCCAGACCTTGTTCATAAAGCCAGCCGCAGAGGCGACCTTTGCATCGGAATAGCGCATGTCGTTGCCCGTGGAAACGCCCTGTATAAGCGAAAAGCGAAGCGCGTCTGCGCCGTACTTTTCAATCACGTCTAACGGGTCTATGCCGTTGCCGAGCGATTTAGACATCTTTCTGCCCTGCTCGTCGCGCACTATGCCGTGCATGAGCACATAGCGGAAGGGCACTTTGCGCATGTGCTCTATGCCTGAAAATATCATGCGCGCCACCCAAAAGAAGATTATGTCGTAACCTGTGACGAGTACGTCTGTGGGGTAAAAATATTCGAGGTCGGAAGTATCGTCGGGGAAGCCCAGAGTGGAGAACGGCCACAGCGCCGACGAAAACCACGTATCGAGCACGTCCTCGTCCTGCCGTATGTGCTCACTGCCGCACTTCGGGCAGAGGGCAGGATTCTCTTTGGCGCAGATTACTTCGCCGCAGTCGTCGCAGTACCATATGGGTATGCGGTGCCCCCACCACAACTGTCGCGATATGCACCAGTCCTTTACGTTCTCCATCCAATTATAGTATATCTTTGCAAACCTTTCGGGGATGAAGCTGGTCTTTTTGTTCATTACCGCGTCTATGGCTGGGCGTGCGAGCGGCTTCATCTTGACAAACCACTGCTTTGAAACCATTGGCTCTATCGTGGTATGACAGCGGTAGCAGTGCCCCACACTGTGCGCGTGGGGCTGTTTGCTTACAAGGTTGCCGCTCTCCTTTAAGTCGGCTTCCAGCGCCCTGCGGCACTCGTAACGCTCCATACCGCAGTACTTGCCCGCACACTCGTTCATAGTGCCGTCCTCGTTCATCACCTTTACCGAGGGAAGGCCGTGGCGCATGCCGACCTCGAAGTCGTTGGGGTCGTGCGCAGGAGTTATCTTTACACAGCCCGTGCCGAACTCCATATCGGCGTGCTCGTCTGCAATTACGGGTATAGCCTTTTGGACTACGGGCAGAATTACATTTTTGCCTATAAATTTTTTATATCTCTTGTCGGCAGGGTTTACGGCAACAGCAACATCGCCGAACATAGTTTCGGGTCGGGTAGTTGCAACAACCACTCCTTCCGTATCAGAACCTTCCAAAAAGTATTTTATGTGCCAGAAGTGGGATTGCTCTTCCTCGTACTCTACCTCGGCGTCAGAGAGCGCCGTGCGGCACGTAGGGCACCAGTTTATTATTCTGTCGCCGTGGTATATTAGCCCCTTATTATAGAGGTTGACAAATACCTCGCGCACCGCGCGCGAGCACTTTTCGTCCATGGTGAAGGCGAGGCGCGACCAGTCGCACGAAGAGCCGAGTTTTTTAAGCTGGGTGACAATCTTGCCGCCGTATTTTTCCTTCCACTCCCACGCATAAGACAAAAACTCTTCGCGTGTGAGGCTGTCCTTATCTATTCCACGCTCTTTGAGCATATCTACAATCTTCACCTCAGTAGCTATCGAGGCGTGGTCGGTGCCTGGAAGCCACAGCGTGCAGTAGCCCTGCATACGCTTGAACCTTACTAAAATATCCTGGTAAGTTTCGTCGAGGGCGTGCCCCATGTGCAGCTGCCCCGTTATGTTGGGCGGAGGCATCATAACTGTAAAGGGGACTTTGTTGTCGTCCCTTTCGGCACGGAAACACCCCTCCTCTTCCCACATATTATAAATCACGTCCTCGAATGACTTCGGATTGTAGCTTTTATCCATTGGGTACCTCTTAGATTATATGCACAAAATTATAAAACAAAAGTGCGCGCTATGTCAAACATAACGCGCAAAGCATATAAATGGTATTATCAATTTTTTTGTAAGGCAGGAAAATTATGAAACTAAAAAAAAGATTATTTGCCATCATTGCCGCCGCCGCGGCGGCAATGGTAATACCTCTGTCGCTTGCAGGGTGTTCTGATGACGAGAACGTAATCAAGATTAACGAGGTTACGCACTCGGTATTCTACGCGCCCATGTACCTTGCCGACGCCCTCGGCTACTACGCGGAAGAGGGCTTCGAGGTAGAGTTCACCAACGGCGGCGGCGCAGACAACACCATGGCGGCAGTGCTGTCAGGTTCGGCAGACGTAGGTTTCTGCGGTCCCGAAGCGGCACTGTATGTGCTGATTGGCGGCTCTTCGGATACGCCAAAGGTGTTCGGCCAGCTGACCAAGCGCGACGGCAGTTTTTTGGTATCGCGCAACTATGAGCCCGACTTTGAATGGAGCGACCTTGAAGGCAAAGAGATACTTGCAGGCAGGCAGGGCGGCGTGCCCGCCATGACGTTCCAGTACGTTTTAGACGAACTGGGCATTAACGCAACCTTAAACTACGACGTAGACTTCAACTATATGACTGCGGCTTTCGAGAGCGGCATAGCCGACTACTGCACCATGTTTGAGCCGACGGCAACAGAATATCAGGAGGCAGGCAAGGGCTATATAGTGGCGTCCGTAGGCGAACAGTCAGGCGAGATTCCCTACACCTGCTTCATTGCAAAGAGCAGTTATATAGAGAAAAATTCCGATAAGATAGAGGGTCTGTTGCGCGCCATAACCAAGGCGACGAAGTTTATAATGGAGAACGACAGCGCCACAGTTGCGAGCTACCTGCTGCCGTACTTCGACGGTACCAGCGTGGAGAGTTTGGAAAATTCGGTAGAGAGCTACCGTCAGATTGACGCGTGGGTTACAAACATGGCTATGGAAGAGAGCGCCTTTAACAGACTGCTCGACGTCATAGAAAATTCCGGCGAGCTTGAAAGGCGCGTGGACTTCGACGAGCTTGTACTCACCGAAACCGCGCAGAAAGTCTACGAAGAAGTGTACGCATGAGCCTGAAATTCAAAGACGTTTACTTTTCGTACCATACGAAGAGCGGTGAAACCGAGGCGGTAAACGGACTGACCTTTGCCGTAGAAGAGGGGCAGTTTGTATCTGTAATAGGCCCGTCAGGATGCGGTAAATCGACCATACTTTCGCTTGCGGCAGGGCTGATAACGCCGTCGCAGGGCGAGGTGGAACGCGGCGACGGGGAGTTCGGATATATGTTCCAGACCGACGCCCTCTTCCCGTGGCGGACGGTAGAGCAGAACATCTTTTTACCCCTCGAAGTAAAGCACAAAAACACCCCCGAAATGCGCGCCGCCGCAATAGAACTTGCCGAAAAGTACGGGCTGAAAGACTTTTTGAATAAAACGCCTTCGCAGCTATCAGGCGGAATGAGGCAGAGGGTGGCGCTTATACGCACTCTCTCGGCACAGCCGCAGTTTTTACTGCTCGACGAGCCTTTTTCAGCTCTCGACTACCAGACGAGGCTGGCTGTATGCGACGACGTGCAGGAAATTATAAAGGGAGAGAAAAAGACGGCTCTGTTGGTTACTCACGACATATCAGAGGCGATTGCCCTTTCAGATAAAGTCGTCGTACTCTCCTCCCGTCCAGCGCATGTGGTGGCAGAACACGAAATAACTTTCGGCGACGGCAGTCCCAAGCGGCGCAGAGAGTGTCCGCAGTTTGCCGTTACATTCGAGGTACTGCGCAGGGAACTGGGCATATAGTCACAGCCATATATGTCAGAACTAAAATATCGCCATATACCACTGAATATGGTGCGGCTATATGGCGCAACCAAACAAAAATACGGGCACATATGCCCGAATAAACAAATAATACCACAATATGGCATAACTAAAACCAATTTACGGGCATATATTGCCAAACCAAACGTTTTTACGCCCATGCGACAAAACAAGAAATATCGGCATATATGCCCGATTAAACGGGCGGTGCGCGCCGTGCAGTAACTTGCGCTCCGCGGAAGATAGCATATGAAAAAATCCGAAAAAAAGACGTGCTCCCCGCAGCACGCGCTGTATTTAAAGAAGATAAAGCGGGGAAAGATTGCCGTACACGTAACGCGCGCCGTAATACTTTTAGCATTACTCGGGCTGTGGGAACTGCTGGCGCAGACCGACGTGTGGGATTCTTTTATAACAAGCTCGCCTTCACGCGTGGCAAGCACGATAGTAAGTCTCGCCAAAGCGGGCACACTCTTTTACCACATAGGCATAACGCTTATGGAGACCATGGTAGGCTTTGTGATTGCCGTTGTGGCAGGCTACCTTATTGCCGTGTTGCTGTGGCTTAACGACAATGTGCGCAAGGTGTTCGAGCCATATATAGTTGTGCTCAACGCCCTGCCCAAAATTGCCCTCGGTCCGCTTATCATAATATGGATGGGCACGGGCTACACCGCAATAATATTCATGACCATATTAGTCAGCATTATCGTGTGCATAATGAATATGTTGCAGGGATTTATCTCGGTAGATAAAACCAAGCTCATGCTTATGCGCTCTATGGGTGCAAGCAAGTTTACCACCCTTAAAAAGCTTGTTGTGCCTGCCTCCCTCCCTGCCTTTATGAGCACACTTAAAGTGGCAGTCGGGTTGGCGTGGATAGGCTCGATTATGGGCGAATACATTGTATCGCGCGCAGGACTGGGCTATTTAATAGTATACGGCGGTCAGGTTTTCAAGCTTGACCTCGTAATGTCGGCAACATTTATTTTGTGCGTGTTAGCAGGCGGAATGTACGCCATAGTAGCCGTAGTTGAGCGCTTTGTAGTAAAGCGCCACGGCGAATAACGGCGGCAAATATATAGTAACTTAAAAAAATTCCTGTGGCTTTTGCCGCAGGAATTTTTTTATTATCAACGCCAAAATAAAATTATTATCGCCGATATATAAGCCGCTATTAACAAGCCTGATTTTAGCAACCAAGTTTGCAAGATATATAAGGTCGGGTTCAGCACACCCGACCTTTTTCTATAACTATATTTTTACAACCAACTCAACAGCAGGCTTCGCGCTCTTCGCGGCGGAAACCGCGCATGGAATCCAGCTCTTCAAACAGCTTTGCCGAAAGTTTTTCAAAGTAACGCGCCGCACCCCTATCTTCAATCGCCCCGTTACCATATGATATTTTGTCACTGCAAGCAAAAGTCTCTTCTTTGAAGCGTGCCGCACGTACTATCTGCCTCTGCCTGTCTACATATGCCGTAAAATTCATTATCAAACCTCCACGCTTTGTTCACTATCTATTATTACTTATAATACTTGACACATATTGTCATATATGTTAAAATTTTTTTTAAGTTTTAAAAGTTTTTTTCTATGTATATGCATGGGGAGAACTTTTATTCACGGAGGAGATAAAAATGAAGTATGAAACAATGATAAAAATGCTTGCGTTGTTGCTATCGCGCCGCAAGGTTACGGCGGGCGAGGTTGCCGAGAAATACTGCGTATCCGTGCGGAGCGTATACCGCTATATCGAAGAGATGACCGTAGCAGGCATACCAATCGAGGTGGAGCGCGGGCGGTACGGAGGCATAACCATTGCAGACACCTACCGACTGCCCGCGGGCTTTTTTACCAAGGACGAATACGCCGCCACAATCAACGCGCTAAAAGCCATGAGTTCGCAAGTGAACGAGGAAGCCGTGAATACCGCCCTTGATAAGTTACAGCACCAGCAGAGGAACGACCGCACGGATGTATCGGTGAGCGGCGGCATAATAGTTGACGGCGGAACTTGGGGAGACACGAAGAAGTTTGCCGATAAAATGGCAGTGTGCGAAAAGGCGGTGAACGAGAGGCTGTGCATATACATAGACTATATATCGCGCAGGGGTGAGCACAGCCGCAGGGTTATTGACCCGCACGTGCTGATTTTTAAGCAGAACGTGTGGTATACATACGCCTTTTGCCACACCAAGCAGGAGTTCAGACTGTTCCGCATAGGCAGAATAAAGAGCGCACGGTTAACAGGAAGTAACTTTGAAAAGCGCGAGATTCTCCGCAAGGACATTCCGCTGGACTTTTATTACCGCACGGACGAGCTGTGCGACGTGTGCCTTGAAGTGGAAAAGTCGCGCCTGCCCGACCTTGAAGAATGGCTGGGTGTAGACAATATAGAGCCGCGCGGCGATAAGTTCGTTGCCGAAATATCCCTGCCCGACGACGACATACTTGTAAATAAAATTCTCGGGCTCGGCGGCGGAGTAAAGGTTGTATCCCCCGAACCGCTCAAAGAGCGCGTGCTTGCCGCCGCACGCAAAATTATAGACACGGTTTAACGGCTTTATACTCCGCCGCTTACCCATACAGACGGATTTGACGCAATAATATACCTTGATTACGCTTATTCTTCGCTGCCTGCGACGGCATACTGTTCTGCCCTGCACTTTCTTATGTGGGATAAAATGAAATACGGCGGACGCCGCGAAAAGCGCGGCGTCCGCCGTTCCGTTTATAGATTTTCCATATCATTTTAAAGCATACAATAATTGCGGCATATTGTGCCGTCATTCCCAAGGCAGTGTTTCGCCGCCCAAAATATGGAAGTGCAGGTGAAAAACAGTCTGCCCTGCGTCCTCGCCCTGATTTACAACTATGCGGTAGCCGTTTTTACAGCCGTTTTCGGCGGCGATGCGCGGAATTTTCACCAACATGCGGCTCACCTTTGCCGCCTGTTCACTGTTCATATCGGCAAGCAGTTTAAAGTGGTCTTTGGGGATTGCCAAAAGGTGAACCTTGGCTTTGGGCGCGATATCTTTGAACACAAACATATCTTCATCCTCGTACACCTTTGCAGAGGGCACCTCCCCCTTGATTATTTTGCAGAACAGACAGTCGTCCATCAACATAACTAAACTCCTTATTAGGTATTTTCGGCATATTGCCGTATCAATTTATTTCAGCAGGGCAGAGCTCGGCTTTTGCGCCGTCCTTATAAGCCTCGGTAAGCCGCACGCGCGCAGTCCGTCCGCGCAGGTCGCCGACACAATACACCTTTATGTAGCTGCCCGTATAGCCCACGGAGTGCTCCCCCTCCATGTCCTCAAAAATGACATCTTGCAGTGTGCCGATATTGCGCGCAATAAAGCTATTTGCCGCCTCTTCGGCCGCAGAAATCAACCTGTGAAGCCGCTCCTGCTTTATTTCGTGCCGAATATCTTTCAGCTTAAACGCCGCCGTTCCCTCACGCGGTGAGTAGGCAAAGGCGTGCACTCGGGCAAACTTTGCCTCCTCAATAATCGAAAGGCTATCCGCAAAATCTGCCTCGCTCTCCGTCGGAAAGCCTGCTATAATGTCCGTCGTTATGGCGGCTTCGGGAAAATACGAATAGATAAGCGCGCACTTTTCAAGGAAATCTGTGCGGTTATATCTGCGATTCATCGCCTGCAACACCGCGTCGCTTCCGCTCTGCAACGACAGGTGAAACTGCGGCGCGAAGTCGCATAGCCCCCCGCAAGCTTCAAGCAGGTTTCTATCTATAACGCCACATTCGAGCGAACCGAGGCGCACGCGTTTTTTAAGTTTGTTGAGCGACCTCAAAAGTCCGTCAAGATTGGTTTCGCCATATGAATATGCCGAAATATTTATGCCCGTGAGCACCACCTCTGGGCAGGGACTTTGCTCCGCTTCGCGCAGAATATCCTCCGCAGAGCGACTGCGCACCCTGCCGCGCAGGTATGGTATAATGCAGTAACTGCAAAAGTTGTTACAGCCGTCCTCTATCTTTATAAACGCGCGCGTGCGCTCCGCACGGGGAGCAGGCAGAATTTCATACCCCTGCCCGTTGCAGTGACTGTCGAAGTGCTCGCCGCAAACCTCCGCCAGCGCGTCTATAAGCGCGCCCCTTTCCCTTGCGCCACCGATGTATTTTACGCCGCGCTCTTCAAATGCCGCCGCATTCTTTTGCGATGCACAGCCCATGACGTATATGGGAGCCGCAGGGTTAAACCTGCGTATGCGCGCCACCGCCTGGCGGCTCTTTTTTTCTGCCTCGCACGTGACGGCGCAGGTGTTTAAAACATATATATCCGCAGGGCAAAGCCTGTCTGTGACCTCAGCGCCCCAGCTTTTGGCGGCAGCCATTACTGAGGCAGACTCCACCTCGTTCACCTTACAGCCGAGGGTAAAAACACACACCTTCATTGAAGTTCCCCCAGCGAAAACATGACTATTGAGCAGAGCGCGACGGCGGCCGTTTCGGCGCGCAGTATGCGCCTGCCGAGCGTTATGGCAGAAAAACCGAAATCATTCTTTGCCCGCGCAAACTCGCCGTCAGAAAATCCGCCCTCACTGCCCACAACTATCGCAGTACTGCCGTTTAATCGGCGCATATCTGCCTGCGAATGTGTTGCAAACTCGCACGCAAACAGTTTGTTGCTGTACCCTTCGCAAGAGGCGAGTGCCTCGTCTAAACTGTCGAAAAACTGCACTTCGGGTGCAACCGAACGCATGCACTGCTTGGTTGCTTCGCGCGCGACCTTGTTCAGCCGCTCCAATTTGGACGGCGTGAGGTACGCCGAGCAGTACTCCGAGCGGAATACGCCAACCGAGCTTATGCCGAGTTCGGCGGCCTTTTGCACTACGAGTTCGGTTTTATCGCCTTTCAACGCGCCGCATAAAAGCCGAACTTTTGTCTTTGGCTCTCTGTCGCCCACAGTAAAACCCGTTATATGCGCCATCATTTCGCGCTTGCCGCATACGGCGATAATCGCGGAATATTCCCGTCCGCTTCCGTCTAACAGCGTTATTTCAGCGCCAACGCCCAGGCGGAGCACGTTTTTGGCGTGGTTGAACTGTTCGCCCTCTAAAACAACCTCGCTCACGTTCGGGTAATCTATTAACTTTTCCGTCAAAAACCTTTTAGGCGCCGCCATAAAACGCTCCGTTTTGCTTCGTTTTTCGGCACATATGTGCCGCTCAATTGCCCTTTTGTTTAAATACGACGGCGAACCACTCGCCCTTTGATACCGTCTTTAAATGCCCGAATCCTGCGGCGGCGTATGCACTTAAAACGCCAGCCAACTTCTCTTTGATGATGCCCGAAAGAATGAGTGTGCCGCCTGCCTTTACGCGCGGAGAAATTTCGGGTGCCAGCCTTGCAAGCACGTCGGCGGTTATGTTGGCAAGCGCAATATCGGCGCAGATTTCGCCGTTGCCGATAAGGTCGGTGCGCTTTACAGTGCATTTTTCCGCCACGCCGTTCAGTGCGCAGTTGTGTGCGCAACTATCCACCGCCACCTCGTCTATATCCGTCAGAAATGCGCTCTTTGCGCCCAAAAGGACGGCAGATATACCCAAAATACCGCTTCCGCAACCTACGTCAAGGCAACAACTTTCGGGGGTGAGGTACTCCTGCAACAGCTCTAAACACATAGAGGTCGTTTCGTGCTCGCCCGTGCCGAACGCCATGTTGCTGTCAAGCCTGATAATAACCTCACGGGGCTGACTTTCGTATGATATCCATTCGGGCACTACCACCACACGCCTGCCTATGTGAATTGGGCGGAAGTGTTTGCGCCATATCTCTATCCAGTCGTCGCCCTCCACCGTACGCGTGGTTATCTCTGTCGAGCCGAGCGGCATACATCCGCCGCAATTGGCGCGCACCTCGTCTATGTCCCCCCGTATACTTTTGAGTGCGGCAGGGGAGTCCTCTATGGCGATGAACGCCTTGACAAGCACCTCGCCCCTATCGTGCGTGAGTTCTTCGTCCATGTAGTCCCAGTACATTGCCCTGTCACGCTGTAAGGCGATTACATCTTTGACGTCTGAAATTGCCACCCCGTGGTCAGAGTAGCGCCACAGCACATCGGCGATAAGCTCACTTCCCTCGGTCGATGTGTGAACGGTGACTTCGGTAAACTTCATAATTTTTCCGTAAGGCGTGGGCGGATATGCACACACGCGCAGAATTTTTAAGTATATTGTAACATTGCCGCGCATGATTTGCAAGCATTTGCACACTTTGCCCTGCGGAGGTTTTTTGTAACACTTTGCGAGAATACATTTCCTTTGCGTTGCATTGTCTTGCGTTGTCTTGCGTTGTCTTGCGTTGCATTGTCTTGCGTTGTCTTGCGTTGCATTGTCTTGCGTTGCCTTGCCTTTGCTATTAAAGCAGGCGATTTGATAGCGCAAACTTTTGTATGCTCCGCCGCACACCTGCAAAGCAATCACTACCATAATCACCGTTTAGATTTTGGGACAGTGCGCGCGGCATACCGCCCACGCCCCACCGCTACGTAACAAAACATTACCGCATACAAGTCGGGCGGCGCAAAATTGAGCTACCCACCGCTCCGTAATAAAACACTACCACAGACATTATCGAACAAACTATATAGCGGCGGGCGCGAATAAATCGCGCCCGCCGCTTACTTTTACGGGGCGGCAAATCGCCACTCTGCAATCCGTTTTCTTTTTTATCTCATTTCCAGCATGGCAATCAGTTGCTCTTCGGGGCTTTTTTGTCAAGATTGGCAAGGTAATCTACCACAGAATGCGCGGCTACGTTGCCTTCGCCCACTGCCTTGGCGTATTGATAGGGTCTGCCCGTGCAGTCGCCAGCGGCAAACACACCCGCAACAGACGTGGCGCAACCTCTGTCCGCCACGATATGTCCGCCGTCCGTTTTTAGCCCTTTGAGCAACGTCTGCGGCGCAACTGACGAACGCAGTATAAACAACCCGTCGAGCATCAGATTGCCGTCGGCAAACTCCACCCCCTGCACCTTCATGCCGCCGTAAATACGCTTGGGCATCTTTACTAAAATTTCGCAGTTTTCGGCAGAGAACGCGCACCCCTTATACATGGGCATGTAATACACCTTTGCGGCGAGCGTGGCAAGGTATGCCGCCTCGTGCTCGAAATTTTTATCGGTGGCAAGCACGCCTATGGTTTTACCCTTGTATAAAAAGCCGTCGCAGGTGGCGCAGTAACTTACGCCGCGCCCCAAAAACTCCGCCTCGCCCTCTATCTGCTTTGCGGCAGAAACACCCGTGCACAGAATTATGGTGCGCGCCTCGAACGTATCTTCGCCGACGGCGAGCGCGAAACGGGAAGAGAGGTCGTATATGGCGGTGACCACTCCCTTTGTTTGCCGAATATCCATTGCCGAGGCGTGGGCAGAGAGCGCCTGCACAAACTCTCCGCCCGTGACGTCGGGCAGACCCGGGTAGTTGCGGACGAGCTCTGCCGACGCCGCCTTTTTAGAGCCGCTGTCGCTGCACAGCCATATGAAGGACTTGCCTAAAATTTTTAAGTTGAGCGCGGCGGATACGCCCGCAGGCCCGCCGCCTATTACCACGCAATCGTAAACCATAAAATACCTTTTTAATATTTTAAACAATTTTGCGCAATGTTAAACGGCAGGGCGGTATTGGGCTACGGCAGACTTACTCTTCGCCGCCTTCGCAAATGGTCAACTGTCCGCCCGACTGCCGTTGCTCATCTATTTCACGTTCTATGACGAGCGCTTTTTTGCGCATATCTTTTACAAATATGTTGTTGAGAGCAAGCCCCACAACCATGGGCACAACCGACAAAACTGACCACCACGAACTGGGGAAAATCACACAGAGCACCCAGCTGAGAGCAATACCTGCGGCAACGAATATAAGAATTATTCTGCCTTTGAATTTATAAAAGCCTTTATACAGTCTGTACCATTCAAGGTTTTTGGCGTATGTGGGGTTGGCCTCTAACTCCGCATTCTGCCTCTTTTCTATGGCTTTGAGCCTGCCGCCCGTGGCGAGTGAGAGTATGATTATTCCTCCGAAAACTACGGTGAGAACTACGGGACAGGCGTAGGCAAAGATATTTTTGCCGAAAAGATATTCAGAGCAAATCAGCAAAACAAACGCCGCAGCGGCAATTACTGTAATTATTATTGAGCCTACGATAATAATCTTTGTACGCCTTTTACGCTCTCGGTTTGCTTCGGCGCGCAGTTCTGTGTTGGGAAAGAGGTATTCGTACATCTTCTCTTCCCGCGCGTTTACATCAGAAAGTATATTGTATTTTACCTTGCGCCCCTGTGCTCTGTCAATGACCTCGGCTTCCTGCGCCGTCTGCTGTTCAAACAACTTGCCCTGTTGCTGTTTGAGCGCACTGTTCAGAATATAGGCAAGTACCAACGTGAGCGCACCTGCGAGCAATACCCAAAAGCCGATGTTGCCCCAAACGGTGAGATAGTCGCCGTCGGGATTTTCTATGGCCTCCATTACCATGCACGCAATAAACGCGACGACACACACGCCGAACACCAGCCACGCCCACCAGAGCTTTTTAAAATTAGAGCGCTTATCCTGCACCACCTTCTGGCGGTAGGCGGTAACTTCGGGCGTTTCGCCCTGCGTGGCAGGGCGGTTTATTATGGCTTTGTACGCCCTTTTGAACGTTAACCAAAGGCAAAGCGTTACTATGCCCGAAATTACCCACGCACTAAACAGAGCAATAAGCACGATGTCCGTTACCTCTAATCGGTCGTCCAGCGCTATCGCCGCAACGATAAAGATTAAACACAGCGCATAAAAGATTATTAAAGCAATATTTTTGGCGACGTATTTTTTATAAAGCCATTTGCGCTCGGCTTCGTCGCTTATTGCCCTTGCATACTTTGCAAATCTATTTTCAAACATTTTTTCCTCCGTTGATTATTTTATTTTTCAACCCGACACAATATAGCAGGTAAGTTTTTTTGTCTGCATTTCATATTCTTATGCCGAAAATAAATTGCAATTTTTTATTTGCATATTTATTGAACTGTGGCAAGATTTTCGCCATGCAACATGTCCCAATAATTAATAATTCCGCGCACAAGGCGCGGAATTATTAAATTAGTCGATAGGTTTGGGGTGGGGCGACACCCAGCCAAATGAAGAATTTGCCCAGAATTTTTAAGTTGAGCGCGGCGGATACACCCTATTACCGCACAATCGTAAACAATAAAATATCTTATAATATTTTAACGCCGTTAAAAGGGCAGGGCGCATCAGCTACTTCACACGGGCTTAAAAACCAGCATCATTGCCGCTTATCTATGTACCCGGGTTGACGGTTATCTATTTCGCGCTCTATAACAAGCGCTTTTTTGCGCAGGTTTTTTACAAATATGTTGTTGAGAACAAGCCCCACAACCATGGGCACAACCGACAAAACTGACCACCACGAACTGGGGAAAATCACACAGAGCACCCAGCTGAGCGCAATGCCCACGGCAACGAATATAAGAATTATTCTGCCTTTGAATTTATAAAAGCCTTTGTGCAATCTGTACCATTCAAGGTTTTTAGCGTATGCGGGGTTGGACTCTAACTCCGCTTTCTGCCTCTTTTCTATGGCTTTGAGCTTGCCGCCCGTGGCGAGCGAGAATGTGATTATTCCGCCAAACAGCACGGTAAGAGCGACAGGCAGGGCGTAGCCGCAGATATTTATGCCGAACAGCCGTTCGGAGTACATGAGAACGCCCCCCGCAACAACAGCAATTATGGCAATAATTATTCCGACTACCGTAAGAATCTTTGTGCGCTTTGCGCGCTCGCGGTTAGCCGCAGCGCGCAGTTCTACATTGGGGAAAAGGTATTCGTACATTTTATCTTCCCGCGCGTTTGCATCTGCGTGAATATCGTACTTTACAGTGCGCCCCTGCGCCCTGTCAATGACCACGGCTTCCTTTGCTGTCAGCTGTTCAAACGACGTGCCCTGCTGCTGTTTGAACATTCTGTTTATGGGATTGGCAAGCACCACCGTGAGAAAACCTGCAAGCAACACGAAGATAGAGACATAACCCCAAACGCTGAAATTATTGAAATTTTTTATGAGCATGATGTTACAAGCAATAAACGCCGCAAAGCATATGCCTAACACCAGCCACGTCCACCAAAGCTTTTTGTGTGTGGATAACATATCCTTCATTGCCTTTTGGCGGTAGGAGGCAACTGCGGGCATTTCGCCCTGCGTTGCAGGGCGCTTTAATATGGCTTTATATGACCTTTTGAACGTTAACCAAAGACACAGCGCCACTATACCTACAATTATCCACACCCCCTCCATAATAATTAGCACAATGTGATTCTCCTGTGACCGCTTATCCAAAATAACCGCCGAGCCGATAACGGCTAAACACATCGCACAACTGATTATTAAAGCGACTATTAGGGCAACGTATTTTTTATAAAGCCGCCTGCGTTCGGCTTCGTCGCTTACCGCCCTCGCATACTTTACAAATCCCTTTTTAATCATTTTTTTCCTCCGTTAATAATTTTGTTGGAAAGTAAATTACAATTTTTTTTATGATTATTTACTATGGCGGACATTTTCGCCATTCAGCTTGTCATCTATAATTAATATTCCGCGCACGGGGCGCGGAATTATTAAATTAGCCGATAGGTTTGGGTGGCGACATGCGCGTAAGCCTTGCGCCCTCTTCTTCCAAAGCTTTGTCCGGTACGGCGCGGTCGCTCTTGACGACGGCCTGCTCTACCGAAACCTTAGCACGCTCGGGCGGAATTATAGTGCCCACGCCGGCAACACAGCCGCCGGGGCAACCCATGCCCTCTATCATGTAGCCGTTCAGCTTGCCCGCCTTACACAAAAGCAACGTCTTGCGGCAGTCGGCAAGCCCTTCGGCGTGCTCTATCTTAATCTCGGTGCCGGGGTAGTACTCGTTTATGCACTTTTCTATCGCCTTTGAAACGCCGCCTGCAACTGCATACCCCCTGCCTGCGCCCGTCGCAACGTTGTCTACGGGGCTCTCTTCAAGCGTTTCGAGGTTAATTTTAAGGGCTTCATACATGCCCGCAAGCTCTTCAAAAGTGATGACAAAGTCTACATAACTGCGGACATAATCGCGCGAGGCTTCGAGCTTTTTGGCTGCGCAGGGTCCGATAAACACCACGCGCGCCTTAGGGTCTACTTCCTTTATGTGGCGAGCGGTAGCCACCATGGGGGTGAGCTCCTGCGAGATTTCGGCAACGAGGTCGGGGAACTGCCTTCGGGTGAGCTCTACCCACGCAGGGCAACAGCTGGTGAACAGAAATGGCACCTTGCCCGTAGCCACGGTGTGTACGTAGTGGTGCGCCTCGGTTATACAGCCCATATCGGCGCCATAAGCTACTTCGTAAATTTCTTTAAAGCCGAGCTTCAAAAGCCCCGTCTTAATTTTGCCTATGGTGACTTTGGGACCGAACTGCCCTGCGATGGCAGGGGCTATTGCGGCGACCACCTTGTCGCCCTTGCGTATGGCGCGTATGAGCTGGAATATCTGCGATTTATCGGCAATGGCGCCGAACGGGCATGCCGCCATGCACTGACCGCAAGCCACGCATTTTTCGTTATCTATGTGCGCCCTGCCGTATTCGTCGGAGGATATGCACTTTATGCCGCACGCCGCAGCGCACGGGCGTATGTGGTGGGCGATTGCGTCGTAAGGGCACGCCGCCTTGCACCTGCCGCACTTTATGCATTTAGACTGGTCTATAAAGGCGTGCCTGTCCACGATAGACACAGCGTCTTTGGGGCATGCCTTAATGCAGGCGTGCGAAACGCAGTTGCGGCACTGGTTGCTTACCACATACTCATTATCGGGACACTTGTCGCATGCAGAGGGAATTACCTGCATAAGGGGCGGTTCATAATATTTATCGGCAATATCGCTTGCCGAAAGCCCCTCGGTTATGTGCACGGGCTTGTTTGCAGGGCGTAGCGAAAGCCCCATGGCAAGGCGCACACGCTCGGCGGCTATCTGCCGCTCTCTGTAAATATTTTCCCTATACTTGGGCTCTTCATCGGGGGTGATGATATAGGGTATCGCCTCTATATCGCCTGAAATAGACGTGGAATTATAGGCGACTTTTGCAACTTCGGCAAACACCTTGCGCCTTAAATCGGTAACGACGCTCTGACTCTTCATAAATACTCCTTACAGATTAACTTTGTTAAATGATTTTCCGCATAAATTATATCATACCAGCTGCCAAAAAAGCAATATTAAACTGAATTTTTTTGTGTATTTTGCAAAAATTCTTTGATGTAAAATTTTACAGCGATGTAAAATTTTACAGCCGCAGCTGTAAAAGCCGCGGCATAGCGCTACACGCCGCGTACGGCGTTTATATTTTCAACAAGTTTACGCACCCCGTCATCGCCGAGCTCGTTTATGTCTACCAAAAAGGCGCCCATGCCCTTTGCATACAAAAGCAAAAACTTTTTGCACCTTTTTACCTTGCGTATATCGGCGTAGTCAAGTTCCACCGAGCCTGCAAAGCTGCCATTTCTTATTGCGGTTACCTTTACCGTTCTTTCGCCGAAGTCGTATTCGTTGCGCGATAGCTCGCCGTCCGCCCTTTTGAGCAGGCGGATATAGTAAACGAGTATGAGCACGCCGAACAGCGCGGGCGCGCACGATATTATAATCAGTTCGGCATTGACTTCACCATTTAATAAATAGCTTATTATCCAGAGCAAGAAAAGCAGCACGGTGAGCGAAAAAGCAGTGACAACGCACGAAAACAGCGACCGCGATACAATCTTTTGCGCCTCTCTGTCCATTTTGGTTACTATGCGCATATCTTCTTCCTCCATATGCCGCGCGCGGCGTTTTTGTGTAGGTTAAAGTATAATATAAGCGGACGGCAATGTCAAACCGTTGCGCTGAAATATAAGTAAAAGCGGCGGCCGCATACGCGCCCGCCGCAAATTTTAAATGATTGCAGAATATCTTCCGCTATACTACTTCAAGAATGCCAAAAACGCCCTATAACAACTGTAAAGGTCTGCCTTAGAGATGAGCTCCCACGGCGCGTGCATAGAGATTACCGGCACGCCCATATCCACCGTATCTATATTGAGGTTGGCAATATACTTTGCCACGGTGCCGCCGCCGCCCATATCCACCTTGCCGAGCTCTGAGGTCTGCCACACCACGCCCTCTTCGGCAAAGCGCAGGCGCACTTCGCCGACGAACTCCGCAGAGGCGTCGTTAGAGCCGCTCTTGCCGCGCGCGCCCGTAAACTTATTCATACACACTCCGCAGGATATCATGCCGGCGTTGCGCCGCTCGAATACTTCGGGGAAGTTGGGGTCGAATGCCGCCGTAACGTCTGCCGAAAGGCACTTTGAGGCAGCCCTCACCCTGCGGTAGTTGGCGCCCATAGCAAGGCAGATTTCTTCCATTAAATCTTCATACACCCTGCACTGTATGCCCGTGTTACCCTCGCTGCCTATCTCCTCTTTATCCACGAGCACGGCGAGCGACGTATGACTGCCCTCGCTATCGAGCACCGCAGTGAGCGCAGGATAGGAGCAGACCCTGTCGTCGTGGCCGTATGAGCCTATGAGGGCGCGGTCGAAACCTACGTCGCGTGCAGGAAAGGCAGGCACGGCGCAGAGCTCTGCCGAAAGGAAGTCCTCTTCGCACATGCCGTATGTTTTGTTGAGGTATTCAAGCACGTTGAGCTTAATCTTCTTGCCCTTTTCGCCGTCGGCGCAGGGCAGTCCGCCCACCACTATGTTGAGCTGTTCGCCCTCTATTATCTTTGCGCCCGATTTCGACATCTGCTCCGCGCCGAGGTGGGGCAAAAGGTCGTCTATATAAAATACGGGCTCGTTTGGCTTTTCGCCCACCTTTATATACACGGAAGAGCCGTCCTTCAATATGACTTTGCCGTGCAATGCAAGCGGAATTGTCGTCCACTGGTACTTCTTGATTCCGCCATAGTAGTGAGTCTTTACAAAGCACATACCGCCCTGTTCGTACAGAGGGTTCTGCTTTAAGTCTATCCTCGGTGCGTCTAAATGGGCGGCGAGAATACGCATACCGCACCCGTTCAAATCCTCCGTGCCCACGCGGAATACTACCACGCTCTTTCCGCGGTTTATAAAGTAGCGTTTGTCGCCTGCGGAAAGTTTGTCTCCGAACTTATATTCGGTGAACCCCTTTGCCTGCGCCGCCGCAACCGCGGCGTCGCACGCCTCGCGCTCTGTCTTGGCGGCGTCGAGAAATTGTTTATAGTCTTCGGCATAGGCAAAAATTGCCTTTTGCTCCTCTGCGGAGGCGACTTCGAAATAGTTCTTCTTTTCGTAAGAGAGAGCCTTGAAACGCTCCTGAGCCTTGCTCTTTTTATCTGCCATAAAAAACCTTCCCAAATATATTATGTGTTATTATAGCACCGCTTTGCATCGATTGCAACAGTGTGAATGAAAAATTTTTAACGGTAAGTTGCCAAAAGACGACAGCGCCTGTAAACACGCATAACAATAAGACTGCGTTTGCCTCAAATACAAAATTGAGAGATACTCAAAAATATAAAAAGACATGGCTTGCGCCACGCCTTTATTAAATACACTATTCGCCGCTTAATCTGTAAGACCGAGCAGATAGTCGGCAGATACATCGAAAAATCTGCATATAAGAAAGAGGGTATCTATGCTCGGAACGCTCTTCCCCTTTTTATAATCGGAAATGCATTGCTTGGAAACGTTTGCCGCTTGCGCAAGTTCCACCTGCTTCGCCCCCGAAAATTTAAGACATTCGTTAAATCTCTCCTGAAATTTCGTTACATCTTTCACATAAAATATTATAGCCAAAAAGTAAGTTAATACTTGACATGTAAGTTATTAACGTACTATAATATTTCATATACTTTACAAAGGAGATAATTTTAATGAAGGCGAAAGATTACAGACTTGCCGCAAGGAATAAACTGCGCGGCAAATGGGGAACGATGGCGCTTGCAACGCTAATCTATGGACTGATTATGGCAGCATGTGTAGTGCTTGCATTTTTCTACATAGGCACATTTGCTTCGCTTTTTCTGACGGGCGCGCTGACATTGGGTCTTATATATATGGCACTTAACGCCGCACGGCTGAAAGAAGTACGTGTGAAACAGATATTTGACGGGTTTAAAAACTACGCTTCATCTTTGGCGTTGTATCTTTTGATTGCAATATTTACCTTTTTGTGGACGCTTTTATTGATTATTCCTGGAATAATCAAAATGTATTCTTATTCCATGAGTTGGTATATTCTGGCAGACAACCCCGACATGCCTGTAAATCAAGCCCGTAAAAAATCTATGGAATTAATGAAAGGCAATAAATGGCGGCTGTTCTGCCTGCATTTCAGTTTCATAGGCTGGTATTTGCTCGGTATTCTCACACTCGGTATTCTCTTTATTTGGATAATACCATATATTAATACCGCAGAGGCGGAATTTTACTGCAATCTGTTTAATAAAAATGCCGCTCCCTCTCTCGATGATACACTCGCTGAACCATACGCGCCTATGCAATGAGGCGATAATTACACAAGCAACACTATGGCAGAATATAAAAACGGCGGTTATGACCGCCGTTTTTTGTTTAGTGCCGCAATATACCGAAAATAATGCGGCTTTAAGTTAAAAATTTATCGGGCGGAAATTGCGCCGCGTTCGCACTTGTTGCCCCACGAATCTATAAGCTCACCCTCGCGGTATACGCAGATTATTTCACAGTGGTTGGCGCACCTGCCGCACTCCACTCCTCGCGTGGTAAAAGTTATATCTGCTGTTTCAAAGGTGAAGGGGCGCTCTTTGCCGCTTCGCTTGGCAAGAATTGCCGCACCGTATGCGCCCATAAGGTGACCGTTTTCATCCACGATTACCTCGTGCCCGACCGCGTCCTCAAAAGCCTTTTTAACGCCCACGTTTTTGCTTACGCCGCCCTGGAACACTATGGGCGGATTTATGCGCTTGCCCTTGCCTATGTTGTTTAAGTAGTTTGCCACCACCGCGCGGCAAAGCCCTGCTATTATATCCTGCTTGCTATGACCTATCTGCGCCTTGTGCACAAGGTCGCTTTCGGCAAACACCGTACAGCGGGCGGCTATGGGCGTGGGGTGCTTTGAGGTGAGCGCAATTTCGCCGAACTGCTCTACCGAAACGCCCAGTCTGTGAGCCTGACTGGAAAGAAAGCTGCCCGTGCCAGCCGCGCACAGAGTGTTCATGGCATAGTCGGTCACATAGCCGTTTTCTATAATTATTATTTTAGAGTCCTGTCCGCCGATTTCGAATATAGTATTTACTTCGGGGTGGATTGTGGTAGTGCCCACCGCATGCGCCGTTATTTCGTTCTTAATTACCGAAGCGCCCGTTATAACGCCTATAAGTTTGCGCGCACTGCCCGTTGTACCCACCGAAACAACCTGCACATCTTTGCCGTCAAGCTGGGAAGATAGAGCCTTTAAAAGCCGCTTTACCGCGCCTATGGGGTCGCCCTCCGTCCACAGGTATTCCTTGGCAAGTATGCCGCCGTCGCCGCCTACAACCACTCCCTTTGTGGATATAGAACCTATATCTATGCCTAAATACGCCTTCATTATTTTTCGCTCCTTGCCTCTACCATGTCGTAAAACGCCTCTATCCTCGTTCGGACGCCCGTTTCGCTCGTCTGGGAATCGAAACTGAAATGCAGAATAGGTATTTTGTAGTCCCTGCTTACGTTCTGCAATACGGGCACGACGTCTATTTCAGGAGTACAGCCGAATGATTTTACGTGAAGTATTCCTGCGCACCCGTGCCTGGCAAACGATATTGCCTCGGCAATGGTGCTGTTTGCCGTTGCGCCCATGTTGTACTTTGCATACTTTTTGGCAATCTTTCTCTTCTTTTTGCCCTGCTTTTTTATAACCGAAGTGGTGAAGTTCATATCCCTGAACACCTCCATGCCGAACTTGGCAAGCTCGCGCTCCATAAAGTAGTTAGAGAATGGCTCCTGCACGGTGTAGTAGTCGCCCACCATGCCTACCTTTATGGTTTTTGCAGGCTTGTTGAGCGGCACGGCACAAAGCTTTTTGCGGTACTCCTTTGCAAGACGCTTCAACTCTCTGCCGTCGGCAAGGTTACCCAGCTTTGCAAGAAATTCGCCGTACACCGCGTCGAACATGCCGTGTTCTGCCTCAAAGCCTACGTTGTGGCGGATATAGTCCTCGAACTCGTCTAAAAGCTCTACAATCTTCACAGTCACGGGCAAAGCCTTTGCCACCTTTACAAGGCTCATATTCGGGTTGATAATGCGGAAATGTTCTACAATAGACTTGCGCGAATGCCAATTGACCGCAGCCATATCAAAAAAGCTGAACTCATAGCCCATGTCCCTTAAAATGCGCTCGCTCAACTCGCCGTAGAAATTGAGGCGGCATGCGCCGTATATCTGCATAAGACAGTTTGCGCCCAGTTCTAACGCCTCTAAATAACAGCCCATGCAGTATTTGAAGGGCGCGCAGACATAGTCGGGGCTGTTCTTTGCGCCCAGCTCTAATGTGCGCTTGGTTATGGGGGGAGGAATGAGGTACTTTACCCCAAAGCCCTTTTCGCAGATATATTTGAACGCGTATGCGTAATTAGCGAGGTGCGGAAAGCACGCCACTATCTCTTTGCCCTTCATACCTTTTTCCTCAACATAATAATGTCTACAAAGCTCTCTAACCTCGTTTCGAGCCCTGCGGTGCCGTTCTGCGAATCTGCGGTTATAACAATCATGGGTTTATCTTTGAAGGCGCGCACGGCGAGCTCGTTCACCATGCTGTCCGTACCGCAGGGGAAGGTGGTGAACAGTATCACGCCGTCTACCCTGTCTTTATACAGCTCTATTGCGCCGAGCAGGTGCCTGTTATACACCCACGGCAAGTTTGGCGACACCTTGAAAGAGGCAGTCACGCAGTCACATTCGTCGGCGTATTCGGCTATGACGGGCATACAGCCGAGCGATTTGAGCGCGTCGGTTACGGGTTTGCCTACGTAGCCGTCATCTATGTTGTAGGCGTGCGCAACGACGAGTATTTTGGGCTTGTCAGTGCGCTCCATAGCCTCTTCCTGGCGGTTGGTGCGAAAGCGCTTGTAAAAGGTTTGCGCCTGCCGCGCGGTGAGGTATGCCGACTTTACCAGCGAACGCTTTATCCCAAGGTATGCGCCCATCTTGAACACCGCCTTGCGTTCGCTGTCGCGCCCGCGCTCGCCGTCGTTGTAAAACAGCATTTTGAGATTTCTGCCGCGGAATGTGTTTGCCACAAGGTCGGGAAGAGTCATAAATCGGGTACACATTTCAAAACCGCCGCGGTAGGCTACGCGCGGCACGAATATGCAGTCGCATTTGCCCACGAGCCAATCCACATGCCCCAAAAACAGCTTTGCAGGCAGGCAGGTTTCGTCTACGGCGAGGTTTTCGCCGCGGGCGAGAATATCCCTGTCCGTTTCGGGACTGATTATATATTCTGCGCCTATTTCGTCGAAAAATGTCGTCCAAAGCTTCTCGTTTTTGTAATAGAGAAGCGCACGGGGGATTCCTATCTTCATTGCTTTGCAAAAAATGCCACCGCTATTGCGCCGGGGCCTACGCCTGAATCTTCAAGTATTTTAATCGTCATAATTCCTCACGCCGCATATGTATGCATTTGCGGTATAAAATTTGGATATTAGTTAATTAATCAATAATATCTCAATTTTATAATTATATAATTTTGCCGCCGCACGGTCAAGTAAATTGCGCCGCTTTTTGCCTGCCGCCAATTGTTTATTTATAGTGCGCGCGCCTTGCCCATATTATGCGGATTTTTTGTTGACAAGTCGGGCAGGAAAGGCTAAAATTAAACGGAATTATGCAAAATGGTGCCGACAGCGGCGCCGTAACGGTATGCGGATATGGCGGAACTGGCAGACGCGCAGGACTTAGAATCCTGTGGGCAACCGTGCAGGTTCAACTCCTGTTATCCGCACCAAAAAAAATGCCCGATTTTGAGCAGAAAACGGCTCATTTTCGGGCATTTTTCATTTTATTTTAGTTACATTGTGGGGGTGGGAATCACCGATAATACTTTTCAAACGGCGACCGAGCAATATGCGATGTTTTTATTTAATTTTTTTAGCCCTCTACTATGTCGATAAGAGCTTTTTGGAGCACAGCAGAGAAATTGACGTGCTGCGCCGTAGCCTTTTTATCAAGCCAAGCGGGAATTGTGCAGTTCTTGCGTACTGCACGATTTTCGTTCTTTTCGCGGTACACTGTAAAATCAACTTCAACGAGCGTTACAATATCGTTTTCGGTCGCCGTAGGGCGCAAAGTCGTGCCTTTGGGTATTTCCTTGTGCGCGTCCTCTTGCGCTATACCCCAAATGCCTATGCAGTCCTTTGCCATACGAATAGAGTCCTCTATGTCCTTTGCTTCCGTGTACAGATTAAGGTCAGGAACATAGACGTTGTAATACTTTTCCCCGCTTTCGGGCGGGGAGATTACTATTGCATAAATGCTTTTCATTTTATCTACCTCCATTTATTTAAGGTTGTGTTTTCTTATCAGCGCCTTTGCAAGTCTTTCGTTGACTTCTTTATGCCTCGGAATGGCTTCGTGCTCTTCGCCGTTGGTATAAACAGTATGGTCGCCACCTTCACGTTCAAGCCACCATCCTTTCTTTTCAAATAGTTTTATCAAATCTCTACGTTTCATTTGTCAACCTTTAATTATATTATACGCATTAATACGCATATCGTCAAGCCTTTCATGCAAATTTCAGGGCAAAAAAAGCGGCTGATTACTCAACCGCTTTTGCTCTTTCTTCTGTGGTGTTTGTAATGTGCTTTGAATTTCATAATTCCGTCATATGCAGTGAGCAATTATTTTTTTACCGTCTTTTTGAATACAGTTGTGAGCGGCAGAAACATGGTTGAAACAGTGACAATGGTGCATACCGTCTGCGGAGCGAGCGCCAAGAAAGAGGAATAAAAATATGTTGCCGAGGTGACGGAAAATACTCCCCAGCCCATAAACAGCGGCGAGATTATATCATCTATAAGGGTAAAACCTATGGTGCACGCGGCGGCAAAAGCCGTAACCATTACAAGCACCAAAAAGCGCGCGCTCTTTATTTTGCCCCCTTTATATGCCGCAAATAATGCCGTAAGCAACACAATGAGGGCACAAGCGAGGGCGAATATTATCCACAGCAGAGTTTTTACCATAGTTGCGGCAAGGCGCGAAATCTTTAAAAACCCTGTTGCGGCGCACACAGCCGCGCCGACGGCTATTATGCACAACACAACTGTAATTACCACGTAAGCCCATACGGGAAACCTGTAATCGTTGCCGCCGCACACCCTGCCTAAAAAGCCGAAAAAAATTGCAAACAGCGGATAATATATTAAGTACAGCACGATTACCGAGGGGTAGAACCCCCAGATAAAACAACGCAACAGCGAAAAGGCTATGGCGGACAACGCCCCCGCGCGCGGGCCGAACACAAAGGCAAAGCACAGCAAAAGCACGGTGACTACCTCTACCCCTGCCACCATTGAGAGCGCAAGCTGTCCGCCTATTAAAAGAGCGGTCATTACCGCCGTACATGCAACCTCTCTTGCCGTCAGCGGAGTTATTTTTTTTCTGCTCTTTTGGCGCAAACGCCCTTCGCCGTCTATAACTTCAAACTTGTCCACTTTTAATAATTATAACTCCACCCCTCGTAAACAAGCGCATATGTATACCCCTCTACGCAGGGAAGATAGGATACGCCGTATGAAGCGCTTGCAAGTTCTTTCCCGTTGTAATAAAACACGCCATATTCGGGGTTTGCATATTGAACGCCATCTTCGCCTTCAATATAATCGGTATATACCATCCACGAATACCCCGAAGAGCCAGTATCAGTATAATTTATCTGCTCTTTAATGTCGTAGACAGTCGTTATATAAAAACCGTAAGCACTTTCATACCCTTCGTATGTAATATCGCCCGCCTCGACCAATGCATCCAGATAATCTTTAAGAGAGGTACTTTCAGTAAGCTCCATAATGCTTGACGTAGCAGTAAAAACAGCCAAAGCGTTAACCCCTCCCCCGACTGAATTGCCCCCCCTCTGTTTTGTTACACGCGGAGAACACCGAAAGACTTGCCGCAAGACATACGGCGGCAACAATTAAACCGAGTTTCCTTTTCATAACAACCTCCTTTGTTGTTTAAATTATAAGTTTTGTTTGTATTTTTACTGTAAAACTACAAAAAATCATAGACTTGTTTACTTTAATAAAAATAAATGCGCCATTCCGCGAAAGAAATAAGCGCACACAGTATAAAGACATTAAACGCCAGTATCTTATCGGGGCGTGCCAGCATACACCATTCAGTTTCGTAATATTCTATAACAGCGGTGCGCGATTTGTCAAACAATCAGCCGCATATTTCTCTGTCTGACGGCGCATCATTCTGATACTCTGTACGTCTGTTGACACCGTAGCGCGCATATGATATAATTCAGCTGCGCGAGAAGCGCATTAGCTTTTAAGGAGATTTTATGGACGAGAATAAGCCTGCGGACGCAGGCGGTGAGAGTGTAAAACGCGAAAACGCGACAAATAAAGAGGACGAAGGCATACAGCAAAGCACCGCCCCGATAGAAGCAGAGCAGAGTGGCGAGGTTAAAGTTGCCGAGGCTAACCCTAAAAATATAAAAAGCGAGCCTAACCTTAAATATAAGGACGGTAAAGAGTTCTGCAAGGGCGGCGTACTGGGCTTTTTTATAGGACTGGCGATAATTGTGCCCGGCGTAAGCGGTTCGGCAGTCGCCATTATAATGAAACTATACGAAAAACTGCTGTACGCACTGGGCAACCTGTTCAAAAAGTTTAAAAAGTGCCTGCTTTTTTTAATCCCCATAGGAATAGGTGCGGCTGCTGGCTTTATACTCGGATTTTTCGGCGTATACAAACTTTTAAATTTGATGATGTTTGCAATAGTGGCGCTTTTTGCAGGGCTGATGATTGGCGCATACCCTGCCATTTACGACCAGATAAAGGGCGAAAAGCGCACACCTACGCGTATGGCTCTGTTTATCGCAGGCGTGCTGGTGCCCATAGCTATATCTGTTATCTCTGTATTTGCGAACGACGGCACGCGGTCGCTTGAAAATTTACAGGTTTACCACTATATAATATTCCTGATACTCGGCTATGTGGTTTCGCTGACGCAGCTTGTACCTGGATTGAGCGCCACAGCACTTTTAATGATGGTAGGTTATTATACTCCACTGCTTAACTCTGTAATGAATTGGCAGACAAACCCAGCGGTATTTGCGGTATATGCCTGCCTGATTTTGGGCTTTGTGGCAGGACTTTTAACAATTTCGAAAGGAATGAGCGCGCTATTGCAGAGGCACAAAACCGCTACATTCTACTGCGTGGCAGGGCTTTCGCTCGGGTCGATAGTAACAATGTTTTTCAACCCCGAAATATACGAGGTATACTGCGGCTGGGCAGACGGCGAAAGATTTTGGTTAGACCTTTTGGTGGGCGCTATTTTGCTTGTAGTGGGTATATTTGCGGCATACATGCTTGTGCGAATAGAACGTAAAAAGAGCCTGCCTTTAAAGAGCTGAATTAAATGCGTTATATAAAAAGCGCAATATATTACAGGGCAAATACCAAATAAATATGGTGCGCGCCGCGAAAATAATTTCACGGCGCGCCTTTTTCAAACAAAATATATGTGCGGATATAACCCCATGCCCAGAGGGCATTCAAACATCACCGCACGCCGCGGCAAAACGCGGCATGTTTTCGGCGGAAAATATTAACTATTCATCACTTTATTCCAACATTAAACTTTACAAAAAAATATACGCGGGCAAAAGCAATAACGTTAACGCTTAACGCATACAATAACCGATACCTAATATGGAGGATTTACAATCCGACATTATTGCCGCACGGGAAAATTAATGCTCCGACGCAGATATACGCCGATTAAATTTATATATTAAACCTCAATATATGTGTTGAGGTTGGCTCTGTCTATCGCGAGCTGGAGCGCATATATTCTGGCACGCAGTTTTTCGCGGTCAGACATAACCTCGTCAGGGTCATAGTTGCACACGGTGTATTCGAGCACGCCGTTCGCCGTTATTCTGCGCATCAATTTTTCATGCATCACAAGCGATTCGAGGCGGTTATTTTCAGCGTTGAGCTGTGCAAGGTATACAAGAGCCTCGCCTATCGTAAGCCCTTCCTCAATCTTAACCGTACAGTTTGCGAGCGAAATTCCGCACCTTATCGCGCGCACCTCTGCGTCTATCTGCGCGATTTCATCGCGCGTCTGTTTATAGTCGTAGTCTACATGAACGGGCTGTTCGCCCTCTTTGTAGCTCGTGCGCATGCGGCGCTGTTCATTGAGAATAAGAGTGTTCTTACGCTCGTCGAGCTCCTTTATTCTCTTCATTCCCTCACTCAAACATAATTTCATTTTTGTTTTCTCCTTGTTTTGCTTTGTACGTTTATTATATCACACCGATTTATTATCTGTAAATGCGCAGATTATTTTATTTTTACGACCCCTGATTTTGGGGAATTTATAGCGATTTTTATTGTTTATAGATTAACTTTTTGCTATATTTTACTTAGTAAATTATTGTATGCGACCCCTTTTTATGGTATAATTCAATCATGGACAAAATAAAAATATATCTCCCCAAAAAAACCATGGATATAATTGAAAAGGACACCGAGGCGTTCGAGTTCTTTAAAAAGGACGGTATGTCGCTCAACAAAAACGCCCTGCTCACCGCCCTCGTACTCAACTACGGCGAAGCGTACGTCCGCGAAAGACAGAAGTTTGCGAGCATTGCGCGCTCGGCATTAAAGGGAAGCGATGTATCGGAAGAGGATATCGACGCGCTGTGTGAGAGGATAGCCGAGGCGGCATATTCACGCGGAGACGGCGGAAAATTCGGGGCGATTGCGGCGCTGAAACCCACAAAACAATCCGAGGGTGCGATTGAGTACATAGAAAACTACCTGCTTGCGGGCAGAAGCCTTTCGGAATACTTCCGCGCGATGATAACTTCCTATGCCTTCCTTCCACAGGACAGGCGCGAGGCTATAATTTTTAAGCCACAGTACGAGGCGATACTGCGCGCAATCGAGCGCAAAAAACGCATATTTGTAACCACTATAAGGAGCGGCGAGAAGGGGTTTGAATTTTCACCGTATGCGATAGCAAGCTCAAAAGAGGAACTGCACCTGTATGTTATAGGTGCACGCGGCGCAGTAACCACGGTGCGGCTTTCGCGTATTTCCAGCGTGAAATTGCTCGACGCCGAGGCACAGTTCACGAAAAACCAGATAAAAACAGCGGAAAAAATGATAAAATACGGTCCGCAATTCTATTACGGCGCAAACGAAACGGAAACGTGCGTTAAACTTACAGAGCGCGGCATGGAGAAATTTAAAAAAATTTATGTGCACCGCCCCATTCCCGACAGGCACGAAGGCAACCTTATGTGGTTCAACTGTCCGCACATTCAGCTCGAGCAGTATTTTATACGTTTCGGCGCCGACGCAGAGGTTCTGTATCCCGAGAAAGTAAGGAATGAAATGCACTCCTTCCACTCCGCGGCAGCAAGAGTTTACGAAAAACAGCCGCGCACCTATTTTATTAATTAAAAGAGCCGCGGCGCGCAAAAATTTGTGCGCCGCGGCTTTCTGTAATACATTAATTACGGCATATTGCGAGTGTTTTTACCTACCGCCCATGTGACAAAAAATACGGACGCCCTCTGCACCCGTATCAATTTAAATCTGCGTGCCGTAAAGTCTGCCATGCATTATATAATTTTCCCAAAAATCTATTATATTACAAGCATTTTTGTGTGCATTCCCTTTACAAAAGGAGAAGGAAATCAAAAGTCGCTGACCATCGTAGGTATGTAGAACATTAGAATGTACGCGCCATACGGCATTTATCTGCACCGCTGGTTTTTCGTCTGTATTCAGAATAACTTCAAGAGTTCTTCCAAATCTTCTAATCATATGCGATTTATAGAAGTGAATGCGCTCTACCGCCGTCCATGAAATAAAGCCCTTTTTAAAGGCGTCGGTATGTATGTACATACCCTCCCGATTTACACGGATAGCAATATTGTGCCCTACGTTGGTAATTAAAAATATAGACATAATTACAAGCGGACAGCCCAGCACCAATGCAATGACAAAAGAGAAGCCTTTAAAGTAGAGCTGTTCCTCGTATGTGGCGTCTATCGGGACGAAAAATGTGAGTATAGGCACGGAAATAAGCTCCAATCCCATGCACAATAATAATATACCGCAAAATAGCGACAGAAGCCGCCGTTGCGGAATTACCAATTATTTAATTTCATTTTCATACATAGTAAACCTTATAACCGCCACGAGTTGAAAATGAGTGCGCCCTAGTTACCGCAATATGCGCATATGAACACAGTCACCAATGCAAAAAAGACAGCGGCGCGCTCATAGCCAATTTACACCACATATACTCCTGCAAACACAGCCCGAGACAGCGAGTGCGGCGCGCTTACAGCTAAAAAGGCGGGATTACCCGCCTTTTTACTACTTGTTTATTATGTCCTCACCAGGAGTCACTATACTGTTGAAACCAGGATTTATTGTGGGCGACATATTTTTGTATTCCTTTACGCCCGTACCCGCAGGAATGAGCTTGCCGATGATAACATTCTCTTTCAGACCCATGAGAGGGTCTACCTTGTTCTTGATTGCCGCGTCGGTTAAAACGCGCGCAGTTTCCTGGAAGGATGCCGCCGAGAGGAAAGACTCGGTAGAGAGCGCCGCCTTGGTTATGCCGAGAAGTACGCGCTTTTGCAGTGCGGGCGTGCCGCCTGCCTCTATCGCCTTCTGGTTCTCCTCTTCCACAGCGAACATGTCTACCGTTTCGCCGGGGAGCAGGTCGGTGGAGCCTGAATTTTCTATCCTTACCTTTCTGAGCATCTGGCGCACGATGATTTCGACGTGCTTATCGTTGATGTCAACGCCCTGCGAGCGGTAAACAGACTGAACCTGTTCCAGAATATAGTCCTGCACGCCCTTTACGCCCGATATGCGGAGAATATCCTGCGGATAGACAGAACCTACGTTGAGCACGGTGCCCGGCTCTACCCTGTCGCCAGCGCGAACCAAAAGTTCGGCGTTGAAAGGAAGGGTGTATTCCTTTTTAAGTTCGCCCGTATCTGCGTCGCGCACTATTACGTGCTTTAAGTTGTCGCTGTCGTCTGTGCTGACAATACCTGAAACTTCGCAGAGCGTAGCGCAACCCTTGGGTTTGCGCGCTTCAAAGAGCTCTTCTACACGGGGCAGACCCTGCGTAATATCGCCCGTGGCAGCTATACCGCCCGTATGGAAGGTACGCATGGTAAGCTGCGTGCCAGGCTCGCCTATGGACTGTGCGGCGATTACTCCCACCGCCTCGCCCACCTGCACGGGGGTGTTGGTTGCCATATTTTTGCCGTAGCACTTGGCGCACACGCCGTAACGGGAATTACAGCTGAACACAGAGCGTATAGAAACCTGCTCTATGCCAGCGTCCACTATGCGCTTTGCAATCTCGTCAGTTACAAACTCGTTCTGTCCGATTATAAGGTTGCCGTCTTTATCCTTGACATCCTCTGATACAAACCTGCCCTGGATTCTGTCTTCCAGTCCCTCTATAACTTCGCCGTTAGAGCCGATTATCGCCTTTATCATCATGCCGCGCGGCTTTTTAGAGCCCGCCATGCAGTCGTCTTCCCTGACTATTACGTCCTGTGCGACGTCTACGAGGCGGCGCGTCAGATAACCGGAGTCGGCAGTTTTGAGCGCCGTGTCGGCAAGACCCTTTCTGCCGCCGTGCGAGGATATAAAGTATTCGAGTACGGATAGTCCCTGCCTGAAACAGCTTTTAACGGGAACCTCTATCTTGCGCCCCTGGGGGTTAACCATCAGTCCGCGCATGCCTGAAAGCTGTTTCATCTGGTCGATAGAGCCACGCGCGCCCGAATTTGCCATCATCCATATGTTGTTGAATTTATCGAGCGACTTTTTCAATTCGTCGGTAACTTCGTCCGTCGCGTCGTCCCACGCCTTTATAACGGCGTTGTAGCGCTCTTCTTCGCGCAAAAGACCGCGCTGGAACTTGCGCTCTATCTGCGATACCTTCTGCTCTGTTTCCTCTATTATCCTCTTCTTTTCGGAAGGAATGTGCATATCGAAAACCGAGGTGGTTATTGCGCCGACGGTGGAGTACTTGTAGCCGAGCGTCTTTACCTTGTCGAGGACATCCGCAGCCTTGGGCGCGCCGCCCGTCTTGAAGGAGCGCTCTACTATCTTATTGAGCTGTTTTTTACCCACTGCGACACCGGAGCCTATGAAGTCGTAAGAAATTTCGTACTTCAAATAGTCCTCTTTGGTCTTTCTCTCTACAAAGCCGAGGTCCTGCGGAAGCTCGCCGTTGAATATAATTCTGCCGACGGTCGTCTTTACCGTGCCATGGACGGTTTCACCGCAGTAGGGCGAATTTTCATCTTCAATCTTCACCGTCCTGCGCACGTAAATTTCGTCCTGCATGTGTATGTGCTTGGTCTGGTATGCCATGAGGGCTTCGTCCTCAGAGATATAGTACCCGGGCACATACTTTTCAGCGCCCTCTTCGCCCTCGGCGCACTCGTAATATCTGTCGCCGCCCCAACGGTAAAACTTGCCCTCTTCACGCCTTATAATGGTGAGGTAATATGCGCCGAGCACCATGTCCTGCGCGGGCTGCATAACGGGCTTGCCGTCGGAAAGTTTGAGTATATTGTTGGAGGAGAGCATCAAAAATCTCGCCTCTGCCTGCGCCTCTATCGAAAGGGGCACGTGCACAGCCATCTGGTCGCCGTCGAAGTCGGCGTTGAACGCCGTACATACGAGCGGATGGATTTTTATGGCGCGGCCTTCGATAAGCACAGGTTCAAAAGCCTGAATAGAAAGCCTGTGCAGAGTGGGCGCGCGGTTCAAAAGAACGGGGTGTTCCTTTATAACCTCTTCAAGCACGTCCCAGACAAAAGGTTTAGCCTTTTCTACGGTGCGCTTGGCACTCTTTATATTGTGGCACTGCCCGCTTTCAACAAGCCTCTTCATTACGAACGGCTTGAACAGCTCTATCGCCATCTCCTTGGGCAGACCGCACTGATAGAGTTTGAGTTCGGGACCGACTACTATAACCGAACGGCCAGAATAGTCTACACGCTTACCGAGAAGGTTCTGACGGAAACGCCCCTGCTTGCCGCGGAGCATGCCCGTGAGCGATTTGAGCTCTCTGTTAGAGGGACCTGCGAGCGGCTTGCCGCGCCTGCCGTTATCTATGAGGGCGTCTACCGCCTCCTGCAACATGCGCTTTTCGTTCTTGACAATCATGTCGGGAGCGCCCAGCTCCATCATCCTTTTGAGCCTGCTGTTGCGGTTTATAACTCTGCGGTACAGGTCGTTCAAATCGGACGAGGCAAACCTGCCGCCGTCGAGCTGTACCATCGGTCTGAGTTCGGGGGGAAGCACGGGGAGAACGGTGAGAATCATCCATTCGGGACGCTGGTTGTTCTTGCGGAACGACTCTAACAGCTCTATCCTCTTGACCGCCTTGACGCGCTTCTGACCAGCTTGGTTGTTGTCTATTATATGCTTGCATTCGGCGCATTCTTTTTCGATGTCAACCGCCATGAGAAGTTCACGGATTGCCTCTGCGCCCATGCCCACTTTGAGTCCTGTAACCGAGCTGTCGCCGTACTTTTCCTCGATTTCAATGAGCTCTTTATCGTTGATAATCTGCTTATATTCGAGCACGGGCACGTTGCCGGGGTCTATGACCACGTACGCCGCAAAGTATATGACCTGTTCGAGCGCCTTCGGGCTCATGTCGAGCACGAGACCTATCCTTGAAGGAACGCCGCGGAAGTACCATATGTGGGAGACGGGAGCTGCGAGCTCTATGTGACCCATGCGCTCTCTCCTGACCTTGGAACGCGTCACCTCTACGCCGCACTTTTCGCACACCACGCCCTTATAGCGTATGCGCTTATACTTGCCGCAGTGGCACTCCCAGTCCTTCATGGGACCGAATATCCTCTCGCAGAACAGACCGTCGCGTTCGGGCTTCTGCGACCTGTAATTTATGGTTTCGGGCTTGGTTACTTCGCCTCTTGAAAGTTCCCTTATCTTTTCGGGGGAAGCCACGCCGATTTTAATGGAACAAAAATCGTTTAATTCAAACATACTATACTGCTATCTCCCTTTTATTCGCCCTTTTCTTCTTCGTCGTCATCGTCGTCGAAGAGAGAGAACTTTTCGTCGATTTCGTCATCGTCGTCATCCTCGCCAGAGAACAACTCTTTGCTTGCAAAGTCGTCTTCGTCGTCGTCAGACTCGAATATAGAGCCGAGCCCTATATCTTCGTCCTCGTCGTCGCCCGATATATCGAACTCTTCAACGGGCTGCTGCCTATCCCTCTCCTCCGCGTCGCGTGCGGCGGCGGTGGGAATTGCCTCGTCGTCATCGTCAAGTTCACGTAT
The DNA here is from genome assembly GCA_965120485.1 of uncultured Clostridia bacterium. Taxonomy (GTDB): domain Bacteria; phylum Bacillota; class Clostridia; order Christensenellales; family Borkfalkiaceae; genus Coproplasma. Next base: position 64,643 of record CBCPNG010000023.1, read on the forward strand.
TATCAGCTCGTCGTTGTTTTCGGTGAGCACCTTTACGTCGAGGGCGAGCGATTGAAGCTCTTTGAGCAATACCTTGAACGCCTCGGGTATGCCGGGCTCGGAGATGTTGTTGCCCTTGACGATTGATTCATAGGTTTTAACCCTGCCGACGATGTCGTCTGACTTGACGGTGAGGATTTCCTGCAAGATGTGCGCCGCGCCGTAGGCTTCGAGCGCCCACACCTCCATTTCGCCGAAACGCTGTCCGCCGAACTGCGCCTTGCCGCCAAGGGGCTGCTGTGTTACCAGACTGTAAGGACCTATCGAGCGCGCGTGAATCTTATCGTCTACGAGGTGGTTGAGCTTTATCATGTACTGCACGCCCACGGTAACCCTGTTTTCGAAAGGTTCGCCCGTTCTGCCGTCGAATACCTGAATTTTGCCGTCTACCCTGCCTTCGGGGTTGACGATATTGTTTTCGAGGAAGAGCTGTTTGATATCCTGCTCTGTTGCGCCGTCGAACACGGGCGTGGCTATCTTCCAGCCGAGCATCATGCAGACAAGTCCGAGATGCACCTCCAATACCTGACCTATGTTCATTCGGGAGGGAACGCCGAGGGGGTTGAGCACTATCTGCAAAGGAGTGCCATCTGCAAGGAAGGGCATATCTGCCTTTGGAAGCACGCGCGATATAACGCCCTTGTTGCCGTGGCGGCCGGCCATTTTGTCGCCGACCTGAATTTTACGCTTCTGCGCAATATATACGCGCACCAATTTGTTTACACCGGGCGACATTTCATCCTTGTTTTCGCGGGTAAAGACCTTTACGTCTACCACTATGCCGCCCTCGCCGTGGGGCACTTTGAGCGAGGTATCCCTCACTTCCCTTGCCTTTTCGCCGAAGATTGCGCGAAGCAGTCTCTCTTCGGGAGTGAGCTCTGTTTCGCCCTTGGGGGTAACTTTGCCGACGAGGATATCGCCCGTCTGAACCTCTGCGCCTATTCTTATGATACCGTTTTCGTCCAAATCTTTGAGGGCGTCGTCAGATACGTTGGGAATATCGCGCGTTATCTCCTCTTCGCCGAGCTTTGTGTCGCGCGCCTCGGTTTCGTGCTCCTCAATGTGAATGGATGTGAAAAGGTCGTCCTGTACTATCTGCTCGGAGATAAGAATGGCGTCCTCGTAGTTGTAGCCCTCCCACTCCATATAACCTATGAGTATGTTTTTGCCGAGCGCGAGCTCGCCGTTGTTGGTTGCTGGACCGTCGGCTATTATTTCGCCTGCCTCTACCCTGTCGCCCGTGTTGACAATGGGGCGCTGGTTGAGGCATGTGCCCTGGTTAGAGCGCTCGAACTTTTTAAGCTTGTATTCGGAGATAAAGCCGCTGTCCTCCCTTATGGTTATAAGGTCGGAGGAAGCGCCCGTTACTACGCCGGCATTTTTGGCTGTTACCAGTACGCCCGAATCGCGCGCAATGGCAGCCTCTATGCCCGTAGCCACTATTGCAGGCTCTGTCTTCATCAGGGGCACCGCCTGACGCTGCATGTTTGAACCCATGAGCGCGCGGTTTGTATCGTCGTTTTCAAGGAACGGTATGAGCGCAGTAGCTACCGAAACAAGCTGCTTGGGCGAAACGTCCATGTAGTCCATTCTTTCGGGGGGATACTGCGTGATGAGGTCCTGGTGGCGGCAGCCTACGCTCGCATTTATAAAGTGGTTATTTTCGTCGAGGAGCTCGTTTGCCTGCGCGACAATATATCTGTCCTCTTCGTCTGCCGTGAGGTAATCTACACGGTCGGTTACCGTGGGCACGCCGTTTTCGTCCTTTACCACCTTGCGGTAGGGACTCATGATAAAGCCGTATTCGTTGACCTTTGCAAAGGTGGAGAGCGAGGATATAAGACCTATGTTCTGACCTTCGGGCGTCTCTATGGGGCACATTCTGCCGTAGTGCGAGTGGTGAACGTCGCGCACTTCAAACGTTGCCCTGTCGCGGTTAAGACCGCCGGGACCGAGAGCGGAGAGCTTGCGCTTGTGGGTAAGTTCTGCCGCGGGATTTGTCTGGTCCATGAACTGTGACAGCTGTGAAGATCCGAAGAATTCGCGGATGACCGCCGAAACGGGGCGTACGTTTACAAGACCCGACGGAGTTACCTCCATGGCGTCCTGTGTTGCCATGCGCTCCTTTATCAGCTTTTCCAGCCTTGCTATGCCTATGCGAAGCTGGTTCTGCAACAGCTCGCCCACCGAGCGCACGCGGCGGTTGCCGAGGTGGTCGATGTTATCTATTGTGCCGATGCCGTATTGCAGGTCTATATTGGTTGAAATAGAGGCGACAATGTCGTCTACCGTGATATGCTTGTGGTTGAGTTTTTCTATAAGGGGCTTTATAACCTTCTTTTCCTCGTCGTCGAGCTCGGTCTTGTCGGAAGCGAGCAGGGCGTTGAACAGCTTGCACGCCGCAACAAACTTTACGCGGGCTTCCCTGTACTTTTCCCTGTTCTTCTTCTCTTCGGGCTTTTCGTCCTCGACCTCCTCCGTTTCGCGGAAGTAGTAAATGGCGTTTATATCGTCTGCATACTTAACCGCAACCGCCTCCACCTTCTGAGTGCGGCACTCTTCCGCAAGCTTTTTCATAAAGCGGAAGTTGGGGTAATATATAGTGGGCAACAGCCCGAACATCTTTGCAGGTTTATCGCTAACCGCAGTGAAGTTTACTGTGTTGTTGGCAATAATCTTGTGCTTCATTTCGCCGCGCTCGGGGTCGGAAACCAGCACAAATACCTCGTTCACGCCAGCGTCCTGTATGGCTATGGCGAGCTCTTCGGTTACAACCTCGCCGGCCTTTGCCATTATCTCGCCCGTTTCGGGGTTGAAAATATCTTCGGCGAGCTTACAGCCAGGCAGTCTGTACGCGAGGTTGAGCTTTTTGTTGAACTTATACCTGCCCACCTTTACCACGTCGTACCTTCTGGGGTCGAAGAACAGGTTGTTCAGATGCTGGCGCACGGACGCCTCGGTGGGGATTTCACCGGGACGGAGCCTGCGGTAGAGCTCTATAAGCCCGTCCGATTCAGACTTGGTTGTATCGCGCTCTATGGTGGCGGCTACCATGGGGTTGTTGGCAAAGAGGTCTAAAATCGACCTATCAGAGCCGAAACCGAGCGCACGCAACAGAACGGTGGCGCAGATTTTACGCTTTCTGTCTACATGCACCCACATAACGCCTTGCGCGTCCTGCTCGAATTCCAGCCATGCGCCGCGGTTGGGTATGACGGTGGTTGCAAACATCTCTTTGCCCGTCTTGTCCCTCGTGCCTGCGTTATATGCGCCAGGCGACCTTACCAACTGCGATACGATAACGCGCTCTGCACCGTTGATTATGAATGAACCGCTATCCGTCATAAGCGGAAATTCACCCATAAATACAGGCTGGTCTATAACCTCGTCTTTAACCTTGTTGACCAGCCTTACGGTTACGTGAAGGGGCAGTGCATAGGTCGCGTCGCGGTTGCGGCACTCCTTTTCGTCGTACTTGGGCTTTTCGTCGAACCAGTGGTTGAGGAAATACAGCTCGTAGTGGTCGGAATAATCGGTTATCGGCGAAAAATCCTCAAAGACCTCGGCTATTCCCTCGCTGATGAAAGAGGCGTAGCTCGCCTTCTGGATTTCTACGAGGTCGGGAATGTCTATGACTTCGTTGATTTTGCCGAACTTTCTTCTTTCAGTCTTGCCGTACTTGTAGACAGGTAAATTCATTGAAAGATAATTACTCCTTGTTTTTTTTGGTATCTGAGCGATTGTCCGTATATATCTTTTCACCGGAAAAAATCGGATATGACGTACTGCTTTGATTTGCGGCTAGCCACGCAGGAAAAAGCGGCTCTTTGATGCCTGAAAAAAAATTTTTTACTAAAAAACGTAAAATTTATCTGCCACGCTTTACAAACGCTGCTTTTTGGTATATAATTGACCTGACCTGTGGGTGGTTTGAGCCGCCCTTCGGGGTGTAATTTGTCGCTTTATGTCGTAAAAAATATGCCGAAAGGGCAGAAATGGGTATATTACCATATTTTAATACATTTTACCATTATAAAGTCGTGAAAACAATAAGTCAAGCGTTTTCGCGCCTTTTCCGCAATTAATAAATACTTTTACAAGAAAAATATTTTTCAGGAGCGCCCTGCATTCCGCATAGGGGAGATTTTTAGTTGAGAATAGACAAATTCCTTAAAGTTTCGCGCATACTCAAAAGACGTACGGTAGCCCGCGACGCCGCACTGGCAGGAAAGATTGTGATAAACGGCAGGGAAGCAAAGCCCTCGCGCGAGGTTAAGGCAGGCGACGTTGTAGAGATACTCTATTCCAGCGGAACGCTGAAATTTAAAGTGCTTGCCGTAAAAGAGAGTGTAAAAAAGGACGAGGCTCAGAGTCTGTACGAGATTATCGCCTGACGGGCGGAGCGTACAGATGAGGATTGAAATATGAAAGTAAGCGCCATAATTTGCGCGGCAGGTGTAGGCGAGCGCGCAGGGTTCGGTATGAACAAGGTGCTCGTTACCATGCACGGGGCGCCTGCGCTGTACCACACGTTGAAACAATTCGATATGCCCGAAATAAACGAGGTGATAGTCACCTCCTCCGCCTCTGATTTCCGCGAGATAAAGGCGCTGTGCGCACCCTTTGGCTACGGCGTGACCATGGGAGGCAAGACCCGTACAGACGGCGTGCGCAAGGCGCTTGCAAAGGTTACGGGGGACATTGTGCTGATACACGACGGCGCAAGACCGTACGTGACGCGCAAAATTATTTTCGACTGCATAGAGACGGCAAAGGCTTACGGCAGTGCCGTGTGCGCCATACCCGTGACAGATACGGTGGCAACCGTATACTACGGCGTGATAACCGACGTGCCCAAACGCGACACGGTGTACGCCGTGCAGACGCCGCAGGGATTCCTTTCGGCAGACATCAAAAAGGCGTATGAACTTGCCGACAACGACGGGATTGACTACACGGACGACAGCTCGGTATACGCGCAGTACGTGGGACAGCCGCACGTGTTTGAGGGCGACAGGCGGAACATAAAGCTGACATACCGCGAAGATTTTACAAAGGAAGCGCCTAAAATTACGCCTGTGGAGGGCTGTCGCGTGGGGTTCGGCGCAGATACTCACGCCTTCGGCGGTCTGAACACCTTTGTCACTCTTGCAGGGGTACGGATAGAGTGCGACAGCTCGCTTGTGGCGCACAGCGACGGCGACGTGGCAATACACGCAGTGATGGACGCAATACTCTGCGCCTGCGGACTGAAAGACATAGGTCACTACTTCCCCAACTCTGACAAGCGTTACAAAGGCGCAGACAGCGCAAAACTTCTTGCGCAGGTGATAGAGCTTGCGCGCGGAGAGGGCTATGCGCCCTCGGAAATATCGCTCAGCATACAGGCAGAAAAGCCAAAACTTGCTCCGCACATAGACGAAATGAAGGAAAAACTTGCCGCGCTGTGCGGCATAAAAGCCAAGGACGTAGGCATTGCCGCAGGCACATGCGAAAAGTTAGGCTTCATAGGCGAAGGGTTAGGAATTACGGCATACTGCGTAGCGGTGATGAAGGCTATAAAATAAAACTGACCGCCGCGCCCGTTCGGGCGCGGCGTATAAATTACTCAATTTCCCCTTACGGAGACAAGATGAAGAGCAATACCATATTTGTATGCGCCGAGTGCGGAGCTACAAGCCCGAGGTGGCTGGGAAGGTGCCCCTCCTGCGGTAAATACAACACCATGGCAGAGGAACAGGTTCCTGCGGCGGCTTCCGCTTCAAAAAAGGGCAAGGGCTCCCCTTCCTCCCTGCCAAAGGCGGAAAAACTTTCCCACGTGGAGTACAGAGAATATAAACGGGTATCTTCGGGCATATCGGAGTTCGATTCGGTCATAGGCGGCGGCATAGTGCAGGGTTCGCTCATACTGCTCGGCGGCGACCCCGGCATAGGCAAGTCTACCCTGCTTACGCAGATTGCCGCCCACCTTGCGTGCGACCACAAAGTGCTGTACTTTTCCGCCGAGGAGAGCTGCTCGCAGGTAAAGCTCCGTGCCGAGCGGTTGGAGCTCCACTCAAAAGACCTGATGCTATTGAACGAGACGTGCATAGACAACCTCGAAGCAGAGCTCGACGGCGTGGAGTTCTGCGTGATAGACTCTGTACAGGCGGTATACACCGACGACCTATCCTCCTCTGCCGGTTCGGTGGGGCAGGTGCGCGAGTGCGCCTCACGCCTGATGAGGATAGCCAAGAGCCGCGGCATAACATTCTTTATAATAGGGCACGTAACCAAAGAGGGCGCGCTTGCAGGACCCAAGGTGCTGGAACATATTATGGACACGGTGCTGTACTTCGAGGGTGAAAACCAAGAGAACTTTCGAATACTGCGCTCAGTGAAGAACAGGTTCGGCAACGTATCAGAAGTGGGCGTGTTTGAGATGACCGACGGCGGCATAATACCCGTAACCGACTATTCGGGCATATTTCTTTCAGAGAGCCGCGGCGAAGAGTCTGGCTCGGCGGTGACGCCTGCGCGGATGGGCAACCGATGCATGAATGTGGAAATTCAGACGTTGATATCCAAGACCACCTTCGGTCAGCCGAGGAGGATGTCGCTGGGTATAGACTACAACAAGCTTGTGTTGCTTTTAGCCGTACTTGAAAAGCGTTGCGGCATTAATTTAAGCAGTTTCGACATATACGTAAACGTAATGGGCGGCATGAAATTAAGCGAGCCTGCGTCAGATTTGGCGCTGTGCGCCGCACTGGCTTCTTCCTACTTCGACAAGCCGATAGAAAAGCACACGGCGGCATTCGGCGAGGTGGGGCTTACGGGCGAGGTGCGCGCCGTAGCATACGCCGAAAAACGCGTGGCGGAGTGCGTTAAAATGGGTTTTAAACGAGTGCTTGTGCCAGCGAAGAATATGAAGTCCGTGGCAAAATATATGGATAAAATTGATATTGTGCCAGTTCTTTACGCAAACACCATGATAAAAAACCTGTTTAAATAATTGCCCTGCACATATGTGCAGACCTACACATTTAATACATATTCGGCATATCAAAATTAAAAAGATAATTTACATAAACACCGCTCTATCTATTAGTAAAGTTTGGGCGCGGCGTACGGAAATAATTTAAGCAAATTTGAAAAGGGAGAAGATTTTAAAACATCTTCCCCCCTTTTTTTTATTTTTAGAAACCGCCCTTACTTACAGATTAGTAATAGCCGCCTTTTTCAGCCTTAGGCGCAAATGTGCGGAGAGGCGAGCGCACCCACTCCTTTAAACCGCGCCGCAGGGTGCTTTTTTAATTATACACCACACGCGCCTAATATTAAATAGGTTTTTAAGCGCATATAATGCAAAAAATGGAACACCGTTTTAAGTATAAGCGGACGGAGTACTGTCCAAAATAAACTTGACGGGAGGAAATCATGCAATTTGACGATACCAAAACTTATGTAAACCTTGCAAGAAGTTTTGCCGGAGAGGCGCAGGCAGGAATGAGATATCAGCTTGCGGCAAGACTGGCTACGCAACAGGGGTACATTACCCTTGCAGACACAATACGCACGCTTGCCAAAAACGAAACGGTGCATGCACGCAGGTTCTTTGAAGAGCTTTCCAAAAGAGGAAAACAGCTTGATAATATAGAACTTAACGCTGGCTATCCCTTTCATGGCGGAGATTTACAGGAGTGCCTGCGCGTTGCGGCGCTTGACGAAAATGCCGAACACAGCAAGATATACCCGACCTTTGCCGCAGAGGCAGAAGAAGAGGGCTTTAAAGATGTAGCTGCGTTGTTCAGAATGGTTGCTAACGTAGAAAAGCGGCATGAAATGATATTTAACTACCTTTACGAGGCATTTAAAAGCGGTACGCTTTTTTGCAACGAAACACCTATGCTGTATATTTGCAGTGAATGCGGCTATATGCACACAGCCACAAAGGGCTGGGACATATGTCCCCTTTGCAAGAGTTCGCAGGGGTATATAGAATTGCACCTGCCGTTTGAAAAGGAGAAAATATGAGAAAGACAAATGAAACATCGAACAAAAGCAAGACCAAGTCATGCAGCGGAGCAGAATCCAAAGGTCGCTCATGCGGCTCAAAGAACTGCAAATAATTTTGTAAGTGCAGACGACCCGCTTGGCAGCTACACGGGTACGCCAGCAGATGGCGGAACGCCCGTGCAGGACGCAGACGATTTATAATCTGCACAGCTGATAATTTAAGCATATGTGCAGGTGAATATACCTGATTTATTGTCTTTAAAATTACGGCTGATTATAAGGCGGGCGGCCGTTTAAATTTTAAGCGATAACAGTTTTGTTTTATTAAGTTAAAATAAAAAAATTATAGCCTCTTTAATTTATACGGCCGAAAGGCGGAGAGCACAACTTTGTGCCCTCCGCCTTATATTTTTGCCGCCGCTTTGTCGGGAAATTTGCATTGCCATTAAAAACGGCGTAAAAACCTGCGCCGTAATTGTTTTTGCCATATATGTGGCGATTAAAGGCGTTTTATAATCTTTGCAGGGTTGCCTGCAATTACCACGTTCGAGGGAAACGACTTGGTGACCACGGCCCCAGCGCCCACCACCACGTTGTCGCCAAGAGTAACGCCCGGAAGTATTACAGCCCTGCCGCCTATCCAACAGTCGTCGCCTATGGTAACGGGCTTGCCGAGTTCCAAATAGCTTACGCGCTTGTCGCGCTCCAAAGGGTGACAGGCAGTGTATATACCTGCCTGCGGCGCAATAAGGCAGTTATCGCCTATCGTCACCTTGCAGACGTCTAAAATCACCACGCCGAAGTTTGTAAAAAAGTTTTCTCCCACCTCTATATTGCAGCCATAGTCACACCAGAAGCCGCGCCCCAGCAATATCTTTTTGCCGCATTTGCCAAAAAGCGAGCGTGCTATCTGCGAACGCTCCTCTTCGTCAAGACAGCCGTAGTTTAACTTTTCACACAGCCGCACCGCGTGCAGATGCATGGCGGAGAGTTCTTTGTCATCAGCGCGGTACAGTTGCCCTGCCAGCATTTTTTCGCGTTCGGTCATAAATTCACCCCATATATAGCAAAATTATTATAATATACTTTATATATATTTATAAAATACCTTCTATAAATTCTTCGGCGTTGAACAACTCTAAATCGCCGATTTTTTCGCCCGTGCCTACAAATAAGACGGGGATTTCGAGCTCGCCGCACAGCGAAATTACAAAGCCGCCCTTTGCAGTGGAGTCGAGCTTGGTGAGCACTATGCCGTCGAGGTCTACCGCCTCGTTGAAAAGGCGCGCCTGATTTACGGCGTTGTTGCCCGTGGTTGCGTCTAAAACGAGCAGTTTATACACGTTTGCCTGCGGATATTCGCGAGTTATTACGCGAGAAATCTTTTTGAGCTCCTCCATGAGGTTTGCCTTTACGTGCAGTCTGCCTGCCGTATCTACCAGCACCACATCCGTCCCCTTTGCCTTTGCCGAGGATAGCGCGTCGAACACCACGGCAGAGGGGTCGCTGCCCTCTTCATGCTTGACTATCCTCACGCCTGCGCGCTCTGCCCATACGGAGAGCTGGTCGGCTGCCGCCGCGCGGAAGGTATCGGCTGCCGCAACGGTTACCGACTTTTTCTGCCTTAAAAAGTAGTCGGCAAGTTTGCCCACGGTGGTGGTCTTGCCCACTCCGTTTACGCCTATGAGCATTATAATTGCAGGGTACTTTATTTCGGGGACTTCGGCGCGGGTGAGCTTTTCTTCCAGAATATCTTTCAAAAGCCCCACAACATACTCTTCGTCTTTCAGCTTTTCCTTTTTAGCCTCGTCGCGCAGGTCCTCTACCGTCTCTTCGGCGGTGGTAACGGATATGTCGGCAGAGATTAAAATTTCTTCGAGCTCCTCATAGAACTCATCGCCCAACTTATTGCGGGAAAACAGCGACCTGATTGCGCCGCCAAAATTTTCCTTCGTCTTTTTTAGGGCGTTCTTTATCTTTGAAAAAATTCCCATTGTAAACACCATTGAGCGCGCAAATGGCACAGCCATATGGCGCATTTTTATTTGTAGACGGCTCTATCGCCCGTCCGTTTACGCCGCTATGCCGCGTTGCGGCATAGCGGCGTAATAAAAACTGTACAATCCCTTTACGCAACGGCTATTACATTATGGTGTCGCCGCCGAGGCGCGATTGCACCTCTGACAGCTTTACCGAAACTATCTTCGAAACGCCCTTTTCTTCCATTGTCACTCCGAAGAGCGTATCGGCGTTCTCCATGGTGGGCTTGCGGTGCGTAATAACTATGAACTGCGTTTTGGTGGAAAACTTCTTTAAATACTTGGCATACCTGCCCACGTTAGCCTCGTCCAGCGCAGCCTCTATTTCGTCGAGCACGCAGAAGGGCATGGGGCGCATGCCTATTATGGCGAACAGTATGGCTATTGCCGTCAGCGCGCGCTCTCCGCCCGAAAGCAACGATATTTTGGTCAGCTTTTTGCCGGGAGGGCACGCCTGTATTTCTACGCCTGCGTCGAGGGGGTCCTCACAGTCGGTGTAGTCGAGCTGTAACTCCGCCCTGCCGCCGCCGAACAGTTCTTTAAAGGTCTGTTTGAAGTTTTCGTTTATCTGGTTGAAGCCGTCGTTGAAGATGCGAAGCATCTCCTGCCTGATTTCGTCGAGGGCTACGTTTAAATCTTCTATCGCCTTTTCCATGTCCTCCTTTTCGGCGGACATTTTGTCGAAGCGCTCCTTTATTTCTTTGTATTCGGCTACGGCGTTGGGGTTTATCGCGCCGAGCATGGTTATCTGCCGCTTCAACGCCGAAACCTGTGCAGGCGCCGCCGTATAATCGAAATCTTCTATCTTGTATTTAAGACAGCCTTCGTAGTCTTCGCCGTACTCTTCGGCAATGCGCTGTTGCATGTTTTCGAGGTCGGCTTCGAGCTTGGCGAGCACTATGTGCTGGTTGTTGCGCTTTTCTTTGAGTTCGTCCGTACGGTTAGAGAGCGAAAGCCTTTCTATATCTATCTGCTTTATGCGCTCGTTAAACACCATCTTATTTTTGGTAATCTGGTCTATGCGCTCACGAATATCGGCAACGACGGCCTGCTCTTCCTTGGTGAGCGCGGAGTGCTCTGCCTGGCGGTTGAGCTCTTCGAGTTCGTGCTCGATATCGGGAATAGCGGCGCGCGTGCGTGCTATTTTAGCAATGAGCTCTTCCTTTTCGCCTTTAAGGCGCTCTATGTTTTCGTCGCCGTTCTTTAAGCCTGCCTGCAAAGACGCCATCTCTACCTTTGCGGCGTTTATCTCTTCCGCCTTCTGCGCGCGCTGTTCTACAAGTTCGTCGTAGCGCGTGGATATATTCTCCATTGCAGAGGACGCCTCGCTCGACTGCGTAGAGAGGTTGGTTGCGCCCTGCGAGGTATCGCGGTATCTGTCGTCAAGTTCGGCAAGCCTCGATTTTATCATATCGGCGGTCTGCATAAACACAGTCAGCCTGCTCTCTTCCGAGGAAATCTGCCTTAAAAGGTTTTCGCCGAGCTGTTCGTTTGCGGCGAGCTCTTCGCGCGAGGACTGACAGCGCTCGCGGAGCTGTTCCAACTCGGCGCGCTTTACGGCGAGTTCCTTTTCGCCCGACTCCCTCTGCGCGTTTGCGCGGCGGAGAATATCCTGCCGCTTGGCGATTTCGTCCTCTATCTCTTTAATTCTGCGCTCGTTGGCGAGCATGTTGCCTGCGTTGTCGCGGCGCGAGCCGCCCGTCATCGAGCCAGAGGTGTTTATTACGTCGCCGTCCAAGGTAACTATCTTGAAAGAGCGCGGATATCTGCGCGCTATCTGCGTTGCGCTCTCTATATTGTCGCACACGAGGGTGTTGCCGAGCAGATACCTTATAACGTTATCGAACTTTTTATCGTACTGCACAAGGTCTACGGCGAAGCCTATTGCGCCCTTATCTTTGACGGCGGTGCGGATTTCAGAGTTTTCTGGACGGGGGCGCAACGCCTCTACGGGCAGGAACGTGACCTGACCGCCGCGCGTGCGCTTTAAGTATTCGATGAGGAACTTCGCATCGTCGCGCGTGCCTGTGACTACGTTCTGCATTGCGCCGCCGAACGCCGTCTCTATGGCGACCTCGTAATCGCCCGATGTGGTAACAATGTCGGCTATCAGTCCCTGTATTTTAGAGGATACATCTGCGTTGTTCTTCGCCTCGCTCATCAGCTTCTTTACGGAGTATATGTAGCCGTCGAACCTATCGCGCAGAGCCATTACGGTGGCAAGGCTGTCCTTCAAGCTGTCTGCCTGCGAGCGGGCGTCGTACGCCCTGCGCACTGCGGAAGAAACTGCCTCTTCGCAGTCGGCAACAGCCTTTGAAGCGCTGTCTAACGCGTCGTTTTCGCCGGCTATGAACTGCGATATTTCGCCGTGCTTTTTAACGCACTCGTCATACTCTTTTTTATAGCCTGCGCGCAGAGCCGTAATTTCGCCTATGGTGGACTGCACCTCGGCGAGGCGTTCGCTTAAAAGTTCGCGCCCTGCCTCTATCGAGCCCATGTCTTTGTTGAGGTCTGAAAGGTCGCGAAAGGTCTCCATGACCTTCTTGCGGTTTTCATCGTTCATCGCCTCGTACTTGCCTATCTCGCGCGCTATTTCGTCGGCGTCTGCCTGCGCGGCTTCAAGAGTTTTGGCAAGTTTTTCCACCCTTTCGCGGTTGATGCCTGCATAACTTTCCGTTCTGCGCAGTTCGCGCTCTATCTCGTCTATGCGCTGGGATGAAAAGGTTACGTCGTCCTGCGCCGTGCGAAGCTTTTCGCGCACGGAGTTTGCCTTTTCCTGCAACACCTCGCCCTCGCCCGTCTTCTTCTGTATACCTACGGTATACCTTAAAAGCCGCTCGTTGAGTTCGGCAAGCTCTGTATCGGCGCTTGCAACCCCGTCGCGGCAATCCTCGTATTCGCGCAAAATCTCTTCCGAACGGGAGGTGAGCGTAGAAATCTCTTCCGAAAACGCCTCTATTTTATCGTTAATCGTCTTTTTGCGGTCAGCACTGGTATCGTGCTGGTATATGTAGTAGTTAATCTCAATTTCACGAAGATTGGCGTACAGCTCTTCAAACTTAATGGCGCTTGCCGCCGCCTTTTCTGCGGGAGCGAGCTGGCGCTCTACCTCGTGCATGCGCTGTAAAAATACATACAGATTATCGCGCGCCGAGCTGAGTTTGCGCTCGGCGTCCGCCTTGCGCTCTTTGTAAATCGAAATGCCTGTCGCCTCTTCAAAGATAGAACGCCTGTCCTCGGGCTTGGCGTTCATTATCGTCTCTATTCGCCCCTGCCCTATTATGGAGTAGCCCTCTTTTGCCGCGCCTGCGCCGTGCAGCAACCCTGTAAGCACCTTCATGCGCGAGGGCTGGCGGTTTAATAGGTATTCGCTCGTCCCGTCCCTGTACAGCCGCCTCGTCATTTCCACTTCGTCAAGGTCGATGTCGAATATACGCGAGGTGTTGTCGAACGAGAGCGTTACCTCGCAGAACGACGTGGGGCGGCGCCTTTCGGTGCCGTTGAAAATGACGTCGAGCATCTGTGTGCCGCGCATCACCTTTGCCGACTGCTCGCCAAGAACCCAGCGTATGGAGTCTGCAACGTTCGACTTGCCGCATCCGTTGGGGCCGACTATGCAGGTTACGCCGTCGGTGAGCGGTATTGTCGTTTTATCTGCGAAGGATTTGAATCCGACGAGTTCGATTTGTTTGAATGTTACCATAAAAAATCCTTGACAATTTTTCTGCTAAATTTACTTTACTGCTAATTTTTTATAAACGTCCGCGCTTACAGCCGCGCCAGCGCCGCCTCCGCCGCGCGCTTTTCCGCCTCGGCTTTGCTGCCGCCAAACCCCGTGAACGTCATACCGCCTGCGGTGAGCGTGCAGGTAAAGCCGGGGGCGTTGGAAGTTCCGCCCGTCTGCACGGTTACATACTCCGGCAGAGAGCCGCGCCTTGCCTGCAAAAGCTCTTGCAACTCGCCCTTAAAATTTCTGGGCGCCGCCGCCTGCGCCTTTAACAGAGTGCGCCGCACAAACTGTTCTGCGGCGGCATAGCCGCCGTCTGAAAAGATTGCGCCTGCCACAGCCTCGTACACGGAGGAGTAAGCCTTTTTGCCAATATCACCGTTTGCCTTTATCATAAAATCGGGCAGACCCAGCTCCTTTGCCACGCTTTTAAGCGGTATGTGCGATACCAGCCGCTGGCGGCGTTCCGTCATGTCGCCCTCGTCGCCTCCATGCCCGTACAAAAAAGCGGTGACTGCGAGCTGGATTACCGAGTCGCCTAAAAATTCCAGCTGTTCGTTATTTTCGGCAGACGCCGAAGAATGGGTGAGAGCCCTTAAAAGCAGTGAACTATCTTTAAACGAATAGCCCAGCCGCTGTTGCAGGGAGATTAAATCGTGAGCCATTTATTCCTCTTCCTTAGGCGTGAGGTTGTCCCAGTCCACAGCGGAGAGAAGTTCCTCCACCTTGCCTATAAGGTTGCCGCGGTATGCGCCTGCGGCATTTAAAACGGAAGCCGTTATTGTGCACGCCTTGGATGAGCCGTGGCTCTTTATAACCACCTTTTTTACCCCCAGCAGAAGTGCGCCGCCCACCGCCTCGAAGTCGAGCGAATCCCTCATGCGCTTTAAGCCCTTCATCAGAAACAGCGTACCTATTTTAGAGCGGAGCGAGCTTTTAGCCTCCTTTTTGAGCATACCGAGTATCAGTTTGCCGCATCCCTCCATAGATTTAAGGGCAACATTGCCAGAAAAGCCGTCGCTCACGGCTACGTCTGCGTCGCCCAGCATTATATCGCGCCCCTCTATATTGCCGCCGAAGTTTATTACGTCCATTCTGCTTAAAAGTTTATAAGTCTCCTGGCGCAGGGGGTCGCCCTTGTGCTCTTCGGTTCCGTTATTGATAAGCCCCACCTTGGGGTTTTTAACTCCGAAGGCGGCTTGGGCATATGCCGAGGCGAGCACGGCGAACTGGCAGAGCATGGAAGGCTTGCACTCGGCGTTTGCGCCGCAGTCGCACAACAGAGTATAGCCGCCGCGCACATTGGGTATGGCAGGGCAGAGCGCAGGGCGCTTTATGCCGCGTATTCTGCCTAAAAGCAGCTGTCCGCCCACTATCGCCGCGCCCGTAGAGCCTGCCGTGACCAAAGCGGCTATGCCGTCGTCCTCTTTTAGCGCCCTGTACGCCCTGACCAGCGAGGAGTCCCTCTTGCGAATGGCTTCGGTGGGAATATCGTTCATATCTATCACGTCACGGCAGTCCATAATCTCCACACGCGATTTATCGTATGTAAGTTTTGAAAGCTCTGCCTCTATATCTTCGCGCCTGCCTGCAAGTATAAGGCTTATATCCGCGTCCCTTTCAAGCGCATTTACCGCGCCCTGAACGATGGCCACGGGGGCATTGTCGCCTCCCATGGCGTCTACTATGATTTTAACCATAAAAACTCCCTTCCCCACGGAATATACACGGGGCAACAATAATAGGGTGCAATGTTTGCAGAGCGTTGCCGCTTTTGCAGAGAATTACTGCAACCCGGTCAGCGGCAAACCTTTAATATTCGAGATTCCCCACGGTGCGCGGGAACGGTATTACGTCGCGTATGTTTGAAACACCTGTAAGGCACATTATAAGGCGTTCAAAGCCCAGTCCGAAGCCTGAGTGAACACAGCCGCCGTACCTTCGCAGGTCGGTGTAATATTTGTAGTCGTCAACATTTAAACCGCACTCTTTCATGCGGCGGACGAGCACATCGGGGCGCTCCTCCCTCTGACTGCCGCCGATTAGTTCGCCTATGCCAGGCACAAGAAGGTCGACAGCCGCAACAGTCTTTCCGTCGTCGTTGAGGCGCATGTAGAAAGCCTTTATGTCCTTGGGGTAGTCGGTGAGAAACAGCGGCTTTTTAAAAACCGTTTCGGTAAGATACCTTTCGTGCTCGCTTTGAAGGTCGCACCCCCACTCTACGGCGAACTCGAACTTGTGCCCCGACTTTACGGCGTCCTGTAAAATTTCTACCGCCTTTGTATATGAAAGGCGTACAAAACCGCCTGCCTGTAAAGCTTCGTAGCGCGCGGAGAGACCTTGGCACACTCTCTCGGAGAGAAATTCAATCTCCTGACTGCAAGTTTCGCGCACATGCTTTGCCACATAAGATACCATTGCCTCGGCAACGTCCATGTCGCCTGAAAGGTCACAAAACGCCATTTCGGGCTCAATCATCCAGAACTCGGCGGCGTGGCGCGCGGTGTTGGAATTTTCGGCACGGAAAGTGGGTCCGAACGTGTATACATTGGAAAACGCCATGGCGAACGCCTCTGCGTCGAGCTGACCCGACACGGTGAGCGCAGCCCTCTTGCCGAAAAAATCTTTAAAAAAGTCGGTTTCGCCAGCAGGCAGGGTGGTAACCCTGAACATTGCGCCCGCCCCCTCGCAGTCAGAACCTGTAATTATGGGCGTGTGCACATATATAAAGCCGCGCTCGTTAAAAAACCTGTGTATGGCGAACGCCGCCTGCGAACGCACGCGGAAAACTGCGCCGAAAAGATTGGTACGGGGGCGCAGGTGGGCAATGCCACGCAAAAACTCTGCCGAATGGAACTTTTTCTGCAACGGATATTCGGGCGGCGAAACGCCCTCGATTACAATCTCTTCGGCGTGCAGTTCAAAGGGCTGGCGCATCTGCGGAGTGAGCGCCACCTTGCCGCGCACCCTGAGCGCCGCGCCCACGCCGCAACGGACGGCGTCTTGATAGTTTGCTATCGCCGACCTGTCCGCCACTACCTGACAGTTCTTCTGGCAGGAGCCGTCGTTGAGTTCAAAAAAGGCGACGTTTTTGCCGTCGCGCACAGAGCGCGCCCAGCCGCAGACTTCGACAGTCTGACCGTCGGCGGCACAGCCCCCGTACAGACTTTTTATATACGTCCTCCCCATAACTCACCCCTGCGGCGCGCCTCGCGGGCGTGCGCGACTAAATCACTATTCGATTATAACACAATCACTATACGATTATAACACAGACGGCGCAAAATTACAATAAAATTGCACAATATTTTTTACCGCCGCTTACCATGCCGCAACTATGCGGCAGGCGGCTCTTCCTGCACTTCCGAAGGCTCCTCCTGCCCGTCCGATTGCACCTCCGAAGGCTCTTCCTGCGAGGCGGGCGGCGCAGGAAGATATCTGTCCCTGCGCAGAAGTTTAGTTGTGCGCTTGCCGCCGCGCGTCACGGTGATGTATGCCTCGCTGCGCATTCCGTCCTCTCCCCACGAACACACCTTTGAAGAGAGCGAATACTCCGAGCCGTCGTCATAACCGTAAATTTCGCAACGGACATAGTTTTTGCCCGTTAATACGCGGATATATGCGGTGCATTTGGTTGTATTTACAAACTTTAAATCGCACTTTGTGCCGCTGACCATGGCGTCGCGCGAGGGTGAAACGTAGCCCACAGCAAGGCTGTGCGGATGATATTCGGTGACGGAAAAGCCTGCAAGCAGTGCGGCGTTGTACAGCGTGGTGCTCATCTGGCACACTCCGCCGCCCGTGCCATAAGTATATTCGCCGTTCAATATTACTTTGGCGCGCTGAAATCCGCGCTCTTCGGTGCGCTCGCCTACGCAGTCATTGAAAGAAAATTCCTCACCTGCGGCAACGATACTGCCGCTTATCTCTCGCCCGGCAAGGCGTATATTGTGGGAGCGCGGAAGGTTTTCGCCGTCGAAGTAGGTGGTGTACGCCGAAAGGCGCGCGGTGCGCTCTTTAAGCTCTTCCGCAGAAGTTTCGGGCAATATCTTTTTAAGCGGCAGGTGTACCGCGTCGAATTCACCGCCATAGCGGCGGTCAGCGAGCGCCCTGCGGATATTTTCGGCAAGCTTTTTTTCGTCGGCAACAATGCCGACACGCCCTGCGCGGTATTCAAACGGCTCGCCCTCATCGGCATTAAACAGCACCTCAGGCTCACGGACTTCAACATATTCGGCGGCACATATACCCGAAACAATACTTTCAAGCCCGTTGAGGTGACAGCGTATGTTCAGCGTATATTCGCCCCCCTTTACCGCACCTGCAAGCACCTGTTGCAGATTGTCTGTAAAGCCGATTTCAGGGTATGAAAAGGAATAACTGTTACACTCTGAAAGCACAGTGAGCTCCCTGCCTTTGAGGTCGCGCACAATTTCGCCGCGCACGGTGTGCGCCGCCTGCGAAAATGTCATTCCGCCCACCTCCGTGCCCAACACCCGCACACCCGAAGGCACCCTGCGCGCAAAGGCAGGCAAAAATATAGTGCCCGCAACGAGCGCGGACACCGCAAACAGAGCAAGTACTTTTTTGAATATTGCCTTCACCGTATATTAAGCGCCGCAAGCAACTCCTCCGACGGATAAAATTCCGGCGAACCCACACGCCTGTTGCCCTCGGAATAGTGCGTATCAGAGCCGCCCGTGACGAGCAGCGATAACTGCGCGGCGACCTCCTTAAAGTATGCCGTCTCTTCCACAGTATGCCCAGAATAAACGGCTTCTATGCCGCATAGTCCGCAATCTTTCAGGCGCTCTATAAGGCGGCGCAGCTCTTCCCTTGGCAGGGTGACCCGTCCGGGGTGGGCGAGCGAAGACACTCCGCCACACTGCGCAATAACCTCTAAGGCGTATTCGGGAGAGGGTCTGCCCACGTCTGAATAGGCAGGGCGCCCGTAGGCAATCATCTCTGCATAGAACGCCCCGGGAGAGGGCGAGTAACCCTTGCGCGCGGCGGCGCGTGCTATATACATGGTATGCATGGGCGAGCTGGCGCACCTGCGCTCGCGCACGACGTCGGCAAAGGAGAGATTTATGCCTCGCCTTTTAAGTTTTGAGAGAATATCTTCGGTGCGGTTAAGCGCGCCCTCGCAAACGAAGTCAGAAAATTTTTTGTACGCCGCGCAACCTCCGTCCAACCCGTAGCCCAAAATGTGCACCTTTACCGTGGTGTACGCCGAAATTTCCAGCCCATGCACGCACTTTACGCCCTCCCTTCTGCATGCCGCGGCAAATTCCGCACAGCCGTTCATGTTGTCATGGTCGGTGAGCGCGGCAAGCCCTACGCCGTTCTTTTTGCACATCCGCGCTATATCTTCGGGGGTAAGCAGTCCGTCTGAATAATGCGAGTGAATGTGTAAATCTGCCCTCATCTCTTTATTTTACCCCCCTCTATCCTTATTTTTACCGATTGCCTGCCGTACAATGCGCGCTCTGCATGGGTGCAGGTGAGTATGGCTTGCATGTCATGCATGCGCTCTACAAGCTTTTTGCGCCTGGGAAGGTCGAGCTCGCTCATCACGTCGTCAAGAATTAAAACAGGGTACTCGCCCGAACGCTCTTTAAAAATCTCCGTTTCGGCAAGCTTTAAAGAGAGCGCGGCAGTGCGAGTCTGCCCCTGCGAGGCAAAATTTTTTGCGTCGCGGCCATTTATGGTTATTTCCAAATCGTCGCGGTGCGGACCGCAAGAGGTATAGCCGAGGCGTATATCGCGCTCGTAATTTGCGGTAAGTTCGTCATATATGCGCCCCTTTACCTCTTCCTCGCCGCCCTCGTAAGAGCGCGTCTGGCGCACTTCGAGAACCTCTGCGCCGTCGGTAAGTTTCAGATGTTCGCGCTGTGCCATGGGCGACAGCCCGTCGATAAATTCCGCCCTGTGCCTGCCCACCACCGCGGCGTATGCGGCAAACTGCTCGTCCCACACGGGCAGGGTGTCGAGTATTAAAGACGCGTCCCTGTCCTTTAAAAGATTGTTGCGCTGTTCCAATATCTTGTTATAGCGCGAGAGCGCGGTGTAGTAACTCCTTGAAAGCTGTGATATAGATATATTCAAAAAGCGTCTGCGCTCGTCGGGTCCGTCCTGTATGAGGCGGAGTTCGGAAGGGGAAAAGAACACGCTGTAAATATTGCCCAAGAGGTCGGCGTTGCGCGATATTTTGTTGCCGTTTACGCGCACCTCGCGCCCGTTTTCAAGTATGCGCGCACCTATTTCCACGTCGCCGTACCTGCCGACGGCTTGCGCAGATATTTCGGCACAGCTTTCGCCGTGGCGTATGAGCTGGCGTTCCCTGCGTGCGCGCGGAGATACGCCCGTGCACAGATAGAACACCGCTTCGGCGCAGTTGGTCTTGCCCTGCGCGTTCCTGCCGTACAGCACGTTGAGCCCTGCCGAAAAGTCGAACTGCTCGTCCTCATAATTTCTGAAATTTTTTAACCTCAAATTTTTTATGTGCATTTTTTCGCCAAAACACTTTATTTTGCTGTCGAGTTGTAGTATACTTTATAGAAAACGAGGGGGTATTCCCCCACTGATTATTATACCAAATCGTTCAGGAAATTCAAAGGAAAATTATGGCGCCCAAGGGAAACTTCGATTTTTTATACAACCCCATCAAGGAGAAGATGCGCGAGCACGTGTCTTACATCAACTACAACACGTTCATTGATAAACTTGTACCCATAGACATAGACGGAAGGTACATAGTGCTGCAAGCACCCACAGAGAGCTTTGCCAAGTATATAACGGGCACCCTTGCAGATAAAATGCGCGAGGCTATTGCCGAGGCAAACGTGGGCATAACAGACTTCCGCCTTAAAGTAGAGGGCAGCGACGAGTACTCTTACAACGCCCCCGAAAAGGAACAGACGGTAAGCGCGCCCGAAAATTTAGACCCCAAATTTACTTTCGAGAGCTATGTGGTGGGGCCTAGCAACGAGTATGTGTATGCCGCGGCGCAATCTGTGGCGAACGACCCTGCGGGCACGTATAACCCTCTGTTTATATACGGCGGTACAGGACTTGGCAAGACTCACCTTATGCAGGCAATTGCCAACAAAATCGTGCGCGAAAAGCCATACCTTAAAGTTATTTATATAACCTGCGAACAATTTATCAACGAGATTATAGACACAATGTTCGCCAGCCGCGGTCCTGACACGCGCGGCAAGAGCAACAAACTGCGCCAGCACT
The DNA here is from genome assembly GCA_965120485.1 of uncultured Clostridia bacterium. Classification (GTDB taxonomy): domain Bacteria; phylum Bacillota; class Clostridia; order Christensenellales; family Borkfalkiaceae; genus Coproplasma. Next base: position 85,691 of record CBCPNG010000023.1, read on the forward strand.
ACCGCAACGCTGACGTGCTGATTATAGACGACATACAGTTTATAGAGAACAAGAAGGCGGTGCAGGAAGAGTTCTTCCACACCTTCAACGAGCTGGTAACCAAGGGCAAACAGATAGTAATATCTTCAGACCACTCGCCCAAGGAACTTGCGGCACTCGAAGAAAGACTTAAAACGCGCTTTTCAGGCGGACTGCTGTTTGACATTCTGCCGCCCGATTTTGAAACTAAAATAGCCATTTTAAAGCGCAAGGCGTTTGAAAAGAAGTGCATTGTGCCCGACGAGGTGCTAACATTCCTTGCGCAGGACAGCGGCGACGACGTGCGAACGCTCGAAGGCAGGCTCACCAAAGTGATATTCGCCTCTAAATTGCACGAAGAGCCTATCAGCATACCGCTTGCGCGCAGTGCGTTGAACGAGGCGGTATCTGAAAGCGGCAAGGAAGAGATTACGGCAAATACGGTGATTTCGGCGGTGACTTCGTTCTACCACGTGACCAGGGCAGACATGACTGGCAAGAGCAAGAAAAAGGATGTGGTACTGCCCCGTCAGATATGTTGTTACCTCATGTGCGAACTGCTCTCCCTTCCCCTCGTATCCATAGGCAAGGAGCTCGGCGGCAGAGACCACACCACCGTGCTCTATTCGCGCGACAAGGTGGAAGAGATGTGCAGGATAAACGACAAGATTGCCAAAGATGTAGACGACATAAAGAACATAATTCTTAAAAAGTGACCGCAAGCTTGCGCGGCGTGCCTTAAAACGGTGCGCAATGCGGCAATTGCCCCCTTTATATGGTAAAAATTAACGCCGCGAAAGAGCCGTGCGGACTTTCGCGGCGTTTACAATATTTTAACGCACGGCAATACGGTATGGACACTTTCAGCGAAGGAAAATTCGACGTAGTTGTGGCAGGCGCAGGGCACGCAGGGTGCGAAGCGGCGCTGGCATGCGCACGCACGGGACTTAAAACGGTGATGCTGACTCTGAATTTAGACAGCGTCGCCTTTATGGCGTGCAACCCCTCCGTAGGCGGCACAGCCAAGGGACACCTTGTGCGCGAGATAGACGCGCTTGGCGGACAGATGGGCATAAACGCCGACAAAACTGCCCTCCAAATACGCATGCTGAACACAGGCAAGGGCGCGGCGGTGCAGTCGCTGCGCTGTCAGTGCGACAAATACGCCTACCACACCGAGATGAAAAGGACGCTGGAAAACACCGATAATTTGCGCATAGTACAGGGCGAAGCCGCCGAAATATTGACAGAGGACGGCAAGGTTACGGGCGTTAAGACGACCTACGGCGGCATTTTTTATTGCAGGGCGGCAATACTTGCCACGGGCGTCTACCTCAACGCCGAAACGGTGACGGGTGAAGTTCGCGCAAAGAGCGGCCCCAATGGATTTGCCCCCTCTTCCGCGCTCACAAAAAATCTGATAGAGCTGGGCTTTAAAGTGCGCCGCTTCAAGACGGGAACGCCCGCCCGCGTAGACGGCAGAACGGTAAACTTCTCCGCCTGCGAAAGGCAGGACGGCGACGAGGGCATAACTCCCTTTTCGTACATGACGAAAGGGCACATTAAAAACGCCGCGCCCTGCTACCTGACTTATACCAACACAGACACGCACGAATTAATTCTTTCCAACCTCAACCGCTCGCCGCTGTATAACGGCTCCATTCTCTCCGCAGGGCCGCGCTACTGCCCCTCGGTAGAGACAAAAGTGGTGCGCTTTAAAGACAAGGAGCGCCACCAACTGTTTTTAGAGCCCGAAGGGCGCGACACCACCGAAGTTTACGTGCAGGGCATGTCCTCCTCCCTGCCGCACGACATACAGCGGCAAATGTACCGCACCGTAGTCGGACTGGAAAACTGCGAAATAATGCGCTATGCCTACGCAATAGAATACGACTGTATCGACACGCTTGACGTATACCCCACGTTGGAGTTTAAAAAGGTTGAAGGGCTGTACACGGCAGGGCAGATTAACGGCACATCGGGCTATGAAGAGGCGGCGGCACAGGGGCTTATGGCAGGGCTGAACGCCAGCCTTAAAATCCGCGGCATGCCGCCGCTGATATTGGGGCGCGACGAGGCATATATCGGCGTGCTTATAGACGATTTGGTGACAAAGGGCACAGACGAGCCGTACAGAATGATGACCTCGCGCGCCGAACACCGATTGCAGATACGGCAGGACAACGCCGACTTCCGCCTCACCGAAAAGGGGTATGCCTGCGGACTTGTGAAAGCCGACCGATATAAGCGCTACAAAAGGCGAAAAAAGGAATATGAAAAGGCGCTCGAAGCGCTTGAAGAGAGCTTTCCGCCCGAAAAAACAGAGGGAATTTTAAGCGACTTCGGCTTTCTGTCCGCGGAGAGGGCATTGAGCGGAGCCGACCTGATAAGGCGTGGCGTTCCGCTTGGCGCATTGCGAGATAGATTGGGCATACTTGTGGGCGTAGAGGAGAGCGCGGCGCAGTCGGCTGAGATATTTGTGAGGTATAAGGGCTACCTTGAAAAGGGACTGGCGCAGATAGAGCGCACCAAAAAACTTGAAGAGAAAAAACTGCCGCAGGATACAGATTATACAAAGATAGAGGGCTTGCGGCTGGAAGCGCGCGAAAAACTGAACAAGATAAAGCCAGCCTCTTTGGGGCAAGCTTCGCGCATACCCGGCGTAAACCCTGCGGATATAGCCGTTTTAATGGTCTGGCTTACGGGAAACAAATAGCCGCAACGGCAACATTTGGCTGGTTGCACGCATATATTCGCGAATTAAAAAAGGAGAAAAATTGGCAACACTTAAAAGCCCCGAAATTACAGCGGAAATTAACTATAAAAACAGAATGGTACTGCTCGGCGTGCAGGGGAAGCGATTTTCGGGAGCGGTATCGTTTTAATGTGACAGAGAGTTTTTTGCACAATTTGTCACAGAACTCGAAGAACTGTACGCCACCCTGCGCGAGGGCGAGACGGGCTTGCACGGCTACGAGCCCGACGACAATTTTATAAAATTTGTAAGCGACGGCATGGGACACTTTGAAGTGAGCGGCGTATTCGGGAATTGGGAACGCTGGACGCTCAAATTCAGCGAAACTGTGGAACAGTCATATTTAAAAAATTTTGTCCGCGAATTGCGGCAAATGTGAAAGGGACGGCGCATGCCGTCTTTTTTTATACCCCCCCCCACCTATACCAAAACGCAAATTGCCTGCCACATATGCGCCGACGGGCATATATTATTATATAACAAATTTCGCCCTGAAAAGCCTGAATTTTTGTGCGGCGGCAGGTTATAATCGGCATATGCATGTTAAAATAAACGCCAGAAGCGCTACGCTGTATGCCGTATACGCTACGGCGTGCGTATTTTTGAATGCGGCGGTAAACGGCACGCCGCTTGCGGCAGGATTGTGCTTTTCGCTTGCAATTTGCGGCGGAAACCTTATTGCCGCGCCGCTGATATACATAGCAAGTTCGGCTGTACACCTCAACCTCACAGCATTTGTCTGCGCGCTGTTCGAGGGCGCGGTGCCTGTCGCCATTGCGGCAATTTACCGCAAGACGGGCAAAAAAATGCGTGCGGAAGCAATTGCGTATTTCTGCATTGCACTTGTTCCCTTTTTTCTGCTGTCAGAAGCCCCTACGCCCGCCGTGCTCAGCTTTATAAGCTCGCCGTATGCCGTACGCGGCATAATGTGCGCCCTTTTGCTTCTGTTTTTTATGTTTGAATACAGGGCGGTCTACGCCTGCATGTTCAGGCTGGGGCGCTGTCTTTTGAAAGAGGACGAGCTCTTGTGCCTCGCCGCCATGTTTGCCGCGGCAGGTTTGGGCGCAATAAATCTTGTGGGAGAGTTCACCTACTTTGCGTTTGCGGCGTTTGCCTGTGCCGTTTGCGTGCGGTTCTGCGCCTCCCCCTCTGCCGTTATATGCGGCATGATAATAGGCATTGCCCCTGCAATATGCGCCATAGAAATTGTCCCCGTCACGGCTTATATGGTGATTTGCGCGCTGGGGCTGGTGTTCGTGCGCGCAGGGAAATTTGCCCCCTGCGCCTTTGTGTGCGCTGCAAGCTGCCTGTACGCCTACTCGGCAGGGTATTTTTTACAGAGTACAGCTCTGACCGCCATACGGTCGGTCGTCATTGTGCTGTGCTGTGTACTTGCCGCCATACCCTCGGATGCGTTTTTGCGCAAGCTTAAAGACGCCCTCAACATAAAAAAGGTGCTTGACGGCACGGCGGTGGACAGAGAGCGCGAGCGCACGGGCGAGAAGCTGTTTAAAATTGCCGAGGTATTCCGCGAGATACAGAACGCCTTTGAAAGTATGGACGACGGCAACGGCGAGGCGCAGGCTAAGCGGAGGGTGTTCTTCGAGGTGAAAGAAAACTGCTGTAAGCGGTGCGAACGCCGCAAAATATGCGAGGCAAGCGATGTTTACGCAGGAATTTCCCTGCTGGTGGAATCGGGTACGGCAAAGGGCAAGGTAAACCTCATAGACCTGCCCCCTTCTGTCACCAAAAACTGTGTGCACCCGTCAGAGCTGATAGGCGCGCTCAACGGCATGATAGCCGAATACCGCAGGTATATGACCGAGTTCGAGAACACGCGCGCAGGCAAAAAATTGCTTGCCGACCAGGCGCAGGGCGTGAGCTATGTGATTAAAAAGTGTGCCGCCGAGCAATGCAGGCGGCACAGCGGCGGCGGAGCGGCGGCGCTTGCAGTAAAAACACAGCTTGCAGTGCACGGAATTACCTGCCCCGAGACCTATGTTGAAGAGGACGGCGACATTTACGCCGTAATCATCGGCAACGCAGATATAAAAGCCATATATGCCGCCGTTTTTGCCGCAACGGGCGAAAACTACACCTTAAAAGACAAGATAGAGTACGACGGACAAAAGCGGTGCATGGTGCTGTGCCGACCGCCGAAGTACGATGCGGCGTTCGGAATTGCGGCGGCGAGAAAGAGCGGCGAGCGCGCCTCTGGCGACACCCACTCGGTCATGCGCATAAACGAGCACCGCTTTTTAATGGCGCTTTCAGACGGTATGGGCAGCGGCGAATACGCGCGCAGGGTGTCCACCGCCACCATCTCGCTGATAGAGGCGTTTTACAGGGCAGAAATGCCGAGGGGCACCGTGCTTGCCACAATAAACAAACTTATCTCTTTCTCGCGCGAAGAGCGCTTTGCCTGCATAGACGTGTGCTCGGTAGACCTGAACACAGGCGAGGCGGAGTTTATAAAGGCTGGTTCGCCTGCGGCGCTTATAGTGCGCGGCAGTGAGGTAAAGGTATTAGAGAGCGAAAGCTTGCCGCTGGGCATATTAGACAACTTGAAGCCTGCCGTAGCGTGTGAAAGGCTATGCGACGGCGACATGCTTGTATTTATGAGCGACGGCATAACCTCCGCCTTTAACTCCACGCCAGAGCTTGTGGCGTTTGTATCGCCCCTGCGCCCGCTGAACCCGCAGAGCTTTGCCGACAAACTGCTTGCAGGCGCGATAGAGCGCACGGGCGGCGCCGCCGATGACGATATGACGGTGCTCTGCACGCGCATTTTTTCCACACAGACGGAGTAATGCGGTATACAAAGTAATAATTACGCGGCGGGGGGGAGGAAAAACGGGGGGCGCCCCTCCAAAAAAGTCCCTCCAAGTGTTTTCAACCAACTGAATTTCCTCCCCCCCACAAA
>CBCPNG010000024.1:0-38578 GCA_965120485.1 uncultured Clostridia bacterium
ATAAAAAGTACTACTCCCGCGTCGGCACACAGACACCCCCCCCCCCGCCGCGTAAAAAACTTCCTGCATGTTGTTTAAACAAATTTACCTGCACACCGCGTAAAATCTGCATGCACGTTGTTTAAAAAAATTTGTCTGTACTCCGCATAGAAAAATCTGCCTGCACGTTGTTTAAACAAATTTGACTGTACTCCGCATAAAAAATCGCCTGTACGTTATGTAAAAAATTTGCTTGCACACCGTATAAAAATTTTACCCCACAACCGAAAAGTGGAGGGGGGGGGGGGGGAGAGAGAACGGGAACCCTTAAAAAAAAAAAAAGAGGGACGAAAAGGCTTTCCTGGAAAAAAAAAGGGAAGTCGGCGCGGGCAACCCCCCACCTGCACTCTTTAAAAAAACGCAATTATATCCAAATATATTTCCCGTACAAAAAATGTACGATAGCATCCCTGAATTACTCACCCTCTGCCCGTATCAATTACGGCGGCTTTAAGCCATGCCGCCACCTTTGCCGAGGGAATTTCATCCAGCCTGAACTGCCAGTTACCCGTAGGAGTAGACGGCGTATTCATGCGCGCAGAGTTATCGAGTGACAAAATATCCTGTATGGGCACGACAGCTATATCTGATTTAGTGCCCAGCGCGCACCTTACCAGTGCCAGTGCCGCAGACTGCCGCGATGTGACGGGGTATACAACGCCCTCTGACCACAGCGCCTCGCTCAACTGGCGTTTGAATACTGTAAACTGCCTTTCGTCCATGCCCAGAATAAAGCCGAGGGCGGTATCGTTATCGTGCGTACCCGTGTAGGTGACGGAATTTTCGGATATGAACTTTGGCAAGTACTCGTTTTGGGCGTTGCCATCGAAAGCAAACAGCATAATCTTCATGCCGGGGAAGCCCGTAGCCTCGCGCAGGGCAACTACCCCCTCGTCTATCACACCCAAATCTTCAGCGATAAATGGCAGTCTGCCCAGCCTGCTTTCAGCCGCGGAAAAAAGTTCTGCGCCAGGGCCGTTGCGCCACTCGCCATACTGCGCCGTGGGCGCACTCGCAGGGATTGCGTAGTAGCGGTCGAAGCCGCGGAAATGGTCGATACGGACAATATCATAGAGTGCAAGTGCACGCTCTATTCGGTCTGTCCACCACTTGTAACCCTCTGCGCGGACAGCATGCCAATCATACAGCGGATTGCCCCACAGCTGACCTGTGGCAGAGAAGTAGTCGGGCGGAACGCCTGCAACCTCGGTGGGATTTAAATCTTCGTCCAAGCGGAAGATTTCGGGGTGAGCCCACAAGTCGGCAGAATCATACGCCATATACAGCGGTATATCGCCTATTATTTTTATGCCTTTATTATTTACGTAAGCTTTCAGCTTTTGCCACTGCCTTTCAAACACAAACTGCACGAACTGCCAAAATAGGTATTCCTGCATGTTCTCTGCCTTAAACCACGAAAGCGATTCGGGGTGCCTGAATTTATATTCACTGGGAAAGGTGTTAAAACTGCCGCTAAACTTTGATTTGAGCGACATAAACAGCGCGTAATCGTTAAACCTGCCGCCCTCTACAAACGCCGCAAACTCTGCGTCTGATGTTTCGAACCGCGCAAAAGCGCTTTTTAACGTGGCGTACCGCCTTGTGTACAGTCCGCCGTAGTCTGTCAACCCTGACGGCATCTCTGCCGCGCGCAACTCTTCTTCCGTGAGCAGACCCATTTCGCGTAACTGTACGAGGTCGATAAAGTACGGGTTGCCCGAATCGCCGCACACCGACTGGTACGGCGAATCGCCGTAGCCCGTCTGCACAAGGGGAAGTATCTGCCAATACTTTATGTTGCACCTCTGTAAAAAGTCTGCAAATTCATACGCCTCTTTGCCCAGCGAACCTATGCCGTACCTGCCTGGCAGTGACGATATGTGGCACAGCACGCCCGCCCCCCTTTCAAACCTCAACTTTTCCATATTGTTACTCCCGCTTATCTTATATGGCTTGCCGCACTGTCAAATTTTTAGTCCCCGACATGGGTTGTAGCCCACGTAGGGTTGCCGCCCACGTAGAATTGCCGCTCACGTAGAGTTGTGCCCACGTTTTAAAAAATGCGCGCCTTGCGGCGCGCAGTCTGCAAAGTTTTGGATTTTATAATAATTTTTTAAAGCAATGCATTACAAACGCCCACACAAATGCGCAAACTACTGCTCTGCCTATGCGCCGCCGACTATTAACTTCGGCAATAAATACCCCTTATTACGCTTTTGCGCAAAAACGCCCAAACATATACTCTGACGAACGCGAAATTACTTGCGAATCAGCGCCTCTATGCGCGACATTGCCTCGCGCGTGACTTCCTCACTGCCAAATGCCGTGAGGCGGAAAAAGCCCTCGCCGTTTACGCCGAAGCCCGAACCAGGAGTACCCACAACCTGCACGCCCGTAAGCAGGTAGTCAAAGAACTGCCAACTGCTCATACCGCCAGGGCATTTGAGCCATATGTACGGCGAATTTTCGCCGCCCGTGAACCATATCCCCAACTTTTTAATGCAGTCAGCCATAATCTTTGCGTTGTTTTTGTAGTAGCCGATATTCTGCGCAATCTGCGCCCTGCCCTCGGCAGAGAAAACCGCCTCTGCGCCGCGCTGAACTATGTAGGGCACGCCGTTGAACTTGGTTGTCTGCCTTCTCAACCACATTTTATTGGGCGACATGCCGCCAAAAGTGAGCTCCTCTGGCACGACCGTCCAGCCACAGCGTGTACCTGTGAAACCAGCCATTTTAGAGAAAGAGCAGAACTCGATAGCGCAAGTCTTTGCGCCCTCAACCGAAAATATGGAAGAGGCGAGCGAACTATCGGATATAAAACATTCGTAGGCGGCATCGTATAAAATAACTGCGCCCTTTTTGTTGGCGTAGTCTACCCACTCTTTGAGTTGCGACAGCGAATACGCCGCGCCCGTAGGGTTGTTGGGCGAGCAGAGGTATATCACGTCTGCGTTTACCGAGTAGTCGGGCATGGGAAGAAAACCGTTCTTCTCGTTGGCGTTCATAAACTTTATCTTTCTGCCAGCCATTACATTGGTATCTACATACACGGGATATACGGGGTCGGGAACGAGCACGACATTGTCCTGCGCGAAGAGGTCTAAAATGTTGCCTATGTCTGACTTGGCTCCGTCAGAAACAAAGACCTCATTTGCGGCGAGCTTAACCCCCTTTTCGGCATAATAGCCCCTGATTGAATCCCTCAAAAAATCGTAGCCCTGTTCGGGACCGTAGCCGCGGAAGGTAGCCTTTTGCGACATTTCGTCCACGGCGGAGTGCATGGCGGCAATCACCGCGGGCGCAAGGGGCAGCGTTACGTCGCCTATGCCTAAGCGCAGAACCTTTTTATCGGGATTAGCCGACTGATATGCCGCAACCTTTTGTGCTATGGTAGAAAAGAGATAGCTGTCGCTTATATCGGAATAGTGGGTATTTAACTTCATATAACACCTTTTTGCGCCGAAAAACGCCATATAAGTCTTGCGCGGCGCGGAAATTTAAAAATTTGACGGCATATATGCCTTGATTACTTGTTCTTTTTTCTGGCGCGATACTTTACGGATGCGCCTATAAAATCGCGGAAGAGCGGATGGGCTTTGTTGGGACGCGACTTGAATTCAGGGTGAAACTGCACGCCTACATAGAAGTCGTTGGCAGGGACTTCCACCGCCTCCACGAGGTGCCCCGAGGGAGATGTGCCAGCTATCTTCATGCCGGCCTTTTCTATCTCTTGGCGGTAGTCGTTGTTAAATTCGTATCTATGGCGGTGGCGCTCTGAAATTTTGTCTGCGCCGTAAGCCTTCTTCATCAGTTTACCGAGCACCTTACAGGGATATGCGCCCAGCCTCATGGTGCCGCCCATCTTTACGCCGTGCTGGTCGGGCATGAGGTCTATTACGCAGTGAGCGCTTTCGGGTGCGAACTCTGAGGAGTTGGCGTCGCCGTAGCCCAGCACGTTGCGCGCGAACTCCACTACCGCCGTCTGCATGCCGAGGCAAATGCCGAGGTAGGGCACGTTGTTCTCCCTTGCATATTTTGCACAGATAATCTTGCCCTCTATTCCGCGGTTGCCAAATCCCCCAGGCACCAGAACGCCGTCTGCTCCGCCGAGGACTTCGGCGACATTTGCTTCGGTGACAGATTCGCTGTCCACCCACATGATTTCAACTTTGGCGGCGTTTTCGTAGCCGCCGTGGGCGAGCGCCTCTGCAACCGAGAGGTATGCGTCGTGCAATTGCACGTACTTGCCGCAGAGGGCGATTTTTACCGCTTTGTCGCGCGCGTCTATGCGTGCGAGCATCTTATTCCACTCGGTCAGGTCTATCACTCGGGGGTCGAGTTCCAGCCGCTCGCATACTATGCGCGAAAAGTTACTCTCTTCAAGCATGACGGGCGCACGGTAGAGCACAGGGAGTGTTAAATTTTCTATGCAACACTCTGGTTTTACGTTGCAGAACATAGATATTTTCGCGCGCGCGTCCTTTGGCATGTGCTTATCGACGCGCGCTATGATTATGTCGGGCGATATGCCCATGCCTTGGAGCTCCTTTACGGAGTGCTGTGTGGGTTTGGACTTGAACTCTTCCGAGCCCGATATATAGGGCACGAGGGTTACGTGTATGAAGCAACAGTTAGACCTGCCCACCTCGCGCGCGACCTGCCTTATCGCCTCGATAAAAGGCTGGCTCTCTATGTCGCCGATAGTGCCGCCGATTTCGGTTATAACAACATCCGCGCCCGTAGTTTTGCCCACATTATATATAAAGAACTTTATCTCGTCGGTGATGTGAGGTATAACCTGCACCGTCTGACCGAGGTATTCGCCGTTGCGCTCTTTATTTAAAACATTCCAATATACCTTGCCCGTGGTGAGGTTGGAGTACTTATTCAGGTTTTCGTCTATAAATCTTTCGTAATGCCCCAAATCGAGGTCGGTTTCCGCCCCGTCGTCGGTGACAAAGACTTCGCCGTGCTGATAGGGGCTCATTGTGCCCGGGTCTATGTTTATGTAGGGGTCGAGCTTCTGCGAAGCCACCTTATAGCCCCTGCACTTTAAAAGTCTGCCGAGCGAAGCCGCGGTGATGCCCTTGCCCAAGCCTGAAACCACGCCTCCCGTTACGAAAATATATTTTGTCATATAAACCTTTCTCCCAGCCCCATAGGGCGCTTTTTTCTTTTATATTGTAACACAATGGCGGCTTTAAATCAACCGCATAAACCGACCAAATAAATTAATTTGCCGCGCCGCAATTTAAAGCACAACCTTTATACGCGGCAGGGGCAGAGGGCGCAACCTGCGCCCTCTGCCCCAACTTTATATTAAACTTCTATTTCGCCCGTGAACACCAGTTTGGCTGCGCCCACCATGTACACTGTATCGTCGGTATAGGTTATGCGCAGTTCACCGCCCTGTAAAAACACTGAAACTTCGGTATTCTTTTTGCAGTAGCCGTTTAGCACCGCGGCGACTACCGAGGCGCAAGCGCCCGTGCCGCAGGCGAGCGTTTCACCACTGCCGCGCTCCCACACGCGCATTTTCAGCCTCTTTTGGTCTATAACGCGCACAAATTCGGTGTTTATACGTTCAGGAAAGAGCTTGTGCCGCTCGAATAGCGGCCCGTAGTGTTCCAGCCCCACTTTGTCGGGGTCCTCGAACACAACGCAGTGGGGATTGCCCATAGATACAAGCGTGGCGCCGAACTTCTTGCCGTCCACCTCTATGGGGGCGTTTACCACCGTATCGCCCTGCATTAAACTGGGTATGAGCCTGCCTTCGAGCACGGGTGCGCCCATATCGACTTTGGCTGACGATACGAGCCCGTTGCTGTCGGTATACAGTTTAAGCGTTTTAACGCCCGAAAGCGTTTCTATACTCACCTCGTCGCCTTTGACGTAGCCGAGGTCGTGCGCAAGTTTTCCCACACAGCGTATGCCGTTGCCGCACATTTTGCCCTCTGAACCGTCGAGGTTATACATCTTCATTCTGCAATCGGCAATTTTTGAGGGACAAAGTAGTATTACGCCGTCGCCGCCTATGCCGAAGTGCCTGTCTGAAAGGCGGACGGCAAGCGCACCCGCGTCCTCTATCGGCTCCTTCATACAGTCGAAATATATATAGTCGTTGCCGATGCCCTGCATCTTATAGAACTTTTTCAGCATTTTTATCTCCGTTTTTTTAGCGCCGCCTGCGCGGCGGAAGTAAATATACCGCTATTTTGCGGCGACTGAAAATTGCGGGCGCGCAAAAGCACCCGCAAATTTAGGCAGTTCAGTTATTGGTATACATCTGCTTGTAGGGGTTTGCGCTGTTCGGAGTGAGCACATAGAAGTTGTGCGCAAGCAGTTTTTCGGCGTTGTATTCAGGGAAGAAGTTACACCAGTCGCGCACGAGCTCGGATAATTCGGCTATATCTGCGCCCTTTTTGCACTCTGACGACACCTGCACGGGCAGGGCGACGGGGAGCTTGTCGCAACGGATATACATTGTGCCGCCGTGCATACCTGTGCCGCAGAAGTTGCTTATTATCGGTTCGCCGTCTGTATGCAGACCGAGTACTACTATAATTCCGCCAGCCTGATATTCTCCGAGGAAGGAACCTGCCCTGCCGCCGACCACAACCGCAGGTTTCATATCCATATACGCCTTCATGTGTATGCCTGCGCGGTAGCCCGTATTGCCCTTGACGTATATTCTGCCGCCGCGCATGGCGTATCCCGTGGCGTCGCCGGCGTTGCCGTATATTATGATTTTACCGCTGTTCATGGTGTCGCCCGTGGCGTCCTGCGCATTGCCGTGCACGATTACCTCGCACCCGTTCATGTATGCGCCCAGCGCGTTGCCTGGAATTCCGTTTATTATTATGCGCTTGCCCGAAAGCCCGTCGGCTATGTAGCGCTGACCTATACAGCCGTTTATAGTTATATCTTTATCCTTGCTGTTGCGCACCTTTTCGTTGAGCGCGGCAAAATGCGTATGTTCGTTTACGTTAATTTCCATAGTAAAGACCTCTCGTTATAAATAAACCGCCCTGCATTTTATAACCTTTTTAATATCAGTACATCTTTATGCAGGCGTCCCTCTCCGCACCCACCGAAACATAGCGTATGCGACAGCCGCACAGCTCTTCGATGAGCGATATGTAGGCAAGCGCCTCTTTGGGGAGTTCTTTCTTCGTACGGCACCCCGTGATGTCGCAGTTCCAGCCCTTTACCTTTTTGAATACGGGCTTGCAATAGTCCAGCACGTCGGTGAAGGGGAAGTCGGTTATCTGTTTGCCGTTCAGCTCGTAGGCGGTGCAGACTTCAATTTCCTTATAGTCGTCGAGCACATCGAGCTTGGTGAGCGCAATTTCGTCTGCGCCCTGGCACATTATGCCGTAGCGCGAGGCGACCGCGTCGAACGGCCCCACCCGCCTCGGTCTGCCCGTGGCTGCGCCGTATTCGCCGCCAGCTTCGCGGAGGCGCTCTGCCTTTTCGCCGAAATATTCGCAGGTGAACGGTCCTGCGCCCACACATGAGGAATAAGCCTTCATGATTCCTATCGACTTATCGAGCTTTAAGTGCGGCACGCCTGCGCCTATGGTCGCATAGGCGGCTATCGTGGACGAGCTCGAAGTATACGGCACAATGCCGTAATCTATATCCCTGAGCGCACCGAGCTGCGCCTCGAACATAATTTTTTTGCCCTCTTTATGCGCTTTGTCGAGGTATAGTCCCGTATCTATTACAAATTCTTTGAGCGGCTCGCCGTAGGTTAAAAGGTAGTCCTTTACCGACTCCGCCGTAACGGGGTCGAAGCCGTACGCCGTCACCACAAGGTTCTTCCACGCCACTATATCGGGAATGCGTTTGAACATGAGCGGCAGGTTTAAAAGTTCGCCCATGCGGAATGCCTTCTTCATATATTTATCGGCATACACGGGAGCTATTCCGCGGAGGGTAGAGCCGTAGGGCTTGCCCGTCGCCTTTTGCAATCTGTCCTCTTCCATTGCGTCTTGGAGGACGTTATAGGGCATGGTTATGACTGCTTTATCGCTTATTTTAAGGTTATCGGGGGTGATTTTGATGCCACCTTCGCGCAATCTGTCTATTTCGCCGCAGAGGTGTTTAAGGTCTATCACCATTCCACAGCCGAGCACGTTTACCACATCTTCGCGCAATATGCCCGACGGAAGCAGATTCAAGATAAATTTGCCCCTGGGGTTGACCACCGTGTGCCCGGCGTTGTTGCCGCCCTGATAGCGGCAAACTATATCGTAATCGCGCGACAGAAGGTCTACCATTCTGCCCTTGCCTTCATCGCCCCAGTTGATTCCACAGATACTTGTCAACATACAAATAAATTCCTCTTATATGGCTGCCCCGCGCTCCCTGACGGGGGAAGCATGGTTACATGGATTCGCCGGCGTGGTGTATGCCGAGAAGTCTGAGCTCTGTTTCGTTAAGACCTACTCCGCGCAGCATCAATCTGTTGCCGCGGAGTGCCTCTATGGAGTTTATGCCCATGCCGCCCATCATTTCCTGTATTTCGTGCGTCCATGCGTGGACGAGGTTGACAAGCCGCTCCTTGCCCACGGTGGGGTTGAGCCTTTGAACGAGGTCGGGTCTCTGCGTGGCTATACCCCAGTTACACTTGCCCATATGGCAGCTGCGGCAGAGGTGACAGCCGAGGGCGAGCAGTGCCGCCGTGCCTATATAGCACGCGTCTGCGCCGAGGGCTATTGCCTTTACTACGTCAGAACTGGAATGGATAGAGCCCGATACAACTACCGAAACGTCGTCACGTATGCCCTCCTTTCTCAACCTTTCGTCTACCTGCGCAAGGGCGAGCTCTATGGGGATACCCACGTTGTCGCGTATACGTGTGGGCGCCGCGCCCGTGCCGCCGCGGAGACCGTCTATGACGATTATATCCGCACCGCTGCGCGCTATGCCCGAAGCTATCGCCGCAACGTTGTGCACCGCCGCAACCTTTACAATCACTGGCTTGGTGTTTGCCGTTGCCTCTTTAAGGCTGTATATCAGCTGACGAAGGTCCTCTATGGAGTATATGTCGTGGTGGGGCGCAGGGGATATTGCGTCCACTCCCTTGGGTATCATACGAGTCTTTGAAACTTCGTCAGAAATCTTCATGCCTGGCAGATGTCCGCCTATGCCTGGCTTGGCGCCCTGACCCATCTTTATCTCAATTGCAGAGCCGGCTTCCAGATACTTCTGGTGCACGCCGAACCTGCCCGACGCAACCTGCACAATGGTGTTGGCGCCGTATTTATAGAAGTCTTTGTGCAGTCCGCCCTCGCCGGTGTTGTAGTAGATTCCCAACTCTTCGGCGGCACGGGCGAGCGCCTCGTGCGCATTGTATGATATAGAGCCGTAGCTCATAGCCGAGAACATTATCGGCGTAGAGAGTTTGAGCTGGGGGGTCATGGTGTCTTTGAGCCTGCCCTTGCTGTCCCTCTTTATTTCAACGTTCTTTTTGCCGAGGTAAACGCACGTTTCCATAGGCTCGCGCAAGGGGTCTATGGGAGGGTTGGTCACCTGCGAGGCGTTAACTAAAATTTTGTTGAAGTATATGGGGTTTTCGTTGGGGTTGCCCATAGAAGAGAGCAATATGCCGCCCGAACCTGCCTGCCTGAATACCTCGTTTATATCCTGCATGGGCCAGTTGTAGTTTATTTTGTATGTGGCGTCGCTCTTGACTATTTTAAGCGCATGTGTGGGGCAGACGCACACACAGCGGTGGCAGTTTACGCACTTTGTGCTGTCGGCAGTCATTTTGCCGAGGTCACTGTCGTACTTGTGCACTTCGTTGGCGCACTGCTTTTCGCACACCCTGCAATTTATGCACAGGTCGCTGCTGCGCACCACCTCATATTCAGCGGGTATAAACATATCCTTCATTTGTTTTCACCTCCGCCCAGTCTGTAAATGACGGGCTGTCCGCCCGCGGGCGCAAATATCCTGTCGACTTCGGGCGAAATTACCCTTATGCCGCACTCCTCCGAAGATACGAACGCCAGCGAACCCTTTTCGGCGCATACCATAGAGCGGAGTTTGAGCCTGTCGTTCAATGCCATCATGCCGCCGTCGAAGCCGAATATTATAGAAAAAGGTCCCGTAATCAGCAGTGAAGAGAACGCCTTGCGAAGGAAAATCTCTTGCTTTCTGTCCTCCTCGCTCTTGCAGTCGATAGTCGACCAGAATGAGGCGGATATTACCTTTGCAACCTCTTCAAGCGTAAGTTTTTTCACCCTTAAAAGGTAGTCTATTATATAGGTTATAACCTCGGTGTCGGTCTGCAAATTGCACTTGTAGCCGAACATTTCGATATATCTTCTGTTGGCGTCGTAAGAGGAGATTTCGCCGTTGTGCACGACGGAATAACTCAACAGTCCGAAGGGGTGCGCGCCGCCCCACCAGCCGGGGGTGTTTGTGGGATATCTGCCGTGACTCGTCCACATGTATCCCTCGTACTCCTCTGCCAAGAGGAAAAACTTACCTATGTCCTCCGGGAAGCCTACGCCCTTGAATATGCCCATATCTTTGCCGCTTGAAAACACAAACGCGCCATCTATATTGGTGTTTATGTCGTTTACACAGCGCACCACATATTGCTGCTCGTCTAACAGCGAATTGGCAAGGCGCTTTGAAAGGGGGCATAAAAAGTAACGGAAAATGAGCGGTTCGCCCGACACGCCCTTGGTCTTTCTCGTCTTCATTTCGGAGGAATACGCCACCTCGAAGTGCGCGGCGAGGTATTCCTCTGTCTCTTTCTTGGCGGTGCGCCCGTTGTAGAACAGGTGGAAGGCGTAGTAATCTTTATAATCGGGGTAAATGCCGTAACCGGCAAAGCCGCCGCCGAGACCGTTGGAACGGTCGTGCATGGTGGCTATGGAACGGATTATATTTTCACCCGTCATCTTTTTGCCGCTTCTGTCTATAATGCCGCTTACGGCACAGCCGGAAGGTATTCTTACCTCGCCCTCTAACGGCGAGGCAGTAACTGAATTTTCATTTGCAGATTTAAACATTTATGACTCCGATACGGCGGCGGTTTACAGACCGAACGCCGCAAACACAGCTGCGGCGCACGCTATATATCACCCGTAAAAGGCGCTGTAAACCCCTTCCGCCTTAAATCTATTTCATATGATATTATATATAAAATACGCCCCATAGTCAAGCGTAAATATTTACCTGCAAGAGGGGCTGTTGCGTTTGTTTATGTTATAGCTTGTATAAGCCATGCTTATAGTTTTAACCCTCGTCTTTTTCCATAATCTGACAGCGTAAGCGTGTATGGTGCGCCCGCGCCGCACGGTCTGAGGCAAAAAAAATGCGGCGGTAAAATCAATAAAAAGTAAGACTTTATTTACCTTAAAAAACGCGGCAGACAAAATCACTAAAAAACTGCGCTATACTGTTCCGCACCCCTAATAGAGTACAAAAAACGCGGCGGCGAGGGCAATCTTTCGACGGAAACCAGCGCCTTGACGTAAAATTTTATCCGTTTTATTAGCCGCGCCGCCCATGTACGGGCGGCGCGGCTGTATTATTCTCCACTTACACGCGGTGAAAGATAATTTTACTTTACGCTGTAAAGGATTTCGGAATAAGAGGGAAAGGGCCAGAAGTCCTCGGAGGTGAGTTCCTCCATTTTATCGCCTATCCTTCTTACCTCTGCCATTTGCGGTAAGATAACGTGAGCCATAGTCTGCGAAGCCGCCTTTACGTCCTCTTTGTCTATCTTGGCAAGCTGTTCTTCCAACTTGCATACGGCGGCGGCAAACTCGTCGTTGAGGGCGGAAAGTTTGGTGATGAGCGACTTTTCCGCCTCGCAGGGAATTTTTTCGCAGACTGCCTTTTTGGCAGCCACGTTAGAGCAGAGCGCCGCAACGTAATCAGACACGGCAGGCATAATGTTCTGCTTTGCCATTTTGAGCATGGTGACCGCCTCTATGTTGATAATCTTTACATAGTTTTCCAGCCTGACCATTGCGCGTGCGACAGCCTCTTGCTCGGTATAAACGCCCTGCTTTACAAATACGTCGATATTCTTCTGCTCGAAGAATACCATGGTGGCGTCTGCGGTGTTTTTGTTGTTTAAAAGACCGCGCTTTTCAGCTTCGGGCTCCCACGCAGGACCGTAGCCGTCGAGGTTGAATATTATCCTCGTGTGCTTCTTTAAAGTCTTTTTTGTAAGCTCTTTTGCCGCCTTTTCTATATCCTTTTTGCCTTCGAGCTCGTCGGCAAACTCCATAAACGTCTGGGCAATTATGGTGTTGAGGCAGATATTGGGGTCGGCTACGTTGAACTGCGAGCCCGACATTCTGAACTCGAACTTGTTGCCAGTGAACGCGAAAGGGGAAGTCCTGTTTCGGTCAGAGGCGTCTTTGGGGAATATGGGAGATTCGGGAACTCCGATAGAACATTCCTCCGCCTTATACGGAACGTAATCTTTGTTGTTTGCGATGCTGTCTACAAGGGCGCCGAGCTGGTCGCCGAGGTAGACAGAGATTATTGCAGGGGGAGCTTCGTGCGCGCCGAGGCGGTGGTCGTTGCCGGCAGAGGCAACCGAAGCCCTTAAAATGCCCTGATATTCGTCCACCGCCTTAATAACTGCGGCGAGCACAAGCATGAACAGAGTGTTTTCTTCGGGTTTGGGGCCGGGGTCGAGCAGATTGAGTCCCGTATCGGTGGACATAGACCAGTTGTTGTGCTTGCCAGAGCCGTTTACGCCCTCGAAAGGCTTTTCGTGGAGCAGGCATACCAGCCCGTGCTTTTGGGCAACCTTTTTCATAAGTTCCATAGTGAGCATGTTTTCGTCTATGGCAACGTTGGTGGATGAAAATACGGGTGCAAGCTCGTGCTGTGCGGGGGCAACCTCGTTGTGCCTCGTTTTAGAGGGGATGCCGTAAGACCATAAAGTCTGGTCGAGGTCTGCCATGTACTCCTCTACTGTCGGCTTTATAGTGCCGAAGTAGTGGTCTTCAAGCTCCTGACCGCGGAGAACGGGCGCGCCGAACAGCGTTCTGCCCGTCATCTGCAAGTCTATGCGCCTGTTGTACTCCTCTTCCGAGATGAGGAAGTATTCCTGTTCTGACCCCACGGTGGTGGTGACCTTTTTGCACTCTATGCCAAACAGTTTTAATATCCTCTTTGCCTGAGTATCGAGCGCGTTCATAGAGCGAAGAATGGGTGCCTTTTTATCGAGCGTTTCGCCCGTGAAGGAGACAAATATAGAGGGGATATAAAGCGTGGTGCCCTTTACAAACGCTGGGGACGTGGGGTCCCACGCGGTGTAGCCGCGCGCCATATATGTTGCCCTTGAACCGCCCGAAGGGAAGCTGGAAGCGTCGGGTTCGCCCACTATAAGGCTCTTGCCCGTAAGGCGCATTATCACCTTGTCGCCCTCGGGCTCTATAAAACTGTCGTGCTTTTCGGCTGTGACGCCAGTGAGCGGCTGGAACCAGTGAGTGTAGTGCGTTGCGCCCTTTGATACCGCCCAGTCCTTCATGGCTGCGGCAACGGCGCCTGCAATGGATACGTCGAGCGGAGTGCCCGCTTCGATAGTCGCCCTCAGCGACTTGTATACTTCTTTGGGGAGCCTCTCCTTCTGTACGGCGTCGTTGAATACGTTTGCGCCGAACTGTTCGGGAAGATTCATAATGTAATTCTCCTTAAAAAAATTTTATCAGACTTTCCAAAAGGGGGCTCTCTCACACTCCCCTTGTTGCGGAAGGCAAGCCTTACGCTGCGGAATTATACTGTGATTATAAAATAAATGGCATTTGACTGTCAAACATAATACGCAAAATTGAAATTCGCAAGTATTTATATTAGATATAAGCAAATCTTATGATATCCCATATCCCACTTTATAATTATATATAATGCGCGATTGAACGCGGATATTTTTTCCGCCGCAGACATACAAAAAGCCGCAGTCGTTTGTCTGCGGCAACAATATTAACTTACCTTTTTGCGCATACGCCGTCTGTGGCGGCGCACATGCGCCGTGCGGTATGCGGCGCGGTATTTTACCTTTCTGCGCGCAAGGCGATACACCACTAATTTAGACATAGTGCGGCGGTAAATTGCCTTTAAGTCGCCGATAAACCTATTCCTCTCCCAATAAAACGCCATAATGAAGGCTATGGGACAGCCGTATATATAAGTCGGGAACAGTTGCCACAGTACGGGCACATAGTAGCTGCCTGTGCCGTCGGGCGTGAAGCATGCCGGGGTGACGGCGAGCAAAATTTTAAGCGCGAGCGTGCCGTCTAACACGGAGGACGGGCCGAACGCCAAACCTCCGTTGCCGTGGTCTGACGACATGATATTCCAAAGGCTGTCGTATCCGAGCGAGACGAGCACGACTTCGTTGACGACTATCACGGCGAGTTCGAGCATGTAGATAAGGGGCACCATCCAAATGCGGCGGTAGTTGAGCCTGTGCAGGTGCAGAACTACCATTAAAAGGGGCACCGCCCAAAGCGTTGTGTGACAGAAGTAATAGCGTATGGCATCGAAGTCGAACGGTTTTGCAGATTCGATTGACTGCGGAAAAAGGCTTGCCCCGATGCCGCTTATTACGCCTAAATAAAACATATAGTCGCGCGCCACACCCTTCTTTTTAAAGAACAGAAAGGGGAAAGCCATTGTGTTTATGGCGCACACGTTTTCGGGAGTTATAGTCTGTATGGCGACTGTAAAGTCCTTTTGGCTGTACGGCGGAAAGAGCAGTTTTAAAAAGTGCAGTGCAAAGTTTGCAGCCAATATTGCAAACAGCACTATGCTCTGCGTGCGCTGGCTTTTAAAGCGCAGTATAAAGTACAGCAGGAAGAATAAGGCGACCGCCAACAGCGGATACATGTAGTAGTACGGGTTGGTTAAGTCAAAAGTCATGCGCCGACCCTCCCCTGCGGCTGTGATTTTGCAACATTATACCACATGCGCGCCTGCCGTGCAACATTGTTTTACGGCGCTATATTTTTGCAATGTTGCGCTTTACCAACCTACCGTTTTTATAGCGACAGCGCTTTGCCTTTACAAAACGCCTTTCGTGGCGCAAAAACACGCTCTTTTTGCGGCGTATGCGCATCTGCTTTGCACGCCTGTGTGCCGCCGAAGAAAGTTGTGAAAGGTCGTCCTTTACATGTCCGCGCTCCCAGTACAGCGACATTATGAATCCGCCAGGCAGACCGTAAACAATTACGGGGACGAACTCCCACAGCACGGGCATATAGTAGTCGATATACCTGCCAGGTTTTAAGAACGACGGGACGAGCGCAAGTATAAACGAGCCAAACTTTTCAAACGATTCGGGCAGACCGAAAATAAAGCCGCTGTTGCGCTCTTCGGCGGAGAGTAAGTATTCCCACGCTGTGCCTGCCCAGTCCTCATCGGGTTGAACCCAGCCTATAACCATGAGCAAGACTTCGTTTATAAGTATGAGGCACAGACAGCCAATATACATGAGAATAACTACGGGTATGCGGCGGTAATTGAGCTTGTGAACGCCGAATATTACCATGAGAAGCGGACATATCCACAACGAACCGTGACATAAGTAGAAGCGGATTGTTTCGAAATTAAACACGCCCAGCCCCACTACGTTGAGCGGCACAAACATAGAGGAAATGCCGCTGATTACGCCGATATAGTACATATAGTCCATAAGATATGCCTTTTTTGAGAGCATGAAGAACGGGAACACCAATGTGCTTACGGCGCAGATATTTTCAAACGTAACCTTGCGGATGGAATCGGGGAGCTCCTCCACATAGGGCGAAAAAGCCAGCTTTAAAAAGTGCAGGCAGAAGTTGAGCGCGAGTATACCGAACAGCACCCAGTACTGCGTGTGCTTGCTTCGGCGGCGCAGTATAAAATACAGCGCAAAAAACAGACACACGCACAGTGCAGGATATATAAAGTAAAACGCGCTGAAATATTCAAGCGTCATAATAAGTCCTCTTGCGTATAATTAGGTATAAATCACCATAATAGCATATTAGTTATTAAAGCTAAACTGTGTATAAACAGCGCCGCCTGACAAAAATTTTTGTGCATATAAGACAATATCCATATAGGCACATACCCATATGGACAGAATGCACAACTATTTTGTAAGTTCGGCGGCAACGCCGTCTAATACAGTGAAGAACTGCGGAAAGGTTTTAGAGCAGACTTCGGCGTTTTCTATAACAATGCCTTCGGCTTTAAGCCCCGTTATGGCAAAGCTCATGGCGACGCGGTGGTCGCCGAACGTCTTTATTCGGGCAGGGCGGGGCGCAGAGGGGCATATCGTTATTCCGCCGTCGAAAACTTCGCACTTCACCCCCATGGCGTTAAGGTTGCGCTCTATGGCGGCTATTCTGTCACATTCCTGTCCGCGAATGTGTTCGACGCCGCATATGCGCGTGGGTTTTGTAAAGTAGGGCGCTATTGCCGCCATTGTAAGGGCTTGGTCTGAAAAGGCGGACATATCTACTTCGCCGCCGTCGAATCCGCCGCGCATCAGCTCGATAAACTTTATGTCGCCCTGCACGCTGTGCTCTGCCACTCCCCCGACCGTTATGTCGGAGCCAAGTATGCGGTTTGCGGCGTAAAAATAGCAAGCCGCCGAAATATCGGGCTCTATATCGTACCTGCGCGCAGAATACTTTGCGCAGGCAGGCACGGCGTATACGCCGCCGCGCGAGGATACGTCTACCCCGAACGACCGCATTATATCTGCCGTCATATCGACGTACTTCATGCCGTGACTGCCGCGCACAGAGATTTTAAGCCCGTTTTGGGCAAGCGGAGCCGCCATTAGCAGGGCGGAGAGAAACTGACTGCTTGCGCCCACGTCTACCGTCACCTGCCCTGCCGTGGAGGCTGTGCCGTGCACCTTGAAGGGGAAACACCACTCTTTTTCTATGAAGTCGAACTCTGCGCCGAGGTCTGTAAGCGCCCTTAAAAGACGGTCTATGGGACGGGACTTCATCTGCGGAGAACAGTCCACAGTATATTCCCCTTGCGAAAGTGCAAGCACAGCCGTAATAAAGCGAGCAGCCGTGCCCGCACTGCCCACATATACCCGACCATTTTTTACGGGCAAAGCTCCGCCGCAACCCTCTACCGTGACGGCAGAGCCGCTTACGCTCACCTCTATGCCCAGCGATTTTATGCAGTCGATAAACGTGAGGCAGTCGTCAGAGAGCCCTGCGCCGTACAGCGTGGAAGAGCCCTGCGAAAGCGCCGCCATTAAAAGAGCGCGCGCCGTAATGCTTTTAGAGCCGGGAACGCACACCCCTGCCTTGTTAGTTTTAATTTTGTTGTAGATATAAGGCACGGCGTAATCCATCTTCCTCCGCTCCCTCCGCCCCTTCACCTGCACAAAGGCACACATAAGCAACTGAAAAGGCGTGCATTTATTTTTAATTGCCCTCGAAATATGCCAAATTTAACACAGCAAGGGCATATTTTTGTTCTTCCGCATATGCGCGGCCGCGCATATATTTTTTTCATTTTGTCAAACGGACTTTCTGCGCCGCAATATGTCACCGCACGAGAGGGTGTAGGGGCATTTTACCCTGTAAACTTCCTGCACGCGCTTGCAGTCGGCAACGGGCGCGCCGAGGCTGTCGTATACCTCGTCCACGACGAATGATTTTGCAAAATTCTGCGTGGGAGAGAGCACTTCGAGCATATCGCCCTTATAGAATCTGCCGCGCATCTCTACAAAGGCGAAGCCGTCTTTAAAGCCTGTAACGTTGCCTATGTATTCACAAGTGCCTTTGGCTTGACTGTCGGAATAGTTTACGGTAGAGCAGTTTTGACCGAAGGCGTACGCCGTGGTGTAGTCGCGGTGGGCGGCGGCTTCAAGCTCGGCGGCTATATCTGCGCCAAACCCTGCGTCCATGCACCTGCGGTAGGCGTTTATTACGGTGGCGAGGTAATATTCGCTCTTCATGCGCCCCTCTATCTTGAAGGACGTAACGCCTGCCGCCGCCATATCGCTAAGGTGCGCCGCCATATTTAAATCCTTTGAATTGAGGATATATGCACCCCTTTCGTCCTGTTCGAATTGCATATCGCCGCTGTCTGATTTATCGTCATGCTTGCGCAGGATGTACTTCCAACGGCAGGGCTGGGCGCACTCGCCGCGGTTGGACGGTCTGCCCGTGAGGCTGTCTGAAAGCAGACACCTGCCCGAATAGGATATGCACATTGCGCCGTGCACGAAGGCTTCGAGCTCTATATCGGGCACAAAGGTGTGGATTTCGGCAATCTCTTCGAGGGAGAGTTCGCGTGCGAGTACTGCGCGCGATGCGCCCATATCGCGCCAAAAACGCACGGCATATTTATTTGTTACGTTTGCCTGCGTTGATATGTGCAGTGCAAGCCGCGGCGCAACCTTTTTGGCTGTGGCAAGCACACCCGGGTCGGATACCAGCGCGGCGTCTGCGCCTATATCGCAGAGCAAGGCAAAGTAGTCCGCCATAGGCGCGAGGTCGGCGTTGCGGGCAAAGATATTGGCTGTGACATATACCTTTTTGCCGAGAGAATGGGCAAAATCTATCGCCTGTTTAAGCTCCTCATCGGTAAAATTATCGGCAAATGAGCGCAACGAAAAACGCTTGCCGCCGAGATAGGCGGCATCTGCGCCGAAGTAAAACGCCGTATTAAGTTTTGAGCGGCTGCCAGCAGGCGCAAGTAATTCTGCGTTCATTTGTCAATAACCAAAGGAATTTTAAAATTGGCGCGCACATATGCGGCAACCACAGATATGCATAAAAAGTAAATGCATATACTCGGCTGTCAACGCGCATAAACGTATTCAGCGGCGAGAAGAAACAAGCCGTGCGCCTATGAAAACTTTTTTACGCTTACCGCCATGCCGTCGCCTGCCCTGACCACGCAGGTGGTAAGAGTCGGGTCAGTTGTAACGGCTTTAAGGTACTCCTCTATGTGGCACGCAAGCATTTTACGCTTGGGCGGCACCTCTGCCTCGCCCGAAGCCCAGCCGTATAACAACACGTCGTCGGCAATCAGCATACCACCGCACGAGAGCATGAGTTTGAGCGCAGGCAAAAGCTTTATATACTGCGCCTTGGCGCAGTCGAGAAATATCATATCGAAGGGCGGCGCAAGCCGCTTTATTACATCGTCAGCCTCGCCGAATACCACCGTAATACTACTCTCCGCACCGCAATCCTTTACGTTTTTCAGTGCCTCGCGGCAGAAATCGGCGTTGTGCTCCACCGTTATTATTTTGGCAGAGGGGCATGCATAGTGCATGGCGAGCGCAGAGCACCCCGTGGCAGTGCCTATCTCTAAAATGCGTTCGGGACGGAGAGCCGCCGTCTGACAGATGAGAAATTGCAGGGCGTCGTCGCTTGCTATGGGTATTTCGCGGTCAAATGCCTTACGCCTTATATTTTGAAGCCGTTCTGGGATAGTCGGCGCGTTCCACCGTGCCGTCCCCGAAGTGTCGCGGTGGGCGTAATTGAATTTATCCATATTATATATCACCGCCAAAAACTTACGGCATTAATTAAAAACAGGCAAATTTTCAGCATGAAATATTACAGTTCTACAACAACAGGCACTATCATGGGTGACTGCTTGGTCTTTTTGAACAGATAGTTTTTAAGCGTGCGCTTAATGGCGCGCTTTAACTCGTCCACACTGCCCACAGAGAGGTCGTAGCCCTCTATTGCGTTATTTATAACGGCGCGGATTTCGCTGTTGTAATCTTTATGGAAACCAAAAATAAATCCGCGGCTGTTGATTGCAGGCTCGCCTATGACTTCACCGCCCGAAACCACCACCGAAACTATGAACAGCCCGTCCTCTGCAAGCTGCCGCCTGTCCTGCATCACCGTAGACGTGCGCAAATCTTCAATGCCCTCGCCGTCTATAAGGCGCGAGCCGGAGGGCACGTTATCGCCGCGGCGCAGGGTATCTGACGTGAGCGTAACGCAGTTGCCTATATCAGGTATGAAAATATTGCTCTCGCTCATGCCCAGCTCTGCGGCAAGTTCTGCGTGCTCCTTCAAGTGGCGGTATTCGCCGTGTACGGGAATGAAGAACTTGGGGCGCAGAAGCCTGTGCATTATTTTGTGTTCTTCACTGCATGCATGACCGGAAACGTGAATATTTTCAAGGCTCTTATACACGACATTTGCGCCCTTGCGGTAGAGGTTGTTTATAACCCTGTATACGTCGCGCTCGTTGCCTGGAATTGGAGAAGCGGATATTATAATTGTGTCGTTAGCGCCAACTGTTACCGAGGGGTTTTCGCCGTTTGCCATGCGCGTAAGCGCGCTCATCGGCTCGCCCTGACTGCCCGTGGAAACTATGACGAGGCGCCCGTCGGGCGTGTTTTTTGTTCGCGAAATATCTATGAGCACGCCGTCAGGAATGTTTAAATCGCCGAGTTTTTCGGCGGCTTCCACAACGTTTAACATGCTCCTTCCAGAGAGTGCGACCTTGCGGTTATACTTTGCCGCGAGGTCGATTATCTGCTGTAACCTGTGCACGTTAGAGGCAAATGTGGCTATTATAAGCCTGCGCGAGATATTCTCGTTAAACAGCCTGTCTAATGTACTGCCCACCGTCTTTTCGCTCATTGTATAGCCGGGACGCTCTACATTGGTGCTTTCGCCGAGGTATAAAAGCACGCCGCGCTCGCCTATTTCGGCTATGGTTTTAAGGTCTATCGGTTCGCCCGCAACGGGGGTCAAGTCGATTTTGAAGTCGCCGCTGTGGAATATCAGCCCCTGCGGCGTATCTATTGCGAGAGCCAGCGCGCCCGCTATCGAGTGGTTTACATTTACAAACGTAACATTGAAGCAACCCAGTTTTATTCTGTCGCCAGGGGAAACAATAATCTCTTGCGCATTGTTTATTCTGTGTTCGCGCAGTTTGTTATCTACAAGGGAGAGCGTGAGGCGCGTGCCTATTATGGGCGCCTTTATCTCCTTTAAAAAGTAGGGTACACCGCCTATGTGGTCTTCGTGTCCGTGAGTTAAAAGCAGTCCCTTTATCTTTGATTTATTTGCAACGAGATAGGATATATCGGGCGCAACAAGGTCGATTCCGGGCAACTCTTCCGAGGGAAATATTACGCCTGCGTCTACGATTATAATATCGTCGCCGTACTCTATGGCTGTCATATTTTTGCCTATCTCGCCCACGCCGCCGAGAAATATTATCTTTACCTGCTTATCCTTTTTGCGCTTTCCGTGGCGTTCGCGGACTATATCGGGCATTTCCGCCCTCTGCGCCGCCGACAGCACGCTTGCCGTAGGCCTCTGCTTTTCGGACTTGAAGCCATTTACCGGGGATTTTTGCCTTTCAGATTTAATCCCCTTTGCCGCGCTCACAGAACGCCTTCTCGGACCCTTTTTAAAAGTGTGCTCATCTGAATGATATGCGCCTTCGTCTGAATGATACCCCATGGGAGTGCCCATACCAGGCTTGTTTACCTTGCCTATGCGAAATTTTTTTGTAGTCTTTTTTGTTCCGTCGTTTTCCAATTTTTTCTCCGTAGCAACGCAACGCGCCGCATTTATTTATGTTACATTTTTTCGGTCATATGCCTGCGCAAGACTTCTTCCAAAAAGTCCTGCCCATTCGCTGTAAAAAGCGCAATCTCTGGGGAAGGGGCGTCTTTCTACAACAAGCGGGGGTTGATAGATTATGTATCAACCCCCCTTGTAGAAGCTATATTATCATTGGTTTACTTGTTCTTTCTTACATCCTTTACAAGACCGTCGTCGATGAGCTCCTCTATGGTTTCGTAAGGATACATAGCCGCGTAGTCACGCTCTTGCATGACGCGCTTTTCGCCGTTACGCTGTGCAAGCATGGCGTCTATAAGCCTTATTGCCTTGCGCGCACCGAGAGGACTCTTTATCTTTACCATCATTGGCGTGCCCTGCACAGACTTGTTGTCTGATACATCGACCTGATGGTAGACGGAAGTAGGGAATTCGTTGGGGTCGAGGTTGAGGTACAGGCAGAGCGTTTTGCCGCGGATTTTGAGTTTGGCTATGGTCTCCCTGCCCTTATTGAAGCGCTCTGCGCCCCAAGCTATCGAGGAGTTAACCTTTTTATACGCAAGCATGGCGTTCTTTACCTGACCGTAGTAGCGCTTCACGTCGTCGTCAGACTGGATTATCCTTGCAATGAAGCTGCGGTTGTACTTCATCATGTTCGCGAAGTCAACGCCGCCTCCGTTCACAATTTCTAATCCATCAGGCTCAGCTTCGCCTTCAACCGGTGCTTCGTCAATCTCGTCGAAGATACTCTCGATTACCTCGTCAGAAGGCTCGTCAAAAACTTCACTTTCTTCGTCGACAAGGTCGCTGACGGTTACCAGCTTCTCTTCCTCGTCAAACTCTTCGGGCTCTTCGGGCTCTTCGAGCTCTTCGGGCTCTGCGAACTCTTCAATCTCTTCGGCTTCTTCGGGTTCGGAAGCAGGTTGCTCCACCGGTTCTTCAAAGGGCGTTTCCTCATGACCTATTGGGACCGCCGACTTAACCACACCGTTTGAAAGAATCTCCTTTATCTCATCGAGCTGCCTGGAAACCTCTGACACCTCACCACGCAGAACGGCTATATCTTCATCCGAACTTTCGTAGGGTCTTGAAAGCGAATCTATGCGCGAAGCAAGTTCGGCTATCTCCCCCTGCAAATCACGGATGGCAGGGTCATTTTTCAACTCATACAGACCGCTCTTTATGTCCTGAATATCGTCTGCGAGAGGTTCTTCATATACCTCTTCTTCCGACTCTTCGGCAGGATTGAGAGCCGCGAAAAGTTCATCGAGCTTAGTATATATGGAATCAAGCTCGCTGTTTGCAGAATAAGATTCCCTGTTCTCTTCAATAACTTCACGCGCGGCAAGCAGTTCGTCGAGTTTGGAATTTATGGAATCAAGCTCGCTGTTCGCTGGATAAGATTCCCTGTTCTCTTCAACTATTCCACGCGCGGCAAGCAGTTCGTCAAGTTTGGAGTGTATGGAATCAAGCTCTTCGGCTACACCCGCAGGTATCTCCTGCGTAGAATCTGCCGATACTTCCGTCGCAGCCACTTCTTCCATTGCCGCCATTGACGCAAACTTTTCGATTATCTCGTCAAGTTTTTCCTTGATTTCGGCCATCTCACCGAAGCCTTCGCCCACGGCACTATACTCTTCACCGACTGCTTCCTCAGGCTCTTCACTGTTGAATAATGCAACAAGTTCTTCAAACTTGGCATTTAAGGTATCGAGCCCACCAGTTTCTGTATCGGACACCTGCTTCTCTTCTTCAACTTCACGCGCCGCAAGCAGTTCGTCAAGTTTGGAATGGATTATATCCAGTTCATCGACTATCTGGTCAGGAGTCTTTTCAGTCACCTCTGCCGCTTTATTAATACCACTGTCTTCAACAGATGAAAGCCTTTCAAGTATCTCGTCAAGCTTACCCTGCATTTCAGCCATATCGCCGGAGCTTTCGTCCGCGAACTCATACTCTTTGGCGGCTCTTTCCTCAGGCTTATCACTGTTAAACATTGTAATCAGTTCGTTAAGCTTTGACTTTATTTCGTCCAGAGCATAATCTGCGGGCAATCTGTCGGAATATGCGTCATCCTCTCCATAGGTTTCCGAATTACGCACGCCGCGTATGTGTTCGGAATCGCCGTATGTTTTGGCAAGCTTTTCATCCACACTTTCAAGAATGGAGTCTGTTACAGCCGTCATCTCACGAGAAACGCTTTCGATAATCTGCTGAATACCATTATCGTCTATTACTATCTCGTAGTTACTGTTTTCATAAAGCTCTGCAAGCTTTTCAGAAACGCCGTCGACTATGGCGCCGCTATCAACCGAAGAAGCGGCAATTTCGTCGCTGATTTCTTTCTCCGTAAGTTCAGCACCATGCATTTTGCTGGTTATACGGGTGGCAAGGTCGTCATAATCGAGCATTTCAAGTATGGTTTCCGCCATTGCATGACATCCACTGTCGTCGACAAGTATATCAAACTCATTGGCGGCAGAATCCGCACCATTGGTGGCGTCACCGTCTGCATAGGGTGCAGTATCGGAAACGACCTCTTCGTCTTCACTATCATACTCTTCATTGAGTATAGTAATAAGTTCGTCGAGTTTGGTCTTTATCTCATCCAGACCGCCGTCTTGTTTCTCTGCCTCTTTATCTGAATTCTCTACGGGTTCGAGTGCCGCAATAAGTCCGTCAAGTTTGGCTTGTATGGAGTCGAGCTCCCCTGTCACCGTGTCGGAAACTTCCCCAACAACCTCTGTCCTTGCATCTGCAACTCCGACAGCAGAAAGCTTTTCGAGTATCTCGTCAAGCTTACCTTGCATTTCGGATATCTTGCCGACGCTTTCTTCTACGGCGTCGGAAACTTCTCCAACGACCTCAGTCCTTGCATCTGCAACTCCGACAGCAGAAAGCTTTTCGAGTATCTCGTCAAGCTTACCCTGCATTTCGGATATCTCGCCGAACCTTTCTTCCAAGGCGTCGGAAACTTCCCCAACAACCTC
Organism: uncultured Clostridia bacterium; assembly: GCA_965120485.1. Lineage (GTDB taxonomy): Bacteria > Bacillota > Clostridia > Christensenellales > Borkfalkiaceae > Coproplasma. The sequence continues at coordinate 24,584 of CBCPNG010000024.1, forward strand.
TGTCCTTGCCTCTGCAACTCCGACAGCAGATAACTTTTCGAGTATCTCGTCAAGCTTACCCTGCATTTCGGATATCTCGCCAGTGCCTTCGTCTGTGGGTTGATACTCTTCCCTGATACCTTCCTCAGGCTTTTCACTATTGAATATGGTAATAAGTTCGTCGAGTTTGGTCTTTATCTCGTCCAGACCGCCGTCTTGTTTCTCTGCCTCTTTGTCTGAATCTTCCACAGGTTCGAGTGCCGCAATAAGTCCGTCAAGTTTGGCTTGTATGGAATCGAGCTCCCCTGTCACTGTGTCGGAAACTTCCCCAACAGTCTCTGTCCTTACCTCTGCTACTCCGACAGCAGAAAGTTTTTCGAGTATCTCGTCAAGCTTACCCTGTATTTCGGATATCTCGCCGGTGCCTTTGTCTGCGTACTCATACTCTTCCTCGGCAGCTTCTTCAAGCCCCTCACTGTTGAATATGGTAATCAGTTCGTCGAGTTTGGACTTTATCTCGTCCAGAGCACCGTCATCCTCAACCTCTGCGGCCGCCTTATCTGTACCGATTTCTTTGAAGCCCTCTTCAATGCTTTCAATATTAAGTTTGGAGATTAGTCCGTCGAGCTTGGCATGTATGGAATCGAGCTCGTCGGTCATAACGTTGATACCCTGATTTTCTTCCACGTTTTCACGAGCCAAAATCAATCCGTCGAGCTTGGAATTTATCAAATTGAGTTCGTCTGCTAACGCGTCTGAAACAAGCTCTGTATTCCCTGCCGTTTTGTCAGCCTCTGTAACTCCGACAGCAGAAAGCTTTTCAAGTATCTCGTCAAGCTTACCATGCATTTCGGCTATCTCACCGACGCTTTCGCCTGCGTACTCATACTCTTCCTCGGCAGCTTCTTCAAGCTCTTCACTGTTGAATATGGTAATCAGTTCGTCGAGTTTGGACTTTATCTCGTCCAATGCGCCGTCATCCTCTTCGGGCTCTGCCTCTTCGTCAAAATCTTCTGCGGGTTCGAGCACCGCAATAAGTTCGTCGAGTTTAGACTTTATCTCGTCCAGTGCGCCGTCATTCTCTTCGGGCTCTGCCTCTTCTTCAAAATCTTCTGCGGGTTCAAGTACTGCAATAAGTTCGTCGAGTTTAGACTTTATCTCGTCCAGTGCGCCGTCATTCTCTTCGGGCTCTGTCTCTTCGTCAAAATCTTCTGCGGGTTCGAGTACTGCAATAAGCTCGTCAAGTTTGGCTTGTATAGAATCAAGCTCCCCGACAGCAACGCATGACGCTTCTTCAACTGCCTCTGCCCTTGACTCTGCAACTCCGACAGCAGAAAGCTTTTCAAGTATCTTGTCAAGCTTACCCTGCATTTCGGCAATCGGGTCATAATCGTGCCAGTACTCTTCGACATACGAACCTTCTACCGATTCAACCCTTTCTTCATTCTCCGTATTGAACAGACCCAACTGTTCATCTGCCGCGGCATCGGCTTCGCCGACGTGACCGTAGCTGCGACATACGGCAGGACGGGCTTCTGATTCGGAGACAACCGGAACTACCTGCTCTGCCACCTTAGAGGCGATATAGTCGGCAGAAATAATCTCCTGCGGGGGCAGACAATCTGCAATCTTCTTTGCAAGCAGGTCGTAATCAATATACATGGGCATAGATTGCCGTTCTTCCGCCGCGGGAGCAATTCCGTCGGTATGACCATCGTAGAAGTTGTTTGTGGCCTTACGCGCCTCTATTGCCTCTGCAAGTTTGTCGTAATCCAATCCGGAAGCAGAACTCCCCTCTACCTTTTGGGAAAGCAATTCAAGCTGCTCGGCGAGCTTTACGAAAACCTGCTCGTTCTGCATAGCAATATAGGAAAGCTCGTTGCGGAGTTTTTCGTTTTCCTTCATCAGGCTTTCGTATACTACTGTGTTTTGCTTGCTTAGGTAGACTATCTCCTGCGGGACACTGCCGAACATTGTGGCTTCTTCAATTGCAGCTTCTTCAATTGCGGCTTCTCCAATTGCGGCTCCTCCAATTGCGGCTCCTCCAATTGCGGCTTCTCCAATTGTGGCTTCTTCAATGGTTTCTTGCCATTCCTGCTCCTGCACGATTTCCGGCTCGGTTGCGGAGTCTATTCCTTTCTTTTTGTTTCTTGCCATATAGAACCTCTCGTAGCGGGTATGCGGCACATTATGCACCACATTCTCACCGCACATTTTTTCCTTACAATATAATTTTACACTAAAATTTTCAACTTGTAAATATAATTTTCAAACATTTTTACCCTTTTATGAAAAAATTTTTTAGAATAACTGCCACATATTCCCTATCGAATGGCACAAAGCCTCCCCGCAACGGCGTTGCATATAAGGAGTTCATAACTTTAAAATCACAGTTAAACGCTTGTAATTTTGCACATTGTATAGTATAATAAGCCCATTAATACATTAAACAGGCGTACAGAGGCATAAAGCACGCGGAGCAAACGCCGCGGCAGGTACGCCGTAAAATATACAGGGAGAACACCTTATGAGAGTTTATAACTTTTCCGCCGGACCCTCGGCGCTCCCCCTCTCCGTTTTAGAAGAGGCGCAGCGCGAATTTCCAGATTTTGCCGGCACAGGCATGTCGGTAACCGAAATTTCGCACAGGGACAAGGCATTTGACGCGGTTGTAAAAGAGGCGGAAGCGCTCACGCGCGAGCTGCTGAACGTGCCCGACGACTATGCCGTGATTTTTGTGCAGGGCGGCGCCTCCACCCAGTTTGCCGCCGTACCGCTGAACATGATGCACAGCGGCAAGGCAGACTATATAGTAACAGGCAACTTTGCCAAAAAGGCGTGGCAGGAAGGTCAGATTTACGGCGAGGCGGTAAAGATAGGCGACAGCTCGGACAAGACCTACACATATATACCCGATGTAGACAAACTCAACTATTCCGCAGGCGCCGACTACGTACACATAACCTCTAACAACACCATATTCGGCACCAGGTATACAAAGTTCCCCAATTGCAAAGCGCCGCTTGTTGCAGATATGTCTTCGGAAATATTCTCGCGCGAGATAGACGTAAAAAAATTCGGCGTGATATATGCGGGCGCACAGAAGAACCTTGCCCCCGCAGGCGTAACAATAGTCATAGCAAGGCGCGACCTTATACAGAACCCGCTTAAAATTTGCCCCACCATGCTTAAATGGAAGGTACAGGACGAAAACGGCTCGCTGTATAACACTCCCCCCTGCTTTTCGATATACATGGCAAATCTGGTGCTGCGCAACCTGAAAAAGCGCGGCGGCGTGAAAGCAATGAACGAAACAGACGAATACAAGGCAGGGCTTTTGTACGACTTTATAGATAACTCCGCCATGTTTAAAAACAATGTGGAGAGGCAATTCCGCTCGATAATGAACGTACCCTTTGTCACTCCTTCGGAAGAGCTCGACGCAAAGTTTATAGCCGAAGCAAAGAAAGCGGGGCTTGTATCTTTAAAGGGACACAGACTCGTGGGCGGCATGAGGGCGTCTATATACAACGCCATGCCCGTTGAGGGCGTGCAGGCGCTGATAGAATTTATGAAGAAATTTGAACTGCAAAACAAGTAAAGGGGTAAAGATATGTCTAAAAAGATACTTAAACTTAACGCCATAAGTCCGCTTGCCGACGATATTTTTGCAAATTATAGTTACAGCGACAGCTGCGAAAATCCCGACGGCATAATGGTGCGCTCGGCGCAGATGGCAGACTATAAGGTCAATCCCAACCTTATTGCCGTGGCGCGCGCAGGGGCTGGCACCAACAATATTCCCGTTGCCGACTACGCCGAAAAGGGCATTGTTGTTTTCAACACCCCAGGAGCTAACGCCAACGCCGTGAAAGAGCTGGTTATATGCGAACTGCTTTTGGGAGGCAGAAAGATTTGCGAATCCATCGACTGGGTAAAGACCTTAAAAAACGAGGGTGAAAACATAGGCAAACTTGTTGAAAAGGGAAAGTCGCGCTTTATCGGTCATGAAATTTACGGCAAACAGCTGGGCGTGATAGGCTTGGGCGCCATAGGCGTTACTGTGGCAAACGCCGCCTACGGGCTTAACATGGAGGTTATGGGCACCGACCCCTACCTGTCTACCTTAAATGCGCTGGCGCTTTCGCCGCACATAAAGGTAGTGCCCGACCGCGAGAGCATCTATAAAAAAGCCGACTTTATAACTCTGCACGTACCGCTCACCCCCGACACCAAGGGCATGATAAACGCCGACAGCATAAAACTTATGAAGGACGGTGTAGTTATAATAAATAACAGCCGCGGCGAACTTGTGAATATAGATGATATGATAACCGCCTTAGAGAGCGGCAAGGTGGGAAGATATATAACCGACTTCCCCGAAGAAAAGCTGATAGGCGTAAAAAACTGCATATGTGTGCCGCACTTAGGCGCGAGCACGCCCGAGGCTGAGGAAAACTGCGCCGTTATGGCGGCACAGGAACTTGTGGACTATATAGAAAACGGCAACATTACCAACAGCGTAAACTTCCCCTCTGTTTCGCTCGCCCGCGACGAGGGCAAGGGCAGGTTGTGCATTCTGCACCGCAACATAAAAAACACAATAACCAAGTTTACCTCTGCAATATCGGCGCAGGAACTCAACATAGCGCATATGGCAAGTTCCAGCCGCGGCGAATACGCCTGCTCTATTTTAGAGATAGACGGAACGGTGCCCAAAAAGACGATAGATAAAATATCCGCCATAGAGGGCGTTTTAAAAGTGCGCTCACTTTAAAGCGAATAAAAAACAATATCTCCGCGCATAATCAATAAAAACGCGGAGGTATTTTTTTATGTCGCGTAAAAAGAAAAAGATAATAAAAATAAACGACAAACAGTATTGCGAGTATATAGCGCTGCTGAGGCAGAAGGACGGAGAGTCGCAGAAAAGCGACGGATAAGCTCCGCAAAACCGCCCCGTTCAGGGGGCGGTTTTTTTGTGCGCCGCACTACAAATGGCACGAGACGCTGATAAGCACTACATGGCAGGTTTTTTACGCCCACGCACAGCTGATTAACAGCAAACGCACAGACAGGTGAGCAGATGTTCAACGGCGCGGTTGCGCATATGTCCGTACATTACAACAATCACCAAAATCTGTATACAGGTAATATGCTGTATAATGCCTGCCCTCGCCGCCAGCAACCGCGGCGGCATTGCAGACCCGCTCTACACGCGTTATATTTGCAGGAGCAATCTGCTCCCCCTCCTCCTCACGCGGCAATTATATAACCCCCTTTTATAATACTATGAAAAAACAGTGAATATTGCCCCACCGCTATAAATTTGCTTTGACTTATATTTGAAAAGCCGCTAAAATATTTAAATAGTTATCAATTGATAAGTTTTTACGAAGGAGGTATTTATGCAGGACGAAACATCGGCGAAAAGGGCACTTTCGCTGACGTTCAGGCTGAGGGACTGCCTGCGCATACTCAAAGCGCGCGCAGACGACGAGGACAAAAAGTTAATTATGCTTGCCGGACTGCGCGAATACGAGCTTAACAACGGCAACCCCGTGACTATGTCGAAAATATCCGAAAGGTCGGGCTTAAAACTGCCCAACGTGTGCAGGCTTTTGCAGCCGTTTGAAAGCGATGGGCTTGTGCGGAGGGAAAAGCAAGGGCGCACCGTGTACGTGACCGTAACCGAAAAGGGCATAGACGTGTTAAAAGAGCGTTACGGGCGATTTATAACCGAACTGCAACGGGACGTATTTTCGGCACTGGACGAAGGTGAGGCACAAACTTTTTTAGCCTGCATGGAGAAAATTGTTATGCAACTCGAAAAAAAGGCAAAAAAATAAATTAAGGAGAAAGCAATGCTAAAAATTTATAAGTATTTAAAACCCGTTGAATGGGTGTTTTGCGTGCTTATAGCCTGCCTCACGGTGGCGCAGGTGTTCTGCACCATGCGGCTTATGGACGAAGTTACCGCCGTGGTAGAATCCATACAGGCTATGGTGATGGGCAACGGTTCCACTGGCGAGATTTGGCGCACGGGAGGACTGATGATTGCTTGGGCGGCGTTAGGCTCGCTCTGCCAGTGTGTGACTACCTTTTTGGCGGCGCGCATTTCCAGCGGACTGTCGGCGACGTTGAGAAGCAATCTGTATGCAAAAGTTGAAAGCTTTTCCATAGCAGAAGTAAACAAATTTTCCACAGCCTCGCTCATAACGAGGGCGACGAATGACATACAGCAGATACATATGGCAAATGTATTTGTACTGCGTATGCTGATATATGCACCTGTTTTGACGATATGGGCAATATGCAAGATAAGCGCGACCAGCTGGGAGCTGACCACCGCAACGATTGTAGCCGTGCTTGTGCTGGTGATAGGGCTGGTTAGCATTATGATGATAGTACTGCCCAAATTCAGGAAGGTACAGAAGCTGACCGACCGTTTAAACAGCGTCGCACGCGAAAATATAACGGGCATACGCGTGGTGCGAGCATATAACGCCGAGGGCTACCAGCAGGATAAGTTTAAAAATGCAAACACCGACCTCACCAAGACTCACCTGTTCACAGGGCGCGCAATGATGCTTATGAACCCCAGCATGATGATTATCATGAACGGTCTGACCCTTGCAATATACTGGATAGGCGCATCGCTTATAAATGACGGCATAATGAATTACGCCGAGATAGTATCGTTTATGCTGATGGCTTCGCAGGTGGTAATGGCGTTTGTTATGCTGTTGGTAATGTTCATACTGCTGCCCCGCGCGCAGGCCGCCGCAACGCGTGTGCACGAGGTGTTGAACACTCCCCTCTCTATCAAAGACCCCGAAGTGGAAAAACCTGTGACGGAAGAGGGCACGGTGGAGTTCAGGGACGTGAGTTTCCGCTATCCCGACGCCGACACGAGCGTGTTCGAGCACGTATCGTTCCGCGCCGAAAAGGGGCAGACAATAGCCTTTATAGGCAGTACAGGCAGCGGAAAGTCTACGCTTATAAACCTTGTGCCGCGCTTTTATGACGCGACCGAAGGCGAAGTGCTGGTTGACGGCGTTAACGTCAAGGAGATAAAGCAACATACCCTGCGCGAAAAGATAGGGTACGTTCCGCAGAAGGGCATATTGTTTTCCGGTACGGTTGCAGAGAACATAGGCTTCGGCGGAAACAGCGGCAGGGAAGCCATACAGGAGGCGGCAAAGATTGCCGAAGCCGACGGCTTTATAAACGAGATGCCCGAAGGATATGACAGCCCTATTTCGCAGGGAGGCAAGAATGTTTCAGGCGGACAGAAGCAGAGAATATCCATAGCGCGCGCCGTAGTAAAGCGTCCCGAAATTATGATTTTTGACGACAGCTTTTCGGCGCTCGACTATAAGACGGATAGACAGGTGCGTGCAAACCTGAAAGAAAAACTTTCTGGCTCGACAAACCTTATAGTGGCACAGCGCATAGGCACGATTATGGACGCAGACAAAATTATAGTGCTTGACAACGGCAAAGCCGTGGGCGAGGGCACGCACCATGAACTGCTTAAAAGCTGCCCTGTATATAGGGAGATAGCCCTTTCACAACTTTCAGAGGAGGAACTTGGAATATGCAGATGATGAGAAGACCAAACTATGTTTCCCTCAAAAAGGGCGAATTCAAGAAAAATATAGCAAAGCTTTTAGGGCAGATGAAGTCCTACCTTGTTATGATAGCCGTATCGTTAGTGTTCACCTTAGCGGCAACAGTACTTTCAATCTACGCGCCGCAGATACTTTCTAAACTGGTGAACGCGATAACCGAACCGCTGGGGCTGGGTGAGAAGATAGATATGTCGCAAATCGCCAACTTTGCGGTGATACTGATTATCTTCTATGTAAGCAACGCCATATGCACATATGTATCAAGCTACCTTATGATAACCGTTTCGCAGAAGCTGTGTTACAGACTGCGCAAAGACGTATCTGACAAGCTGAACAAAGTGCCGCTTAAATACTTCGATTCGCACGCCTACGGCGACACGCTTTCGATAGTGACAAACGATATAGACACCATAGGCAACTCTATGAACCAAGCGGTATCTATGGTGATACAGTCTATATTCATGCTGGCAGGCGTGCTTGTAGCCATGTTCGTCACATGCTGGCAGCTGGCGCTAACAGTGCTTATCGCCGTGCCCCTTATGATTGTGTTGCTGGGAATTATTATGAAGTTTTCACAGCCGCAGTTCAGAAAGCAACAGAACGAACTGGGCGTCATAGAGGGCAAGGTTGAAGAGAACTTTTCTGGTCAGATGGTAATAAAGGCATTCAACGCCGAACAAAAGACTACCGTAGACTTCGAGCAGACCAACCGTTCGCTTAAAAAGGCAACGCTGTGGTCGCAGGCGATTTCCGGAATGATGCAACCAGCCATGAACTTTGTATCGTACTTCGCCTATGCCGCCGTGTGCGTTGTGGCAGGCATACTGATAGCAAACGGCACGGGCGGCGTTACATTCGGCACTCTTTCGGCGTTCCTCGTATACGTAAACCTGTTCCAGAACCCACTTTCGCAGATAGCGCAGGCAGTAAACGTGTTGCAGAGCGCGGCAGCGGCAAGCGGCAGGGTATTTGCCTTCCTCGAAGAGGAGGAGCTTGCAGACGAAACGGGCAAAAACAGACAGCTTAACGGCAAAGTGCGCGGTGAAGTAGAATTTAAACACGTCAACTTCGGCTACACCCCCGAAAGGACGATTATCCCCGACTTTTCGGTAAAGATACAGCCGGGCTGGAAGGTTGCGATAGTCGGCCCCACGGGCGCAGGCAAGACCACCATGGTAAACCTTTTGATGAGGTTTTACGAGGTAAACGGCGGCGATATACTGATAGACGGCGTTTCAATAAAGGATATGCCGCGCGAAGAGGTGCACGACCTGTTCGGCATGGTATTGCAGGACACGTGGATGTTCGAGGGCACACTGCGCGATAATATAATCTACTCTAAACAGGCGACGGACGAACAGATAAAAGAGGCGTGCGAAGCCGCAGGCATAACTCACTACATAGCCACACAGCCGGGCGGGCTTGAACACTATGTAGAGAACGCCGACGAAATTTCTGGCGGACAAAAACAGCTAATAACCATAGCACGCGCCATGGTAGAGAACTCACCAATGCTGATACTCGACGAGGCGACGTCCAATGTGGATACGCGCACCGAGGAAGCAATTCAGGCGGCAATGGATAACCTGACCAAGGGCAGAACGAGCTTTGTGATAGCGCACAGACTGTCCACCATAAGAAACGCCGATATGATACTTGTAATGCGCGACGGCAACATAGTGGAGCAGGGCAACCACGACGAGCTAATGCATAAGAACGGCTTCTATGCGCAGCTGTATAATTCGCAGTTCGCAAACGATTAAATTTGAACGACAGTGCCGCATAAGGGCGGTAAATTGACTTTATATGAGAGCCAATTAAAGTATAAGGGTGAGCCGCGCAACATGTGTTACGCGGCTCATTTAATTTTTACGCATATGTTTTGCCATGCAAACCTTTACATTAAAGACGGCACATATGAGCTAAAACTAATAGGCAGTTTAGGCATATGCGCCGCCATATTTGTTGCGGCGGGGCACACCTGCACCCTGCGTCATAACAGTGCAGGCACATACGTAAGCCGCCGCATACATGCACATATTTTGCCGCATATGTATTGCAAATAGTTAAGCTTTTTTTCATGTGTTTTGCCGCAACATGTATTTTTTTGCATATGTGCCGCCGCGACCTTAACAGCCCTTACGCATAGGTTGTTTGCCGCAAATGTTCGGCGCATAATTTAATCTTTACGCACTTGCCGCATACATAAATTATTTGCCGCGCATATGTGCGGCAAGTCCCCCAAACCGAGCATATGCACGGCAAATCCCCCGAACCGATAGATTTATTAACACACAAGATAAACAATAAATAAAAGCAAACGCAATCTGTACAGCCCGTGAGCCGCCACAGTCACGATGGGCGGCGATAAGATTACGGCGATATATAGAGCAGATTTTTATTGATTTAAGATTTACGGCATTTTTAAGTTTGAGGAACTCCTCCCCCTCTTCCGCGCAGAACAAACTGCACTCTGCGCACGGCGGCGCAGAGTGCAAACGCAACTTTTCGCGGAGTTTTATTCCACGAAAGAAAACGGCGCAAAATTGCGCCGTTTTTGATTTATAAAGTTGTTACATATTAAACAAAAAAAATTATCAAAGGCGGCGGTCATCCTTCAACACTACATCGTGCGCGCCGCCCTCCACTATGCTCGTAGCAGATACAAGCTGAATTGTGGCTTTCTTCTGCAATTCGGGTATGGTAAGGCATCCGCAGTTGCACATGGTAGAGCGCACCTTGCTGAGCGAAACGGACACGTTATCTTTAAGACTGCCTGCGTAAGGGACGAAAGAATCTACCCCCTCTTCAAACGAGAGTTTGCCAGTGCCGCCGAGGTCGTAGCGCTGCCAGTTGCGCGCACGCGCACTGCCCTCGCCCCAATATTCCTTCATATAACTGCCGTTTATGTTTACCTTTTTGGTGGGGCTTTCGTCAAAGCGCGCAAAATAGCGGCCAAGCATTAAAAAGTCCGCGCCCATGGCAAGGGCGAGCGTCATATGATAGTCGTAAACTATGCCGCCGTCAGAGCATATAGGCACATATATGCCCGTTTCTTTAAAGTATTTGTCGCGCGCGGCGGCAACCTCTATAACGGCGGTTGCCTGTCCCCTGCCTATACCCTTGGTTTCACGGGTGATACATATCGCTCCGCCGCCTATGCCAACCTTTATAAAGTCGGCGCCTGCGTCTGCGAGATAGCGGAAGCCCTCGCCGTCTACCACGTTGCCTGCGCCCACCTTTACCTTATCGCCGTACTTTTTGCGAATGAACTCTATGGTCATCTTCTGCCATTCGCTGTAACCTTCCGAGCTGTCTATGCACAGCACATCCGCACCAGCTTCCACAAGGGCAGGTACACGCTCGGCATAGTCGCGCGAGTTGATTCCTGCGCCTACCATAAAGCGTTTGTGCTCGTCTAAAAGCTCGTTTTCGTCCTCTTTATGCGAGTTGTAGTCCTTGCGGAATACCAAAGATACAAGTTTGCCGTTTTTGTTGACGACGGGCAGACAGTTGAGCTTGTGGTCCCATATTATATCGTTCGCCTCTTTTAAGGTTACGTTGTCTTTGGCGCACACAAGGTCGGCGCGCTTTGTCATAAAGTCTTTAACCTTGGCATCGGGCGACATTCTGCTTACGCGGTAGTCGCGGCTGGTAACTATGCCGAGCAGTTTGCCGTAAGCCGTGCCGTCGTCGGTTACAGCCATGGTAGAGTGCCCCGTCCTTTCCTTCAAGGCGAGCACATCTGCAAGCGTGGATTCGGGGGTGACGTTAGAGTCGCTGACAACAAACCCCGCGCGGTAATTTTTTACGCGCGCCACCATTGCCGCCTGGTCCTCGATGCTCTGCGAGCCGTAGATAAAAGAAATGCCGCCCTCCCTTGCCAGCGCAACAGCCATTTTGTCGTCGGATACCGACTGCATTATGGCGGACGTCATGGGTATGTTGAGCGCTATGGCAGGTTTTTCACCCTTTTTGTAGCGTACGAGCGGAGTTTTTAAGCTTACGTTCGAGGGAACGCAGTCCTTGGATGTAAACCCGGGTATGAGAAGATATTCGCCGAATGTATGGGAAGGTTCATTTATGTACTTAGCCATTATATAGCCTCGCTGTCCGCGCACCTTTCGCCCAAAATGCGGCACTCTGCGCGGCGCCTTTAAATTATTTTTACAATTATAGTAAAACTGTGGGCGCTTTGTCAAGGGAAAAAGCGGAATTGACAGCCCAATATCCTTAAATATAAGCATAAACGGTGCGGAAAAAGGCATATATTTGCAATTTAGGGTTGCATTTACCTGCGCAGTGTGATAAAATATGTGTGAACGGAAAATTTCCGCCTCCGCACCCATGTGCGAAACTTAAATATTTTTGGAGGACATTTACATGACCGAACAGCAAATGGTTGAACAAATCAAAAAGACAAAAGTAGTACCCGTAGTAGTTTTTAACTCTATTGACGAAGTTATTCCCAAAATGACTGCGCTTGTAAAGGGCGGACTGCCCTGCGCCGAGATAACCTTCCGCACAGCATGCGCGGCAGAGGCGATAAAGCTCACCGTAGAAAAGTTCCCCGATATGCTCGTGGGCGCAGGCACCGTTATAAACAAAGAGCAGTGCCAACAGGCGATAGAGGCAGGCGCCAAGTTTATAGTTTCCCCCGGTTTTTCAGCGGAAGTTGCCGACTGTTGCAAAAAGAACAAAATGCTTTATCTGCCCGGCATAGTTACCCCTACCGAGGCAATGGCGGCGATAGCCAAGGGGCTTACTACACTCAAATTCTTCCCTGCCTCTAACTACGGCGGACTTAACACAATAAAGGCTATATGCGCGGCGTTCCCCTACCTGCAAATAATGCCCACAGGCGGCGTTTCTGCCGACAATATACTTGAATATCTTGCATACGACAAGATTATCGCCTGCGGCGGCAGCTGGATGATGAGCGGCACTCCCGAAGAAATCGAAGCCAAAACAAAGGCGGTTGTAGAGCTCGTTAAAAAAGCGTAAACAATACGTAATGCGCAATGCGTAATGTGCCGACAGGGCATATGCAAACAACAAAATTATGCATGAATATATGCAAAACATGGCGGGCGACACAAGTTACACCCCACGCCTTAAATTTTATACCCATAAAAATTGCCGTCCCTTTCGTCAGCATAAAAAAGACAGTCCCCCCACCTTCTGCGTTATAAATCAGAGTTTCTGTTCTTCTTTTTTAGAGTAAGGATAGTTTTGCGTTTTCCCTTTCCTCTTCCTTGCCTACGTAAAAGCGCGGAACAGTCAAAAGTGTTCATAAATTAACATATTCAGTGAACACTTTCACACATAATTTTAAGATATAAGGTTAAAAAAATCAAGCAGATTTGTCATTTTTTATATTATTTCTGTATTTTTGCCAGCCTGTTAAATTGTTCCCTGCCCAAAAATGTTCACCGATTATGTTATTTGGTGAACACTAATTATTGCAGGAGGGTTTATATGTCGGCGACAGAGAATAATACAGATAGTAATATAGATAATAATTCAGATAAAATAAGTATCAATGTTTTAAGCTGTTGCGTTTCACGCGACACATTAGATTTTAATAAGGAAAAATATAATGTGCCGAAGTATGCTGCATATATTTCTCCGTACACAATGTTGAATGGACGAGCTTTAAACATTGATAATAATTTTTTTGATGAATGTAACCTGAACGGTATTGAAAACAGGGAAGTTATACTTGATAGCAGAAAGTCCGTCTTTGAATTTTTTGCTGAGGGCAAATCGGATTGGTTATTGCTTGATGTCGCCGAAATAAGATTTGAAATTATAAAGTGGACGCAACAAAATATTATTCTTACCTACCGCTTGCTTACAATGAAGCGCGCGCTTGATAAGCTGCAATCTATAATAGGCGAAGAACAACCTGAGATTTTGCCCAGTTGGGAAATTCCTGACAACGATTTATACGAAAATTTAGACAAAGTTATCGACAAAATTCTTGCCCAATATAATCCCGAACAGATTATTTTAAACGAGTTTTACGGGGTACAACAATATATTGGAAAGCAAGGAGAACTTAAAAGTTTTAGCGAAGCTACACGTAACAATGTGATTAATCAAAACAAAATAATTAAAAAGACAAATGACTATTATAAAAGCAGACTTAAAGGTTGTCACATTATAAACATGCCAGATAATTTGCTTGCATGGGAAGGGCACCGTTGGAATCTGCACCATCTACACTATCACGATTTGTACTATGAATATGCAGAAAAATGTGTGGGTATAATCACTCAAAAACTTGAAAGGAGTGAAGAGGAACGGCAGATAGAATTTTTGCGGCAACTCTATTCTGAAAAGTTTGCCACCTTGCGCGAAAAGGCGGCGCATAAATCAA
>CBCPNG010000025.1:0-7176 GCA_965120485.1 uncultured Clostridia bacterium
GTTTTTGTTTGCTCTTATATTCTAACACAGCCGATTTATATGAACTACTTTTTTTCTCTTCTGTTGCACTTGATAGTATAATTCAGCACGACAATTAAAAAACCGCATACAATTGTATGCGGTTTTTTCTATAAAGAAAACCACGCGATAGTCGCGTGGTTCAAAGGGGGCGGATATTAAATTGCGAGAGGTTTATAGGATATTTTAAAGGAAATGCATAGGCCTAATCCCTGGTACACTTGTGCGCAGCCAGTAGTGATTAGGGCTATGCCCGAAAATGAAAAACCACCCGCTATGCGGGTGGATATTTATTTAGTTACATAAGGGCTTTGCCTTGTGCTGTTCCGATTACAGTAAAGATATTAAGTTCACTGCCGGTAGAAGCGTCGAGGTATACATAGTAAGTGTTGCCGTCGTAAGTTCCATAGAACTCATAAGCCAATGCCTCGCTGCCGTCCAGTGGTATCAACGCAAGTCTTCTGCCAGCTACTTCCAGCTTGCCGCCAAGTTTTTCTTCTGCCTGCGATTCCGTAAGCTCTGCATTGACGATTGTACGCTCGCAGTGATTGAGCACATAAGATATTGCTTCAATGCCTGTAACAAGCCCGCGTTCTTCACACACTTTTACCTTGATAATGTCGGGGTATATTATTGCGCCATCCTGTTTATAGGCAAAATTCAGGTTGCACGTCGTTCCGTTTTCGCTTGCCCACACTGCTTGCATACCCGTGTAGCCTATATTTTCAAGGAAGTTTTCGGCAATTGTAATACAATTTTCAATGTCGAAGTTGTGGTCGTTGCAAGGCCTGTAACTGTCGAACATTACAAGTTTGCCGCCTTTTTCAGAAAATTGTGCGAAGTATTCATCGCCGTTGGCAGTGAAGGTCACGTTATAGCATTTAATCTGCCCGCTCACGGCTTCGCCCGTACACCTTGCCTGTTCACAGCCGTAATCTGCGAAGTATTGAACGGCAAGTTCTTCTGCACGTGAGGGCGTTATCTCTTCCAGTCCTTCAAGGTCCTTTGCGCTCACCTTTTCGGCACTCTCGGCAAAGGGACCGTCGTAAATTTCCTTAGGAGTCTCTATTGAAAGTTCTGTAAATCCCTCAAAGCCATCGAACATTTCGCCCTTTCCTTTCAGTGCGGCAATCATGTCCTTTTCGCTAAGGTCACCCGTAAGTGCGTTCAAAAATTCTTTAAGCTGTTTATTACATTTATACATATATTCTATTGTCGCCGTCTGCGATGACGTTAGTTCGCCGCCGCTTGCAACGGTGTACAATATACTCTGGGCGCTGTCGCCCATCTTATTGATAAATGCAGTGATATTGTTAGTAAGCTCTCCTGCAACGGGCAGGCGCTCGATGCAACTTTCAGCCATTTCGCTTTCGATAGCTATATCGGTGAATATTTTAGCCCTGTCTCTTGCTGATGTTGAAATTTTAGCTTTGGACAGATTGGTGTCGAGATTGTCCACTATAGAGTTAAGCTCGTATACCGAGTGTGTGAGGTCGCTCGTCATATCTGCCTGTATGCCGTTCATGTTTATCCATCCGAATGTGAGCATTGTGCCCAGCGCAAGAGTAGAAACGCCTAAGGCTATTACCGCGGCAAGCCATCCGCCAAATCCGGGGGCATGCTCTTGCTTCTTTTTACGATTTTCGGCGCGCACTTTAAGCGCATGTTCTCTTTTGGCAATCTTCGCGTTTAATCTTGCCTCTCTGCGCGCTTTTGCCGCCTCGGTCTTGGCTATCCGCGCCTGCTTTTTCTCTTCCTGTCTTGCTTCGTGGCTCTTGCTCTTCATAGCCTCTCTGCGTTCCAGTCTCTTTTCTTTTCGCTCTTCGCGTTTGAGTTTTAAAGCTGCTTTCTTCTCTTCTAAGCGCGCTTTATGTGCAAGCCTTTCTTCCATCCTCTTTTGCTTCTTTTCCTGCTTTATCAATGCGGCTTTCAGCTTTTTATCTTCATTTGCCGACTGCTTCTTGTTGTTATGTTTTGTATGCGAATTCGTCCCTCTTTGCGCAGTTTTATTTGCAGTAGATTTAACTGTTTGAGAGGTTTTCTTTGCTTTTGTCTGTTCCTGTGCACCTTTTTCGGGCGTCTTGCGGGCAAGACTTTCTGCCTTCTTTGCACCGCTCGATTTTTTATTCTCGCTCATTCATCCCTCCTATATTGCAAAGACGTGCCTGCCGATAGTGGTCACCGTCTGCCTTGAAAAAATCCAGCTGCTCG
This sequence comes from uncultured Clostridia bacterium, assembly GCA_965120485.1. Lineage (GTDB taxonomy): Bacteria > Bacillota > Clostridia > Christensenellales > Borkfalkiaceae > Coproplasma. The sequence continues at coordinate 2,230 of CBCPNG010000025.1, forward strand.
TCGCAGTGGCGGGGTTGTAGTAATACAGGCACCCATACGTCGGGTCCCAACCGTTCATAGCGTCCTGCGCCGCATTTATTGCAGTCTGATTGGGCGTAAGGTTTATCTGCCCGTCAGATACGGCGGTAAAAGCGCCTTTCTGGTAGATGACGCCCGATATGGTGTTCGGGAACATAGACGACGCCACGCGGTTTAAAACTACCGCGCCCACGGCTACCTGACCTGTGTAACTTTCACCGCGCGCCTCGCCGTATATGCATTTGGCAAGAAGGTACAGGTCGGAGCTCGTATAATTAGAATTCGAGTTTGTCTTTTCCTCGTTTTCAAGAACCCTTACAGAATCGTTCATGCCAAGGGCGGCAAATGTCGCCTTGCCTGCTATGCCGTCTGCTGTCAGACCGTTTTTACGCTGAAAGCTCTTTACGGCGGCGACAGTGGCGGGGCCGTAAATTCCGTCTACTTCGCCGAAATAATAGCCCCAGTTTTTCAGCCTTCGCTGCACCTCTTTAACCTCACCCCCGCTTGAACCCTGCCTTAAAACGGCGGTATAAGCCACAGGTTCTGAAATAAAGCTGTCGGTTGCGGGAGCCGTGTTAAGCGCCGTCACCGTGCATACGGCAGCCGCAGATAGCGTAACCAGCCCTATTTTTAGTGCTTTGTTCATTTTTCCTCCTTAATTCGGCGCCCTCACAGGCTGCCGCGTATATCATTTAAAAAATTTTGAGATTATGTCGAGTATAATGGAGCGGTATTCCACATCGGCAGTGCCCGAAGTAAAGCACAGCGGCGGATAGATGACGCACCACCAGTTGTCGCCAGAGCCTTCGCCCAGCTCTATAATCAGTGCGTCATATATGCCGTTTTCCAGCGTAAGGTCACCGTATACGCGCGTCGGAAAGTATTCCGTGCGCACTTCGGCGTTCGCGCCATAGGTCATACCGTTTTCGCGCAACACATTCTCGCAGACATCTTCAATCTCGTCGGTTAGGCTTCCGATAATCTCTATGGCGGTCTCTTTGTCGGTGCACTGCGCGCAGTAGGGGGTAAGAAATTCCACTACGGCGTCTTTTACCTTATATTTAACCGCTTGGTCTTCGGTTCCGTTAGAATTGGCGCGCACATGTATGCGCAAGTAGTCTGTTTCGGCGGTTGCCGTGTCGCTCCCGGCGGAACAACACATGTAAACCGCCGTTGCAATTATTATGATGATTACAAAAAAAGTTATACAAAAATTTTTCATACACACTTTATTGCCGCCGTTTCTTTTGTTTATACATTCATTTTTAATTAAATTTATAATGTAATCCAAAGCAGACTTATGCGGCGCACTTTTGCAGAATACGCGGCAATATAAAGTTTGTGCGCGGAAGGATTGTCGGCATGTGTGAAAATATGATAGCGGCGCCGAAAAAGCAGAAAAAACTGAATAATGTTAGAAATATTTACCTATTTTTAGGTAAATACCATGCCTTCTTATCGAGCAGGAGTTGTCGCGGCGCAAAGTTTGCGTTTTCGGTTGAAAACGGTATATAAAATGCCGTCGTCAGAGCTGTAACAAGTAAATATTTTGTATGGACTTGAATATATTGTGTATAGAAATTTAAAAAAATATATATATTGTATATTGTAGAGAGCAGTACACCAACCGATAAAAATTTTTATAAAAATCACAAAAAGTTGAGCCAAAACACTTGATTTTTGCCTTATTATTTGGTATATTATTTAAGCGTTCGGGAGCTTAGCTCAGTTGGGAGAGCAACTGCCCTACAAGCAGTGGGTCACAGGTTCGAGCCCTGTAGCTCCCACCAATAAATAGTGCGTATGAATATCATGCGGGAATGGCTCAGTGGTAGAGCGTCACCTTGCCAAGGTGAATGTCGCGGGTTCGAATCTCGTTTCCCGCTCCAATTTATTCAACGCACTATTTTTTTTTGGATTTCACGCGGCGCTATAGCCAAGTGGTAAGGCAAGGGCCTGCAAAGCCCTGATTCCCCGGTTCAAATCCGGGTGGCGCCTCCAAAAAAGTGCTTTAAGCTTCGCGCTTAAAGCACTTTTTGTATTAGCAATTGCGGCATATATGCATGTCAAATTGGTAACATTTTGTCAATTTTTGTGTGGTGGAATCGGCAGGATTTAAAATTTTTGGCAGAAAGAAACTAACAAAAAGTTCACACTTTCAACTGAAAACTTAACAAAAGTTACGCTGGTATGGTGGAATAGGCAGACACAAGAGACTTAAAATCCTTTGCATATAGGATTTTATGAATAAAACTGAATAAATATGCAAAAAGTATGCTACTGTGGCGGAATCGGCAGACGCAAGGGACTTAAAATCCCTCGGATTAATCTCCGTATCGGTTCAAGTCCGATCAGTAGCACCAAAAAAAATGAGGGAAATTAACACGAATTTCTCTCATTTTTCTTGTTTTTGAACCATTGGGGAACGATTGGGGAATAAAAACAGGTAATTTTTGTGAATTATGAATAAATATGCGGATGTTTTAACACTCAATGAAAACTAATGATAATTTTGGGGAATGAAAGTTATCATATGTATTGGCGGCAAACAGATGGAAGCAGCATAGCGGCATAAAAAAAGCCTGTCAGGGAGGAGGTATCCCAGACAGGCTTTCCCTGTTTAAAGTTTGTAGTTTACTTTTTCTATCTCGTTGAAGTAAATCTCATCAGAATATCTCGTATAACCTCTGTCTACCTTTGAGGTTTTGACGTCCTTATCAAATTCGTGTCCGTCCCAAAGCATGACAAGTTCCAGATTACACCCGTGTTCTTTGCAACGGCTGATAAAGGAATACCGCAGTTCGTGAATGTGTCTGTCGGGAAATACTCTTTTGAGTGCCTGTTGTACAGTCTTGCTTGCCGCTGCCTTTGCTTTGTCAAAGTCAATCAGGTCCCATACCTTTTTAAGCATAGGTGAAATAGGTATTTTCCTGCGTACCTCGGCATAGCCTTTTCGGGTTTTTCCTGTTGTACACTCTATGTAGGTGTAGCCGTTGTTGCTTTCGATTGTCATTGAGGGCAGTTCACCTATTCGCATACCAGTGTACAGCAGTGCCAATAACGCCGATGTGCCATAAAGGTGGCTGTTGTTTTTGCAGAAGTCAATCAGCTGTTTTTCTTCGGCTTTGGATAAGGGCGAACCCTTTTTGACTTCGTAATGCGGCAGCGTAACTTTCGTCATCGGATTTTTGAAATTGTAATCTTCTACCGCAATGGAATATACGGCGCCGAGCAGTTGTCTTACTTTTTGTGCCGTTCTGTTCTTTCCCTGTTCAACGACGCTGAGCAGGTAGTCTTGAACGTCTTTACGGGAAATGCGGTCAATGTGTTTTTCTCCGAAAGCTGGGATAATTTCTGCATTAATTAAGTTTTTATAGCTTTTGTATGTTCCCTCTTTCAGGGTAGGTTTCTTTTCCGCGAGCCACTGCATTATATAGTTTTTCATGAGCGGCGTTTTAGACGGTTTGTTCGATGTTTGTTCGGTCAGGGCGGCAAGGAATTTTTTCTTCATTATATTGAAGTCTTTGGAGGCGACTTCGATATTGTAGCCGTCCCGCCTGTATCTTGCGTGAAATATTCCGTTATGAAAACGGTATTTGATAATTTTGTCATCTACAATAAATAATTTTTGTATATCGTCTGGCATTTGCGATAACTCCTTTTTTGAAAAAGATATATAGCCGCTCTCTGCAAGTTCGTTATCAGACTTAACGGTGCGTTTAGCGGTTTTAGATGAAGCGGCTTTTGCTAGAAGAGTTGCGAGTTCGTTTTGTTCTTCTTCCGGGGCATACTGAATTAGGCCCATAAGTTTCTGTACTTCCTTATAGGTCATAGTCGTGCCGCTCCCAAGTTAGTGATAGTATTCAATTAAAAATTTTATCGGGTGATAAATCTTTGCGATATAACTTTAATACATTATTAAAGAAAATAATAGCGCATATATATACCCGAAACAGCAACAAATGTTGACAGTTTAGCTCATAATGTAACCTTTTGTTACCTTTTTGAGATAAAAAATAAGCCTGACCGAGGCAAGCTCCGTCAAGCAGGGCGAAATGCAAAAGAAACGCACAGATAGTTCCTCCCAATTTAAAATATTTGCCTTTCGGCCCTACAAAAACGCGGAGGGGGGACGAGGTCGTCAAGGATAAGTGAGGTCGCCCTGTTTAATGTAAAGCCCTTACGCGCGTAAAATATTGCATAGGAATAAATCAAACCGCCGCAAAGTCGATAAGACTTGTGGCGGTTATTATGTTGTAAGCGATATTTTACCGTCCTTGACGAAAGCGGAACAATCCGCAAACTATCCTGCCGAAAGGCAAAAAAAATTTTGAAGCTTTTATCTATGTTCTTCCCATGCCTTCATCTTTAATTCAAATAGTTTTGCGTTATCTAAATTGTAATACGAAAAGCAAGATAATAATGCTAATTTGTAATTCAAGTCGTCTGTATTACTGTCTTTCAAAAGGTAATGCCCTTTATCTCTTTTAAGTAATCTGTCTATATACTCGGAAATGTATGGCATTTCTTTAATATATCTGTCTACACGGCTTCCTTGGCGGAGTCCTTTTGTTTTTATGGCGCAAATAAATTTGCTTGCTGCCTTGTGATAGAATACAGCTTGTACTCTATCAAGAATAGTGTAGGTTGGTTCAAATAAGTCTGGTTATTACCAAGCGCACACACTACAGCCATTTGGGTATTTTGCATATAAAAATTTGATGACTTTTTTACTGCGAGACAGTGTTGATTTGTAGGACAGTTTAGTTCTTAAAAGCCAGTGATAAGTTCATTGACAATGTGGTGATTATGTGATAAAATCATGGTGGTTATATGCAGAGAAAAATGCAAATGTTTCAGAAGATTGAAGGATATATATCGCGAATGTAGAATTTGTATGCGATGATAACAAAATATTTTTTAGCTGAT
>CBCPNG010000026.1:0-44921 GCA_965120485.1 uncultured Clostridia bacterium
TATGAGGAGCAGCACAAATCCGAACGCAAGGAAAAGAACAAGGTTTGGGGCACGAGCATTGAGCGTAAGTTTGCCGAAGAGATAGACAAGTTTCTCAAACAACATAATCTTACGAAAGTAGAGCTGATTGTAGCAGGGTATCAAGCCCTGCTCGACAGCTATGGCCCGCGACAATAGAATAATCATTAGCTGAAAGCGCAAGGATTGTGACCCTTGCGCTTTCCTAATATTCAAGTTTATTTTTTATGTTATAAGGCAATGATTGAAAGGGGAGGAATTTATTTTGATAGATAATGTAAAGGTGTATATGGGTAACAGAGAACTTGCGAGAGAAGACTTTCAAAAGTATATCTGTATCAGTACCGAGGTGAGCGATATTGTAAACAATGTTTACAACAGATCAAGGAGAATAAAGCGGCGGTAAGTCATAGTTACACTGTTTAGATGTTGAGGTTATTATTCTACGATGAAAGAAAAAAGTAAAGTTATATTATTTGACTATCCATTGTTTGACTCAATTCCATCAGATATGGAAAATATTACGGCATTATATCTCAGGGTTTCAACCGATATGCAGGCGCAAGAGGGGTATGGTCTTGATACACAATACGATAAAATAAAAAAATACTGTCAGGCATACGAAGTGCCTAATCCGGTTGTCTTTGTTGATGATGGCTATACGGGAGTAAATGATAATCGTCCTGCGTATCAGAAAATGCTTGAACTAATGCATAAACGAAGAATAAAATTCGTGATAACATATAGTCTTGATCGTATCGGAAGAAATCAGATGCTTATCCTTAAATTTTTGAAGGAGGAGTGTGTAAAGGCAAATTGCGACTTTTTTGCTGTTAAAGACAATATAGATTCAAGAAGTAAACAGACATATGGGATTTTGATTTCTATTCTTTCGATTTTTGCGGAATTTGACCACGACGCTATAGTGGAAAAATTGACATTGGGCAGAAAACAGAGAGCGCTTGAGGGATATTGGAAAGGCGGCGGTGTGCCACCATTTGGGTACTATTATTCTAAAAAAGATAACAATTTGGTGGTTGATCCCGATAAGGGACCGCTCGTAAAAAAGATTTTCAGTTTATATAATAGTATGGAATACTCTCCAAGACAGATTGCAAACATTGTTGGTTTAAGCAGCGACGTTATGGTGTTCGGAGTATTGAAAAACAGAACATATCTCGGAGAGATAACATTTCGCGGTGAACAATATCAAGGCAAACACGAGCCGCTGATAGACGAAGGTGCTTTTAATCGTGCGCAGGAAATTTTGAAGAAACGCAGTGCAATAAGGGGCAATTCACACTATCTCCTTTCATCGCTTGTGTTTTGCGGTGTATGTGGTGCTAAAATGCGTTACATGAAGTGGGGGAGAGGAAAGTCGCAGAAATTAAAAATCCTGTGCTATAGCAAGCACAAGTCTACACAAAGCTATTTAATAAAAGATCCCGACTGCACGAACTACACTTACGATGCGGATGAAGTCGAAAGTAATGTCGTTTCGGTAATTATGGACTTTGCTTTCAAGTACAGGGAAGAACTGTCTGAAAGGAGAATAACGGAAGATGAGGTCATAGACGGCTTGTTAAAGAGAATGGAAAAGTTGAAACTGGAATATGGCAGATTAATTTACGCCTATAAAAAACTCGGGGATGACGACCTTCTTGACCAAGCTGCCGATATAGATGCAGACTGCAAAAAATTGGAGATGGAGATTGCGGAAGAGAGGGAAAAACAGACCTATACAAAGAAGATAGAAGAAAACGAGAATATGCTTCGTACCTTGCCCGACACTTGGGGCGTAATGACCGCAGAAGAAAAGCAGAATGTAATACGCAGTCTTGTTTCAAAAGTTGAACTAATGCACGGAGAAGTAAAAGTGTATTTGAACAAGACGCAGTACGAAAAAATTGTATTGTGGACTGTTGATTGATAAAGGTTTTGGCGGCGCGTAATGCGCCGCTTTTTTTTGTGGTAAGTATCAAACGAATGTTTTAAGAAGGAAGAAAGATTAAAAGGTGCTTGCAAATTACGCGGAGCTATGATATAATACGGTCAACCGCAAGGGTAAAGCTGAACGGGAATAATATAATGGTGTTTCAACACACTAAAGTAGTTCCCATGATTCTCGGCGAAATTAAGCGTTTCATACGCGACGGCAACTCCCTGCGCGTTTCACGCTCTATAAGGGACACGGCGTACAGGGTACTCAAAGTGCGCGAAAAGTTAGAGGAAAGTTCAGACTACGTCTCTTACGACGACATAGCAAAGCAGATGAACATTGCCGTGTCAGAGGTAGCATACGCCCTCGACGCCATATCCGACCCCGTTTCGCTGTACGACCCCGTCTACAATAAGGCAGGCGATACCCTGCTTTTAATGGACCAGATATTCGACGAAAAGAATAACGACGAGGCGTGGACAGAGAAGGCGGCACTGTACGAGGCTGTCGCCAAGCTCGACGAGCGCGAGCGCAGTATAATTTTACTTCGCTACTTCGAGGGTAAGACCCAGACAGAAATTTCCGCTCGCGTTGGCATATCTCAGGCGCAGGTTTCCCGCCTCGAAAAGAACGCGTTGAAGAGGATAAAGTGCGAAATCTGCTAAAATTTTTATAAGTTAAAAAATAAATGTAATAAAAGTGCAGTTTATGGCAATAAATAAACTGTGCTTTTTTTTGACGTAAAAACGCATATTACATACAAAAGTTACTTTTTTAGGGAGTAGTCCACATTTTTTACATATATTTTCAAAAAAGTTTTGTAAATAACTATTGCAATATACAGTATTTTATATTATAATAACATTATAAATACAAAACGGAGGCTCTTAATATGGCAATGGCTGATATAATCGTCCTCGTAGCATTTGTTGGGTTTGCTCTGCTCGGCGGCGTAGTTGGCTTTGGCAGAGGACTCAAATTTTTTACGAGCGGCTTATTCGGAATAATCATGTCAGTATTCGTCTGCTACCTCATATTCGGGCTTGTGCTTGATATAAGTTTCGTCAAGGATTTGTGTGATAAATTCCTAGAATGGCTAAACAGCAAGGGCAGCTTGGGCACTTTCTTTGCCGATATTCACGCAGACTATATGGTGCTCGCCGTAGTGCTGTTTATCATTATACAGATTATCAGAATTTTAATTGTAAAGGCAGTAAGGGGAGTATTTGAATCAGAAAAAGCGGCAATAAAGTTATTGAACAAGATATTTGGTGCGGTGTTCTTTGTGGTCGTGCTTTTTGCCATAATGCTTATTGTGTTCCAGGTTGTATCGTTGATAGGCGGCTCTACCGAAGAAAACTTCCTCTCCAATCTCGACGGCAGTTGGTTCCTGCTGGATGTCCTGTACAAAAATAACCCCCTGTTGTCAATTTTCAATTAAAATAAAAGACGATTTAAAAAAGAGCGGTTTGCCTGTTCAGGCAGACCGCTCGTTTTTTATGTACTTGTCAGCGATAGCGGAGTGAGTCCCAACGCGCCTTGCTTTGTAGCTTTATTTTTGCGGAATGCGTGCGTTGCAAAAGCTCTCACCATTGATAAAGTGCGTGCAAAAGTCCGCCTATACAGTGTCAAAATATTCTTCCACATCATATTATAATATGAACGCCGCTTTTGCGGCAAGGAGGAGATAAGTGGAGTTTTCATACACCGCAATCAGGCGCATGGATGTAATAAGTCTGTCAGACGGCAGGCACCTCGGCAGGGTGTGCGATATTATGTTCGACTATCCTTCGGGTGCAATCCGCGGCTTTTATGCCACTGGCTGCAAGGGGTTCAAATTTTCGCGGCAAGAGATTTTTCTGCCGTTAAACACCATAGTCCGCATAGGCGAAGATGTAATCCTTACAGACATAGACTGCGAGCCCAAACCCAAAGAGCGGCGCGGCAGACGGCATGAAGAGAGGGGGGAGAACTCTGCCGAATATTTTTCCGCAGGTCCGCGCGAACGCCGCGATATGAGCGAATACGAATAGCGTTTTAAAACACGTTGCCAGCTCGCAGTGAATAGTTTTCGGGCAGATTTTTTGCAATCTCTAACACCACTTCAAGGTTGGCAAGGGCGAGGGAGTAGTTGCCCGTGTAAATAAACGTGCACGCCTCGTTGAGCCAGTAATCTACCTGCGCAATGTCGTTGTGCGGCACAAATATTTGCAGTCTCGACTTCTCGTCCTGCCACAGCGTCTTTACGGCGTAGGCGTCCTCGCGGTTGGCTGTCTTTTCCTCGGTCTTGTCGTAAAGTGTCTCTACGGCAGAGCTGAAACGGTCAAGCTGTTTTTCAAGGTAAATATCGGTAAATAAAAAGAACGCCGCCGAAAGAATAATGGCGGCAATCGTCAGCACTAACGACCTTACCATCTTTCGCTGACCGCCATTTTAAATATTCCGTAGCTCTTTCCCTTCTCCTGAAAGTACACCCTGCCGTCGCCGTCCAAGGTCATTACAAGCACGCGCTTTAACCGCGTGCCGCGTTGCTTCAAAAAATTATCTAACTGCTCTTTCGTAATTCCGCTCTTAATAAGGTTGTGTCTGTCAAGTTTGCCGCAGTCTATAATGGTAAGCGCCAGCGACTGTGTTTTCTGTTCCTTTTCCAGCGCCGAAAAACCGCCGTTGGCTTCGTACAGCCCGTAGTATACATCGTCTAAATTGAAGTATCCGGCCGCGCGCATACTCTCTATCAGGTCGCTCACGTCAAGATTGTTCTTTTTAAGCTGATATTCGTCTATACCATCCTTGGTAATCACCAACGAGGCTCTTCCGCATATAAGCGCCTTTGCAGGACTGAACCACAAATCTAAAAGCCATACAATCTGGTGCAGTATAAATATTGCAACTATGGAAACAATTCCGTACAAAAGCGGTATAGAGGTATCCGCCATAGGTATGCATGCCAGCTCGGCAATCAGCAGAGTTATAATAAATTCAAACGGCTGCATCTCGCCAATCTGACTCTTGCCCATCAGCCGCATTATTACAAGCAGCGTGACAAAAATCACGGCAGTTCTCACAAATATAAGCGCCATACCATAAGTATCGGTAAATTGCCCCCTTAATATTCTTGCAAAAGGGAGTGTATGATGATATAATATAACTGTACAGGTGCGTTAAGTGTTGCCGGTAGGACAGCCGGCAAACGAAAGGCTTTTGCCTGCGGTGTCTGTGCGCGTCCCAAGATAAGTTTATTTAGGGCGCACTTCTGCGCCCTCTTATTTTTATGGACGCCGAAATTATGCGGAGTCTTTTTTTATTTTTATGGATGCAGTAAACAGAATAGTATCCTTGCGCCGCGGCGGCATGAAGTTCGGCACACAGCGCACGCGCGAACTGTTGGACAGGCTCGGTTCGCCGGACGATAAACTCAAAATAATCCATGTCGCAGGCACCAACGGCAAAGGCTCGGTCTGCGCATATCTCACGCATATTCTGCTGTGTGCCGGCAAGAGCGTGGGCACTTATACCACGCCCGAAGTCTATTCCTTTGAAGAACAGTTTTTAATAGACGGCAGGGCGGACTTCGCCCTCACACAAAAGTACCTCTCCGCGGCAATAGCCGCGTCAGACGGCATGGCAGATTCCCCTACGGCATACGAAACACAGACGGCGGCAGGGCTGGCAATGTTTGCTGGGGAGGGGTGCGAATACGCCTTAGTAGAATGTTGCATGGGCGGACTTTACGATACAACCAACGCCATAAATAAAAAGGTTGCGGCGGTCATAACATCAATTTCATACGAACATACGGCATACCTCGGCGACTCCATACCCGAAATCTGCCGCCACAAGGCTGGCATAATAAAAAACTGTCCTGCCATAGTTTCGCCGTGCGTACAGGGAGAAGCTCGCGAATATTTTCGTTCACTCGGCGCGGTCTTTGCAGGCGAAGATTTAAATGTGCTCTCGTCAGATATGAACGGCAGCCGCTTTACCTGCGGCGGTGTTGAGTATACCACCTGCATGGCAGGCAGCCGCCAGCCGCACAACGCCGCAACGGCGATAGCTGTCGCCCACAAGCTCGGTATTGGTCGTCAGGCAATAGAGCAGGGCATTGCGCAGGCAAAAATTGCAGGCAGATTGCAGATAATAGAGGGGACGGGCAAAACGTATATTTTAGACGGCGCGCACAACCCCGAAAGTTTTATTCCGCTGTGCGGACTTTTACAGGAACTGCCTGCGCCGCGCACGGTTATATACGGCTGTCTTTCCGATAAGAATATCGAAGGAGTTATGCCGCGGCTTGCGAGTTGCGCCGAAAGGATAATCGCCGTGCCGCCCCCCTCTGACAGGGCTATGAACTTTGAACAGATTATAAATATGTGCCGCAGGTACTTTGCCAATGCAGAGGAAGCGGAAAGTGTAAGCGCCGCCCTTGCAAACTGCGGCGGTGGAATTATAGCCGTGTGCGGCACGTTTACCATATTGAAGGAGGCTGAAAGATGGATAGGCAAAGGGCAATAAGGGCGGTGAAAGAATTTCTTGCCGCCATCGGTGAGGACGCAACGCGCGAAGGGCTTAAAGATACCCCGTCACGCGTGGCTGATATGTATGCAGAGTTGCTCGCAGGCATGAATGACGATGCGGCGGCGCACCTTTCAAAGACTTTTGCCGTGCAGTCGGGAGATATGATAATAGAAAAGGACATATCCTTTTCCTCCATGTGTGAACACCACCTCTTACCGTTTTTCGGAAAAATAGCCGTAGCATATATACCAAACGGCAGGGTGGCAGGGCTTTCAAAGCTGGCGCGCACGGTCGAAGTTTACGCCCGCCGCCTTCAATTGCAGGAGCAACTCACCTCGCAGGTGGCGCAGGCAGTCTATAAATACCTCAACCCCGTCGGCGTATTCGTGCTGTGCGAGGCGGAACACACCTGCATGACGTGCAGGGGAGTAAAAAAGTTCGGTTCAAAAACGGTCACCTATTCATCTGCTGGCGACTTTCCTCCGCAAAAGGTAACAGAGGTACTGGCGGTATTAAAATGATAATCGGCAATAAAAGGTTTGACGGCGGCACGCATGTTATGGCAATAATCAACGTCACGCCCGATAGTTTCTACGCCCCCAGCCGCGCCACGGCAGACGGCGCGTTGTTTGCCGCCGAACGCGCCATAGAAGAGGGCGCCGCCGTGCTCGACATCGGCGCGCAGTCCACGCGGCCTGGATATTCAGAGGTATCAGCCGAGGAAGAGATTTCCCGCCTCATCCAACCCCTTCGCCAGATTAAAAGTCGGTTCGATATACCGATATCGGTAGATACCTACTTTGCGCAGAGCGCGCGCGCCGCGCTTGACGAGGGCGCGGACATGATAAACGATATATGGGGGCTCACGCACGATTCCGCCATGGCGGAGGTGTGCGCGCGGTATGGTGCCTCCGTCTGCATCATGCACAACTCACGGTCGCAAATTGTCGAGGATTTGTGGGGGGAGATTTCAACATTCCTCCGCAGTTCGGCGCAACTCGCCCTCGCCGCAGGTATTCGCAAAGACAAAATAGTCCTCGACGGCGGCGTGGGCTTTGCAAAGTCGCGCGAACAGAATGCAGAGCTCATACAAAATTACGGCAGGCTGTCTGCCCTCGGCTATCCTCTGCTTTTGGGGGCAAGCCGCAAGTCGGTTTTCGGCGGCACTCCCGAACAAAGGCTCGAACCCACGCTTACAGCTACAAAGCGCGCCGCGGCGCAGGGGGTGCTGTTCGTGCGCGTACACGACGTAAAGCAAAACGTCGCCGCCATAAAGGAGGTAACGGGTGGATAAAGTAATAGTCAAAAATTTAAAAATAAAGACCTGCCACGGCGTAAACGACTTTGAGAAGAGGGAGCCACAGCCCTTTCTCTTTTCAGCCGAAGTCGATTGCGACTTCTACCCTGCGGCGGCGGAGGACGATTTAGGCGGCACGGTAAATTATTCTTCCGTCTGCAAAGAGCTTGCCGCGGTCGCCTCGTGCGGACCCTACAATCTTATAGAAACGCTCGCCTACCGCTGTGCACAGACGGTGCTCGAAAAATTTCCGCAGGCAACGGGAGTTACCGTCCGCGTAGATAAGCCGCGCGCCCCCGTAAAGGCAAAGTTCAAAACGGTTGCCGCCGTCTGCACCCTAAAAAAGACGACGGCGTACCTCTCGCTCGGTTCAAGCATGGGCGATAAAAAGGCGTATCTTGACTTTGCTGTGCGCGAACTTGGCGCCACTCGCGGAATAGAACTAAAAAAGGTTTCAGCCTATGTGCAGAGCGCCCCGTACGGCGGCGTGGCAAAAAATACTTTCCTCAACGCCTGCGCCGAAATTCAGACGTATCTTCCTCCGCGCGCCCTTTTAAAAGAACTCCAACGCGTCGAAACGGAGGGCGAGCGCACCCGCGAACTCAAATGGGGGGACAGGACGCTCGATATAGACATAATCTTTTACGGCGACAGCGTAATAAGCGAAGAGGGACTTATAGTACCGCACCCCGACTACCGCAACCGCGAGTTCGTTCTTGCCCCGCTTGCAGAAATCGCGCCCTTTTTCGTGTGTCCGCTCTCACATATGCGCATAAAAGATATACCGCTCCCCAAGGCGCGTCAGTCATAATGCGCCCCATATTCATGCCTCAACCGTTATATATCCTTTTTTTAAAAATTTATTTGTGCATACTGCATAAAAATTTTCAAAAAATCTATACAAACTTGCTCACGTATGTTATAATCACATCGTTAAAGTCACGCTGTAATTTACGTAACGCAAACATTGTCTGTTGTAAATAGGCGCGGACAGCTGTTTAACAGAGCATTTTACCTACGCACGGAAAAAGCGATGATAAAAAAATCCGTGTTGTAATATATCAGGAGATTTATTTTGGAAAAGATAGGCATTATTGATTTGGGCTCGAATTCCGCAAGGCTTGTCATTGTAAACCTTTTTTACGACGGCTACTTTATGGTGGTGGACGAACTCAAAGAGAGCATCCGCCTCGGACAGGATATGGAGCGCGACGGCTTTTTAAAACCCCAGCGTGTGGCAGAGACCATAAAGACCTTAAAGATGTTCCGCAAACTTTGCGACGCCAGCGGCGTTTCAAGGATAATAACCGTGGCAACCGAGGCAGTTCGCAAGGCAAAAAACCAACGCAGCTTTCTCGATGAAATTCAGGCAAGCTGCGGCATAAAGATAAAGGTGCTAACCGCCGAAGAAGAGGCTACTCTCGTATACCGCGGCGTAATAAACACGATGGACGTGCCCAAGGGCATTATATTAGAGATAGGCGGCGGCTCTACTAAAATAGTCTACTACAACAGGCGCAACATGCTTAATTATGTCACCCTTCCCTTCGGCGCAGTCACGCTCACCGATATGTTCAATGAGGAGGGGGCAAAGCCCGAAGAAGTGGTAAATCGCATAGAGGAATTTTTCCTCGAACAGCTCCGCGGAGTTTCGTGGCTTTCCGAGGTAGACCCAGACGTACATATGATAGGCGTGGGCGGCTCTTTCCGCAACCTGTTCAAAATAAATAAAATGGTGCACAAATATCCCCTGGATAACGTGCATAACTATTACATGTATACAGAGGACTTCATACCCCTGTACGACATGATAAAGGTGCTCGACCTCGATAAAAAGAAGAAGATAAAGGGACTTTCGGCACAGCGTGCAGATATCCTTCCTGCGGCGCTCGCCGTAATAAAAGCGTTCACCTCTTACATGTCGATAGAAAGTTTCACAATTTCGGGCGCGGGGCTGCGCGAGGGCATAATGTTCAATCAGGCTTTGCCCTCCACAATCGAAAAGCCCGTTTCCGACGTGCTCAACTATTCCCTAACCACCCTCATAAGGTGGTATGGCAGTGAAGAGAGCCATGTAGAACACGTCGTAAACCTCTCCATTCAGCTGTTCAAACAGCTCAGGGTATTGCATAAGTTCCCCAGGCAATACTTAAAGGTACTCAAAGTAGCCGCAACGTTGCACGACAGCGGTATGCGCATAAAGTACTACAACCATCAGCGGCACAGCTGGTACATGATACTCAACGCCACGCTCTATGGCGTCAGCCACAGAGAGATGGTGCTTGCGGCGTTCACCGCCTGCTGCCACAAAAAAGAAGATATAAACTCCCTCGACTGGGCGCGCTTTAAGGAAATACTGCGCGATGACGATATAGAAATCGTAAAACGCCTCGGCGTAATGTTGCGCATTGCAGAGAGCCTCGACAGAAGCATGTCAGGCTGCATAAAGGGCATAAATTGCGACATTTTAGGCGACTCCGTAATAATGAAGACGGAGGTCGAGGGGGACGCTTCACTCGAAATCCGCGATGCAATGTCGGCTGGCGCCGAGTTCAGAAAGTCCTTCCATAAAAATCTAGAAATTCTTTAAATAAAATAATGCCGCTCTTGTTGGCGGCATTATTTGCTAAAAAGCTATGCAGTACGTTCTGGCGAGTGCCTCACCGCGAAGAAGGGAGCTTCTATCGCAGGTGATAGAAGATTTTATAATCGACCCTGCGCAAGGGAAGGAAGAGGCAAACCTCTCCTTTTTTCCCGAGGATATGGCGTGCACGCTTGCCCAAAACAAGTGCGACGAGGTATTCTACCGCCATACGGGCAGTACCGTTATAGGTTGCGATACAATAGTAGTCTTTCAGGGGCAGGTGCTCGGCAAACCAACCTCTCCCGAAGATGCGGAGCGCACCCTTAAAATGCTATCAGGCAAAACCCATTATGTAATAACGGGCGTAGCCTTGCGGAACAGGTTCAAAAAACTTGTGCGCTACGAAAGAACAGAGGTAAAGTTCAACGTGCTGACAGACGAGTTCATAAAACAGTACGTCGAAAGCGGCTCTCCGCTCGATAAGGCAGGCAGCTACGGTATTCAGGAC
The DNA here is from genome assembly GCA_965120485.1 of uncultured Clostridia bacterium. Lineage (GTDB taxonomy): Bacteria > Bacillota > Clostridia > Christensenellales > Borkfalkiaceae > Coproplasma. The sequence goes on from CBCPNG010000026.1 coordinate 10,862, forward strand.
GGCGGCATTGTAGAGCGATACAACGGCAGCTATACAAATGTAGTCGGCCTGCCGGTTTCACTGTTAAAAAATATGATTAAAGAATTAAGTGAAGACATATGATAAAACTTGCAATAGACATAGGTTCATGGGTTACAAAGATTTATATGGCAGGGTGCGGCGCAGTGCTTGAAGAGGCTACGTGCGCCGCGGTAGAGCAGGCAATCGGCACACAGCGCTATAATTTAAAATTTTTGGGCAACAGGGCGCGTGCGCTCTCTGGCAAGGCGGCATTGAATACGCATATAGTAAATCCCGTTTCAGAGGGCGACATAGTGCACCCCGATATAGTTGCCGACCTGCTTTCAGGCTTTCTCTCAAAGATAGAAATAAGTCCGTCACGCGCCCGAAAAGCCGAGGTGCTATTTGTGCTTCCGTGCGGCGCAAAGCCCGATTTAAAGAAAAAATACTTCGCGCTTGCCGACGCCTGCAACATAGGCAAGGTGCGCTTTACGCAGACGCCCTACGCCGTTGCGTTCGGGCACAATATGTCTCTTTCAGATTCCTCCCCCGTATTCTGCGTAGATATCGGCTATGCGCTTACCAACATAGCGGCGTTCTCGCTCGACGGGGTAATTTCGGGAATGAGTATAAACCTCGGCGGAGGCAATATAGACGTTCACTTAATGGACTTAATCGCCGATAACTACAATTTGCGCATAGGTGCAATCACTGCCGAACGCCTTAAAAACACAGTCGGCAGTTTCCTTGAAGACGACGACAAGCAGATGGTGGTGGAGGGAAGGGACGGTGCAACGGGTGCTCCTGCATCGGTATTCGTGCGCACCTCTCAAATATACGAAGTTTTAAAACTGTATATAGATAAGATTGTGGAATATATCCTGTTTTCTCTTTCACAGCTCCCTGCCGAAGTAGCTTCCGAGATAATACACAGCGGAATATATCTCTCGGGCGGACTGTGTAAAATGGACGGTTTGTCCGAATATATCTCGTCAAAGCTCGGAATAAAGACAAACCTTGCCGAAGAACCCACTCTCGCCGCGGTCATGGGGGCAGGCGCTATAATTTCCAAAGATTACCTTTGCCAAAGGCTGTCCACATTCGATTAATATGCGGCGTTCTCTTAAAATAACAAGGCTTGCAACTGAAAAGTTGCAAGCCTTATACTTTTTATCAATAGTTCATTCAGCGCATTGCCCTTAACTCTCTTTTGCACGCCCTAATCTTGCGCTTTATGGGGAACGCCCAGAATATAGATACAATCCACAGCAAAATATAGCATATGCCGCTTATCCACGTCATCGTAGATATCATACTTAAAATTGAGCTTACAGTAGTCGCCGATACGCCTAAAACACTGGCGAATAACGAAGGTGGTGCAAGCGGCACTACGAAGAACAATAAGCAAGGTATGAAGCCTAAGAGTTTTACATACCACATTGTAAAACGCTTGTTCTTTGTAAATATGCGTATAAACGCGGCGAGGAACAGTAAGCCCCATACGCCTGCAAAACACGCTATCACAATTGCAACAATCTTAACAATGTCGATATAGTTATCTAACTTTTCGCTCAGTTCCGATATGTTGTCGTTCAATACGTTGTTAATAATGTCGCTGTAAGAGGTATATACTTCGTCCTCATTGCCCAGTGCCTCCGATACATATACGCTTATGAACGATTCTATCGAAAAAGTCCCGTCCTCGGTATTATCGACTGTATTGTCATATATATCGCGTACGGTTTTGCAGAAATCATCTCGGATATCTGCGCTTATAACGTCTTCTCCGACAATACCTTGCAGAGCTGTGAACAGGTCAGATATCACACCATCAACTTCCTCGGTTGAAGCCGTTTCAAGCTCCTTGAACGTATCCAAAACGCTCTCTACTTTATCAGTATCAATCTCTATATCCGTCGCTTCGCTCACGGTCTCCACAATGGCAGGTATTACCACAGTTGTAACAATCGTGTCTGTATTTTCTGTCAGGACATCGGCAATTTTTGTGGTAATGTAGTTTACGGGCTCGTCTGAAAAAGAGAACGTCAATAGCGTATAAGTAGTCAGTGAAAACTCATCGCCTGTAATTTCAGAAATCAATGAGCTTATTATGCTTGTATACTCGTCCTCGTCGTTTCCGTCGTCAGAATCATTTAAAAACTCTGACAGTACTTCTTCAGATTTGGTCATATCTATTGTAATCAGCGGAGAAAACATTATGGTCAGCGCAGCTACAATCGAAAGTATCACTACCACAACGTTAAGCGGTATAAGTTTTTTCTGCCGTCGTGCAATATCCGATAAAATCTCTTCTCTCGTACCGCAGTTTTGTTTCATACATTCTCCTTAGTAATGTAATTATTGTATATATTATATAACAAATTAATAAACTGTGTCAATATTTCATGTGAAGTTGCGCTGAAATTTGCGTGCCAAAAATAACCTTAAAACATTAAACAGCACAAATTAACCTCTAAAATTTCTTGCTAAAACCGCGCATTTTTACTATAATTTAATAAATGAAAAAGCCAAACCAGCATATAAGGAATTTTTGCATAATAGCCCACATAGACCACGGCAAGAGCACGCTTGCCGACAGGATAATGGAGCTCACGGGGCAGGTGTCCTCACGCGATATGGAAGCGCAGCTTTTAGACTCTATGGATATAGAGCGTGAGCGCGGCATAACCATAAAACTCGCCCCCGTGCGCATGTTTTACGTCGCCGAAGACGGCAACGAATACGTGTTCAACCTGATAGATACCCCTGGGCATGTAGACTTCACCTATGAAGTATCGCGTTCGCTCGCCGCGTGCGAGGGCGCAATTCTTGTGGTTGACGCCACGCAGGGCATAGAGGCGCAGACTCTCGCCAACGTATACCTCGCCTTAGAGAACGACCTCGAAATCCTGCCCGTCATAAACAAGATAGACCTGCCCTCGGCGCGCCCCGACGAGGTGCGCAAAGAGATAGAGGACGTCATCGGTTTAGACGGCTCTTACGCGCCCCTCGTATCCGCCAAAGAGGGCTTAAACATACGCGAAATTTTAGAGGACATTGTAAAGTACTTTCCCGCGCCGCAGGGCGATAAAGACGCCCCCTTAAAGGCTTTAATTTTCGACAGCTACTACGATAATTACAAGGGCGTAATTCTGTTCGTTCGCCTTCGCGACGGCAGCGTAAAAAGGGGCGACAAAATAAAGACTTTCCGCTCCGATAAAATTTACGAAGTTACCGAAGTAGGCATATTTTCGCCTTCGCCTGTCGAAAAGGACGGGCTCACCGCCGGCGAGGTGGGCTATATAGCCGCCTCTATAAAGTCCATACAAGATGTCGCCGTGGGCGATACCGTAATAAATGCCGAAAGGCGCGCTCCGGAACCGCTCCCAGGCTACAAAAAAGTCCGTCCCGTGGTGTTCTGCGGAATATATCCATTAGACGGCGGCCGCTTCAACGACCTCAAAGAGGCCCTCATAAAACTTCAACTCAACGACGCTTCGCTCGTGTTCGAGCCCGACAACTCGGTTGCGCTCGGCTTCGGCTTTCGTTGCGGCTTTTTGGGGCTCCTGCACATGGAAATTATACAGGAGCGTATAGAGCGCGAGTTCAACCTCGACATTATAACCACTGCGCCCTCGGTAAGCTATAAGGTGGTCAAAACCGACGGCTCAGAGCTGTATGTAGACAACCCCTCGCACCTGCCTCCGCAGGCTGAAATCGAGCACATGGAGGAGCCCATCGTTAAGGTGGATATATTTTCTCCGCCCGACTATCTCGGCGCCATAATGGACCTCTGCCGCGAAAAGCGCGGAGTGTTCAAAGAGATGAACTATTTAGATGCCAACCGCGTTCAGCTCGTCTACGAAATGCCATTAAACGAAATAATTTTCGACTTTTTCGACAGCATAAAGTCGCGTACACGCGGCTACGCCAGCTTCGACTACGAGCTCATAGGCTACCGCCAGAGCAAGCTCGTAAAGCTCGATATACTTTTAAACGGCGAAGCGTGCGATGCGCTCTCCATGATAGTTCACGAAGATTCTGCCTACAACCGCGGCAGAACACTGTGCGAAAATTTAAAAGAGGCAATCCCACGCCAGCTGTTCGAAATCCCCGTGCAGGCGGCGATAGGCGGCAAAATAATTGCGCGCGAAACTGTAAAGGCGTTGCGTAAGGACGTTTTGGCAAAGTGCTACGGCGGCGACATCACCCGAAAAAAGAAGCTCCTCGAAAAGCAGAAAGAGGGTAAAAAGCGTATGCGCACCATCGGCAGCGTAGAGGTGCCGTCAGAGGTGTTCATGCAGATTTTAAAGACCAATAAAGACTGACGGTGCGCTAATGTTTGCGCCGCAATATAATGCAACAATATAATGCAACTTTTTGAAATTTATATATGAATTTTTTCGATAAAGTGTATGGGGCGGTAAAACGCATACCCTGCGGAAAGGTGTCAACTTACGGCGACGTCGCCCTCATGTGCGGCAATCCGCGTATGGCGCGGCAGGTGGGCTGGGCGTTGCATGTAAACCCCAGTCCGGGCGAAGTCCCCTGCCACAGGGTGGTCTTTTCAAACGGCTCCGTCTGCACGGGCTTTGCCTTCGGCGGTAAAGAAGTGCAAAAGGCGTTGCTCGAAGCCGAGGGCGTAGAGGTTTCGGCGGAGTATAAAATAGATTTAAACAAATACCGTTGGAGGGGATGATGGCTGGCATATATGTTCACATACCGTTCTGCAAAAGCAAATGCTCATACTGCGACTTCACATCCTTTCCCGATAAATTGTGCTATGCCGAAAGCTACATGGCGTGCATTTTCAGAGAGATGAGCTTTCGCCGTAAAGAACTCAAAAACTACGCCTTTGAAACTCTGTACATAGGCGGCGGCACGCCGTCGGTCGTAGACGAAAGCTACATAGCAATGCTCACCGCGTCGGCGCGCAAAAATTTTAACCTCGCCAAGGACGCGGAAATTACAATAGAGCTCAACCCTGGAACGGTCACAAAGGAAAAGATAGAGCTTTATAAAAAGTGCGGCATAAACCGCTTTTCGGTTGGGTTGCAGACGGCGATAGACAGCCAGCTCGAAGATATAGGCAGGGCGCATTCCGCGGCAGACTTCAAAGAGTGCACCAATTTTTTAAAGGGCGAAAATTTCAGCGCCGACGTACTCATAGGTCTTAAAGGTCAGACGGCGGAGGATGTGGTATACAGCATAAACTTCGCCGCCCAAGCGGGCGCAAGCCACATATCTATGTATGCGCTCACTCCGGAAGACGGCACGCCAATCTACACAGACTATTTAAACGGCGAGCTGCCCTCGTCAGACGATGTCGCCGCCCTTTACGAAGCGGGCTTTGCCCGCCTCAAACAGCTCGGCTTTGTCCGCTACGAGGTATCCAACTTCTGCAAACACGGCAAAGAGAGCCGCCACAATTTAAATTACTGGCGCAGGGGAGAATACATAGGTTTTGGCGTTTCGGCGTCGTCCTGCATAAACAATGTACGCTTTACAAATACGCTCAACCTCGACGAATATTTCAAGTGCATTTTCAGCGACCGCCTGCCCGTCGTAAATTCAGAAGAAATTGACGTGGAGGGGCAGAAGTTCGAAACGGTTATGCTCGCCCTGCGCACGGCGAAAGGGTTGAATGCATCTGAATACCAAAAAAAGTTCGGCGCAAATTTCTTTGAAGAGCATGCAGAGGCTCTCAAAAAAATCGGGCGATACCTCGATATTTCGCCAAATGCCGTCCGCATAAAGGAAGAGTACCTGTTCGTCCAAAACACCATAATATCAGAATTTTTAGAGGCGTAAATTTTTTTACGCCTCATGCTATTTTAAATTATGCTCTCCGCAAACTATTCTGCGCGCTTTCAGTGGAGGGGCTTTACTTATCCGCTTAAAAAATTGCTTTAAAACTCTGCTTTTAACATAGTTTCGTAGTACTATGCGTGGCATAAAATCGCTATTTACGGCAATTGCAGAGAAAAAATAGACGCTCCGCCGTTTTTACATGTTGTAATTCCGCTCGGCGATAACTCTGCCCGATTCTCCGTCTAAAAGGTATGCTTTTATTTTTCCGTCCCTGTCGCACACGCCCACATAGCGGTAGCACTTGCCCGCGTCGTACAAAAGCCGCAAAAAAATCTCGCCGTAAAATACGCCGTTCTTTTTCAGCGCCTCAAATGTTGCGCTGTCATATTCAACGGCGCATTGCAGGGCGGCTTCTGCACTCATAACTCCGTCGTATAAAATACTCGAAAGAGTGTATTCTCGGCTCTCGCCGTCGCAGTTTGCAGTAAGCGCAATGCTGTCGCCCTGCTGGTTTCCGCTGAAACTCAAATACCAGCACCCCTTAACGGTAAGGTAGCTCGCCTCGCCCCCCGTAAAGCTCTGGCTCGTTATATAAACTTCGTCAAAACTCTCGTCAAATTGCAGATAAATCTCTGTGAGTGCATTAACGTTGCCCTTTATTCCGTCGGCAACAAAGGGGGCTTCCTTTAAAGAACAGTAAATTTTAATCTCTGTTCCCTCGTCAGAATACATATATACATTGTAACGGTTCTCTGATATGTAGTCGGTGTAGTCTACACTGTTCTTGGCGCAGCCGCCCAGCGCCGCCGCGCACACGGCAAAGGCAAGCGGAATAATCAATTTCTTCATACTACATTTATATTGTTGCGTTTGCCTTTTATGAATGTTTTTAAACAGTTGCTTTTTATCTTTTGCTATGCTAAAATAAATGTGTAATTTAATGCAGGCGTGGCAGAGCCGCGAATGTTTCGGAATTTTACATTGAAGAAGATAATCATAAAATCGGCGTTCATTACACTTGGTATATTGGCTGGCTGTGCAGTTTTGGTTTTTGCCGTGCTCAGCCTCGGCTTTCCCTCAACGGTCGCAAGGTGGAGCTATCAGCTGGGCAATTACGGCATGGCAACAAAATATGCCGCACTGTACTATTCCTACACAGGTGAAACAGAGGACCTTGCGCTTTGTGCCGAATACTCAATCATCTCGGGCAAAGACAGCTACATAATTAAATATTGCGAAAAACTTATCGACCGCGACGACTTTGCCCAATATTGTGCAGAGTACGACGCCGCCATAACAGAAGCGTATCCGTCACTCGAATACAGCTACCGTCAGGATATATACGGCAAGTTGGCGCAGGCGTACTATTCTTCTGGCGATATGCAAAGCGCCATAGGCACGGCGGTGGAGGCAGTCGCCGAAGATTGCGACAGAAAGCAATATGCTCTCGGCGAGGAGCTTGATTGCACAATCACGTGCTTTCCCGTAAGCAACGCAATCGGCTCGCTTGCACTCAAAATAATAAGCAGTGGCGACGGCGACGCGGCGAATTATCTGCTTCAAATATTTCAAAAAGTACAGACGGAAAAATTAGTTTCAGAGCAATTAACTTATTTCACTAAACTCCAAACCTATCTTCAAAATATCGCCTCTTAAAAGGCAGTCATTCAATCAATAAAAATACGCGCCCGCAGGGCGCGTTTAAAAATTATAAGGATAAAGGATAAAAATATGCAGCGCGAAAGAGTTTTGATTTTGGACTTCGGCGGACAGTATAATCAGCTGATTGCAAGGCGTGTGCGCGAACAGAGCGTATACTGCGATTTGCTCCCCTGCGACATGACCGTTGAAAAGATAAGGGAATACGCCCCCATAGGCATAATTTTTACGGGCGGACCCAACAGCGTATACGACAGCGGCAGTCCCAAGATAGACCCCGAAATTTTCAAACTCGGCGTGCCCATACTCGGCATTTGCTACGGCTGTCAGCTTACTGCGCACATGCTCGGCGGCGTGGTGGAGAGGGCGGATACCTCTGAATACGGCAAGGCAGAGGTGAATTGCAAAAACAGCCCCTTAACCGAGGGCGTGCCCGAAGTTTCAGTCTGCTGGATGAGCCATACCGACAGAATAACCCGTCTGCCCACTGGCTTCGATATGATAGCCCGCTCCGATAACTGCCCGTTTGCCGCGTTCGGCAACCCAAAGCGCAAAATTTACGGCGTGCAGTTCCACCCCGAGGTACAGCACACCGATTATGGCACAAAGATTCTGCGCAACTTTTTATACAATGTCTGCGGCGCGCACGGCGACTGGACAATGTCAGGCTTCGTTGCGGAGAAGATAGAAGAGATTAAAAACAAGATAGGCAATAAAAAGGTGCTGTGCGCAATGTCGGGCGGAGTGGACTCCGCCGTTGCCGCAACGCTCATTCACAAGGCGGTTGGCGACAACCTCACCTGCGTATTTGTCGACCACGGACTTTTAAGAAAGTACGAGGCGGAAGAGGTGATGAGCGTGTTCAAAGACGGGCTCGGCATGAACCTAATCAAGGCGGAAGACGGCGCAATCTTTTTAAAAAAGCTCAAAGGCGTCTCCGACCCCGAAACCAAGCGCAAGATTATAGGCGAGCAGTTCATCCGCTCGTTTGAAAAGCAGGCAAAGGCGATAGGCAAGGTAGACTTCCTTGTGCAGGGCACAATCTATCCCGACGTGATAGAGAGCGGCAAGGGCAAGTCTGCCGTAATCAAAAGCCACCACAACGTGGGCGGACTGCCCTCGGTCGTGGACTTTAAAGAGATTATCGAGCCTCTCCGCGACCTCTTCAAAGACGAAGTCCGCAAAGTAGGCTTCGAATTGGGACTTCCCAAAAGCGTGGTAATGCGCCAGCCCTTCCCAGGTCCTGGGCTTGCCATAAGGATAATGGGCGAAGTCACCGAAGAAAAGCTTGAAACTTTGCGCGATTCCGACTTCATCCTGCGCGACGAAGTCGCCAAGGCAGGTTTAGACGATAAAATCTGGCAGTATTTTACCGTAATCACCAACAGTAAAACGGTGGGCGTGCAGGGCGACTTCCGCACCTACGAAAACGTAGTGGCAATCCGCGCGGTCACCTCGGTAGACGCCATGACTGCCGACTGGGCGCGTATCCCCTACAACGTGTTAGAGGCAATTTCTAACCGCATCGCCAACGAGGTAAAGCACGTCAACAGGATTGTGTATGATATAACCTCTAAGCCTCCTGCAACGATAGAGTGGGAATGATAAACGCACTTCTGCTTCGCAATACTGTGTTGCGCTGCGTGCGCCCTCGGTCATTTACATCTGTGTAAACTCCCGTCGGGTCGTACTCGCGCGCCTTGTCTTGCTCGCATTATTGCGTTTATCAGAGAAAGAAACTCGGCGGCGCAGAAGATACTAAAAAAGAATAATTTATATATTGTATGTCAGAAGATATTTTTCGGCACAAAAAAATAATTCTTGCAAAATTAGAGCCATACGGCTTTAAAAAATACGGCAACGCCTACATATACGATTCCCATATTTTAAACGACGAATTTCACTTGCAGGTTACCGTTGAAAAAAATTCTCTGCCTGCTACAAAGTTGACTGAAAGCGCAACGGGCGAGGAGTACTTTCTTCACAAAACTGATTCTGTCGGGGCTTATGTCGGCGAGGTGAGGGCGGCGGTTTTCGAGGTCTTGCAGGATATTGCCGCACGCTGTTGCGAGGTTGCAATTTTCAAAGCAGAGCAGTCCGAAAAACTTATAGGCTATATCCGCGAAAAATATGGTGACGAATTAGAGTTCCTGTGGCAAAAATTCCCGGATAACGCCATATGGCGGCGCAAAGACAGCGGAAAATGGTATGGTGTTTTGCTCACTATTTCCCGTCGCAAGCTCGGCTTTGATTCAGACGAAATCGTAGAGATTATAGACCTTCGCTCAAAACCCGAACAGTTGGAAAAACTTATCGACGGCGAGCGGTATTTCCTCGGTTGGCACATGAACAAAAGGCACTGGTACACCATTATTTTAGATGGCTCCGTGCCGTTCGTGGAGCTCTGCCGCTTGATAGATGAAAGCTATCTTTTGGCTAAATGATTTTTCAGGCAATAATCTGCACTCGCACAAAAAATTACTTAATAAGTAAATAAAATAGTGTGTTTGCGGCATTAAAATAAAAGGTAAAAAATATTTAAATAGAGGTGAATTATATGCAATACAAAGTATTTTCAAAAAAAATAATCGTTCGCATAGATAAGGGCGAAGAAATTTGCGAACAGCTGAAAGCTGTATGCGAAAAAGAGGGCGTGCGCCTCGCCTCGGTTTCGGCAATCGGAGCTGTGAGCGAATTTACTGTCGGCGTGTTCAATGCGCATGCCAAACAATACAAAGCCAACAACTTTACAGGCAACTACGAGATTGTAACGTTGCTCGGCACGGTTACAGAACAAAACGGCGCATTCTATTCACACCTGCACATGAGTGCAGCCGATGAAAATGGTCGCGTTTTCGGCGGACATTTAAATACCGCCACAGTCTCAGCTACGTGTGAAATGGTTATAGACATAGCGGACGGCAGGGTAGACAGAAAGTTTTCGCAGGAAGTCGGGCTCAACCTTTTAGAATTTTAATGGGAGGGTGTCTCGTACCCACAACGCGTATGTCGGAAGCAGATGAGCTTTTAAAAGAGCTTGACTTTCGCCCGATAGGTGAAAGCAACGGAATAATAAAGCGCATAAAGGGAGTGCTTTCAAACAGCAAGCCCAATCCGCAGAAGCTGTTTGTGGCAGAGGGCATATGGCTTGCCTCTATGTGCCTCAAATTCGGCACGCATATCGAGTGCCTCGTCGTATGCCCCGAACATGTGCGCACGCACGAGGTTATGCAGCTTATCAAAAACCTTTCCGCCCTCACGCAGGAAAGGTTTTCCGTTTCGGCAAAAACTTACGAAAAGATTTCAGAAAAAGGTCAGCCAGACGGCGTAATGGCGCTTGCCGCCCTGCCGCAGTGCGATATTTCGCAGTTCAATCCGCCCCGAAAATCTGTAATTTTAGTAATCGACGGCGTGGAAATTCCGGGCAATGCAGGCACCATGTTGCGCATGGCGGACGGAGCGGGCGCAGACGGCGTGTTTTTCTGCAACAGAAAGGTGCGCATGACGCACCCCAAGCTGATAAAGTCCAGCCAAGGGGCGGTGCTCACCGTGCCCATATTTGAATTTTCCTCCGCCGCAGAGTGCCGCGCATGGCTTGAAGAGCACGGCTTCACAGTCTACCTCGCCGATACGCGCGCCAAAAATTTTTACTATGAAGAGCCGTTCGGAAAGTCCGCCGCATTAATCGTGGGCAGCGAGCGCTACGGAATCTCACGCGAGTGGTACGGGGGCAGTTACGAGATGATTGCCATACCCATGCTCGGCAAGTGCGACAGCCTCAATGTCGGTGTGGCGGCCACCGTGCTCACCTACCAAGCCTGCATAAAAAATAAATTGCAGAAGTAAAGCTCTGCTCTTTCACGCACCTATTTGCCGCACATATAAAATTGACAGTATTCATTATATATAATACATATATTTATTTATAATTAAATGTTTACATAAAACCTGATTATAGATTAAAAATACTGAAAGAAAATTAGATTTGACTAATATGCGGCAATCCGTATGCCTGAAACAGTTATCAGACTTGCATTAATAAAATATGACTTTTAGCGCCCCCTTCCGCCATGCGGCGGAAGGGGGCGCTAAATTCTAAATCAATGTGAACTACCGAATTACCCTAAAAAGATTGTATTTTTGCCAAAGTTATGTTGCAACATAGTCAATGCAAGCATTAAAAAAAGGGTATTGCATTTTTTTAAAAGGCATGTTATAATACGGTATAATACCTTGCCGAAAGGCAGTGCACGCGATTTGTGGCATAAGCAACGGTAACATTTATGGCAGACATCGAAGATATTAAAAAAATCATCGACCCGCACAAAGAGCCCGCGAAGCAGTTCTTTTTAGACCTTCTGGACTATGATAAACAATGGGATTACGAGCGCGAACATATCGCGGCCGTAATGAAGATGTTGCGCATAATCTATATAAATAAGCTGAAATCTGCCATAAACGCCGCAAAATTACAGATTGCAGAAATTACCGCAGAACCAGACTACGGCGCGGAAGGATATAAAAAGGTTTTAGAATTAAAGGCTGAAATAGCAAAGTTGCGCGCCCGAATAGACAGCTACAAACCATTCTTCGACGAGCCGTACTTCGCCCGCATGGACGTAGTCGACGATAAAGAGGGCTACAACAGCTACTATATAGGCAAGCGCGGCGACGAGGGTTTAGAGATAGTGGACTGGCGCGCGCCGCTCGCAAGGCGGTACTATCAGAAGAGCCGCATAACATTTTCTATAAACCAGTATAACTATAAACTCATTTTGCGCCGTGCCCTGCGCACTTGCAGTGGAAACGTTGCCGACATGCAGAACGAGTATCTCTCCGTCAAAGACTACCTCACCAAGGAAGAAATAGGCGGCAGGGACGAACAGATTATCTTCGACCCGTTCCTGCGCGAGGTGATAAAAAGCCGCAAAGAAAAGAGCGGCATAACCGATATAATAGATACTATCCAAGAGCGGCAGTACGAAATAATCACCCTGCCAGAGGATGCGCGCTTTGTGGTGCAGGGCATAGCAGGAAGCGGCAAAACCATGATAATGCTGCACAGGCTGTCCTATATAATGTACAACAACGAGGGCGTAAAACCTAACGACGTACTGGTCATCACCCCGTCAGATTCCTTCAATTCCTTTATAGACGAACTCTCCACAGTTTTAGAGCTCGAAAAGGTAAAAACGAGCACCATAGAGCGCTACTTTCTCGCCATGCTCTCAGGGCAGGGCATTGATATAGAGAAAAAACTCGAACGCACAGAAAATCCGCCGCAGGAATACCTTGCATATATCTATTCAAACGCTTTCATATCCGATGTAGAAAAAAAACTTGCAAAAATTTACGAAGGCGTTCGCGGCATGTTTGCCTCGCCCGAGTGCATTTCCGTAGCGGAAGACGTGCTTAAAAAGTGCAGTCGGCAGACAGTTTTGTACGAGCGTATCAAAAACGCAAGTCTGCGTGTAAGGCGATGCGTACTGGGTGAAATCAAGGAAAAGACGGGCGGCGGACTTTACTATACCAAGCCGTTCAGGGCTCTTTTCAACAGCGTGACAGAGGCGGCGGAGTTTTTATCGCTCCAACAAAAGGACGAGCGTATGAATAGCTACAACTACTTCTACCGCGGACTGCTTTCCTTTTATAAAGCCATAAGGCACATACGCCGCTCGTCAGAAAAGATATGCGCCGAAGCGTTAGCCGACCTCGACTCCCTCAAATCATCCGTCGAAAAAGAGATTGCCGACCTATCTCGCTACCGCATAATATCGGGCGCCAAAGAGGTTCTCACCTATGCCGAGCGCATAGAAAAGCGCCGCGTTCTTTTACGTGAAACCGAGGCGGTGCGCGGCTATATCGAAGAGATTGCCGACCTGTTTTCGTCCGCGTGCGAATATGCCGACGTAATACGGGGAGAGAATAAACTCGTCGCCATAGGCAGGTGCGGCGGTACGCTCGAAATCGCACGGTTTTTCTATGGCGAAACGGTAAAAAAGACGCGCGCAAAGTACGGGGTCTCTGCAAAAAAATTGTACTCCGCCGACGCCTATGCTATATGCCTAATACTGTGCAAGCTCGGCTTCGAGCTTACTCCAAGGCACTCATTCATATTTATTGACGAGGGGCAGGATATTTCAGAGGGGGAATACTACGTTTTAAAGTGCGCAAACGACAGAGCGCGTTTCAATGTGTTCGGCGACCTCCGTCAGAACATTACTCCTTACCGCGGACTGTCCGATTGGTCGGTGGCAGAAGAAAAGGTATATATCCTCAACCAGAATTACCGCAACACAAACCAGATTGTAGATTTCGTCTCAAAAAATCTTAAAATAGAGATGCAGTCTATCGGGTGCGAGGGCTCTGAAATAGCCGTTATCCAACCGCGCAAAGTTACAAGCTGGCTCACCCCCGTAAAGGGGCTCAAAGCAGTGATAACGTCAGAGGCTCGCCTTTCTGAATTTGCCCGAAAAAATTACAACGTCATACGCGAAACGGGAATAATATCCAAAAGCCGTATAAATATCATGACGGTTTACGAAAGCAAGGGGCTGGAATTTACCGCCGTAGCAGTTGCGGACGAGGATATGTCAGACAACGAAAAATATATCGCCTATACGCGCGCCTTAAAGGAACTCGCCGTAATCAGGAAGCAGTAAGTTGCGCGCCGTTATTTTTAAGTGTGCGAATATTGGCAATAATTAGCTTTCACCTAAAAAGAGCCCTTTATATTGTTGCCATGCACGGAAGAAATGTTGTATAATTAAATAACCATTAATAAATTATAAGGTAGATAAATGGCAGTCAACAAAAAAACAAAACAACTTTCCGATGAAATAGAACTCGACGGTGAACTTCTCAATACAGTCAGCTATGCCACGTACTATTGTCGTATTCCGCTGTTTACATCTTTCCGCCTGTTTAATCGCAGTGAGAACACTGCAGAAGAGCTGTCCGTCAGCATAAGCGGTTCTACGGCTCTCATACTTCCACGCACTGTGCAGGTGGAAATTCCGCCCGAAAGCAGCGTAGAGGTAACGGTAGATAATATCCTCAATCCAAAATATCTCGCCGACCTTGAAGAACCTGAAAACTGCGAGGTCTCCATTGTCGTCACCCGCGGAAAGATAAAGGCGTGTGACCTCACGGCGCACGTGCAGTGCCTTCCCCTCGATTACTGGCGCGGTCTTGGCGGCAACGTTGAAATGTTGGCTGCGCTCGTGCGCCCCAAAATTGCCGACTGCCAGAAGATTCTTGCCGAAGCCGGCAACCAACTTAAAGCGTGGGGATATTCTTCCGAATGGACCGGCTATTCAGGCAACGACCGCAACGCAGTAAGAAGCGCAGCCGCCGCAATATATTCGGCAATACGAAAGCAGAATATAGAGAAGGAGGAGCAGAGCCCTCTTACAGAGGCGGTAAGCGCAGGCGGCATAACCAAAATAATTTCTTCCAAAAGCGCGTCTCCGCTCAAAGTTGCGCTGTTCTTCGTCTCCTGTTTAGAGGCGGCAAAGCTCAACCCCGTGTTAGTTCTCGGCAAAGATAGGGTGGCGGCTGGCGTATGGCTGTACGAAAGCTGCTTCACCGCGCCCGTGCAGGACGATATGTCCGTCATAGAAAAATATGTTTCAGACGGCGTCAACAATCTCTCCGTATTTTCGGTCAACGACATATTTTCGCACAAAAACGCCAGCTATACCACAAGCGAGGCGCACTTTTCCTCTGCATTGAAGAGGGATGAATACGAAATATGCCTCGATATTAAGCGCAGCCGTATAGGCGGCGTGTTCCCCGTGCCCATAAAAGTGCGTTCAGGAGACAGTTACGAGCTCTTGGGCGAGCAGCAGTTCTCTTACGACCAAAAACCCGGCGAACTCATAGACACAGGTAAATTTTCACTGGAAAAAAATGCCTCCAAAGAGCTCAACTGGCAGCGCAGGCTTTTAGACCTTTCGCTCAAAAATAATCTGTTGAATTTCCGTTACAGGCACGAATGCCTGCACATTGTATCGGCAGACCTGTCCGACTTTTTGTCTGGACTTGACGGCGCCGATAAATTCACGTTGCTTCCCAACCAGACTCCCATACCTGACGCCGCTTTCTTCGGCGGTTGCCGTTCGGTATCGGCGCTCAAAGAGCTCATCTCCATAGAGATGAATTCCAGGATAATCCGCACCTACGATGGGGCTTCCGCCTTGACTGAAAACGCCTCTTCGCTCATGCGCAAGTCCCGTTCTGCCGAGGAAGAGGTGGGGGCAAACACGCTCTGCCTCGCCATGGGATTTTTAAAGTGGAAGTACAAAGACGACAGTGAATTTAAATACGCCCCCATAGCCCTGTTGCCCGTCACTCTGCGCCGCAGCAAACAGGAAGGCGTCATTATGTCTAAGGGCGAAGACGTCACGGCAAACACCACTCTGCTTGAATTTTTAAATCAGGAATTCGGAATAGATATAAGGGGTATAGAAGATAATGGGCTCACAGTTCCCGAAATGTGCGCTCTTTTCCGCTCCAAAACAGCCAATTTAAAGGGCTGGGAAGTACTCGAAGATATATATATTTCGCAGTTTACCTTTGCGCGGTACGCCATGTGGGCGGACGTAAAGAACAATATAAACAGCTACCGCAACAATCCGCTCATAGCCAGCCTTATCTCCAATACCAATAAAATAAAGGGCAATAAGCTCAGCGGTGAAAGCGAAGACGTTGCCGACCCGTGCGATATACTCGTGCCTCTCTCCTGCGACAGTTCGCAGTTCGAGGCAGTATCAGAATCGGTATGCGGCACCACGTTTGTGCTCCACGGTCCTCCCGGCACGGGAAAGAGTCAGACAATAACCAACATGATAGCCAACGCCTTAGTTCGCGGCAAGCGCGTGCTCTTCGTGGCAGAAAAACAGGCGGCGCTCTCGGTGGTAAAAAAGCGTCTTGACGATATAGGCATAGGCGAATTCTGCATGGAGTTTTCTACGGGCAAGTCCACCGACAAAGCGGCGGTGGTGCGCTCTATCGAAAACACGCTCTCTTTAAAAGACAACTATGACGAAACAAAATTTTATGAGGACGGCTCAGCAATAGCAGAAACGCGCATGTCGCTTTCGCGTCCTTATACCGCGCTGTACAAAAAGCGCAGGCTCGGCGTTTCTGTGTACGAGGGTATACTCTATTACCTGCAAAACAGGTCTGCGCCCGAGCTCGTGAATATCGAAAGCACCTTCTACGACAGCCTGACAAAAGAGAAGCTCGAAAACTGTGAGAAGATGCTCTTAAATGCCCAGATAGCCGCCAAAGAGTGCGGCGGAGTATATCGTTCTCCGTTTGAAAATGTCAACATTATTTCCTGCGACGGCAAGGTGCGCGACACCGTGCTTTGTGCCGCGGAGGTGGTTCTCGCAGAACTTAAACACCTTAAAAATTATCTCGGTCTGTTCCTCGATACATTCAACCAGAATATAAGCACGTTTACATCGCGCAAGCTCGAATGTTTCATAAAGATTGCCGAAATGCTGATGGACGGTTCGCTCGACCATTTCTTCTCCTGCGACGAAGAGCAGTTCTACAAGTTCTTCAATGCCTGTGTGATGTACGACAATATCTCCAAACTGTGGTTCAAACGCTTCAATTCCATGCCAGATATGGATAAATATGCGTCGCAGATAGAGACAGAGCTTGAAAACTGGGGCGATAACTACCGTTCATCGCGGGTGTTGCTCGCCGTTCTCAAAAGGCTTAACAAGTGCGCAAAGTCGAAAATTCCTGAAAAGGAAGAGCTTGAGTGGATTAAACGCGTATGCGAGCTGTGGCAGGCAGAGGAAAGAATCCTTAAAAACACCGAAATATCGCAGAACTTCATTGCGCTCGGCGGCGGAATCAACGACAAAAAGAGAGAGTCATACATGCTTCCTCTGTATAATCTTCACGAGCTCTGCCGTCAGGTGTTCATGGACTACAATGCAGACGCATTTAACAGCGTGTGCATACACATACAGTCGGGCTATGCGAAACCTCTCATTTCGGGCGCCATAGCGGCGGCTAAGGCGTTCATGTCCGCGCGTGATTACTTTATCAGTGTAACCGCAGCCGATAAAACTTTTGAAGCCGACGAGGATATATTCGATTACTACACCTCTAAATGCGGCGCTCTTATAGACAATATCGACCTGCTCCACAACTGGTGTAACTATAAAAACATCGCCCGTAAACTCAACTCCATGGGTCTTACATTCATGACGGACGCCATAGAGAGCGGCAAAATAAGCGGCGAGCAGATTCTATCCTCATTCCGCAAAAACATATACCGCAATTTCGTGCAAACCAATATCCCTGCCGACGACGAACTCTCTAAATTCTCGGCTACTCTGTTAGATGAAAGCGCCGCCAGGTTCGCTATGCTCACAGAGGAATTTTCTGAAATAACACGCCTCAAAATAAGGCACGACCTGATTTCCCGACTGCCCACGCCTGAGACCGAAGGCCCGCTCGCTCTCGAACTTATGACGTTCAGGCGTCAGACTTCCGGCAACGTTAAAAGGCTCAACCTACGCACGCTTTTTGCAGAAATTCCAGAGCTTATAAAGGTGGTGGCTCCCTGCATGATGATGAGCCCGTTCACGGTATCGCAGTACCTTGCTCCCGAGCCTGGAATGTTCGATATGGTTATCTTCGATGAGGCGTCGCAGATGCCCACGTGCGAAGCGGTTCCTTCGCTCGCAAGGGCGAAGAGCGCCGTCATCGTGGGCGACCCCAAACAGCTTTCGCCCACTACATTCTTCATGGCGCTCGGGCAGGACGAAGAGGAGCTTGCCACAGAAGACCTCGACAGCGTGCTCGAAGACTGTCTCTCGCTCGGCTTCCCCGAAAAGCACCTCAATTGGCACTACCGCAGCAAGCACGAGAGCCTGATAGCATTCTCAAATATAATGTATTACTCTGGCAAGCTGTGCACGTTCCCCTCACCAGACGCCCTCGACAGCAAAGTAAAGCTCGTCTATATACAGGATGGTCTGTACGAGCGCGGCGGCACCAAGTGCAACAAGCAAGAGGCAGAGGCGCTCGTTAAAGAAGTCATAAGACGGCTCAAAGACGAAAAACTCCGCCGTTCAAGCATCGGTATAGTGACGTTCAGCACGCCACAGCAGATTTATATCGAGCGTATGTTGTCTAAGGCAATAATAGAAAACGGAGTGGAAGAGGCGGCATATGAGCGCGACGAGCCTCTGTTTATAAAGAACCTTGAAAACGTACAGGGCGACGAAAGGGATGTAATTATCTTTTCGGTATGTTACGGACCCGACCGCAGGGGCAGAATATCTTTGAACTTCGGTCCGCTCAACCAACACGGCGGCTGGCGCAGGCTCAACGTAGCCGTATCGCGCGCAAGGGAAGAGATGGTAATTTATTCCTCTATGCGGTACTCTATGATAGACCTATCGCGCACGTCGTCACGCGGCGTGGCAGGGCTGAAAGCCTTCCTCGAATTTGCTGAAAAGGGCAGAACGAGCATCGCCGTAAAGAGCGACGAGATGATTATAAACAGGTCGGGCATAGGCAAGTACGTCGCCGAAGAACTATCCAATTACGGGTACGACTGCCGTTGCGACGTCGGAGTTTCAGACTTCAAGATAGACGTAGCCGTTGTCGACCCCCGCAACAAGCACAACTTTATTCTCGCCATCCTCTGCGACGGCGAAAGCCGCTTCTCCGTCAAAGACCGTTCGGTTATGCAGGTGCAGACGCTCAAACGCAATAACTGGAACGTAATAAAGCTGTATTCGATAAACTTATTCAACAATCCCAAGAGGGAGATTAAAAAGATAAAGGAGTATCTGGATAAGCTTTGTTCTGACGGCAAAATTACGGGCACGCCCATGTTCAAAAAGCCCTATCGTGCAGCCAAGCTTGAAGAAAAGCAGGTGGATTCCGCCTACATTCTTTCAGGCGAGCACGACGCCGAAATAATAAAGGCAATAAAAGCGGTGGTAACGGCGGAAGAGCCAATATCCGCACAGTTTATAATAAAGCGCGTACTGTCAGCATACGGAATATTAAAGCGCGGCGTCAAGCTCGACGCCAAGTTGAACTCCCTTATAGAGGGGTGCGGCTATCCCTCGGCGGAAATTCTCGGCACAAAATATTATTTCCGTTCGAATAAATTCACTGGATTCGACAGATACCGCATAGAGGAGGGTACGACCCTGCGTAATTCAGAGGCAGACTACACTCCGTACGACATCATCTCGCTTGTAAAAAGCATACTTTTAAATAAGGTAAGCATGTACACAGACGAGCTTGTTGTCGCCGTTCAGCGTGAGCTAAACGTTGCGCGCATATCAGATAAATTTTCTTCGTTCATAAATTCATGCATTGATTACGGCGCGTCAAAGGGCGTATTTGTGCGCAGTATATCCGATAAAATTTCACTTGTATAAAAAACTGCGGGACGGATGGGCGTCAGCCTTCCGTCCCGCAAGTCAAAATCACGGAAGACAGCCGCATATGAAGAGATTGCTTAACGTAAGACCTGCAATGGTGCTCGCCGTTGCGGCAGGCATAGGCGCCGGGGTATGCTATGCCTCGGTGCGCGGTGGTTGGACATATTACTGCCTCATCGGAATCGCACCGATAACGGCGGCTTTTGCAATAACTTTCATTGTAAAGCGTTCGGTAAAGGGTATTGTTCTTACCGTCGCCGCCCTTTTGGTATGTCTTGCATGTGCCCTTGGCGTGTATTTTCGGTTGAACGCATATGCCGATACGTCTGTTGAAAATGGCTACGGTTATCAGATTTCGGGCACGGTTTACGAAAAGGGAACGTCGTCTTACGGTTCTTATATCAAGTTAAAGGGACTTTCGGTCGACGGCTCTTCGGTCGACGGCCGCATGTACGTCTATCTCGACGACCAATACAGCGACTCCTGCGAGGTTGGCTATACCGTCAGCTTTACGGGCTCTGTATGCCTTTGCCTACGGCGGTGTGAGCGCTAACCGCCTGATAGAAGATTTACGCTACACGGCGTATCTCTCGTCAGATTTCACATCGGAATACGGCTTTTCTCTGTTCGGCGCGGCAAACTCCGCCCTGCGCAATCTCTTTGAAAACAGTTCAGACGAAGATATATCGGCAATAGCCTACGCCATGCTTACGGGCAATACCGAGTATGTTGAAGACGGAACATTAAATAGTTTCCGTTACGGCGGCGTCGCGCACGTCTTTGCCGTTTCGGGACTGCACATAGGGCTTGTATATGCCTTTGTATGCTCTGTCTTAAAAAAGTTGCGCGTAAACAGGTACATATCTTCGGCAATAAGCATATCGCTCATATTCATATATTCGGGGATATGCGGATTTACTATATCGTCGCTTCGCGCCGCTATAATGTGCACAGTTTCGTCTGTTCTTAATTTGTTCGGCGGTAAATACGACTTGCTTTCCTCGGTATGCATATCGTTTACCCTACTCACGCTCATAAATCCTCTCAATATACTGTCCGTAGGTTTTCAGCTCTCAATAACGGCGGTGGCAGGCATAGCCCTGTTTGCTCCGCAGATTAGCCGTCTCCTGCGTAAGATAAAAATTCCCCAAAAAATTTCGTCCGCCGCGTCGGTTTCGCTCTCGGCGCAGATAGCAACCTTTCCCATACTTCTCTCCACATTCGGCTACGTAAGTTGGGCAAGCCTGTTTTTAAACATAGTGTTCGTGCCCGTTCTCTCGGCAATATTCACGCTGTTGTTCGGCTGTACACTGCTCGCCCTTATAATTGCGCCCGCGGCGCAGTTTCTCATCTCCATACCGCTCGCTCCGCTGGGCGCAGTCTGTTCGCTGTTGTTATCTTCGGGTGCAGAGACTGCGCTTATATCGGGCTTTTCATTCGGCGCATTTGTGCCGCTGTACTATCTCGCCGTTCTCTGCCTTTCGCAGAGGATAAATCTAAAAATACCGTTGCGCGCCGCACTCTCCGTCACGCTTGCAGGTGTGCTTGCCGCCTGCGTTATACTGCGTAACTACGTCCCTGACGGCGCAGTAAAAATTGTCGTTTCAGCATACTACGGCGACAGCTACGCCGTTTTGATACGCACAAGCGAGGGCACGGTGCTTATAATTTCAGAAACTCCTTCGTCATACGATATATCCTCGCTTTTGCAGGACTGCGCCGTCTCTTCGCCTGACGCCGTCATCATTTTAGGCGGCGATGAGAGCGCTTTTGCCTACAACCTTCTCGGCGTAGAGTGCGATACACTGTATGTGTATTACGAAAATATCCCTGTGCAACCGTATCTCGGCGTAACTATCAACTATCTTCAAAGTTTTTCCGTGGCAGGAATTGACTTCACTTATTTGAGCGGTTTCGACGTGCTGGCAAGCTTCAACGGGTTTACAGTGGGCGTAAGCACGGGCGGCGTTGTACAGATAGAGAGATGCGACCTTCTCATATCCTCTGCCGAAGCCGGCTCGTGCGTATACGGTACGCAGGTGTTTTTCGGTGAGGCAGATACAACTTACAGCGCATATACCTGCGGCGACTTGATTTTTACTTATAAAAATGGTAAACTATATTACATAGACTGACTTGATTATTACGGGGCGGAGATGAAGTACACCGAACTCAAAAAGTTTATAGATGATGGCGGAGGCGGTGCCTTTTTATTGCAGGGCGACGACGCCTACTTTCTCTCCCATGCCGAAGATATGATAAAGGGGGCTTATCTCAATCACCCAGAACTCAACTTCGCCTCGTTTGAAGGGGAGAGTTTAAAGGGTGCGCAGACAGAAAAACTTATAAACGCCCTCTCGGCGTTTCCGTTCATGTCAGAAAAGCGCGTGATAAAGGTAACTGAATACTATCCGTCAGAAGCCGACTTTGAAAGGTATTTAAAGCCGCTTTTTGCCGACTTCCCCCCCACGGCGGTGCTTATTATAGTCAATACGCAGGGAAAAAAGGTCGGTGCCGACCTCAAAAAAAAGCCTGGCATAACCTATGTGGACTGCAACAGGGCAGACGAAGAGCAGGTTGCGCGCTGGATATACGTTACGCTCAAACGTGGCGGCTTACAGGTCGACTCCTCGCTGTGCGTAACTATCGCACGCTGGTGTCTGTGCAATATGTCGCGTGTTTCGCTCGAAGCAGAAAAGATTTTAATATACAAGGGCGGAAGCGGCGTCCTCACCGAAGAAGAGGCGGAAGAGCTCGTCTATAAAGATGCCGACTACCGCATATACGAAATGACAAACGCCGTAGCCGCGAAAAATTATGTGCAGTTTATTCAGGCGGCGCAGGAGCTCACCTCAAAGGGCATGGACGAAATTTCCGTTTTGAACAGCCTCTTTTCATATTTGCGGAACATAGTTACAGCTGCCACGTTCAGGGGTAGCGATTCAGAGCTTTCAAAGATTCTCGGCATAAAGGAGTACGGCGTAAAGCGCGGCAGAGAGCAGGCGCGCGCCATGGGGGTGGAGCACGCAAAGAAGCTTGCAGGCAACATATACGCAGCCATAGCAGACGTAAAGTGCGGACTTCTCACACCCGATTCGGCTTATAAAATGGTTTGCTCTCAAATATTTTTTGCGGCTTAAATATAACACGCAAAATGCTTTATTTTTTTTGCATAAAAATATATAATATGTAAAGACGTAAAAGGAGGTGACGTATTGGATTGGAATAATATTTCGCAAAGTGTTTCAACTTTCTTTGCGGAATTCGGCTCTAACTGGATATCTTATGTATTGGAGTTCATCTTTTTCGTCGCACTCTTTTACTATGCGTTCAAAGTGTTGCAGGTAAACAAAAACGTAAAGTTTATCTGGCTTTTCTCTCTGTCGGTTGTATGGTGCGGCTTATCGTTTTCATTCTCCTCAAACATATCGTCGCAGTTCCTTTTAATCGTAATAATGATGTTCGCCATTCTGGTTTTTACCATGTACAACACCGAAATAAAGCGCTTTCTTTTAGACAGCATGGTAAAAAACAATTCAGACCGCCCCACGCTTAGCGCAGGCAGTATAGACGCCGTTATAGAAGAGATGGTGCGCGCCATTCAGAACATGTCAAAAAATATGGTCGGCGCGCTCATAGTGCTATCCAACGACAACCTTCCCGAGGGAATAGTCGAAAGCGGCACTATGGTAAACTCCGATATTACCTCTCAAATGATAGAGGCAGTGTTCTACCCCAAAGCTCCGCTCCACGACGGTGCAATGATAGTTGAAGGGTGCAAAATATACGCGGCTGGGTGTTTCCTGCCCATAGCGCAGAGCGATAAATTGCCCAAAGAGATGGGCAGCCGTCACCGCGCGGCGCTCGGAGTATCTTCGGTAGCTTCGGTTACGGTACTCGTCGTCTCCGAGGAAACGGGCATAATCTCTATCGTAAAAAACGGCGCCATAAAAAAGAAGTATGCAGACGCGGCAGATATTCGCAATGCGCTCAGCGATTACTACTGGTCAGATTTGACGGCGGAGGCAAAGGAATGAAAAAGTTCAGCGAAATTTTAAAGGGCGTCTTTACAAAATATCTTCCCATAAAGATACTTGCAGTAGCGCTTGCGGCGCTCACGGTGCTTCTTATTAACCTACAATAAAGGAGGGCGTATGCCCCTTACACAAGACGATAGTTGCGCGGTGCATATTCCGCGCATACTTCTGCCTGCACATGCCGACATGCGTTCGTGGGCGGTGATAGCCTGCGACCAGTTTACCAGCGACAAAAACTATTGGCGGCAGGTTCGCGAACAGATTGGCGATGGCGACAGCACTTACAGGCTCATATTTCCCGAAATATATTTAAAAGACGACCCCGAAGGGCGCATAGCGGCAATAAACGCCGCCATGGAGGACTACCTTGCACGTGGCGTGTTTGAAGAACTCGAAGAGGGTTTTATCCTCGTTGAGCGCACCACCAGAGACAGCGGCATCCGTACGGGACTTATAATTGCCGTCGATTTAGAAAGTTATTCATTCAGTGGCGGCAAAGGCGTACCCATACGCTCTACCGAGGCGACTATTCCCGAACGAATCCCTCCCCGCGTACGCATAAGGAGGGATGCTCCATTAGAGTTACCCCACGTAATACTTCTCTACGACGACCCCGATTTTAAAGTGCTGGACGCGGTGCAAAGGGGAAAGGTATTGTACGACTTCGACCTCATGCTCGGCGGCGGTCATGTAAAGGGCACTTTCGTAAACAACAGCGGCGCCGTTAAACGCACGTTGTGCACGCTTACAGAGGGGCAGGATGATAAACTGCTGTTTGCCGTGGGCGACGGCAACCACTCTCTCGCCGCGGCAAAGACCTGTTGGGAGAATATAAAGCCTACCCTGAGCGCAGTGCAAAGAAAAACTCATCCCGCACGCTTTGTGTTGTGCGAGGCGATAAACATTTACGACAGAGCCATGCGCTTTCTGCCCATACACAGGCTGGTTCTCACAGCCCGTGCAGAGCAGTTTATTACCGACTGGCGGCTTTCGGGTGTAGGTACGGCGCGCGTAGTTACTGCCCGTGGCGAAAAAAAGCTGCCTTTCCCTTCAAACGTGCCGCGCGGCATAGCGGAACTCGATTCATTCATAGCCGAATTTCTTATGAAATATGGCGGAGAGGTAGATTATATCCACGGTGACGACGAGTTGCGCAGTTTTGCAAATGGCGGTGCGGGCATACTGCTTCCGTCCATACAAAAGTCAGATTTTTTCAATCTTATCAAAAAGGGCGGCAATCTGCCGAAAAAGACTTTCTCTCTGGGCGAGGGGAGTGAAAAAAGATATTATATAGAGGCAAAGAAGATTAGGTAAGTCAATTATGAGTTTAAAAGTTTGTAAATTCGGCGGCACATCCATGGCGGACGGAAACGTTATGATGCGCGTAAAAAAGATAATCGACAGCGAAAAAGACAGAAAATATATAGTTGTATCAGCTCCTGGCAAACGCCATTCTGACGACATAAAGGTCACAGACGCACTTTATAATTGCTATAAAGAGGTCTCTGAATTGAAATCATGCAAAAAAACCTTTCCGCTTATCCGCTCTCGGTTCGAGGGCATCGTCAGTGAGCTCGGTATCGACTTCAATATCAAAGCCGTTCTCGATGAAACCGAAAGGCGAATCCTTGAAGAGAGCAGTGCAGATTTTACCGCGTCGCGTGGAGAATATCTCTGCGCCCGCATAATGGCTGTGGTGCTCGGCGCAAAGTTTATAGATGCCGAAGAGGTTGTATTCTTCAATGAGAAGGGCTTGCCCGACGAGCAGAAGACGTATGAAGCGATAAAAAAAGCCGTATCAGGCGTTAAAAGGGCGGTTATACCTGGCTTTTACGGCAGAGGTTACGACGGAAGAGTAAAAACTTTTTCCCGCGGCGGTTCAGATATTTCGGGCGCAATAGTTGCGCGCGCCGTAAACGCCTCGCTCTACGAAAACTGGACGGATGTAAGCGGCTTTTTAGCTTGCGACCCACGCATAGTAGAAAGCCCCAAATGGATAAAGTCGCTCTCTTATAAAGAGCTGCGCGAGCTCTCGTATATGGGGGCAAACGTATTGCACAGCGAATCAATCTTCCCCGTGCGCAAGGCAAACATTCCCATTCAGATAAAAAACACTTTCCGACCCGAGGACGACGGTACGTCCATTCTGCCCAGCGTATACTATAAACCGAGCGGCAGCATAGTCACGGGCATAGCAGGCAAAAAAGATTTTACCGTAATCTTCATCGAGAAGTCGCTCATGAACTCGCAGATAGGTTTCGTGCGCAAGGTTCTTTCTGTATTAGAAGATGCAGGCGTACCGGTAGAACACATTCCTTCTGGAATAGATACTATGTCTGTTGTGGTGGAAAGCGCCGCACTAAGGGGTGGTAAGCTCGAATTAGTACTAAACGGCATAAAAGAGGCGGTAGTGCCCGATACCCTGCGCGTCAGCGAAGATATAGCATTGATTGCAACAGTAGGACACGGCATGTCGTCCTCGGTCGGCACATCGGCAAGGCTTTTCAAGGCAATGGCTTCGGCAGGCATAAACGTGAAGATGATAGACCAGGGCTCTTCGGAGCTGAATATAATTGTAGCTGTTAGCAACGACGACTGCGAAAAATGCATACGTGCCATCTACCGTGAATTTTTTGTTGCATAATTAAAAAGCGCCCCGCACTTCAAAGTGCGGGGCGCCCTTGCTTTATAATGATGAATCTCATGAATTCAGCTCATAACGCATAATCACTATATAGAAGTTTGCCGATAAAACTTTTTCGGGCTCTTTCAGTTTAATTTTCAACGTTGTTGCCTCGTCAGTCTGTGCAAGATAAAGCCCTGCGGAATTACCCTTGTGTTCGAACATAGTAATCGCCGAAGCTGAAACTTCCTCGCCGCCTATTTCAAGCACCGCCCTGCTGCCGCCGTATACGATAAGTTCATAGTCCGTCTTAAACTGTATAAGATACAGACCGCCTTCTGCAAATGAAATTTCCTCTCCGTCAGCAGTTATGCACTGTACGTCGCTCGGATAGCCCGTTGCGCCGCTAAATACAACGTATTCGCCCTCTGCTTCGCCGCTCGCGGCAAACAGACACTGTCCGCAAACGGGGCAGGAGCCGTCAGCACCTGTCGCGCCCGTTGCACCTGTCGCCCCTGTTGCGCCCGTTGCACCTGTTGCGCCGCGCGGAATCACAAAGTCGAAAACGTGTGCGTTTTCGGTGCCGCTGTCCGTTACCGCCGCCAAATCTTCGGGCTCGGCGGTGGTGGTAGTTCCTACGGCAAGTGTATCGGCAGTCCCTGTCGCACCGGTAGAGCCGTCAGCGCCCGTTGCGCCTGTTGCGCCCGTTGCGCCCGTAGGACCGGTCGGACCTGTTGGACCAGTGGGACCAGTCGGACCAGTCGGACCCGTGGGACCAGTTGCACCCGTTGCACCTGCTGTACCGTCAGCACCTGTTGCGCCCGTAGGACCGGTCGGACCCGTGGGACCCGTTGCACCCGTTGCACCTGTTGCGCCCGTAGGACCAGTCGGACCCGTGGGACCCGTTGCACCCGTTGCACCTGCTGTACCGTCAGCACCTGTTGCGCCCGTAGGACCAGTCGGACCCGTGGGACCCGTTGCGCCTGTTGCACCTGCTGTACCGTCAGCACCTGTTGCGCCCGTAGGACCAGTCGGACCCGTGGGACCCGTTGCGCCCGTAGGACCAGTTGCGCCTGTTGCGCCAGTTGCACCCGTGGGTCCAGTCAGTCCGCGCGGACCGGTGGGGCCGGTAGGACCTGTCGGACCTGTGATTCCAGTGCACTGTGTTATTATATATGAGTTGCAGCTATTACAGCCATCGCAGGCAAGACAGCGTAAAATAAATTCCTCTGTCATGATGACCTCATTTGTCTGATTTTTGCTCAAAGTACCGTTTGTTGTGCAGGTAACTTTGGTCGTGTGGTTTTATGCTCCCGGCAAGTTCGTTATAATATTTCGCCTTATTATAGTCGCCCTGCCTGTCATAAAGCACACACAGCTGTATATAGGGGATAAACCCACAGTAATCGGCGTCAATAAAGGCTCCGCTCTCGGCATTCTGCGTAAGCTGTGCAGCCGTTTTATACCAAAATATAGCCGCTTCGTCCAATCCTTTATCCATAAGCAGACGACCCAGCTCGCAACATGCCTTACTTTTAGGCGCACATACGGCAAAGCTCTCAACAAGGCTGCGTTCTGCTTGTTTTTTAGCGCCCAGCTTACAATATGCGGCGTACAGCGTAAGGCAGGCTTCTGCCATATTCTCGCTCCAACCGCCCCCGTCAAGGTATCGCTCTAAAACTGCGGCACATTCTGCATAAAGCCCGTTGTAATACAACTCTCTTCCGTAGTAAAACTTTTGCCGCGCGTCAAGTTTTTTGCCCTCACGTATCTGCCTCAGATAGATTTTCAGGTTGCGGTCAGGTTCGCCGACTTTAACTTTTTTGTGGTATATGCAGGCGTCAGAATAAATTATTCTGCCCTTCGTTTCCACAACTTCGTGTACCGCTCCCGTCCAGCGCGGGTTTAAAGCACGTCTGAAAATTCGTTCGCGGTAGTACGTGAAGGTGGGGGTATCGCCGTCAAATGCGGCGGCATACAGCAGATATGCAACGTCGAAATCCTCGCGTTGTTTCAAAGCCGCTATCTTTTCGGCATTCACGTCTGTTACCACATCGTCAGCGTCCAGCCACATCACAAGGTCACAGCTCGCGTGTTTAAATGAAAAGTTGCGCGCCGCGGCAAAGTCGTCTGCCCAATCAAAGTGCACAACTTTATCGGCAAGTCGGTTTGCAATCTCTACCGTACCATCGTCAGAGCCTGTGTCTGCCACAACAATCTCGTCGGCAAATTTGCGCGCACAGTTAAGGCAACGCGCAAGCACATCTGCCTCATTTTTTACAATCAGGCATACGCTCAGCTTCATAAAAGTTATCCCCCGCGTATACAGTAGTATATTATATGCACCAAGTAAAATTTGTGCGCCTACAGTTTTGTTGCGCCTGATATAATATACAGCAGAAGGTATGTAAAAGTATAGTATGCCATGGCGGAAAAGAGAGGGGTATGCTATAAATTATTTTAAGATTTTTAAAAAACACGCCAAAAACATTTGTCAAAACGGCTCAATTTAAGTATAATATTTATCGCATTCATAAATTGAGGTGTAGCGCAGCTTGGTAGCGCGTCTGGTTAGGGACCAGAAGGTCGTGGGTTCAAGTCCCGTCACCTCAACCAACAAAAACAGGCAGCATATGCTGCCTGTTTCTGTTTATATAAAGAGGATAAAAAGAAGCAAAAAAGGAGAGCATTGTGCCCCCCTTAAATAAGTGGAGCAGGTGACGGGAGTCGAAGCTACATTTTGCCCCGAATTGAGCATTTTTTAGCCAAAATTAGGAGTTTTTTATGCATTTTTAAATATTTTGGAGTGTAGTAGCCTGCAAATTTGGGGGCAATCGGGGGCAAACGTTAATAATCGAGCTTTTCGCCCTCTTTGATAAAGTACTCGTCGGGCAGGTCTGTATAGGCGTTGGCAAGAGCACCCAGAGAGTGCCCGGCAAATTTTTTCAACGCCACTTCCGAGACTCCGCACTCCTGGCAGCGCGTGTAGAACGTCGTGCGCAGGTCGTAGAGCTTATGCCCCGGAAGAATCGAGCGGAGCTTTTCGCCGATACGATTTACAGTGAAAAAATGCAGCTCGGTTACTCCTTCCAGGTGCGGGCGCATTTTTGGCGAAATCGGAATTTTTTTATATTCGACTTTTCGGTTTTTGCGCTTGCTGTTGCGCGCCACAATGAACTGCCCGTCAATCTTTGCGGTTTGGTATTCGTTCGGCCGCAGTCCCGCATAGAGGGCAACGGCGAATATGACCTCATACTGCGTCCCCGCAGTAGCTTCAAAAAGGTGTTTTTCTTCGTCCTTTGTCAGCGCCTTGCCGTGTTGTTGCTCATAGCCGGCGAAATAGACCAGGTCGAGCGGGTTATGTACCACAATGTTGTGCCTGATAGCGGCTTTGAAAATGTTGCTTAAAATATTCTTACACTCGTTCGCCGTCTTCATTTTCCCCTGCGCGACGAGTCCGTCCAAAACCTTTTGACAGGCAAGCGGCGTAATACTGCTCAACGGCATATCGCCGAAGGCGGGCAGCAGGTGCTTTTTATAACGGCCGTAGTTGCATTTAAATGTTCGTTCAGTTACTCTCCTTTTCCAAAGATTGTTTAGGTAGTACTCAGCAAAAGAGCAAAACTCGCCAGGGACATCCGGCATAATGTTTGTCTTTTGGGTTTCGGCGGCGTTCACCGCCTCGATGAAGCGCGCTTTTACAATTTCAAGGTCGGGCCCTGATACTGATATATCATAGCCGTGCCGGCGATAGCGTGCTTCGTAGCTCAAAGACCTTTTCCCGCGTACGCGCTTGCGGTAGTAAACCGTGCAGCCTTCGGCGCGGAAGTACTTTTTAAAGTTTTTCGGCATTTTTGAAACCTCGTTTGAATTGAATTTCAAAAAGCCCGTAAAGTTTTCAAATGGTAGCGGAGGGCTTTCGCCGACCTCTTTCTGGTCACTAATCTGCCGCTGTTCGGCGGCAAGCTCCTCAAAGACCGCAGCGGCGTCCGTTGCGTCTCCGTTTGCGCTGGCAAGTATAAGACGGCTTGCCAAAGCAATGATTTTTTGATAGTCCATAAAGTTGCTCCTTTCGGCAAATGTGCCTACGGCGCAATTTTAGAACAAATTTCCAATATAAACTTAATGACTTTTTGTGTGTAAAAAGTCATTACTTCTTGCGCACGCGCGCACGCGCGCGCAACTTTTACCGCTCTGGCAGCCGTGCTCGAAGTCGCGCCGGCGCCGCTCTGATTGCGGCTGCACGTCGCCCATCGGCGCGGCAGACAACAAAAAAGCCCCGCTTTTCGTACGGAAAAACGGGGCTTTCAAATCATTGACAAATTTTGCGGGGGCGTGTAATATAAACGCAGGCAAGGGCGACCTGGCGGTTAGCACTCTCTTTAAAAAGGGGGTGATACTTATGACGGACGAAGAAATCTACATGTTGCTGCGGCTTATCCGCAACGGAATAATCTATTCCGTGACAGTAAACAAGACTTCTGTAATCATTCGCATAAAAAAATAACTGCCTCGGGCTTTGGGTGAGGCAGTTATTTCAACTGAACGCTTAGGCTAACCGCCGTAACCGGTTTCGCCTTTGCTCACTTTTATTATACTCAACCGCTCGCGTTTTGTCAATATATTTTTTCCGTTTTTCCTTTGTGCCGCCCATTGCGGGCGGCTTTTTCTATTCCAGATTGTCCGCTCGTCGCTTCCTTCGCTTCCCGAATGGAAGAAACAGAATAATCAATCCTACTATTATATCTACATAGAACGGCACAACGAAAACTTCGTTCACTTCAAAGAGGTTGGTTTTTGCTAAAAGTTTTAGCGCGGTTATGTCGTCATCGGTTGCGTCGAACAGATATGCGCGACTGGTCGTCGTGAAATAAATCCGGTATTCATATTCATCGGTTGAAATGGTCTTTTTGTAGTATTCAACTTCTTCTAAATTCGCCAGCACGTCAACAACGATTTCAATGTCAAATGTGTCATCGTCGTTGATTGCAACTGTTGAATAGCCCTTGCTAAAACTGTAATACCTGTAATTGCATAGTGCAAAAACAAAAATAGCGACCATTAGTAGCAATTTGATAATTATTGCAAGCCAACTGAACCCGCATTTGATTGAAATTACTATGAAAAGAATTACAATGAGAACAACTAAAACAATAGCAAGGATAGCTCCATAATTTACAGAACTCATATAATTTTTCCTCTGTGATTTTTCAATCTTTATCGCTCAAATTAAGTAGGTTTTCTGCAATATTGAGTACGGACTGCTGACCTTTTTCTCCGTGCTTTTTCCCTATTTCACGGAAGAGGTAAAGCAGCTCGTCTTCTGCCGGCGTTACTTTCACAGTCTTTGTTTCCGAAGCTCCTGCAGCTCGCTCTTCCGGTGTGATCGACTTTACGCCGAAGTCATCTTCCAAGTCGAGAAGGTAATCGGTAGACACGTTGAATGCGCGCGCGTACGCAACTAAAATTTCATGAGGTGGCGTAGCAAGTCCTTTTTCATACGCCCAAACGTTTTTATCCGTACTATTAATTTTTTTTGCCATTTCTTTCTGTGTGTACCCAGCTTCTAATCGTAATGCACGTAATTTTTCTTTTATTTCAATGTTCATAACTATATTATCTAAAATTTTTAGAATAAAGTCTTGACAATCTAAAACTTTTAGGCTATAATGTGTATAATTTAAAATAAATCTAAAAATATTAGACTTTTAGGCACTTGGGCAAGGAGATTCCCTATGAAAAAGACAGTCAACAAAAAAGGCGGCGAAGAAAAAACGGCAGCCAGCCATTACACCGTATGGGACGGCACTCGCGGAGGGAAGACCTTCGGGACATTAAACGAAGCTGTGAATTACAGCAATGAGGTGTTGCGTAAATCAGGCATAGTTACTGCGGTAACTGCCACAGATAAGCGCGTAACGCACACCTACACTTTGACAACTAAAAAACGCTGACGGCTCCATCGGTGTTGAAATGAAGCAATAAGGAGTGGTTAAAATGCAAGACAATAGCGCATGCGTAAAGTGGTATTACGCAATGTCAAAATGCGGCGACAACGCGACCTGTTTCAAATTCAAAAGTCAAAAGGAGCGCGCCCAGGTTATTGAATGGTGCGACATGGTACCAATCACCGCCGCCGAGGCAATGAAGAAGTTCGGCTATACGGACGACGCCAGCCGGCGCGTAATCGAAGCCGAGCAGTGGTGAGGGCATGCTATAAAAAGGTTGAAACACATTTATACGAGCTTACCCCCCGAAGAAGTTCGCAAGCTGCCGCCGAGAACGTTTGTGCTATGCTACGACAGTATTTTCAAAAAATATTCGGCGTTAAAATCGGCGCCTGACTTAAAGTTTGAAGTCCTGGCAGGCTGCCACTTCTTCGTGTTCGATAAACCGGAAGGAGTGGTGTTGTGAAAAACGATATCAGAAAGAACCTTAGACCCCACTATCTGACAGAGCCGTGCTTCGACAAACTCTGTTGCGAAGATTGCCTGGAGTGGGACAAGTGTTCCATGAACGCCACCGATGACGAAGACGAGTAAGATTGTACGAGGTGTAGGTGTATTATGGTTTTTAAACGCAAATATATTCTTACTGCCGAGAGAGAGAAACTTTATTTTGAAGACCACGAGTCCGTGACCAGTGATTTTGTGGACGGGGTTGACGAGGCTGTTGCTTACGGTGAAGCGTTCTGCCCCACCGGCTATAACATTGAGGAAGTTTTCGATTAAAACTATGAAAAAACACGAACCGCTATATATTTTAGCAATCCACTACATAGACGGGCGGCTTGCCTATCGCATATATAAAACGCGGCGCGGGGCAGAACGCCGCCGCGACGAACTGCGGCAGCGCCCTGACATATCTTATACAGCGCTGAGCGAGCAATTAAAAATTCCCATATAGCTTACAGGCGCAGCTTAAGCCTGCCGCTTTCGTCATCTCCACCACGGGGTCAGGTCTGTGGGGAACGGGAGCAAAGAAAGGGGCTTGCTGCATTTATATAACTCCGTAATTTCCCCGCGGCGCAGTGCCGACCCCCGGCGTCGACCAACGGGGGCACAGGAGCAAATAACATAGCCCACACACACTCATACATCTCCATAGCCCGCCCCCGCCGCCAAAAAATAACCTCTCACCTCCTTACATCGGCGGTGGGGTGCAGCGGGCAATGTACCAGAAGTGCGCAACGTTCGGTTGAATAACAAAAACAGGGGAGCAAAAATTTTATGGCAAAGAATCGAAAAAAACAAGCAAAAAAGAACTACAAAAAACTCACAGTCTGGAAGGTTTGCATAGCAATAGTCAGCATACTGCTTGTGGCTGCAATAGCGCTTGCCGGTTGTGCGTATAAATTTAACTGGATACCGTTTTCGTTCACAACGGATAATGTAGACCAGGAGCAAACGGATACGGACGAAACGCAAGGCGAAACGCAGGACGAAACGCAAGGCGAAACGCAGGACGAAACGCAAGGCGAAACGCAGGACGAAACG
>CBCPNG010000027.1:0-54893 GCA_965120485.1 uncultured Clostridia bacterium
GCATAACAATTAGCAAAGAGTTTTTAGGTTTAGACATACAATCACCTCATAAAAAATAATTTATGACAAAATTATACAAAAATTTTACAGGTTTATACGGTCATTTTTTTACCGTATAAAATTTTTTCAGGGGTATTTTGTTTGCTATCTGGATGATGAAAATGCAAAAGGTTGAAAAAATATAGCGGCTGACAGGTTCAATCAAAGTCTAAAATATTTTTAAAAGAATATTGGAAAATATTTGCATGCAATTTTATATAGATTATATAGTTGACATCGTCACAATAACGCTATATAATGTAATAAACAATTTAAAGTAAGTTCTTTGGGGCGGGGTGCAATTCCCCACCGGCAGTGATTGCCTGCGGCGAGGCGTAATCTCGCTTGCGGACATAAGTCTGCGACGAAAGGGTGCAAACGCCCCTTTCCTGATTCGGTGCAATTCCGAAACCGACGGTATAGTCCGGATGGTAAAAGAATTTTTTATCAAACCGCTAATTTTTGCGCGCCCTTTTATTGCAAGGGCGCGTTTTTTACGGTGCGAAGAACTGCTTTAAAAATAAGGAGTTCTTAAATGCAAAAATATTCAACACAATTTTTCACACCTGCGCGCATAGCGGTAATCGCCATGTTTGCAACGCTTTCGGTAATACTGTATGTGCTCGGCTTTCCCATATCCGCCGCTTTTCCCTCGTGGTTAGAGCTGAATTTTTCAGATATTCCTGCGCTGATAGGTACGTTTACGCTCGGTCCTCTCTCCGGCGGCATAATAGTGTTTATAAAAATTCTTCTGAAACTTATAATTAAGGGCACTTCTACGGTGTTTGTGGGCGAACTTGCCGACTTTGTTATCGGCATAGCCTTCGTGGTGCCCGCAGGGCTCATATATAAAAGGCGGCGCACATTCAGGGGGGCGCTCATTGGTATGGCGGTGGGCACGGTGTGCTCGGTGGCTATGGGAATACTTGCAAACTGGCTTGTGCTCGTGCCGTTCTATATAAAGCTGTTCTATAAAGGCAGCTGGGATACGCTCGTCAGCGCCATGCAGGCACTCATGGGCGACGGCGTAACGCAGGATACATTCTACACTTACTATCTGTGGGTATCCGTGTTGCCATTTAACCTGTTGCGCTGTCTTATCGCCGCGCTGGTTACGCTGCCCGTATACAAGCGCATATCCTCGCTTATAAACAGGCTCAACGAACGCTTTGCCCCCAAGCAGACAGGGCAGGGCGGCACAGTCGCTAAAAAGCGCGTAATAATAATCTCTGCCGTGTGCGCGGCGGTAGTGGTGTTGCTGGTCGGCGGCGTGCTGTTAAGGTATTTCCTCGGCTGAACTTTGCGCTGAATTTATATAGACTTAATTTAATTGCCAAAAACTGCCGTTCGCGTTATAATATATGCGTATGGCAGTTTTTATTTCCCGCTCGGCAAGTCAGACCATGAAGATAGCCAGTGAGTTTTCCCGCAGTTTAAAGGGCGGCGACGTGGTGCTTTTGAAAGGCGATATGGGCGCAGGCAAGACTGTATTCGCAAAGGGAGTGGCGGCAGGGCTCGGCATAGTTGAAGAGGTAGTCAGCCCCACATATGCCTACATGAACGATTACGGCGGCAGGTTGTACCACTACGACTGTTACCGCCTTACGTCGGGCGCGCAGGCAGAAGCGCTCGGTCTGTGCGACTATTTTTACGGCGGCGGCGTATGCCTTATCGAGTGGGCGGAAAATATTGCCGAAGTTTTGCCCGATAACTGCAAAAAGGTGAACATTGAAAAGCTGGAAGGCGACGGGCGAAAAATTATCATAGAATAGGCACGCCCTTGCAATTTTTTTTATATTATTTAAGATTTGCGCACGCAATTCGCGCGGAGTGATAGAAAAATATTGCTGGGTTGCGGCATATTGCCGCACAAATGAGAGGATAATTTGCAATACGGCAGATTTTTGGCGGTGGACACCGCCTCGTCGCACCTCACGGTGCTGGCGCAAAACGGGGACAAAATTTCCCTTAAATACACGCCCGACTGCGCACTTAAACACTCCGTGGCGCTCATGGGGGAGGTAGACTCCGCCCTCGGCGAAGCAGGACTGTGTGTCGCCGACTGCGACTTCTTCTGCGCTGTAACTGGTCCCGGGTCGTTCACGGGCATACGCATAGGCGTTTCGGCGGCAAAGGGCTTTGCGCTCGCCGCGGGCAAACCTTCTATGCCGCTCACGGCTTTTGAACTTATCGCATATAATGTAGACGGCGGAGATTTTTACGCTGTCGCAGACGCGGCGCACGGGCACGTATATGCCTGCCGCTATACAGGCGGCGTCGCTTGCGAGCCTTTGTATATGCCCTGCAAGGATATATATATGTCGGGTCTGCCCGTATTCGGCTGTCAGCCGCTGGCACTTGCAAACTACACTTTGCTCGACCCCTCTAAACTGCTTGGGCAGGCGGTCAGGGCAAAATTTGTGCGCGGCGAACCGTTCGGCGAACTATTGCCGCTGTATGTGCGCAAATCGCAGGCGGAGGAGGGCAGGGCATGAATCTTCGCCGCTGGAAATTCGAAGATATTCTGCGCATATCAGAGTTAGAAAAGTCGTGCTTTCCAAAGGAGCCGTGGAGTTACCGCATGCTTGCCGAAAGTTTCGAAAACGAAAATTTTATAGGCATACTCTGTGACGACGGCGGCAATATCGCCGCGTATGGCGGCGTTACCGTAGCTTGCGATACCGCCGATATAGATAACATTGCCGTGGACGAAAGTTATCGCGGCGGCGGGCTCGGCGGAGCTGTTTTAGAGGCGCTTATCGCCGCGGCGGCGGAAAGGGGAGCGGCAAAGGTGTTTTTAGAGGTGCGCGTTTCAAACACATCCGCCATGCTGTTATATCTGCGGCACGGATTTTCGGGGGTGTACGCGCGCACGCGCTACTACCCTGACGGCGAGGACTGCCTTGTAATGATGCGCGCGCTGTAACTTGGGCATATGTGCCGTGCAATTTGGATTCGGCATATGTGCTGTGCAATTTTAATAAATCGTGCATATAACGGGGGTAATTGTTATTTTTTTAGACGGCATGCACATCTCCTTATCCGCCTTTGGCGCAGGTGAAGATGTTTTGATGCTGCACGGCTACCTTTCGTGCAAAGAGAGTTTTTTTTACAACTCGGGGGCTATTTCGCAGTTTTATAAGGTCACCGTTCCCGACTTCCCCGGCTTCGGCGGCTCTTCTCCGCTCGATTCTGCTTGGTCGGTCGGCGACTATGCCGAATGGACGGCGCGCTTTATAAACGCTGCAAAACTTTCCCGTCCGCACATTATTGCGCACTCCTTCGGGGCGCGTGTGGCAATAAAGTTGGCGGCAGAGCGTCCACAGCTCGTTTCAAAACTCATAATAACGGGCGGCGCGGGACTGGTCAAGCCGAAGAGCCGCGCATACAGGCGGAGGGTCGCGCTGTACCGTGCGGTGAAAAAATTTGCCCCGTCGTTTGCCGAAACCCACTTTGGCAGTGCCGAATACAGACGGCTCTCCCCAGTGATGAAGGAGAGCTATAAAAAGATAGTAAACGAAGATTTGCGTGCCGAAGCCGCGCGCGTTGCCGCGCCCGTGCTGTTGATATATGGCAGGGAGGATACCGTCACGCCTGCGGACGAAGAGGGGAAGGTGTTCTCTTCCGTCATGGGCGCACGGCTCGTGATAATTGAGGGCGGACACTTCTGCTTTTCGCAGAACGCCGAAACATTCAACCGACTTGCGCTCGGCTTTTTGTCGGGCGTTACATAAAGGAGAGCTATGGGAATATTCATATCCTTGGGAACAACGATAGAGTGCGTAATAATTGCGCTGTGCTTTGCGGCGTTTCTCACAATGTCGTCATATAAACTACTCGGTGCGCTTCAAAGTTGCAATTACAGAGGTTCAAAACTTCTGCGCTGGGCTCGTAAGCGCAACAACATGTCGTTCGAGCGGCTACTGTTGCTCGGACTCTTGTGCCTGCTCTCCTCGGCAATAATTTCACTCTGCTTTTCTTTTACGGGCAGCTGGGCGGCCGTGGTGGGACTGTTGCCGTTTGCCGTTTTCTTCGGACTGTACATCTATGCTGATGCAAAAATTGCCCTTCGTGTGCCGGCCGTGCGCACCAGGCGGTTTTTGCGGTTAGAGGTAGTTCTCTTTTTGGTGTGCGCCGTTGTCTCTTATATAATAGTCACGCTGTTGAACTTTGCCGCGCATGTGTGGGATGAGCCGCTTGTTTACGTGTTAAGGTATTGCCCTCTTGCCGTCCTACCCGTGCTCCTGTTGCCGCTCATCGCCTTTGCCAACCTGATTGCAAAGGTGTATGAAGTCCCCCACAACCGCAGTTACATAAAGCGCGCAAGGCAAAAGATAGCCTCTTCGCAGTTGACTGTGGTGGGTATTACGGGCAGTTACGGCAAAACAAGTACAAAACACATTCTTTCTGCCATGCTCGGCAAAAAGTACAGGGTGCTCTCTACGCCGCGCTCGCACAATACGCCCATAGGCATCGCCCTCGCCGTCAACGCAAACGGGCTCGATAATTTCGATATATTCATAGCTGAAATGGGCGCGCGTGGCATCGGCGATATAGCCGAACTCTGCAATATATGTCCTCCTGACTACTCGCTTATCACGGGTATCTGCGCACAGCATCTGGAAACTTTTGAAAGTCTTGATAATATAATAAAAGCCAAGGGGGAAATACTTGCCGCCACCAAGGTAAAGGCGTATATTGCCTCTGACTGCGCGCAGTATTTTTCAGAAGCGCCCTGCGCCTGCGAGGTTTGCTCGTGCGTGAGCGATGTATCCGCCGACTGCGGCGGCACAAGTTTTACGCTCACCCTCGGCGGCGAAAGTATATCCGTGCGCACGAAACTGCTCGGCGCGCACTGCGCCTATAACATAGGGCTTGCCGCACAGCTTGCGTTTTCGCTCGGCGTGCCGCTTGCCGATATTGCCGAAGCGGCAGAGGGGTTAGAGTTCGTCGAACACCGCCTGCAACTCACAAAGTCGGGCGGCATAAATATTTTAGACGACGGCTACAATGCCAATGTCAGGGGCGCGCGCGCCGCGCTCGGAGTGCTCCGCTCGTTCGGCGGCAGAAAGATAGTCGTCACGCCAGGCATAGTGGAGCTTGGTATTTTAGAAGAGCAGGAAAACAGTGAACTTGGCGGACTGCTTGTCGGTCTTGATTTGGTTATATTGGTGGGTGATACGCTTGTAACCCCCGTCAAAGAGGGCTATCTTGCGGCTGGCGGCGATTCCGAAAAACTTGTGGTGCGCGCCACGCTCAAAGACGCGCAGGCAAAGCTAAAATCGTATCTTCAAAGCGGCGACACTGTGCTGTTTTTAAACGACCTTCCCGATATTTATTAAGACATATTGCCGCACCTTTTTACTAAATTATAAATTTGCAATTCACCAAAGCAGGTATTTGCGGAGGTGAATTTTTTTATGCTCAACGGTAAAGTCGCCGTCGTATTCGGCGGTGCGTCAAACGAATGTGAAATTTCCGTCATAACGGGTACCATGGCTGCAAATGTGCTCAAAGAGGGCGGTGCAGATGTCCTGCCTGTGTACATATCGCAGGGCGGTGAATTTTTCTGCGGCGAAGGTCTTGCCGATATAGCGGTGTTCAAAGCAGGGAGGGAAGAGACTTTTCCGCGGTGCATAGTTGCCGACGGCGGAGTTTATGTACGTGGCAAAAGGGGCAGGGTAAAATCTTTCGTCAGGCTATATGCCGCGCTCAATTGCTGTCACGGCGGCATTGGTGAGGGCGGCGGTCTTGCTGGGTTGTTTGCCTGCGCCGGCATACCCATGGCTGGCGGAATCTTCGAAGGCTCGGCATTTATAGATAAGCACCTCACAAAGCTGGTTTTAAAGGGACTGGGCGTAAAAACTCTGCCGTATGCCGTATGTCTTTCTGCAAAAGACGTTGCGGCCGCGGCGGAAATTACAGGACTTCCAGCCATAATAAAGCCCGCCTGCCTCGGTTCAAGCATAGGCGTACAGCGTGCGGACGATATGGGGCAGTATGTCGAGGCGGTCGAAAGCGCGCTGTGCTACGGCGACAGCGCGCTGTGCGAGCCCTATATTACAGACCGCAGAGAGATTAACTGCGCCGTGTGCCTCTATGGCGGCAGGGCGCATGTATCGGAGTGCGAAGAAAGTCTTTCAGGCGGCGGCATATTCACGTTCGACGATAAGTATTCGGGCGGCAATATGTCGCAAATACCGGCAGATATTCCGCAGGAAACTGCGCAATTTATCCGCGCCGAGGCAGAGCGTATTTTTTGCACCCTCGGCATGAGCGGCGTGGTTCGGTTTGACTTTCTCTTATCACGCGGCGAGGTCTTTTTAAGCGAGGTAAACACCGTGCCTGGTTCACTCGGGTGGTACCTCTTTTCGCGCTCGTTCAAAGAATTTTACCCCGTGCTCGAAGGCATGCTCTTGCAGGCGGTGGAAGATAATAAAAACAGGCGCTTAAAAAGACTGCTGAAAACGGGTATACTGGGCAGCGTCAGTTTAAACTGCGGCAAAATAAAGTGAGCTTTTAATTTGACAAACGCGGCGCCCTTTTTATATAATTTATGAAGATAACAGATTAAGGACGGTGCAACGTATGCCTGCAAAGCGGATTGCAATGAAAACGCCCCTCGTCGAAATGGACGGCGACGAGATGACTCGCGTGCTGTGGAAGTGGATAAAGCAGATTCTTATAGAGCCTTACGTAGACCTTAAAACGGAGTACTACGACCTCGGACTTAAAGAGAGGGACAGAACGGAAGATAAGGTTACAGAGGCGGCGGCTCTCGCCACAAAAAAGTACGGCGTAGCCGTAAAGTGCGCCACCATAACGCCCAATGCTCAACGCGTTAAAGAGTATAACCTCAAACAGATGTGGAAGAGCCCCAACGGCACCATAAGGCGCATATTAGACGGCACCGTGTTCCGCGCGCCCATCATAGTAAAGGGCATAACGCCCTATATCCCCGGCTGGAAGAAGCCCATAGTGCTTGCCCGTCATGCCTACGGCGACATATACAATTCGGTGGAGTACCGCGCCTCCGCGGGCGATAGCGCATACCTCGTTGTGTGCGACGGCGGCGGCAAAGAGCTCTCGCGCAGTCTTATACATAAATTCAACGGCGACGGCATTGTGCAGGGCGTGCACAACCTCGATAAATCTATCGAAGGTTTTGCGGTAAGCTGTTTCAACTATGCGTTAGAAAATAAGTTGCCGCTCTGGTTCGGAGCCAAGGACACCATATCCAAAACGTACGACCACCGCTTCAAAGATATCTTCAACGAAATTTACGAGCGCGATTACAAGAAGAAGTTCGAAGAGGCTGGCATATACTTCATGTACACGCTTATAGACGACATTGTCGCCCGTATAGTTCGCAGTGAGGGCGGAGTGCTGTGGGCATGCAAAAACTACGACGGCGATGTAATGAGCGACATGGTCGCCACAGCCTACGGCTCGCTCGGAATGATGAGCTCCGTACTCGTCTCGCCCGAGGGTAAGTACGAGTTCGAGGCGGCGCACGGCACGGTTACGCGCCACTACTACAAGCACCTCAACGGCGAAGAAACGTCTACAAACTCCGTGGCAACCATATGGGCGTGGACGGGCGCGCTGGCAAAGCGCGGCGAACTTGACGGCAACGGTGAGCTTGTAACCTTTGCAAAGAGGCTGGAACGCGCCGTAACCGACACAATAGAAGATGGTAAAATGACGGGCGATTTGATTCCGCTCTTTCACCGCGAGGGTATAACCCCCGTGAAGCTCAACAGCCGCGAATTTTTACAGGCTGTATCTGCAAAGTTGTAATTTAAAGGCGTGCGGCAAGCTCCGCGCGCTTTTTTGTTACCTTATGGCGCGCGGCAAGTACTGCGCGCCTTATTTTTACAACGGTTTTGTTGACAGAATAAAGTTTTATCTGGTATTATCATTTATATAAGTTTACGGAATTTTTAAGATATCAGATATGAACTACGACCTTTCGGGCGCAAACAAATATTACACGCTGTATAAGTGCCTGCGTGAAGATATTCTTGCAGGCAGGCTATGTACGGGCGAAAAATTGCCTGGCAAGCGCACACTCGCCAATGAGCTCGGCGTAAGCGTAATCACTGTGCAGACGGCATACGAACAGCTTCTCGCCGAGGGATATATCCGCTCGGTCGAGCGCAGCGGGTGTTTCGTCGCCGCCGTAGCGGAGTCTGCGCCTGCGGCAAATTCCGCCCATATATCCGCTCTGCCTGCCGCATCTGACCTCGGCGGCAGGGAAAAACAATATGCCGTCGACTTTGTAAAGGGCAGTACGCCCGCAGAGCTCTTTCCGTTCTCCTCGTGGGCAAAGCTGATGAGGGGTGTGCTCTCTGACTGCGGCGAACATCTGTTAGAGCGCGTCCCGTGCGACGGCGACAGCGAATTAAAATCGGCAATCGCCGCCTATCTGTACCGCGCGCGCGGAATCTCGGTCGAGCCGCGCTACATAGTAATAGGCGCAGGCGCGGAGTATCTGTACGGAGTAATAGTCCAGCTTCTCGGCAGGGATGCGCTATACGCCGTAGAAAACCCCTGTTACAGCCGCATATACCGCAGTTATATTTTAAACGGCGCGCAGTGCGTGTTTGCCGACGTGGGCAGGGAGGGGGTGGACTGCGAGGCGGTTTCGGCGCTTGATTTCAACGTACTGCACATTTCGCCCTCGCACCAGTTCCCCACGGGCGCGGTAACTCCTGCGTATTCGCGGTCGCGGCTTATAAACATTGCTAAGGCGCGCGGCGGCTATATAGTCGAGGACGACTACGACAGTGAATTTCGCCTTTACGGCAAGCCGTTACATACAATGTACGCCCTCTGTCCCGAACGGGTAATCTACGTAAACACCTTTTCCAAAACTCTTGCGCCCTCTATGCGCATGGGCTACATGGTGTTGCCGCCCACGCTGTATAAAAGGTATCTGTCTCTGTTCGGGCACACTTCAAATGCTGTGCCGCTGTTCGAGCAGAAGGCGCTTGCCCGAATGATATCCTGCGGCGCGTTCGAGCGGCACATAAACAGGCTAAAAAATTACTACCGCGGCGTGCGTACCGCCCTGAAAGAGGCGCTTTCCTCCGTAAGATTTCCGCATGAAGTGTTCGATACGGGCAGTGGACTGCACTTTACGGTGCGCTTTCCCTCGGCACTTTCAGACGATTTTATAAAGTCGCGCGCACTCTCCGCAGGCATAAACCTGCGATGCCTTTCGGAATATCTCCTATCTCCGCGTACAGACTGCGAATGTACCGCCGTAATAAACTTTTCTGGCGTGACTATGGCAGATGCAGAGGTGCTCGCAAGTCTGCTCGCAAACATGTGACTTCGGCTTTAAATAACCGC
Organism: uncultured Clostridia bacterium; assembly: GCA_965120485.1. Classification (GTDB taxonomy): domain Bacteria; phylum Bacillota; class Clostridia; order Christensenellales; family Borkfalkiaceae; genus Coproplasma. The sequence goes on from CBCPNG010000027.1 coordinate 9,397, forward strand.
ATGCGGCGGTTGTTTGGGTGCGCGCTATTCTGATATTATTTAATTTTCATAAACTGATTATTTATTTAATATCAGAATGGATTATAATGGTATAGTGCGGTGCAGGTCGTTTATTTGTTCAGGTCAACACGCCCGCATAGGTGCGGCAGGGTATGCCGCCCATACCTACTTTATAAAAAAGGAGATTTTTCCATGAACAAAAAAATTCTCGCCATGCAAGATTTATCCTGCGTGGGTCAGTGCTCGCTTACGGTGGTGCTTCCCATACTTTCGGCATACGGCATAGAAACGTGCGTTTTGCCCACGGCGGTGCTCTCTAACCATACCATGTTCAAAAAATGGTCGTACCTCGACCTCACACCAGAGGTAGATAATATCTATGCCGTTTGGCAGGAAAACGGCTTCAAATTCGACGCCTTCCTTCTCGGCTACCTTGGCAAGCAGGCGCTCATGGACGAGGCGGAGCGTTGCTTCGATACCTTCTCCGCCGAAGGTGCAAAGGTGATAATCGACCCTGTTTTTGCCGATAACGGCAAGCTGTACGGCGGCTTCGATAGCGGCTATGTAAAGGCAATGGCGCACCTTATCCGCAGGGCGGATATAATTTTGCCCAACATTACAGAGGCGTGCTTTATGACGGATACGGAGTATAGGACGGAGTACGACAAAACATTTGTAGAGGGCGTTCTTGCAAAACTGAACAAACTTACAAATGCAACCGCAGTTGTTACGGGCGTAGAGCTCGGCGGAAAGATTGGCGAGGCAATATCGTGCGACGGCAAAATATCCTATGTAATGGGTGAAAAACTGCCAAAAAGCTCGCACGGCACGGGCGATATATTCGCCTCTGTATTCACTGCGCAGTACCTCGGAGGCAAGTCTTTGGAAGAGGCGGCTTCAATCGCCTCGGTATTCGTACAGGACTGCATCCGCGCCACCCCCGACGACCATTACTACGGCGTGGTATTTGAACAGATTTTAAACAATCGGCGCAAGTAGCGCTTTGCGAGATTTTTATGAGATTTGGCGAAATTCCTGCATGGGAGGAAAATATGGCGGTGCGTGCCGCCGTGACAGAAGTTGTTATATCTGAGGCGGACACTGCCGAATTTCTGAGCGAGGAGGGGTATGGCTACATTGAGCATATCTCTGAACTGTACGGCACCAAATTTGAGGATATAATTTCTGCCTACATATCTTCGTATGTCGGCGAATCGTGGGGCATGAACGGTCGAATATACAAATTCAACCTCACCGACGAGCTCAAAGCGCACATAAGAAAGTTCGGGTTGGAAGAAATCTACGTCGATGACGTCGGCGGCAATGTTCGGTTAGAGAACCTCACACTTTATAAGGGGGAAAAGAAGCTCTTCTGTTGCCTCTCGCATGAGGTATTCTGCGGCTATGATTATTTTTATATAGACGATAGTTTGAAGGAAGAGGTGCTGGCGGCGGCATACGGCGTGTTGCGCAAAGACGATACGTTCAAAGAGATGAAAAAAATTTGCGCAAAGTTGGCTTCCTATGACCGCAAAAAAATTAAGGACGACATATTTCTGTTGTTCAATCTGTGCAACTATGTAGACATTGAGCGCAAAGATTTTTTTACCATTGTCCCTGAGCGAGAGTGCTCTTACGTGGAGTTCTGCGCCGTTGCAAGCAACTACCTCACTTCCGATATAATTGCCGAGCTTGAAAAGAGCGAAAGTTATTTAGGACTCTATCCTTTCATGGGTTCTTACACGGCTGGAATGAAAGAAGAAGAGGGGCGGTTTAGAGGTACTCCGCTATATAAAAAGGTGGTGCTGGAATTGCGCTATATAGAAATCATTCTCGGCATAGAAAGATGCGTTGTGAATGCGTTATAGAAAAATAATTCTTAACCAGCCCGATAAATTCGTTCAAATCAATATATAAAACGCCGCACGCGCGCAAACTCTGCGTGCGTGCGGCGTTTACAATATGCAAAATGTTTTACAATGCCCATGCAGGGCGGCAAGAAAAAGTTCATCAGGCTTTAAAAAATTTTTTCTATAAAAAAGCAAAAAACTTTGCGCACACGGTTGACTTTAAGCGCGCTACAAGTTATATAATTTATATAGAATAAAGGAGGAATATATATGTTAGGCAACTTCACTTACAGCAACCCCACAAAACTCTACTTCGGCAAAGACGCGCTCGAAGGTCTTGCACCAGAGCTTGCAAATTACGGCAAAAAAGTGCTTTTAGTCTACGGCGGCGGCTCGATAAAAAAGAACGGAATTTATGATAAAGTGATAAAGATTTTAAAGGACTGTGGCAAAGAGATATTCGAGGACGGCGGCGTAATGCCCAACCCCACGGTAGAAAAGTTGTACGAGGGCGTACAGCGCGCCCGTGCCTGCAAGGCAGACCTGATTCTTGCGGTGGGCGGCGGCTCTGTGTGCGACTATGCCAAGGCGGTTTCCGTTTCGGTAAACTGCAAAGAGGACCCGTGGGATAAGTACTTCCTGCGCTATGAAGATATTTCCCCCGACCTCAAAATAGTGCCCGTCGGGTGCGTGCTCACAATGGTCGGCACCGGGTCAGAAATGAACGGCGGCTCCGTAATCACCAACCACGCGCAAAAGCTCAAAATAGGTCACGTGTTCGGCGAACGGGTGTTTCCCAAGTTCTCTGTGCTCAACCCCGAATTTACATACAGCCTACCCAAGTATCAGATGACGGCTGGCTTCTTCGACATAATGTCGCACATATTAGAGCAGTACTTTTCGGGCGACGACGACAACACGTCAGATTACATATCCGAAGGTCTCATGCGCTCTCTGGTGCACAGTACGCGCGTTGCGGTTAAAGAGCCTGAAAACTACGAGGCGCGCTCCAACATAATGTGGACGGCAACGTGGGCTCTCAATACGCTCGTCACAAAGGGCAAGACCGCCGACTGGGAGGTGCACATGATAGGGCAGGCGATAGGCGCGCATACAGACGCAACTCACGGCATGACTCTCTCTGCCGTATCTCTTGCCTACTACCGCATGATTATGCCCGCCGCAATCAAAAAGTTTGCGCGCTTTGCCGTAAGCGTATGGGGCGTCAACCCCACAGGCAAAACGGAGGTGCAGACGGCGGAAGAGGGACTTAAAGAGATGGAGCGCTGGATGCGCGATATAGGCGTTGCCATGAATATAACCGAGCTCGGCGTAACCAAAGAAATGCTCGGCGGAATAGTCGAAAGCACCCTGATAATGGATGGGGGCTACAAAATCCTGACCAAGGCAGACGTGCTCGAAGTTTTAAAGCAGAGTATGTAAAATTTTAATGTGGCATTAAAGGGCGCGGCTTATGCCGCGCCCTCTGTTTTACTTGCAGTATATATTCGCACCTTTTTTAGTATTTGCGGCATATATAGCGCCGAATTTTTATTGCGCCATATATGGGCGTCTTTTTTAATGCCTGCCGCATATGTGCCGCTCAATGGCAAACGCGGCGGAAATTCTTAAAGGTCAAAAGCTATGGCGGTTATGTCGTCGTTGAACTCTCCGCAGAACGCCTTTAAATTGTGTTGAAGGTTCTTTACAAAGTCGTCTGCCGAGCGCGAAACCGAAAGCGTTTTAATTGCGCCCTCTGCGCCGAACATCTTGCCTCTGCCGTTCTTGCTCTCTGTCACGCCGTCGGTCAGCAGTACAAGTATGTCGCCTTTTTTATAGGGTATAGTGTCCTCGAAGAATGCAGGGTTTTCAAACCAGTTAGAAACGGGAGGGGAGTTTAAGGTTATACGGGTAATTCCCCCTGCGCTCTTCAAAAGTATGGGCACGTTGTGGCCTGCCATAGAGTATGTAACTGAATTTTCGTCTATGCGCACCACAGCCACGGTTACATAGCTGCGCTCGTCTAAATTGAGTTCGTTGAATTTCTGGCACAGACTGCGAATCGCCTGCGCAGGCGAGCGTTCCGACTTATCATAAGCCGCCTTTACGAATGCCGAAAGCATACCGGCGGAAATTCCCTTGCCCGAAACGTCTGCAATCATGCCGAAAGCCGAATCGCCTATGGTATATACTTCGGGCAGGTCTCCGCCTATGCCGCGGCATGGCAGGTACATATACGAATACCTGTGCCTGCCAACCCAAGTGCCAGCAGGCAGCAGTCGCTGTTGGATAGATTTTGCGGTGGCAAGTTCGCGCGCAATTTCCAGCTCGAACGCACTGTCTATCAAGCCCATATACATGCCGTCGCCCAGCGGCTTAACGTTCAGGTTAAACGCTACGTCGCGCGTGCCGTCGGCGGTTTTGGTCTTTAAAAGCACGCGTTGACTGACCTCTGTCCGCGAATAAAAGCTGTCCTCAAACGCTTCGCGTAAGGGGCAGCCCTCTTTGCAGGGGGCTGTGCCGCATCTTGCAGTATTTTCGGCGCAACGAAACATTTCGCCTATCGACGCGCGCCTGCGTGGAGAGGGAAACAGCTCTTTAAATTTTTCGTTGGCAAATACCGCCCTTAAATTTTTGTCCGCCACAACTACTGCGGAAGGTACGCCGTCTATTATACGTTTGTAAAATTTTTCTATCATAAAATACGCCCGCAGTTCATGGCAGGTAAAATTTAAGTCCGCCCTCTACAATGTGCGCGTCCAGCTTCACACCGTCGTAAATTTCGCCCTCAGCCTGTATACTGCACGGCACTTCCGTGGTAAAACTCGCGCTCTTCACGCGCACGGCAGTCACCTCTTTTATCGAATTTATCTTGCCGCGCATAAGTTTTATAAATGCAAATATGGTTTTTACGGGTGAAAGGTAGTCCACTATCAAAAGGTTCATATAACCGTCGTCGAGCACGGCGTCGGGGCATATCTTTATGCCTCCGCCTATCTGCCTGCCGTTGCCGAGGGCGGCTATAAGCCCGTAGTGCTTTTCCTGTTTGCCGTCGTAGGTTACGGTAAAGTCGTAACTTTTAAAGTGCCGCATACAGTATATAAGGGCAGAAAGATACTTTCCCTTACCGCCGCCCTTGCTGTAAGCCCTCTTCAAAACGTCCACATCTATGCCCATGCCCACGGCGTTTATGCTTTTAAGTCCGTTAGAGAGTTCTATATAGTCGATAGCCTTCGGCGCTTTGAATGCAATCACCGCCGCCGCCTGCTTAACATCTTTCGGCAGTCCTGCGGTTTCGGCAAAGTCGTTGCCCGTGCCGCAGGGTATAAGTCCAAGACTGCATTTTTTAAAATTTTTAATGCCGTTCAAAACCTCGTGCAGAGTGCCGTCGCCGCCCATAACCGCTAAAACGCATTCCTTGCCGCCGCCTGTAAGTTGTGCGGCAATCTCGCTGGCATGTCCGGCATGGTCGGTGCGCCACACGTTGTATGGTTTCCCTGCACGCAAAAACACATTTTCCGCCGCGCGCACCTGTCTTTCGCCCACTCTCAACGTGTTTACTATGATATTGTACACCACTTAAAGTCCCCAAAGGCGCTTTTCCGCGCCCGTTAGCTCGATTTACTTATTTATTATATACCAAATAATTTATAATTGCAATAATTTTGAATTGTTGCTATAATACCAATAAATAGAATGGAGGGGCAATATGCAGGAAATTTTGCCTAAAAAACTAAAAATCCTTGCCGCCTCTTGCGATTTTCCGCTATATGTTGTCGGCGGCAGTTGCCGCGAATACCTCTCTGGCGTGCAGCCGCTAAGGCGCGACTGGGATATATGCGCCCCTGCTCTGCCCGATAAAGTTGCCGCTGTTGCACAGTCGCTCGGCTTCACCATAGGCGCAGTATACAAGAATACGGGTACGGTAAAGCTGAGTTGCGAGGGGGAGGAGTATGAATACGCAAGTTTCCGCTCCGACAGGTATGTGCGCGGTATGCACTCGCCTGAAAAGGTCTTTTTCACCGACGATATTCAAAAGGACGCTCTGCGGCGCGACTTCACCTGCAACGCCATTTATTACTATATATGCGGCGGTCAATTTGTTGACCCGCTCGGCGGTATAGACGACATAAAGTCTGGTCGCGTGCGCACGGTTGCCCCTGCCTCTAAGGTATTCGGCGAAGACGGGCTCCGCCTCATGCGGCTTGCAAGGCTGTGCGCCCAGACGGGTATGCAGCCAGACGGCGAATGTGCCTTCGGAGCAAAAGAGAACGCCGCGCTAATCCGCGATATATCGCCGGAGCGAATATATGCCGAACTTTGCGGCATATTGCACGCCGATACAAAGTACGGCGTAAAATTCGGGCAATACCGCGGTCTTTGTATTCTGCGCGATACCTGCGTTTTAGGCTATGTTTTGCCTGAACTTTCACTCGGTGCAGGCATGTCGCAGCGGCAGGACTTCCACGCCCACGACGTGTTAGAGCACTCATTTCGCAGTGTAATGTACGCGCCCGTCGATATACGCCTCGCCGCCCTTCTGCACGACGTAGGCAAGCCCTACTGCAAAATAACTTCGGGCAACTTCTACGGTCACGAAGAGGAAGGCGCACGCATAGCCCGTGAAATCTGTCAGCGCCTGAAAGCTCCCAAAAAGGTCACGGAAGATACCGTCCGCCTCATCTCGTTGCACATGTATGACTTCGCAGGCAACACGCGCGAGAGCAAAGTGCGCCGCATGATAGTAAACAACATCGACATATTTTTTCGCCTCACCGAATTAAAGCAGGCGGACTATTCCGCTTGCCGCGACGACCTTTCAGAGGCGCCCTCCGTGGCAAGGTGGAGGGGTATATACGAAGAAATGGTAAAGGATGGCGTGCCTTTCAGCCTGCGCGATTTAAAGGTAAAGGGCAACGAACTCATTGCCGCAGGTGTGCCTAAACAGCTCACGGGCAGGGTGCTCGACAGTCTGCTCTCCGAATGTGCCCTCCTCCCCCGCATGAACGAAAGGGAGAGGCTGATTACGGCAGGCGTGCGCATTGCAAGCCAGCTTTCAAAAGAATAAATTTTTAATTGGTGTTTTTTAACTGTTGCTTTTATTCAGAAAGTATATTATAATAGTTCTATTAATATATCTATTGTTAAATCGGCGTAAAGCAAGAGTGGGGCTTAAAGCTCACCGCTCTATGGAGATTTTATGGCAAAAGTAAAAAAAAGCGGCAGTATACGCGGTTTTATACTCGGCGTAATCTTCGCTATAATAGTCGTATTCGTTGGCATAGCCGCAGGTATATATTATTTGTATAAGGTGGCAGACCTCGAAGAACTGCTCTCCTTGGTGGGGGTTGAAAACAGCACCTACGACGAAGATAGCGACACAACAACTTACACCTTTATAGACACCAGCCAAATAACTTCTATATCAGAGCTTATCTCCGCGTTGAGCGGGCTCGCTTCCGATTTCAGTACCGAAACGACCACGCTTAACGACCTCGTCGAAAAAGGTTTCACCGCAGTAGGTACTGCTGTGGACGCAATTTACGATGCGATATCCAATGCGCTGAGCGGCTACATGACCGCGGAAGAGTTCGCCGAGATATTCGATAAAGACGAACTTATGGACACCCCAATCTCTGGTATTTCTGACTTTATATACAGCAGTCTGCTCGGTGCAAATGTAGAGATTATATTCAGCATAGCTGGAATTGACATAACAGACAACATTCTCTACCTGAATTTAGCATACGGTGCAGAGGCCGCCGTCGGCACATACAACGGCAAAACCGTTCCGCTCAGCCTCGATACTTTCAGTATAAACGAAGCCGCAACATACAGCACGTCGTCTGCATATACCCGTAAAGACGGAAAGGGGCTTTACTCTGAATATGAAGAGTATTTAGTGGAAGAGGCAGACGGCACTTACAGCTTGTATTGCTATGTCACCGAGGACGCAGACGGCGAGGAAATCGCCTATGTTGCAAAGCAGGGAACAGACGGCGCTTTCACGGTTACTGCCATAGAATACGTACAGTATTCCTCTGAATACACGGCAATCAGTGGCGCGTACTGGTACGACGGCGATACGCTCAACGTAATATCCAAACGCACTTTGAGTGATTTCGTAGGCGAGGATGCCGACATTGCCGCCGTTTTCGACAACATTTATTTGAGCGATTTGATTTCAAGCTTTATTAAAAGCGGCGACGACAATGTGATTTTAAATCTGCTCAAAGGTTACACTCTCGGCGATATTTTAAGCGGCAATATATCCCTCGATAGCATTTTCGATGGCATTGTTGAAAATGTATATATCCCTGACTTCATAAACATCCCTGTCGAAAACGCCATATTGGTATACTTCGGCTATGCGATAAATGGTGTAACTGCCGAAGCCGGCGAAGATTACTCCTACACAGGCACCATTAATTTCTACACAGAGAACGGCGACGGGTGGACTACTACCACAGCTAAGGCTTATATATCCGTAGATGAAGAGGGCTATATATCCTCTGTATATTATTACAATGAAAGCAATAATAAGGTTGAATACAGCGGCGTATCCGTCAGCAAAATCACCACGCTGATAAATAACTTTATGAACACGCTTACCGTCAACGACATACTGTCTATGACGGGTGTAGATACGTCCTCTAAAATTCTTCAAAAGCTCGGCAGCTATACGCTGGGCAACCTATCCAATGCGTTTAATGAACTTATGGTTTCCGACCTGATAAGTGTATCAACAGACGACAACGGCATAATTTTATATATGGTATACGGTATCACCGACCTCAGCTATGATGAAGATACTCAACAATGGTCGGCAACATACCATTGCACCGACTCCGATTGTGCAGACGGCGGCACCCATGAGGTTATAGTAGAGGTTGAAAAAGTTACCGAAACTGAAAATGGCGTAACATCGATAAGCTATACAATAACAAGGGTGTATTACACCCAAGACGGCGAAGAGGTAGAAGTCGGCACCTATCTCAACAATGTAACCAGCCGAATAAGCGGTTTGTTCTATGATGTGACCATCGGCGACATGATATCAGATATCGACCCGTCAGATACCGTTCTGTACGCACTGCGCAACTCAACCATAAGTAGCCTCTTATCTGATATAAAGTCGCTCACCATACAGCAGATTTTCGCCGAATCCATTTATGGCACCGAAAACGAGGATGGAACAACTACATTGACTCTGTATGTAGTCGTACAATCTGATGTCAGTGATATTGATGAAGAAACGCAGATAGCTTTCAACAGTTCATATCTGTACTACTATTATGACTCTGAAGGCAATCTCGTGCTTGCTGGGAATAACGGCCACCTTGATAGTTACCCGACAGATATAAGCTACACCCTCTACACCTATGGCGGAATTAGCTCCGTCTGGAAGTTGTTGCTGTATACCACCGATAGTAGCGGTAACAAATACGAAACCGCCATTACTATAAATAATGTGGCAGATATGCAGTCTAATCTGATGTACAATCTTCAAACTTTTACCCTTTACGACCTCTATGAGATTGGTATTCTTAGCGGCGACGGCGTGAAAGAAACTCTTGAAAAGACGATTAATGTTGATGGTACTACTACTAAGATTGGCTCGCTTACTTTAAATGAATTTATGTCAAATATCGGTAATTTATTAAGTAGTGACCTGTCATAAAAACAAGCAACAGCAGGGGCGCAAAACGCGCCTCTGTTTTTTGTCTGAAATGTTGTTGTGCGTGGGTGGGGGGCAGAGTTCCGCGCAAATTAAACGCGATGCAAACGACGAACAAGCGCGCCCAAATCAACCGCGCGGCAAACAGCGACCTCATTTTAATTGACAAACTAAATTTATTATAGTAATATTTTAAGGCAGACAGTATATAAAGTTTGCGCACGCAATGCGTGCTTACCTTGCGTATTTTTAATACGCCGAATAAGACCGGGAGGTAAAAAAATGAAGAATTACGAAATGCTGTACGTTCTTGACAACTCAGCGGCGGACGAGGCAAAGGAGGCGCTCGTAGCCAAATTCGAGGGCATAGTAACCTCGATGGGCGGCGAAGTTCTCTCCACCGAAAAGCAGGGCGCAAAAAAGCTTCCCTATCCCATCCGCTTCAAGTCCGAAGGTTTCTACGTGCTCATGAAGTTCGCGTCAGAACCCGCAGTCGTTAAAGAGCTCGACCGCGTTGCCGGACTCACAGACGAAGTTCTCAGAAGAATGATTGTCAAGGCATAAGAGGAAATTTTTAATGAATAAGGTATTTTTAGTAGGAAACTTAACCCGCGACCCCGAACTTTCTGAAACGCAGTCGGGAGTATCGGTGTGCCGTTTCGGATTGGCGATAAACCGCCGCTCTGGAACTGCCGACGGCGAGCGCAAGGCGGATTTTTATAATGTCACCGCATGGCGCGGTCTTGGCGAAACGGTTGCCCGCTTTGCAAAAAAGGGCAATAAAGTAGCTGTCATCGGTAATATCGAAATCAGAACTTATGAAGACAGAGAGGGCGTAGAGCGCACCTCGGTAGATGTAATAGCTCAGGATGTAGAGTTCCTCACTCCGCGCGGCGCACAGGAAGACGGAGGCGACTATCAGCCCCCTGCCCAGCAGGAGAGGAGGAAGCCCACGCTTCAATCCTTCGACGACGACAGCGACATTCCGTTCTGAGCCAATGCGGCAACAATAACCTGCGGTTAAACCGTACAAACAGCGGCGCACTGTGTCCGCATTGCCGCACCCAAATTATTTAAGGAGAATTTTATGGAAGATAATAAACCTGTAAGAAAGAATTATAAAAAGTCGCGCAGAAAGGTCTGCGTATTCTGCCAGGAAAAGGTAGAGGAGATTGACTATAAAGATGTAACCCGTTTAAGGAAGTTTATCTCCGAAGGCGGCAAAATTCTTCCCCGCCGCATGAGCGGCACATGCGCAAAGCACCAGCGCGAGCTTGCCAAGTCAATCAAGCGCGCCCGCGTAGCCGCGCTCCTTCCCTTCAAAGGCGAGTAAATTTTAACTGTATAAAAAAAGTCCGACCAATCGGTCGGACATTTTATTTTTTGTTACAAATTTGCACCTATACTAGTGCAAAAATAAGGGCATATCATAGAGATTGAAAGGCGTATAGGTAACAATATAAGACTATTGAGGGAGAGGGCGACTCTCACGCAAGAGCAGGTGGCAACACGTTTGCAGTTGTGTGGGTGCGACATAACGTGCTCGGCAGTTGCAAAAATAGAGGTAGGGCAGAGGCACCTGTACCCTGACGAAATAATTTTCCTCAAAGAAATTTTAAAAGCCACTTATGACGAAATTTTCGACATTGATTAAAAATGCAGCGCGGAAACTTTTCCGCGCCGTTTTTGCCGTTTAAAAGCTAAATTTAAATTAAACCTACAATTATAAGTATTATTCCAATTATACCCAGTGCTATGCTCGCTAATTTTATAAGTTTTTGTTGCCCTTTCGTACCGAGGAAGGAGTTGCTGTAAAATTGCTCCATAGTTTGTTTCGGGTCGTTGTATTTAACCGAGCCGTCGTAATGGGCTTCTCCTGCAACTACTTTCTTTTGGTATGAGCGCCTTTCACCGCAGTTATGGCATTGGCAATCAACGTTGTATACTATAAAATACTGTTCGGTAATAAGTTTAGAAGGGTCAGAGTTTTTACTATCGGTAACATTTCTTGTTTTAGTGTATCTGCTTACTTCGTTGTATGCTATATCGTTGTCATAGTCATATTGCGTTTTGCATTTTTTGCATAATTTCATGTTGCGTGCTCTGGAATATGAAATCGGCAATATTATAGCAATCAGTACGTCAAAAATCAACACAAATACACCCAGAAATATAGTAATGTCGTTGCCTAAAACTATAAGTCCCGCGCCAAGCAACGTACAACCTAAAATAAGCAATACAATCAAGTTTATAGCCTTTTTGGATGATTTTGGCTCTGCTTGCTGTACAGCTTTCTGCTGTTTTTTGTTCTCATGTTCATTGTTTGTCATTTTTTTGTCCTCACTTTTGTAATATTTTTGCTTATCGTCCTGCACTTGCTTGCTATGTATTTTATCTGCGGCTGTTTCCGTTTTAGCAACCCGTTAAGGAGTTTTTTCGCAAACCCGTTTTTTGCTAAAATAGACATAGTTTTGCGGTAAACAGAATTCGGTAAGCACTCTTTAAAAAAACTGATAAAACTTGTATTTGGTCGTAGTAGTATCTTTCAGAAAGTTCTAACTCTTTTGCAAAAGATTCCGCCGCCTCTTCGGGAGTGCAGAGGTTGTTATTTTCGCCGTATGAGTCATATGCCATATTGGCATATTAATATTATGCCAAACTGGTATAATAATTGTCAAGTAAAAAAATATAAAATTTTAAATTTTTATAGTGATATGAGGCTAAAAGATTTGCGCGTACAGCGCGGATATTCCCAAATAAAGGTTGCAATAGACCTCAATATGTCGCAAAGTTGCATCAGCCGCTATGAAAGTGGGGAGAGGGAGGCGGATTATGCCACGCTGATACTTTTTGCCGACTACTATAATGTTTCGATAGATTATATCCTCGGAAGAACACGAAACCCTGCTATGAACAAATAACAATTAAGGCGGGGAGAACTTGAAAACAAGTTCTCCCCGCCGCTTAATATTTATTAACCATATATAAATTCAGTAATAATACCTTGTGTCAAACAGCCGTCAATCAGTAATAATACTTTGTACCAAACAGTCGTCAATCAGTAATAAAGCCTTGTGCCAAACAGTTGTCAATCAATTTTGTGTCAAACAGCAATTAATTATAATGCCTTGCGCCGAAGAGTGAAGTGCCCAGCCGCACCATGTTAGAGCCGCACTCAACGCACAGTTTCCAGTCGCCGCTCATTCCCATAGACAGGTGCTTTATATCCCCGTCTATATCGCGCAGACGCTCAAACAGTTCGCGCATCTTCACGGCAAGCGGGCGCAGTACGCCCTCGTCGTCGGTAAACGGCAACATTGCCATAAGCCCCGTAACGTGCATGGCTGGCATGGCGGCAATTTTTTTATAGGCAGCTACGCCGTCTGCGTAGTCAAAGCCGCCCTTGCTCTCCTCACAGCCTATATTAATCTGAATCAGGCAGTCGGATGTCACGCCTGCGCGCTGGCTCCGCTTGGAAATCTCCTCGGCAAGCTCTAATCTGTCCACCGAATGGTAGAGGTATGTTTTGCCTATAAGGTATTTAACCTTATTGGTCTGCAAGTGTCCTATAAAGTGGCGGTTGGGGTTGCCCGTAATTGCCTCGTATTTGTCCCTGAATTCCTGCACGTGGTTGTCGCCTATGTCGCCTATTCCTGCGGCAATGGCGCGGTTTATATCTTCAACGTTCTGCGTTTTTACCGCAGCAACAAGCGTGACCTTTTCGCCGAACGGGTTGCTCCCGACTTCGGCAATCGCCCTTTTTACGTTCTCTTCAATCATAGTCATAATATATTAAGGGCGGAGGGTATGCCCTGCTCCGCCGTAAAATTAATTGCCTTAAATTCTGTCTTTTATAAGCTCTGCCATTTTACTGCCCTTTACTTTTGTACAGCCTTTGCTGTATATGTCGGCAGTGCGGTAGCCCTCCGCAAGTACCTTTTCTATCGCCTTAATTATTGCGTCGTACTCTGCCGTGAGCGAAAAGCTGTCGCGCAACATCATGCCTGCCGCAAGTATGGTGGCAATGGGGTTTGCTATGTCCTGCCCTGCGATGTCGGGCGCCGAGCCGTGGATTGGCTCGTACAGTCCGCGCGTGCCGTCGCCGAGGGAGGAGGAGGCGAGCATGCCTATCGAACCCGTAACCTGCGCCGCCTCGTCAGAGAGTATGTCGCCGAATATGTTAGAGGTGACAACCACGTCAAACTGCGCAGGGTTTTTCACAATCTGCATTGCCATGTTGTCCACAAGCACGTCGCTGACCTGCACTTCGGGGTAGTTTTTAGCGGCGTATTCGTGCACCGTCTTTCTCCACAGGCGCGAGCTCTCTAAAACATTGGCTTTATCCACCGAAACAAGCTTTTTTGTGCGCTTCATGGCAAGTTCGCAGGCAATGCGCGTTATGCGCTCAATCTCCGTCACGGAATATTTTTCGGTGTCCCACGCAAACTCTGCGCCGTTTTCCTGTCCTCTGCCGCGCTCGCCGAAGTAAATGCCGCCCGTAAGTTCGCGGACGATTATTATCTCTATGCCGTTTTTTACAAGCTCGTCCTTTAACGGCGAGGCGTGCGCAAGCCCTTTCCACAGCTTGGCAGGGCGTATGTTGGAATACAGCCCCATCGCCTTGCGTATGCCCAAAAGTCCCTTTTCGGGTCGTATGTCTACGGGCAGATTGTCCCACTTGTAACCGCCCACCGCGCCCAGCAGAACAGAATCGGCTTTTAGGCAGCCCTCTGTGGTGAAGTCGGGCAGTGGAGTGCCGTATTTATCTATGGCGCAACCGCCTATGGGCAGATATTCAAATTCAAAGTTGTGGCAAAATTTTTCGCCGATTTTTTTAAGCACGGATATTGCGCCTGCGCAAATTTCGGGGCCTATTCCGTCGCCTTCGAGTACGGCAATCTTATAGTTCATGCAAAACCTCCCGACTTATTTTCCCTTTTTGGCAAGGTGCGCCATAAGTCCGCCGCCCTCTATTATCTCCTGAATGAAGGGAGGGAAGGGCTCCGCCTTATAACTCTTGCCCGTGGTCAGGTTTTCTATAATGCCTGCCGAAAGGTTGCACGAAACTTTGTCGCCTGCGCCTATTTCCTCCGCGGCGGCAGGGCACTCCAATATGGGCAACCCTATGTTTATGCTGTTGCGGTAGAATATGCGAGCAAAGCTTTTTGCTATAACTATGCTTACGCCGCTCGCCTTAATTGCTATGGGCGCGTGCTCGCGCGAAGAGCCGCAACCGAAGTTGTCGCCTGCAACTATTATATCGCCAGCCTTTACTTTTTTTACAAAGTCGAGGTCTATGTCCTCCATGCAGTGGGCGGCAAGTTCGCTCTCCTTTGTGGTGTTGAGGTATCTTGCCGGTATAATCGCGTCGGTGTCTACATCGTTGCCGTATTTAAATACATTTCCACACACTTTCATTTTATATCCTCCCAAGTTGCAAGCCTGCCTGCAATTGCGCTTGCCGCCGCCACATAGGGCGAGGCAAGGTAAATTTCACTGGTCGGGTGTCCCATTCTGCCCACAAAGTTGCGGTTGGTGGTAGAAACGCACCTCTCGCCCTCGGCAAGTATGCCCATGTGTCCGCCAAGGCAGGGGCCGCAGGTGGGGGTTGATACAATCGCGCCCGCCTTGATAAATATCTCTATCAGTCCCTCTTTCATGGCTTGCATATAAACTTCGTTGGTGGCAGGTATGATTATCGTGCGCACGCCCTTTTTAACGTGCCTGCCCTTCAAAATTTTTGCCGCCATACGCATGTCTGATATTCTGCCATTGGTGCAACTGCCTATAACAACCTGGTCTATCTTCACGTCGCCCCACTCTTCGGGAGTTTTAGTATTTTCGGGGAGGTGGGGGAAGGAGACGGTGGGTTTGAGCGTAGAAAGGTCTATGGTATATTCTGCCTCGTACTCGGCGTCGTCGTCCGCCATATAAATCTTGGGCGAACGCTTAAAGCGACCTTTCATGTATGTGAGCGTCTGGGCGTCTACGGGGAAAATTCCGTTCTTTGCGCCTGCCTCTATCGCCATATTGCATATGGTGAACCTGTCGTCCATAGACAGGTTCTTTACGCCGTCGCCGAAAAATTCCATTGATTTATACAGCGCGCCGTCTACGCCTATCATGCCAATTATGTGCAGTATAAGGTCCTTGCCGCACACGCCCGCAGGCAGACTGCCTTTCAGCACAAACTTTAAAGCCGCAGGCACTTTAAACCAGCACTTGCCGCTCAACATGCCAGCCGCCATGTCGGTGGAGCCAACTCCCGTCGAAAAGGCGCCCAGCGCGCCGTATGTACAGGTGTGGCTGTCGGCGCCTATCACAAGGTCGCCTGCGCCCACAAGTCCCTGTTCGGGCAGAAGGGTGTGCTCTATGCCCATTTCGCCCACGTCAAAAAAGTTCTCCATTTCCTGTTCGGCGGCAAATTGGCGGCACATTCTGCACTGCTGTGCGCTCTTTATGTCTTTGTTGGGCGCGAAGTGGTCCATTACAAGCGTAACCTTGCTTTGGTCGAACACCTTTTTTGCGCCAGCTTTTTTAAACTGTTCTATGGCAACGGGACCCGTTATATCGTTGGCGAGCACCATATCAAGGTCTGCGTCTATCAGCTGACCGGCTCTTACTTCTTCCAGTCCCGCGTGCGCCGCGAGAATTTTCTGCGACATTGTCATCGGCATGACTTTTTCTCTCCTTTTATTATCCTGTGTTTATGCGTGCGCCTTTTTGCGCTTATATATCTTTGTTTTATCTGCGGCGTCTGTTTTATTTGCGCTTTTTTCATTATCAGCGGGCTCTCTGTTGCCGTCAAAGTCCAGCACAACGTGACCCTTTACTACCCGAGCCGTTATAACCTTCCCTGTATCGGCAACATTCTCTTTGCCGCTTACTGTTGTGCCCTGCAAATCTATGGTATAGTCGGCCTCGTTCCCGTGTACGCTTGCGGCTATGTTGCCAGCGTCGCTGTATAAAATTGCGAAGTCGCAGGTCAAGCCCGATATGCCTATATTGCCCTTTCTGGTGTTGCACGATACAGTCTTGCAAAAGATATTGTTAAATTCCAAACTGCCTTCGGTCGTCATGGCACTCATATATTTTTTTACAGTTATTCTGTTGGCAGAAGCTTTCAGGTTTTCGGTGTCCAGTCTGAGGTTTTCAAATGTCGCGCCCTCAATGTCGGCAACAACTTTTAAACCACGCACTTCTGCGTCGTTGTAAATTCCTCCCTCGATTTTAAGAGTGCCCGCATTCATAGCCACCGTTAAGTCAGGTACGCAACATTCGGGTACGTAGATAGTAATGGTGGGGCGGCGCATTATCTTCCAGAGCTTTTTTTTATGCTGCCTTACTGTAACTAATCCGCCGCCCTCTTCAAAGTAGGAGGATAGGTTTTTAGAATATTCAATATAAAGTTTATGTGTGTTTGCTGTAACTATATTTACATTGGCGTTATATACGCCGCAATATATCTTTAATACGTCCTCCCTTGCGTTGAAGGTTAAAACTCTTTTTCTTTTCATTATTAAAAAAATCTCCTAATAAATCTCGTGTGTATCCCGTAATAGTTCATCTCATATCAGTGCCGAAGTCAGGCGGAGCTTTGCTCCGCCTGCATATATTCTGTACTATATTATATAAATCCACCCCTCAAATTGCAAGCGTTTGCGAGCCGCAGGCGAGCTGCGGAGCTCGATGTTTACCCTCCACATTTTATGTTATGCTATATGCATATTGCGTCTGTATTATATGCAGACGAATGCCGCGCATTGCCAAATTTCAGAATTTTTTGAACACTGCTCCCTCGGAGGCGGAGGTAACACATGCGCGGTAGCGCGCAAGATATCCGCTCGCGCTTTTTATAACGGGAGTGAATTTTTTGCGCCTCTTTGCAATCTCTTCCTCGCTCACGCGCAGGTTTAACGAGCATTTTTCAATGTCAATATCTATAATGTCACCGTCTTTCACAATGCCTATCAGTCCGCCCACGGCGGCTTCGGGGCACACATGACCTATCGCCGCGCCGCGCGTTGCGCCGGAAAATCTTCCGTCGGTTATCAGCGCGCAATCTGCACCCAGTCCTGCGCCTACTATGGCAGAGGTAGGTGTGAGCATCTCCCTCATACCCGGACCGCCCACAGGACCTTCGTAGCGGATGACCACCACATCGCCCTTTACAATCTTGCCGGAGGATATCGCCCGCATGGCTTCTTCCTCGCTGTTAAAGCACTTGGCAGGACCGCTGTGTCTGTACATGGCGGGGTCTACGGCAGATTTTTTTACCACCGCCCCCTGCTCTGCAAGGTTGCCCTTCAATATCGCCAGTCCGCCCGTTGCCGAGTAGGGGGAAGATACGGGTCGGATAACCTCGGTATCTGTAATCTTTGCGCCCTTGACCGTTTCGGCAAGCGTCTTTCCGCCGGCCGTCATAACACTGCCGTCTAAAAGTCCTGCCTTTAAAAGTTCGTTCATAACGGCAGAAATACCGCCAGCCTCGTTAAGCTCTTCAATGTAGTGCTCGCCTGCGGGCGCAAGACGGCAGAGGTTGGGCGTCTTTGCCGATATGTCGTTCATAATATCAACGGTAACTTTGTCTTTAAGTCCGGCTTCGCCTGCTATGGCAAGCAGGTGCAGTATCGAGTTTGTAGAAGCGCCTATCGCCATGTCTACGGTTTCGGCGTTTTTAAACGCTTTTTCCGTCATTATGTCAAGCGGTCTTATATTCTTTTTAAGCAGGTTCATCACCGCCTCGCCCGTCTCTTTGGCGAGAGCCAGCCTCTGCGAATACACGGCAGGTATGGTGCCGTTTCCCGGCAGTGCCATGCCCAGCGCTTCGCACAGGCAGTTCATAGAGTTGGCGGTGAACATGCCCGAACAAGAACCGCATGTGGGGCAGGCATTGCACTCGAACGCCTTTAAAGTTTCGCCGTCTATCCTTCCTGCGTTATATGCGCCGACTTCCTCGAACATGGTGGAAAGAGAGGTCTTTTTGCCGCGCACCCTTCCTGCAAGCATGGGGCCGCCCGAAACAAATATGCTCGGTATATTCACCCTCGCCGCCGCCATAAGCATACCGGGGATAATCTTGTCGCAGTTGCCCACGAATACCGCCGCCTGCAAGGCGTGCGCGCGTATTAAAATCTCTGCACTGTCTGCAATAATTTCGCGTGAGGGGAGGGAGTACCTCATGCCCTCGTGCCCCATGGCAATGCCGTCGCATACTCCTATCGAGGGCACTATCACGGGCTTGCCGCCGGCGGCAATAACGCCCTCTGCGGCGGCGCGCGCAATTTCGTCTAAATGCGTATGCCCTGGTATAATATCGCTCTGCGCACATATTATGCCCACGAGCGGCTTGCTCATTTCGGAATCTGTCCAGCCGAGCGCCCTCAACAGCGAGCGCTGTGAACTCATATCTACTGATTTTGAAAATATATTTTCCATAACTGATTTCATGTTTATAAATTTTTTTTGAACTTGCCCTTTTAAGGGGTTTTCCGCGGCGCGCCGTAATTTTGCGCCAAACGGGAGGGGGTTAAATATTGTCGCCGTAGCAGTCGCGGTCTTTCAGCATGTGCTTGCCCCGTGCGAGCACGGTTACGCCTGTGCGTTGCATCTCTATTATGCCGAAGGGCTCTATTACCTTTAAAAAAGCGTCTATTTTAGTTGGTATGCCTGTAAGTTCGAGTATCATCGTATCTACCGAAAGGTCTACGACCTTCGCCTTGTAAATCTCCTGTATCTCCACAATCTGACTGCGCACTTCGGGGGGGGCAGGCAGCTTTACAAGCATCAGCTCGCGGTATACGCAGTCAAGCTCGTCGGCGCAGCCAATCTTTTTCACGTCTTCCAGTTTGTCCATCTGCTTTATCATCTGGTAAAGCATGTGCTCGTCGCCTATCAACACTATCGTCATACGCGAAATTTCAGGGTCCTCGGTGGCGCACACCGAAAGGCTCTCTATATTGTAACCGCGCCTTGCAAACAGTCCGCTTATCCTCGTAAGTACGCCGCTTTTGTTGGAAACCAGCGCGGCAATGGTGTTCTTTTCGGGGTCTTTTTTATACTGCGCCATATTTAGTCCTCCATATCCTGTATCTGACTTTCATATGTCATGCCAGGCTTTATCATTGGCAGTACGTTCTCGTCAGGCGGAATCCTGCAATCTACCAGCACAGGACCGCTTCCCTTTTTAAGCACGTATTTAAACGCCTCTTTGAGCACGGGCTGTACGTCCTTTTCGCTCTCTATTCTGAGTCCTTTTGCGCCAAGGCTCTCTGCCAACTTTAAGTAATCGGTTTTCTTGTTTAAAGTTGTCTGCGAAAATCTTTTGCCGTAAAAAAGCTTCTGCCACTGGCGTACCATACCCAAAACGCCGTTGTTCATCAACAGTATCAAAACGGGCGTGCCGTGCGTAACCGCGGTAGACAGCTCGTTCATGTTCATATTAAAGCATCCGTCGCCCGTAACCAGGAGCGAGGGGCGACCTGCGCCGAAGCACGCTCCTATCGCCGCGCCTAAGCCGTAGCCCATGGTGCCCAGTCCGCCCGAGGAGCAGAACAGTCTGGGGCTGTCCACGTGGTAATATTGCGCCGTCCACATCTGGTGCTGACCTACGTCGGTCACAACGGGAATGTCCTTGGGCGCCATCTCGGTGGCAGTGGAAAGTATTTTGTATGCAAGCGGAGTTTCTCCGCTGTAATGCGCCCCGTTCTTAAATTCGGCAATCTTTTCCATCCACGGCGTGCGCGTGCGCTTTTCAAGCATGGGTATAAGAGTTTTCAACGCCTCGGCAAGGTCGCCCATAACGTTTACGTTGGTGGGTATATTCTTGTTCAGCTCGGCGTTGTCTATGTCTATGTGAATTACCGTCTTGTTTTTGGCAAACAGATTGCGGTTTAGGGCGACTCTGTCTGAAAAGCGTGTACCGAGCGCTATTATCGCGTCGGCGTTTATCATAGTTTTTGCCGCCGCGGCAGTGCCGTGCATGCCAATCAGACCAAGACAGCGCGGGTCGCTGTCAGGTATACAGCCCTTGCCCATCAGCGTATACGCTACGGGGCAGTCCTGGTTTTCGGCAAGGCTGTGCACAAGGGCGGAGGCCTCTGCCGAAATTACTCCGCCGCCAGCAATTATCAGGGGGCGTTTGCTCTCTTTTATGGCGGCGGCAGTCGTCTCCAATCTCTCCCTGTCAACGGGCAGAGCCTTATAGGTAACGGGTTTTTTAGGCGAGTAATCGCACTCGTCAACCTGCACGTTTTTGAGTATATCTATAAGCACGGGACCCTTTCTGCCACTGTTGGCTATATAAAACGCCTTGCGCACAGTGTCTGCAAGCTCGTTTACGTCCTTTACTATAAAGTTGTGTTTGGTAATGGGAATGGTTATGCCGCATATATCGACTTCCTGAAAAGAATCCCTGCCCAAAAGATTTATTCCCACGTTGCCCGTTATTGCAACCATGGGTATAGAGTCCATAAAGGCGGTGGCAATGCCCGTTACAAGGTTAGTTGCGCCAGGTCCGCTCGTAGCAAAGCATACGCCCGTCCTGCCTGTCACGCGGGCATATCCGTCTGCGGCGTGCGCCGCGCCCTGTTCGTGTGCGGTGAGTATGTGGTTTATCTTGCCGTTGCGGTAAAGCGCGTCGTATATATCCAGCACCGCACCGCCGGGGTAGCCGAAAATGGTGTCTACGCCCTGCTCTAAAAGGCAGTTTATAAGTATATCCGCACCCTTCATCTTCATATCAAAGAAACTCCTCAGCAGTATTCCGCTCTGTGTAATACCGCATTATATAATTATATAATATTTTAAAATATCGGCGCGCATGTGTCAACAAAAAAATGCGGCGTGCGGCAAAATACTTGCCGCACACCGCAAATCGGTCGTATTATTTAGCATAATTTAACTTTTAAAGAAAATTTTGCTGTAAATTTACAGCTGTGTGTAGTCAACGGCTGCGGCGCACATAATTTCTTTCGTTTTTCCGTCCGTCTTAACTTTTTCAGAAATTTCCACGCCGAATACAACCAGCACTTCGTTGCCGTCGCATAAAAGGGGGATAATCTTTCTCAACCGCACGGGTATTTTTTTGTCGGTAAAGTAATCGCCAAGTTTTTTTGTTCCGCCGCCGAATTTGGTAAACCTGTCCCCCGTGCGCGCAAAGCGTATAACGGCGGAGGAGGGTATCTTTCCTCCGTCAAAGCGCAAAGTTTTTAATGCAAAGTTTTGCTGTTGTAAACCAGAGCCGTTAACGGAAGTCTCGGTATTTTTTTCAAAGTTTTCTTGTAAAATTTTTGTAATTTCAATAAGCTTTTGTTCACAGCATATGGCAACCGACTGTCCGCCTATGCATAACCTGCCGCGCGCGGAGCTATATGATATTTCCGTTTGTTCTACGGTGCAGGAGGCGGCTATGCATATTCTGCCCTCTTCCTTAAAGGCGGTTAAATTTAAAAACTCAAACCTCTTGCCGTTTTCGGCAAATTGAAGCATATAAAGGCGTTCAAGGTGCTCGCTGGTGTAGTCTTTTTTCTGGTGACGGTCGGCTATAATTTTCAGCGCGGCGCGGCGGAAAATAACCTTTTCTTCGCAGTGCGCTATATAGTCGCCGTAAGGCTTTCTGCAATAAATCAGGGGGGCAACCTGTCGTTCAAAATATTCCTCGTCCTCGGCGGCAAGGCGCGAAAAGCGGAAAATAGCCCCTGCCGCGCCGGGTACGGCTTCCTCTAAGGCTGGCAACACGTTGTGCCTTATTTTGTTGCGCGTGTAGTCGGTCTTAAAGTTTGTTTCGTCGTCCACATAGGGAATGGAGTTAGCGACAATATACTGCTCTATCTCGGCGCGAGTACAGGCAATGAGGGGGCGTATCAGCTTGAAAGGCTTGTTTGCAAGGGCGGTTATATCCCCGTCGGTTATGCCCTCCATACCCGAAAGCGCACTGCCGCGCGCAAGGTTAAAAAGCACCGTTTCTGCGTTGTCGTTTAAGTGGTGGGCGGTGGCAATGCAGTTGCAGTTTTGCGCCTCTTTTAAATAGCAGTTCAGCCGCCAACGCCGCGCGTCCGCCTCGCCTGCAATTTTTTTGTCGGCAACATAAGAGGAGAGGGGTATGCTGTATTTTTGGCAGTATTCGGCTACAAACGCGCTGTCGCGTGCAGAATTTTCGCCGCGTATTCTGTGGTCGCAGTTGAGCGCGGTGAGCGTAATTCCGTATTCTGACGCATGGGAGTGCAGGTAGTGTAGCAACGCCATAGAATCGCGCCCGCCTGAAACGGCAACGCATATTTTAAGGTTCGAGTATTTTTTCAAGTCTACATTCATGCCGCAATTATACCACAATCACCCTTGCATTGCAAGGGAGGTGTCTGGTGCTTTGCTTTATATTTTTCTTGTTATGCAGTTTGTTGTTTTTTAATGGGTTTGATATTAAACATATTAGAATTGAAGCTAACAAAAATTCTTTTCTTTATTTCTTCTTTCTTTTCATTTGTAAATTGTGAGTATGATAGTATCTTTTCAACCACATCGTCTTTATACGTTTCAGATACATATTCCCTACGTGGATGTATATTTTTGTTTACATCAAAAATAATTAAAACGGTAGGATGCTGCTTTGCTGCTAGTCGGTTATTGATTGTCTGCCACCATATTTTATCTGTTTCCCCTAAAGACATTCCGTATATGCAGATTAAATCTGCATTGTTTATTGCTTTTTTTGAATGTTCATCACGTAATGTGCCAGCATCAAAATTCATTTGTGGTTTTATAAAATGTTTTTGCAGTTTTTTTGATTCTCTAAAATTCTCATTTTCTATTTGAGTAATATCATTTACACCCAAAATCATGTTGCTATCAACAGTTCCGTGGATATGGTATATACTGTTTAGTCTTCCGTTTGATATCGGTATGGGACATTTAAGTTTAAGTATTTTCTCTAATGATTGAGTATAATTAAATGTGATAAGATTAGCTTCTCTATACGATTGTGTTGATATATATTTTTTAAATTCATTGAGTTCACGTTGATTTAAATATTGTGATGGCTCAAAGATATCTTTTATTATTTTAGTGCGCATGTTGTCGGGTAAGTCAAAACTTATTTGTTGTGTTCTTAGGTAGTCAGCTAAACTATCTTGTATATCATCTAATAGCGAAATAAATCCGTGTTCATTATTCTGAAATTTAGTCGTATATTTACCTAATTCAAATTCTAAATCAGACCATTTTTCAAACGACTCGTTTAAGTCCTGCTTAAACTTTCCTATAACATCAGTTTTGCTCTTTTGTTCAAAGTAATATTTATAGAAATCTTTATAACCTGTTTTAAGTCCTAAATTTATGTCAAAGCCATTTCCTATTAAATATGTAATTTTCATTTGTAAAAGTTCCTCTATATTATTCTTTATAAATAAGCTAACTCATTGGGTAAAATATTAAGTTAATGTCGCGCTAACAGTATAGCATATGCGTGTGGTTTTTGCAAGGGATAAGCCGCAATTTAAAATAAAAAAGAGCTCCTCAATCAAGAAAATGCTCTAAATTTGCGGTACTCCTTACGTCCTCACTGGGTATCTGCCGTTTTCATGCTACGCGCGGAGCCTCGGCAGAGTTTCGGAGCTTACGCTCCTCACGCGAACCGCTCGTAGTTTTCGCACGGTGGGGGCACAGCAAAAGGGCGGAGCATAAAGCTCCACCCTTTTTGCTGTGGTGACCCCACCGGGACTCGAACCCGGGTTACCGCCGTGAAAGGGCGATGTCTTAGACCGCTTGACCATGGGGCCGTATTTCACCGCCCTTAAAGGGACGGCTGTTTTAATGGTAGCGATGGGTGGATTCGAACCACCGACCTGTCGGGTATGAACCGACCGCTATAGACCAACTAAGCTACATCGCCATTAAAAGCGTGCGTTTAATGGCGGCTTACTCTCCGCACGTTAAGCGCACGTCAATTTCTTTTTTGCCGCTTTTTTCGGGCAGTAAATTTGTTCACAACCCTTATTAAAAGCGGTGACTTAAAACTTCTTACAAAAAGTTTTGCAAAACTTTTTGTTAAGGGGAGTAATCGGTGTAATGGCAGACAGTTTTAGCAGGGCTAAAACTGTCTGCAAAAAAACAACCTGATTTCGAGTTGGTTGCGGGGGCGGGATTCGAACCGCGCGACCTTCGGGTTATGAGCCCGACGAGCTACCTGGCTGCTCCACCCCGCGATAATAACTGAATTTTCAGAGCTTTATTATTCTATTAAATTGTGTGACATTTGTCAACCTTTTTTTGCCAGTTTGCAAAATTTTGTCGTCGGCTTCCGTCTTGCCTGCCAATGCATTGCCATGGCATATATTTGTACCTGCGGACTTGTTTTAGCTGTTGCACTCCGCCGTTATGTTGTAAGATAAAGGCTGGTATTGCCGCCATACCGCGCAACGGCTTTCCTGAAAGTCTTTCCGTCAAAAGAAGTGGCGCGGTAATTGCCGCATATAATGCCGTGTACAGCGAGGTATAGGAGTATGGATGCCCCGTCTGCGTAGTCAAAAACGAGGTGCAGTCTACAATTTAAAACTGCATGGTGTTAAGGCATTCGACCCCGAATATCCCACAGGCAATGCTATAAAGTACTCCGAAATTATCCCCGTGGCGCGCGCATGTGTCAGACGGTGTTATAACATATTACGTACGGCAACATGCGCAAACTGTATCGGGGCAGGCGGGGCAATTGCTACGCATATATGCCTTATCTGTTCCTAAAAAGCGTAGTGCATATTTTTTGTATAATTTCTTCTTATCGCCTTGAAAACAGTTCTATCCGCGTCGGCAGGTCGCTCTCTTCTGTCTGCAAAGAACGTTTCATCGTGTGTGCCGTTATCTCGTCGGCAAACATCTGCTCGGCAAGCGCAAGCGAATTCATCAGGCTGAATTTCCTTGCAAACGCGGCATATCTGCCGCCCATTGCCTGCCTTTCGGAGGGGTGCTCGAACCAATAATCAATCTTTTCGGCAAGCTGTCTTTCGTCGTTGTCTTTAAACAGTGAGCGCCCGTCAAGCGCAAACTGCTTTGTGGCAGAAAGACCGCTTTCGGCAATCACGGGCACAAGTCCGCAGGCAATCGCCTCTATGGCGGCAATTGCCTCTATCTCTACGGTGGCGGAGTGCACATACAGGTCGCTTTTCTGTAAACGCTCTATAAGTTTTTCCTTGGGCAAAAAGTCGAATGTAAGACTTACGCCCAGCTTTTGGGCAAGCCTTGCAAGTTTATTTTTCTGCGTACCGTTGCCCAAAAGTGTAAGGTTAATTTCGTCTTTGTGTGCAGAGCGCGCTATCGCGCGTATTATCACCTGCTGATTTTTTTCGGGCGCCAGTCTGCCCGTCATAACCACTTCAAACTTTTTGTTCTGCGGCCTCGTTTCAGGCGGCACAAATGCAGGGTCGTACCCGTTGGATATAACGTACAGCTCGCCAGTGTAGCCGTGGTCTGAAAGTTGTTGGGCTATAAACGAAGTGGGGCAGTGTATTCTGTCAAACTTTTTATAAAAGGTCTGTTTCAGATAGAAGTAAATAAATTTAGAAAGCGGCTTAAACCATGAAATACGCGCGTTGTAGGTAACGTTTTCGGGTTGCACGTGAAAGGCGGCGGTGGTGGGTATGCCCATTTCGTCGGCAAGCTCTTTGCACTTCTTTTCGAGTTTAAAGGGAAATATAAAGTGAACAACGTCTACACCCGTAAATGCCGCCCTTATTTTATCCTCATCAAACTTTCCGAACTTTATCTGGTTTTTGGCTGAAACTTCGCTGAGAACGGGAACATAGCGCTCTTTCAGGGCGCAGTCTTCACTGCCGTCTGCTCCCACAGCCACAAGGCGCACCACGTGTCCGCGCTTCCTCAATCCGTCGGCAAAGCGGCGTGCTGTCATCACCGAACCGTTGGTAAGGCAGTCTATAAGGTCTATCACAATGGCTATCTTCATATCCCTCTCCTCAAAGGTCTTGCAAATAACGGTTGTTCCCTCATATTCTGTGAATATTTTATTTTGCTAATGTAAATCTTTTATAACGGCAGCATAAATTTTGTTTAAACTATTTGCTCCGCTATTGCTTTTTTAAGCGCCGTTTGTTAAAATGGTACCCAGATATTATACTTATTTTAAGGTGTAAATATGGCAAATTTGCTTATAGTTGATGACGACGCCAACATGCGTATTCTTTTAAACGTGCGGCTTAAAAGCAGATACGGCGTACGCCTCGCCAAAGACGGAGTGGAGGCGCTTGAAATTTTTGAAGAGGGCAACACAGACCTCGTCATAACCGACATAATGATGCCGGGAATGGACGGTTACGCCCTCGTGGAAAAGCTGCGCGCTCGCGGCGAAACGGTGCCCGTTATTATGCTCACCGCAAAGACGGCTATTTCAGATAAGGGACATGGCTTTGCCGCCGGCACAGACGACTACATGACAAAGCCCATAAACTTTGAAGAGCTGGTCTGGCGCATAGACGCGCTACTGCGCCGAAGCAGGATTGCCAACGAGGGCAAGATAGTGATTGGCGACGTGGTGGTGGATAAAGAGATGTATTCGGTTTCACGCGGCAATGAGGTTACGGAACTGCCCTCAAAAGAGTTTCAATTGCTGTTCCTGTTGCTCTCCTATCCCAACAAGATACTCACCAAAGAGAACATTTTAGATTCTGTATGGGGCTACACTTCTGAAAGCGACGAAAACACTGTGCGCACGCACATAAACAGGTTAAGAAATAAGTTCGAGGGTTACCCCGAATTTAAAATCGTCACCGTGCGCGGCATAGGTTATAAGGCGGTGATAAAAAAATGAGTGCAAAAGTTCGCGCAAAGAGGGGCGACAGGGCTGGGGGCAGAACCTTCGGTCAGTTCCTTGTTTTGTTCCTGCTGGTATTCATCACTTTGGTCATGATATCAGAAATTGTCCTTGCAGTGTTAAACCTGTTCTTATGGGATGAAATGGATATCGGCACCTTTCTAATACCCATAGCCATTATGCCCACTGTTGCTGTAATTATAGTGGGTTTAACCATTTATTTAAACAACCTGAACGAAAAGCTTACACTACGTTTAGCCGACGCGTTAGACAGGGTATCGCACGGCGAATTCGGCTATCAGACAGAAGTCCCCCAAAGGGGTCAGTTCAAAACACTGTTTGAAAACTTCAACAAAATGAGTTTAGAGTTGAAGAGCATACAGTCGCTGAAAGACGAGTTCATACACGACTTCTCGCACGAGTTCAAAACTCCGATAGCCTCAGTAAACGGCTTTGCAAATCTGCTGTTAGAGGGCGGCATAAGCGAACAGGAACAGAGGCAATACCTTAAAATCATAGCGGACGAATCTTACCGTCTTTCACGCCTTGCAGAAAACACGCTCCTTATAAACAGGCTGGAAAACCAGCAGATTGTGGGCGAAAGGGGACGGTACCGCCCCGATTTGCAGATAAAGGAGTGCGTCATTCTTCTTGAAAGCGAGTGGACAGCAAAAGACCTCACATTCACCACCGAATTTATTCCCATCGAGCTCGAAGGCAATGCCTCGCTCATGCAACAGGTTTGGCTCAACCTCTTATCCAATGCAATAAAGTTCACGCCCGCGGGCGGAGAAATTTCTGTAAAAATGTCGCGCACGGACGAGGGGTTGCAGGTTTCGGTGAGTGACGCAGGTATAGGCATGAGTGCAGAGGTTGCCTCGCACATATTCGAAAAATATTACAAGGGCGACAGCTCACACGCCGCGGCAGGCAACGGGCTTGGGCTGGCAATCGTGCGCAGAGCGGTAAACCTTACAGGCGGAAAAATATCTGTGCAGAGCCGCGAGGGAGAGGGCAGTACATTCACCGTGTCGCTACCGCTGTAAAGCTGATAAAAAGGTGTGTGCATAAATATTTAAATCGTGGGCGGCGCCATTCGGCGCCGCCCTTATAATGTTTTGGCAACCGCTCGGTTTGAAATAAATGCCGCCAACGCTGTCTGTCTGTGCATGCGGCGTTTAATTAAATCTTAATCCCATATCTGCTCCAATGTCGCCCGTACACCAAATCTTCATGATATAAACCTCATTTCGTCATATTAAATATTTGCAACAAGTGTTCTTTTATCACAAAAATAAATAATAAAATAAACTCGGGTTAATATATTTGACGGCTGGGTGCTCTTTGAATATAATTAGCCATAGTTAATATTTATGTCAAGTGCTATTTAATGTAGGCGTATATTTAAATATAACATTAATGCGTTATGTGCAGTCATGTAAGTACGGGTTAAAGAACTTAATTTTTTTCTGTAAGAGCGTTTTTGTTTGCCCCAAAAGGGCTGGCAATTTAAGGGGTGCAGTTTGAAATTTATAAAAAGACATCTTGCGGCGATAATTCTTGCGGCTTTGCTCATAGTGGTGGGGTTCTTTTCGCTTTTTATCGGCGCCGCGTCAAGCACCGTTACATTATCCAAAGTCTTTTCCGGCGATAAAGCGGCGCTTAACGTGCTTGCAGTTACAAGGCTTCCGCGCCTCGTCGCAGTTCTTCTCACGGGCGCAGGAATGAGTGTGGCAGGGCTTATTATGCAGTCGCTGTGCATGAACAAGTTCGTGTCGCCCACAACGGGTGCAACCATTTCGGGCGCGCAGCTGGGCACTTCGGTGTGTATGCTGTTGTTGCCCACGGCGGGGCTGTGGACGCAGGTAGTGCTGGCTTTCGTGTTTGCGCTTGTCGGCACATGGATATTCGTAGGCTTTATACTTAAAATCAAGTTCAAAGACCCTGCGCTTGTGCCGCTTATAGGCATAATGGTGGGCAACGTGCTCTCTGGCATAACAAACTTTATAGTATATAAGTTTGATATGAGCCAACAGCTCACTAGTCTGTTTACGGGCAGTTTTTCTACCATAATTGAGGGCAATTACGAAATTATATATCTCGCCGCGCCCATGGTAGTACTTGCGTATTTATTTGCCAACCACTTCAATATAGTAGGCATGGGCGAAGATTTTTCGCGCAACCTCGGCGTAAATTACAAGCTGATACTTTTTATAGGGTTAAGCCTTTCGGCAATAATCACCGCCTCGGTGGTGGTAGTTGTTGGCACTGTATCCTACCTCGGGCTCATAATTCCCAACATTGTTTCAATGTTCAAGGGAGATAAAGTGCGCGGCACGCTCACCCTAACTGCACTTTCGGGTGCGCTGTTCGTGCTCGTGTGCGACATAATTGCAAGGGTGGCAATGCCCACGCCCGACGGCGCCGTCAATGTAGAGCTCCCCGTAGAGCTTATCATCGGCATAATAGGCAGTGTGCTGTTTATTCTCACCATAATTTACCGCATGAAGTACGGGCAGAAGTCAGTAAAATTCAAACTCTTCCGCCCCATCAAAGGAGCAAAGGAAGGGGGTGCGGCATGATGTTTTTATCCAAAGTCGGCTCTTCGCTCTCCGCTTTTTTTGCAAAAGTCGGCTCGGCAATAGCGGCGCTTTATAACAGGGTGCGTGCCATAAAGTTGCCCAATTATGCAAAGCTTATAATTCTTGCGGTACTCGCCGTGGCGGCGGTGGTGTGCTTCATGCTCATAGGGCTCAACTTTGCCAAGGCGTCTTACGTGCAGTATTCTATGAAGATACGCGTGCCCAAGCTGATTGCCATGTTGATTGCGGCATTTGCCATAGGTGCGGCGTCTATCGTGTTCCAGACGATAATCTCTAACCGCATAGTCACGCCCTGCCTGTTAGGTATGAACTCGCTGTATACCCTGACGCATGTTGCGCTCGTCTTTATAGTGGGCACGGGCAGTGTGCTAATCACCAACAGCAACATAGCCTTTGCAATCGACCTTGTAATAATGGTCGTGGTGTCGTTCTTCATATACGGCTTCATGTTCAAAAAGACGAAGTATAACATTCTGTACATATTGCTCATAGGCACGGTGCTCACCTCGCTGTTTTCGAGCATACAGAGCACTCTCGTCATGATAATGGACCCCACCGACTACGAAGTCACCCTTCAATCGTTGGTGGCAAGTTTCGAAAATATAGATAGCACCATAATGATAGCGGCGGTGTGCATACTCGCGCTTGTGGCAGGGGTACTTTTTAAAGATTTACGTGTGCTCGACGTAATGTCGCTGGGCAAGGCACAGGCAATAAACCTCGGCGTCAACTTCGATAAAACGGTAAACCACCTGTTGCTCGGCGTTACGGCATACATCGCCGTAGCCACGGCAATGGTGGGACCCATATCCTTTTTGGGACTAATAATCGCCAACCTTGCGCGTGAACTATTGCGCACATTCCGCCACTGGCAGTTAATCCTCGGCTCGTCGCTGTTCGGCGTTATAGTGCTCGCCTTCGGCGAACTTTTAGTAGAGCAGGCGTTTGATTATAGTGTGCCTATAAGTGTGTTTATATCGTTAATCGGAGGCGCGTACTTCCTTTACCTTATAATAAGGCAGCCCAAACACGGCGGCGCGCGCAGTCCGCGCAAAAAGAAGCTTAAAAAGATAAAAGAGGAGGACGAAAAAGTTGTTCGTCAAAAATCTTGTAAAAAATTACAACGGCAAGCCCGTCGTCAACGATATAGACTTCGAGCTCGTAAAGGGCAAAGTTACCTCGCTCATCGGTCCAAACGGCGCAGGCAAATCTACGGTAATGGGCATTATAAGCCGCCTCGTGGCGCGCGATTCGGGCATAGTCGACTTCGAGGGCGAAGACATTACTAAGTGGAAGAGCAAAGAGCTCTCTAAACACCTTGCAATACTCACGCAGACAAACAACATTCAGGTAAAGTTGCGCGTGCGCGAACTAGTTGCTTTCGGCAGGTTTCCCTATTCGGGCTCACGCCTCACCAAAGAGGACAACGAGATTGTAGATAGAGCTTTAAGCTATATGGAACTCGGCAGTATTGCCGATAAGTTTATAGACGAACTTTCGGGCGGACAGCGCCAGCGCGCATATATAGCCATGGTAATTGCGCAGGATACCGAATATGTTCTGCTGGACGAACCGACAAACAACCTCGATATATACCACGCCCGCAACCTCATGCGCACCGTGCGCAGTATGTGCGACGACCTCGGCAAAACGGTAGTTTTAGTTCTGCACGAGCTCAACTACGCCGCGTTCTATTCAGACTACGTGTGCGCCATGAAGGACGGCAAAATCGCCAAATACGGCACGGTGGAAGAGGTAATGACGGAAGAAAACCTCTCTCAAATCTACGGCGTAGAGTTCAAAATCATTCAGGTAGAGGGCAGACCCCTTTCCATATATTATTAAGATTAAAATCATAAGGAGTTTTTATAATGAAAAAGAAAGTTGTTGCATTAGCACTCGCCGCAGTTGCGGCAGGTTCATGCTTCTCACTCGCGGCGTGTGACGATATTTCGCACGTCTGGACAGGCGAATATGTAACTATAACATGCCTCGACGCCAACGGCGAAGAGATTGAAAAGGCAGTACCCCTCAACCCCGAACGTGTAGCCATACTCGACTTCGCCGCGCTCGACATAATAGATGCCTTTGACGAGGGCGATACGGTAGTTGCGTCCGCCGAGGGTACCATATCCTATCTTCAAGATTATTGGGATGACATGGATGACGGCGACATAACCAACATCGGTCAGCTCAAAAGTTTCAGTCTTGAAGCAATTCAACAGAGCGAACCCGATATAATCTTTATCGGCGGCAGACAGTCGAGCTATTATGAAGAACTTGAAAAGATTGCCACAGTTGTCTATCTCTCCACTACAAACGGCACCGTGGTAGAAGATACCCTCACGAACGTTGCTACCATTGGTGCAATATTCGGCAAGACGGAAGAGGAGATAAACAGTGTAATTGCAAGTTACAACATCGACAGCCGTATAACTGCTCTCTCTGCATTCAGTACAAAAGAAGGCGATACCGCAAAAACATGCCTCAAATTAATGTGGAACAACGTGTCAAGTTTCAGCGTGCTTGCCGAAAACGGAAACTGCTCTATAATAGATAACGAACTTGGATTTTCAAACCTGAACCAAAATTATACCGACAGCCAGCACGGCAGCTCCACTTCGTGGGAGGCGATAGCCGAAGTAAATCCCGACTATCTGTTTGTATTGAACCGCGCATACGTAACCAGCGGTGGCGGCGGCACTTCGCAGGAGGAAGCGGCTGAAAGCGTAGCCAAAGAAATACAGGAGACCCTCAGTAAATTTACTAAATTTACTGGCAAGGTCATAGTGCTTACTAATTCCGACGTGTGGTACACGGCGCAGGGTGGCATACAGGCGCTCGACGTTATGCTCAGCGACCTGGAAGAAGCATTAAATATCGGTTCAGACAATACCAATTCATAATTTTATTCTCCGTATAATTATCCCCCGCGCACTTATCCGCGCGGGGGATAATGCATATATGCGGTGCAATTGCAAAATATGCGGCATTATGAAGGGGGGCGCGTTTTAAAAACGCGCCCCCTCAAATTTTGCTGTTGAGTTGCTTTGCCGCTATATCACTTTTCCTTGGGCAGGCTCTTTAAGTATGCGTCCATAGAAATCGCCACGCGCTTGGCTTGTTCTACCGCCTCTACAACGGTCTTTGCACCCTTTACCACGTCACCCGAAGCAAACAGTCCCGGTATGCTCGTCATGCCGTTTTCGTCTATCTTGGCAAGTCCGCGGTCGGTCAGTTCCAGTCCATCTGTATCTGTAAGTATCAGGTTAGAAGGCTTCTGCGAAACGGCTATTATAACCGAATCGGCTGGCTCTAATGTCGCCTTTTCTGACGTAGATATCACTTTGTGGTTTTGGTCGCATACCGTGTCCTTAAACCACACGCCGCTGTCAACTATCTCTACGGGCGCCTTGTTAAAAATTATCTCCGCGCCCTCTATAAGGGCACATTCAAGTTCGTCGGTATTTGCGGTTGAGCGGTCACTGCGCACCATAATTTTAACGTTGCGCACGCCGCGGCGCATTGCCGTGCGCGCCACATCCATTGCCACGTTGCCTGCACCTATAACTATAAGGCTGTTTCCCAGGTCGTATACTTCGGGCGATTCAAGGTAGTGCACGCCGTAATGTACGTTGCCCAGCGTTTCGCCCTTTATATTCAGCGTATTGGGCCAAGTCACGCCCGTTCCTATCGAAATCGCCTTAAACCCGTCGCGGAACAGCTCTTTTATGCCAAAGGAGTTGCCTATGGTAATGTTCGGCTTAATATTTATGCCCAGACCGCGCATCAGTGCGTCGTACCTGTCTATAAGGCTCTTGGGCAGTCTGAATTCGGGTATGCCGAAGCGGAGCACGCCGCCCGTCTTTGCCTTAGATTCAAATACGGTAACATCGTAACCGAGCTGCGCCATTTTGATAGCGGTGGTAATACCTGCGGGACCCGAACCTATAACGGCAACCTTAATGCCGTTGGCGGGCTCGCGTTCTATTTCAAGTACATCTAAATATCGCTCCGATATAAAGTTCTCTATCGTGCCAATCTCTACGGGCTCGCCCTTTATGCCGCGCACACAGTGCCCCTGGCACTGCCTGTTGTGGTCGCACACTATACCGCATACAGCCGAAAGAGGGTTGTTGTCGAACAGCATCTTGCCTGCGCCGTTTATGTCGCCGTTCAAAAATGCCTGTATCATTTGCGGAATGGGCGTGTTAATGGGACAACCCGACCTGCACAGCGGTTTTTTGCAGTTGAGGCATCTCTTCGCCTCGGCTATTACGTTATGTGCCATCTATATTCTCCTTTATTTCCCTACATACGGCTTAAAGCGCGGCCCTTATCTTTTCAATCATCTCTGCATACTGTTTATCCGATAAAAACGTCTTGCCCGGATTCATCTCAAAAACGCCGCCCCACTCTGCACCGTCTTTATATTTGGGGCACAGGTGCAAGTGCAGGTGGCATCCCGTGTCGCCGTAAGCGCCGTAGTTAAGCTTGTCAGGCGCAAACGCGGCATGTATTGCCTTTGCCGCCCTGTTTACGTCGGCAAAAAAGCGGTTGCGCTCGTCGTCAGATATATCCACAATCTCGCTTACGTGGTCTTTATACGCAACTATGCACCGCCCAGGGTGGGTCTGCTCTTTAAAAAGTATAAGCGCGCTTACGTCTAAATCGCATATAAATATGCCGAATTTATCTAAAAGTTCGCCCCTCATGCAATATGCGCAGTTGCAGTCTTTTGCGTGTGCCATAAAATCCACCTTAAAATTTTATTTGTAACATTATATCATATTGTGCAACAATATTCAATACTAAAATCAAATATTTTATAGGTATTTTTTATTTCTTGTTAAAAGCGGTCAAAAAAACGATGCCGAGCCGCGGCAGAATGGCGCGGCTCGGCATCGTTTCTTTATATTATTCTGCCGTCAGCGGCGGATTTCGTATTCCTGTTTCATCAGCTTGATAATTGATTCGGCGTCGTCGGTTATGTTAAAGTCGCCATGTATGGTGTGCTTTATAACCGAACTTGCCACGGCAAAGTTTACAATGTCCTGTGGCCCCATGCCCGTCATCATTGCATAAAACAGTCCGCTTGCAAAGGCGTCGCCGCCGCCCACTCTGTCGAGTATGTTAAAGCGGAAAGTCTTGCTCTCGTAGGTCTTTCCGTCATACCAAAGGTAAGCCTTCAACGAATTTTCACTGCCAGAGTGCACAAAGCGCACCGTCCTTGCAATCGCCTTAAAGCCCCATTTATTGTGCAGGGCGCGGAACACCCTGTCTTGCTCCTCAAAGGTGGGGGTCATCGAAAGCCCGTCTTTTATGTCTTTGCCGTCGGGACCAATAAGGTTTATGGGCTCTATGCCAATCAGCACGTCTATATACGGCATGTACTCTGTCAGACAGTCGCGCGCCTCCTGAAATCCCCACAGCGCACTCCTGAAATTGCAGTCAAAGCTTACAATCATGCCCATCTCTTTCGCCGCTTTAAGTGAATACATGGTAAGGTCGCGGCAGTTCTGCGAAAGCGCCGGCGTAATTCCGCTGGTGTGCAGCCAGTTAAAGCCCTTTAATTTCTTTTTATAATCAATGTCAGAAAATTTGTAGGTAGAAAACGACGTGTTGTTTCTGTCGTAAGTCACCTTTGAAGAGCGCACGCCGAAACCCTCTTCAAGGTAATACAGCCCCATTCTGCCCTCAGGCGATAATATGCACGGCGAACAGTGCACGTCGTTTGCGCGCAAAAACCTTATCGCCGCCTTGCCTATCGAGCTGTCGGGCACTACCGTAAAGTAAGAGGAGTCTATACCGAGGTTCGAGAGCGAAACGGCTACGTTTGCCTCTGCGCCGCCGTACGTCACCATAAACTGGTTTGCCGTTCTTATCTTTTCATAGTTGGGCGGGGCAAGCCTTAAAAGCAGTTCGCCCGTTGTTATAAAACGCACCTTAGAAGATTTATCTGCTGTTCCTGACATAATTGTTTCTCCCAAAAAATATTTTCAAATGCATTATATCACCTTTTCAGGCATTTGTACATATATATTCTAAATTTTTTTGGTAAAAACGCTTTGTTTTGCAGATAAATTTGCAAAAGCAGGGGAGGTAGTGGTAAAATGTAGACATGAAACTAAAAATTACAGCCTCGGCAGAAGCCGACGGCAGTCAGTTCGGCGGCAGTCAGGTCTTGCCTGCCGACTGCGGCGAGTATGTCCTCGACGAAATTTTTAAACTTAATTTCTTCCGAATCATTATAGACGAACTTATAGGCGACGCGCTGTGTTTCAGATTAATGGAGGGTGCGCACGCGCACTACTACGTGCTCGAAGGCGCAGGCGATAAGGCGGTGTTCGAACGGGAGACCCCGGTCGAAAGCGACTACTTCACATTCGAACTTCTGCCCGATTAATTGCGGCATATTTTTATTGTTTGCGCGCACCTTGGGGCTGTAAGTTTTGGGTTGTAAATATTTAATTTTGCCACTTTGCCTGAATATAATCTGAAAATGTTTTTACCCAAATGTTGGACGAGCGCAACTCACATTCGGCAAGCAGTTTTGCCAATTTTTCCGTCTTGCTTTCTGGGCGGGTGCTATACCGCGATTTATCCCCGTAGGCGGCAAGCGCGGCATAGTAGCGGCTACGCTCTTCATAGCGAATATCTATGGGTATAAGTCCGAGCGAAATTATCTCGTAAGTTAAAAGCAGGCGACCTGTTCTGCCGTTGCCGTCGATGAACGGGTGAATACGCTCAAATTCGATATGGTGTTCGGCGAAACTGTGAAAGAGCGCCGACCACGCGATATTTTCCTGCGCCATTAAATCTTTATTTTTTTTTAAATCTGCCCGTACTTTGCCAATATAGTCTTTCATTTTATCGGGGACTTCGCGCGGTGGACAGGGAGTGTAGACCGCACGCGATAAATCGCCGATATAATTTTGTATGGTTCGATATTGCCCTGCGTCATCTGCGCCGCGAAGTACAATAGAATGGAGCTGTTTTACAAAATCTTCGCTTATTTCAGTCCCCCGCTTCAATGAATCATACAAAAAATCGAAGCCTTTTTTATAGCCTATTATATCATCATGTTCGCGGAAGGAACGTGCACTGCAAGTTATTCCCTTTTCAAGCAAGAGCTTTGTTTCGTCGTAAGTGAAGGTGTTTCCTTCGATGGCATTGCTGTTGTGGGTGGTACTGATTGCAAACTCGTTCAAAAAATATGCAACCCCTGCGGCGGGAAGCGGGCGCATTGACTTTATCTTTTTAAAGTTTTCATCGAGCCGCTCTATTATGTCGCAATATTTGGGCTGTGTATTCATTGATTTGCTCATGGTCGCACCTAATTTACCCCTTTTATTTCACTATCATTATATATGCTTTGTATTTTACTGTCAATTGAACTTGCCCGACAAGTCGGGCTTGTAGCGATATGGCAGACCATTGAATGTAGTCAATGCATAAATTGTCGCATTTATAAGCCCGTGCGCTTACAGCGCACGGGCTTATATAAAAGGCGGCGCAATCTGCGCCGCCCGTTACCTTATATATTATTCAGATGTTGTTGTGCTTGCAGTTGCTCCGAGTACAGATTTAACTTCCTTTAAAGTGTACTTCAATGTGCCGAGGCTGTACGAAAGCGGAACTTCAAGGTACAAAAGCGTTGCGCGGTACTGGTTGTCGTCCTCGTCCTCAACGGCTGCATACCACGCCGTCTGCGAAGTGCCGCTCAAAGAGGTGTTAGAGGTTATGCTCACCGTATTGTAATTAATAACGCCGTCGTCCGTTTCGGGCGTTCCGTAGGCTGTCGTCAGCGCGTTGTAAATAGTTTTATCCGTTTCGTTATTGTCTGTGTCAAGCGTGCCCTCGTTGCCGCCCGTTATGCTTACGTTATACGTGCCGCCCTGCGCAGGGATAAACAGGCTCACCACGGCGGAAAAACTGCTCGAAAGGCTCATGCCGCGCACCGCCATATACAGGCTGTTGTTGTCAAACAAAGTGTATTTGCCGTTAAGTCCGCTCACCGTCTTTTCAAAGCACTCGTCCTCTACAACAGTCGCCTTTTCCGATAATGTTTTGAAAATTTCAGAGATAGTTTTATTGTCGTTTATCGCACTGGAAATGTCGCAACTATTATACGAAGATGTTTCGGGGTCGTATGCGGTATAGGTGTAGGTCGCCTTGCTCGCGTCCTTGTTATAGAACACCTCGTATTCATACTGCACCGTGGCGCACATTTTTGTCGCCGACGTGGGCGACATACCATTGGGCGAGGTAGAGCGTACGCTCTGTCTGCTGTATATCGGGCTAAGCGTGTTGCGCGCCGAGCGGAAGCAGGTCACCGTCACCACATAGTCGCTGAACGCAACCGAGTTGGCTTCCGTTCCCGAATTGCCATATATATACTTGCCAGAAACTTCCATAATCGTCGTAAGCACATATACCGTTTCAGTGGTATCGGTGTCGCTCTCATCCGATTTGTAATCGTCGATAGTGTCTTTCGACCAGTCAAATCTGGCAGTCGTCAACTCCGTCCTGTAATAGCCGCCGTCGTCGTATTCCACACTATATTTGCCGTTGTCTCCGCTCTCGAACGATATA
The DNA here is from genome assembly GCA_965120485.1 of uncultured Clostridia bacterium. GTDB lineage: Bacteria > Bacillota > Clostridia > Christensenellales > Borkfalkiaceae > Coproplasma. The sequence continues at coordinate 47,938 of CBCPNG010000027.1, forward strand.
TCGTAACACAGCACTTCGGAAGCTCCGTTTATGGCAGAGTTCTGTATGCCCTCGTAGCTGTCTCTGTACCAATACGAATCCAGCGATATCTTGCTGCTGCTGCCCGAACATGCGGCAATTCCGCAAACCATTCCCGCCGCCAAAGTCAGGGCGAGTATTTTTACAGTCTTTTTCATTTAATGGTCCGAATGTTTTCTGTTGAAATTTTTAAACGTAGACAATTATAACACATATTTTTGCGATTGTAAAAACTTTTGCGGTTAAAATCGGCTAAAAATTATGTCGGCTGTGATATAATGTATGTATGCAAAAGAACAAAGCGCTGTATCTTTCGGTAATAGCGCCCACACTTTCGGGCGCGCTGGAAGAGTTAAAAAGGCAGGTTGCGGCGGCGGAACAGGCAGGCCGCCGCACCGTAATATTCTGTGAAGACAGGCTCTCGCTCGTGGCGGAACGCGCCGTGTGCGCGGCGGTGGGGGGCACCTTTTCCACCTCGGTATACACGCTTGCGCGCTTTCTCTCCTGCCACAGGGGGGGCGAGGGAATACTTTCAGGTCAGGGCTCGGCAATAGTCATAAGGGACATAATCGAGCACAGCAGGGAAGAGCTCCGCCTCTTTTCCAAACTCTCGGCGGCTTCGGCGGCGCGGTCTGTATACGATACCATCGCCCTGCTCTACTCCTCGGGCATAGGCGCGGACGATATAGAGTACGCGCAGGCGCACGCCCTCCTCGGCGACAAATTGCACGATATCGCCCTCATTTACAGGCGCTACAACGAGTACCTCGCCGAAATCGGCAGGTTAGACAGAAATGTATACCTCCGTTTGTTGCCGCCCGTCATAGAACAGAGCCCTGCAATCATCGGCGCAGACATAATCTTTTTAGGCTTTCAGGCTTTTACGGGCACGGTATTGCAGTGCGTAAAGGCGTGTATGCTCACGGCGGATAACTGTTGCGGACTGTTTGTGGGCGGTGCGTCCGATATATACGCCAACGAAGCGCCGGCGCAGTTCGAAGTCCTCGCCTCCGAGTGCCGCGCACACCGTGCGGCAATGCTCCGCACTGTGACCTTGCCCTCCGACCTTATCGCCGAGGCGGAAATTATCCGCAACGGACTTTTCGAGCCTGCAAGTTATTTTAACGGGGGCATGTCCACAGACAAGGTGCTCGTGTTCGAGGCTGAGGACGAGGACAGAGAGCTGGAATTTATCGCCGCTTCTATAAAAAAGTTTGTGCACGATGGGGTAAGGTATGGCAAAATAGCCGTAATGTTGCCTGGCACGCAAACTTACGCGCCCGTGCTCGCCCGTGTGTTCGCGCAGTACCGCATACCATATTACCTCGACGAACGCCGCACCCTTGCCGAACACCCTCTGTCGGCATTTATCTGTGACTTTCTCGAATGTATTGCAGGCGGCTGTGCGGCAGAGGATGTGCTTGCCGCAAGCTCTTCATACCTCTTCAATGTGCTTCCTGCGGCGGAGGGGGAGGGTGAAGAGCCAAAAGAACGCGCCCGAATAAACGGCAAATACCGCGATATGTTCCGCAACTACGTGCTCCGTTGCGCCAACTGGCGTGGGGGGATTCGGCGCGAACCCAATGCCGATATATGCGGAACGCTCGGCTTCGACTATGCTGCAGTTTCGGCGGCGTGGAAAAGTTTTTCGGGCGCACTCGCGCTATTCCCTGTCGGCAGGGCGGCGGCAACCGAATGGGCGGCGGCGGTGCGCTCCCTTGTGCGGTACTTCGACTGCGAGGTCGAAATAGCCAATATTTCTTCCATATATGGGGTTGAATATCCTGCCCGTGCGCAGTTCAACACCCGTGGGTATGCCGGCATACTCTCGGTTGCGGACGAGATTGAGGAGCTCGCGCCGACTGCGGCTTATACCGCGCGCGAATTTAAAAAATTGTTTTCAAGCGGGCTCGCCGCCGCCGAAATCGCCCTCATACCCCCCAAAACGGACGCGGTGTTCGTGGGCGATATTTCCGCCACGGTCAATACTGGCAGCGACGTGGTATTTGCCGCAGGGCTTACAGATGCAGTTCCCCCCGCAGGGTCAGATACTGCTCTCCTCACCGACAGAGAGCTTACCTCGTTAGAGCATCTCAACATAAAAATATCCCCAAAAATTTCGCAGGTAGACAGGCGCAGGCGTGAAACCGTCGCTCTCAATCTCTGCTCGTTCAGGCAACGGCTGTACATAACTTATCCTGCCATGTCGGGCGGCGAAGAAAAGATTCGCAGTGAAATAGTGGCATATATCCTCAAACTATTCAAAAAATTGCGCGACGGCGCAATGATTCTGCTCAGGCAGAAAGCTCTCGACGCATCCGGCAGGGCAAAGCCCTATTATTGCAGTGAGCTCGTCCATGCGCTCAAAGTTTTGGCAGGGAGCGCGCTTCGTCCGCGCGAAAATTCCGCCCTTTACGGCGTGCTTTCAGAGCGCGGCTACGCCGAAGCGGCAACCAGCACCCTGCGCGCCGAGGCGCAAAAGGGTGCAATTCAGGGCGGCATGCAACTGTTTGCCCCGTCAGGTTCCGTTTCGCCCACCTTGCTCGAAACTTACTTTACCTGCCCTTATAAAAATTTTGCCCAGCGCGGACTTCGTCTGGTTGAAAGGGAAGAGGGCGCAGTGCGCCCCATAGATACGGGCAACTTTATCCACTCTGTACTGCAAAAGCTGGCTGGCGAATTTTCTTCAATCGAAAGTTGCGCACAAGCCGAAAAAAGGGGCGAAGATATAGCCCGTTTAATGCTCGAAGAGCCGCAGTATTCCTCCATAGCAAGAAGCGCCTCAGGCAAGCTCATGGCAGAGCGCCTCGTAAAAGAGGCAGGCATGGCAGGCGGCGCGGCGTACAGTCAGCTGGCGGACTCATCGTTTACCGTGCGCGACGCCGAAAAGTGGTACAACTCCGATATTGGCGGAGTGCACGCAGGCGGCAGAATAGACAGGGTAGACAGCTTCGGCGATATGGTTCGCGTAATAGACTACAAGACGGGTGAAACCGATATATCACCGCAGTCGTATTATGCAGGCGTAAAGTTACAGCTTCCCTTTTATCTGCTTGCCGCCTCGCAGGGCGCGCGCCCCGTGGGCGCGTACTACTTCCCTGCCAACATAGATTTTTCTGAAAACCCTTCAAACTTTAAACTTGAAGGCTTTTCCGATGCCTCGGAGGACAGCGTAAGGGCTTCCGATAAAGAGCTCGGCGAAAAGGGTTCAAGCCGCTTTACGGGCGTTCCCGTGGGCGGAGGCAGAAAGGGTAGGGGCGCAATAGAGGGCGAGGACTTTGCCGACTTCCTCGCATACTCAACGCTAATCGCGCGCAGGGGGACGGAAGGCATCTTCGGCGGCAACATAACCCCCTCGCCGTACGGCGGAGCGTGCAGGTACTGCAAACTGCGCGGCATGTGCGGACTCTCGCCCGAAGCCGAACCGAGGGAGGTAAACAGTCTTTCGTGTGCAGATATAGCGCACATAGTACGCAAAACGAGGGGGGAGGAGTAATGGAAGAAAAAATAACGCCCCAACAGCGCGCCGCAATAGAGAGCGAGGGCAAGGTCATAGTTTCCGCCTCGGCAGGCAGCGGCAAAACGTTCGTCATGATAGAGCGGCTCACGCGGTATATACAAAGCGGCGGCGATTTAGAGGGCGTGCTTGCCGTAACGTTCACCAAAAAGGCGGCGGCGCAGATGAAAGAAAAGTTGCGCTCGTCGCTCATAAAGCGCAGTGCGGACTGTCCGCCGCGTCAGCGCGCCCACATAAAGGAACAGCTCTCTAAAATAGCTTCGGCAAATATAAGCACCATACATTCATTCTGCGCATACCTTCTGCGCGTGCACTTCTATCTTTTAGATATAGACGGCTCTTTCGACATAGTATCGGAGGACGGCGGAAGTCAAATATCCCTTCGCGCCCGCGCCATGGACAGCCTCTTTGAAAGGCTGTACGAAGAGGGCGATAAAGACCTTCTCCACCTTGCGGCGCGCTATACCCATAAGCGTTCAGATTCCCGCCTAAAATCTCTCATCTCGTCGGCGTACGATGCCGTCCGCAACTATCCCGACTACGCCGAAATGTTAAAAACTGCGGCAGATATGCCCGATTCAACGGCATTTAAGGGCGTATGCGCAGACATTATGCGGCTCATAGGCAAACAGTGCGCCGCCCTCTGCGACGAGTTCGACGAATTTATGAGAGATTTTAACCAAAGTCCGTATGCCGTAAAATACGCCGCATACGCCGAAAACGTGCGCAGTGCAATTTTTGCGTGCGCCGACGGCGACCTCTTTGACCCCTTCCCCGAATTTAAGCGCATGTTTGCCGCGCCGAAAGACGAAGGCATGGCAGTGGTTCACGCGGCGTTCGTAAAGGAGCGCGAAGAGGTAAAGCGTTGCCTTAAAAAGATGAAGGACGGCTTAAAAGACAGGGATACCGAATACGCTATGTTTTGCGAAAGCAGGCAAACATCTGCGGCGTTTACCAACCTTCTTATAAAATTCGACGGGGAATATGCCGCGGTCAAGCGTGACGAGGGCAAGCTCGATTACAGCGACCTCGAACACCTCACACTCCGCCTTCTCGCCGACGAGGGGGTGCTCAAAGAGGTGCGTGAAAGGTTCAGCCGCATATTCGTGGACGAATATCAGGACGTAAATCCCGTGCAGGAGCGCATAATCTCGCTCGTAGGCGGCGAAAATCTGTTTCTGGTGGGCGACGTAAAGCAGGCAATATACGGTTTCCGTGGTTCTAAATCGTCATATTTTACCGATAAAATCGCCGAATTCTGCGGCAATGGTAAGTCGCTCGGACTCACGGGCAACTTCCGTTCTGCGCCTGCCGTGCTGAAATCGGTAAACGATGCGTTTTCTCTACTCATGCGCCCCGAAACCTGCGGCATAAATTACTCAGCCGACGGGGTGATGACGGCGGGCGCGGCATATCCCAAAGACAGCGGCGGCGCAACCATTCACTACTTTGGCGTGGACGAAAGGGAGAATATAAAGCCAGACGGCGTGTACTCCCTTGAAGAGGTGGGCGGCGGCTTTTCGCGAGAGGGGCTCGCCGTGCTCTCTGTGGTACGGGAAGAGCTCGCCTCAACATTTTACGATATAGAGGCTGGCGAAGAGCGGCAGGTCACCTTTGGCGACATATGCGTGCTGGTGCGCAAGAAGAACGACTCCGCCGCAGGTATCCTCCGCGCGCTGACGGCGGCAGGCTATCCCGTTACGGCGGTGCAGTCAGATGACGCCCACGACTATCCCGAAGTCCGCCAAATGCTCGATATTCTCTCGTATATAGATAACGGCGAGCAGGATATACCACTTGCTTCCGCAATGCTCTCGCCCGTCGGCGGCTTTTCAGAGGGCGAACTTGCCGCCATACGTATGTGTGCAGGAACAAGCGAAAAGAAATTAATCAGAGAAAAGACCTTCCGCGAATGTTGCAGTATTTATATAGACGATAAAGAAGAGATTAAAAATACACGGAACGAGAAATTTTATGATAAACAAATTGCCGCCAAAATATGTGCGTTTAACGGCAAGATAGAGGGGTACAGGGGGCTTGCCTGCCTGTTCGGCGCGGGCACTGTCATAGATAAAATTCTGGCAGATACGGGTTTAGAGGCACGGTATATTGCTGGCGGCGGCAAAAAACTTAAAAACTTGCGCAGGCTTGCAGACTCCGCGCGCACCCCTTCGGGCGAACTCTCCGTCGCCGAATTTTTGCGCAGGCAAAGGGCTGGCGGTAAACTCAACGCCGCGGCAGGCACGGGCGGCGACAGCATAAAGATTATGACCATGCACGCCTCAAAGGGGTTAGAATTCCCCATAGTAATCATAGCCGACATAAACCGCCCGTACAGGGGGCAGGAGGACGGCTCGCTGTCGCTGTCGCCAAAGTACGGCTTTGCCCATAAATTTTTCAATTTGCAAAGCAGGGTATGCCTGCCTACGGTGCTCGGGCGGCTTACGCGCATGGCAGAGTCACGCGACGAGGTAATGGGCGAAATGAACGTGCTGTATGTTGCTTGCACGCGCGCAAAGTACAGACTGCACGTCATGTCGAGTGAGGAGGAAGAGTTCAATCCCCACAGGGCGGCACACGCCGCAACCTATTCAAAGATGCTGTACTCGGGCGCGTTCAGTAAGGTAATCACGCCTCCTGCCGCACCGCCCGAAGAGGCTGCGCCCGTGCTCATTGCCGACTCCGACGGCTACGCTTCCGAATGCTTTGCAGCACACTTTGAAAAGCAGTACGCCTTTGAAGAGAGCATAGACCTCCCCGTAAAGAGTTCTGCCTCGGCATTGCTTCGCGCCATGGGCGAGCGCCCCTACCCCGAACGCGAACTCTTCACCGAGGAGTGGGAGGGCACCGACCGCCCCTCTGCCGAGCGCGGCACGGCATATCACCGCTTTTTGCAGCTGTGTGACTTCAACGTAAAGGAAGAGGAGCAGATAGCCGCCGAAATCGCGCGCTTTGTGAGCGGCGGACTGATGGAGGAAGAGCAGGCGGCGCTTTTAAATGCAAAGTCGCTCTCTGCCATTCTGTCCATGTCATGTTTTTCGCGCATAAGCGGCGAGGTATGGCGCGAGCGCGAGTTTCTGTGTTCGCTCCCTGCAAACACCTTTCTCGAAACTTCCGCCTCAGACTATGTTTTGGTGCAGGGGGCAATAGACCTTCTGTGCAACGACGGCGGCAGGTGTACGATAATTGACTACAAGTATTCAAGCCTCACGCCAGAAAGTCTGAAAACAAAGTATTCAGAGCAGTTGTCGCTCTACCGCCTCGCCGCAGGCAAGATTCTCAAAATTCCGCCGCGGGAGATTGCGGCGTACATAGTAAACATACGTACCCTCAAAGAGGTTGAGCTTTAAACGGGTCGGGGGGGGGGGGGGGGGGGTTTTTCTTCTGCCCCCCTCGTTTTTCCTCCTCTTCTGCTTCCCTA
>CBCPNG010000028.1:0-6083 GCA_965120485.1 uncultured Clostridia bacterium
ACTTGCCGTGCAGGCTCTTCTACGTAATCGGGCTGCACTTGCCGTGCAGGCTCTTCTACGTAATCGGGCTGTACTTGCCGTGCAGGCTCTTCTACGTAATCGGGTTGCACTTGCCGTACAGGCTCTTCTACATAGGGCTGCACAGCCGCAGCAGGTACAGAGGGCGCCGCGTATGCAGGGCGCTCTTCACGGGCAGAATATCGCAACAAGTATGCAATGTTGTGCCTTTTAAAAATTTCTTCGTAGGCGGCGCGGTCCTCGCTGGCGATATACACCGTGGGCACCTGCCCTATGTTGCGCACCGCCGGCTGCCGCTGAATGGATTCGTCCCCATATCCGTTTGACCCGAAATTATCGGGCGCAGGCGGTGAGGGCGGCGGCGTGTGGTTGAACACAGGCGGCGTTTGATGTTGAGTCGGCGCCTTTATAGACGGCTCGCCGTAAGTTGTGGGTTCTTCCCTGAAAAAACTCGGCTGACCGTACGCAGGGGGCGGAACTTCTTCAACAGACTGTCCGCCAAAGACTGTCGGTTCTTCCCTGAAAAAACTCGGTTTACCATACGCAGGGGGCGGAACTTCTTCAACAGGCTTTCCGCCATAGACTGCTGGTTCTTCCCTAAAAAAACGCGGCTTACCATACGTGGGGGGCGGAACTTCTTCAACAGGTTGTCCGCCGTAGACAGGGGGTTGTTCCCTGAAAAAGCTCTGCTGACCGTACATAGGGGGCGGAACTTCTTCAACAGGCTGTCCGCCGTAGACAGGGGGTTGCCTGAAAAAACTCGGCTGACCGTACGCAGGGGGCGGAACTTCTTCAACAGGCTGTCTGCCGTAGGCTGTGGGCTGTTCCCCGAAAAAACGCGGCTGACCGTATGTGGGGGGCGGAACTTCCTCTACAGACTCTCCGCCGTAAGCTGTGGACTGCGAGTCGTAGTCAGTGGACGACTGCGCACCGTTATCACCCTCTGAATCATACGACAGAAAAAAATTTTCGTCGCTATCGTCTGTCGTGGGTTGGTTGCCGTTGCCATCGCCGCCGTAAATGTTGCCGTAATCGCTGCCGCTGCTGTCAAACTTGCTGCGCCTGCGCTTTACCACTGCAACTATTATTATAGCAATTATAAACAGCAGCGCTATTACACCCTCTATAATAAAGCCTACGGTGTAATCGCTTATGGCGTTTATGGCACTAATAATGTAGCTGCACATACCTCACCCTCTTTTTGCCTACCTGCCATAAGAGTACCGACCCGAGTATAACGCACATTGCGCCGCCCAAGGCGAGCAGAACAATACCTGCCACGTCAGAGGTGTCTGATGCAGTATCACTGAGAAGTTCGACGGTTGCACTTTGGTCAGTGAAATATTTGTCGCAAGTCTTGCAGTGCCATTTTCCAGACTCTACTTCTTCTAAATCATGCCCTGTTGCGTCAATCCACTTTGTGTATACATAATTTATACCGTCTTCCTCATCTATATAGTAGTACTTGGTATAGCCTTTGCTTTCACAGTCCGGGTCAAGGGTTTCAACCTTCGAATATTTACCACTGGATAGCGTGGGCAATGTTATTTTGTAAACACTACCGCAAATTGAACATGTAGCTGTAACTTCGCCCTCGCTGTCGTCCGTAGGCGATGTGATAAGACTGTACGAATAATCGTGACCGAGCGCCTCGGCTTCCACTTCTGCCACACATACCTCTATGCCGTATTCTTCATCTGTAAAGTAATAATAGTTTATACCGGCTTCTTCGCATGTAGCAGTTGTTTTTATAGTATAAGCAGAATCGCTGAGTTCGGGCAATGTATTAGTTACACTAAAATTACATACAGTACACGTCGCTTTAAATTTACCCGTGCTGTCTGCCGTGGGAACAGTGATAACTTTATACGAATAACTGTGCCCGGCGGGTATTACCCATTCGTTCTCTTCATACTCTTCCGTTAAATCTTCGTTGAAGTACTTTTCGCAATCTTCACAGTACCAATAAGCATAGTTACCGTCTGTATCGCAACCTGCATCGTTTGCCGAATATTCCTTCAAATCGCTGGACGAAGAGTCATGCGTTACGGTTACAGTCACGCTGTATTCAAGGCATTGTTTCTCACTGCTATAGGTCATGCCATGCTCTGTTGCGGCAGTATCCCAGTCATAGTTTGAGGTGTCCACTCCGGCAAGAGAGTAACATACTGTAACGGTATAAGTATTGCCATAGGTCACATTATCACTAGTAGTACTGTAAGTTGATTGTGTGCCCGTACTTATTGTCCACCCATCACAATTTGTAACAACTGACGAGAGTGAACTGCCGCAGTCAACATATACCGTAGGAATTTCAGGGAACTTATCATCGGTCACAGCCGCTTGGGTTACAGAAATGGTACAACTTCCATTAACCGTTTCGTAGTTGTCAAAGGTTATGCAATAGTATACCGTTTTAGAGCCAACGGTTGTTAACGTTATTTCGATTTCCGACCAATCGCTGATATCATTGGTTTTAACGGTTTTCTCGGTTTCTTCCTCGGTTTTCTCGCTGTAATTTATCGTAGCGTCTTTCAGTGAATCAAGACTTTCGCCATTGACAAATCCTTCAAGGTCAAACTCCACACCGTGTTTATTGCCGTCATATGTATATGTTTGAGTATTGTTAGTGTTATCTGTAAGGGTTGCCTTCGTTATTACAAGCTCAACCTCTACTTTATATTCGTCACCTGACGGATAATAACATTTACTATCATAGTCTATATCATCTGTTTTTGGCGTTACAATCAGCGTGTATGTGCCCGCATTTATGGGCTCGGTCACTTCGCTATCTAAATAATAGGTTATAGATATAGCGCTTTCATCAACTTTTTTCGTGCCACTGCTCCTTGTAACTTTAATAACAAAGTCTGTGCCATAAACTATTTTTTCGCCGTCGTATGTAATTTTACCGCTGGAATCAATATAGCTCACTTCATAATCGTTTTCTGAAATCGTATAAACACCGTAAAGAGTATCTGCGCTATAATTATATGTTTTTAAGAAGTTTTTAAGGTCTGTATCTTTTGAAAGCTCACTTTGAGAAAATAATTTATAGCTGCCAGTATCAAGGGTGCTGCCATATATCGTTGTTGTTGTCGAGGCACTGCCGATACCAGACTTTACTTCTATTGCAGATGACGGATAATAGCCACCTTTTATAATAGGAGCTGACAAAGCCACCGAAACAGTATCAATAATAAAGCCGCCGCTTATAATCAAATCACCGGCACCAGTATCAGAATATATACCAACACATGCGGTATAGGTTGCCGTATTGCCATAAATAACGCCGCCCGCAATTGTTACCGTTCCAAGGTTATATATACCGCCTCCATAGCTTGCAGTATTGCCTGTTATAGTACCGCCTTCCATTATAAATTCGCCGCCGCTGGCAACATACACACCGCCGCCATAGTATTTACCGTTATTAGTACAGTTACCGCCGGTAATTTTGCCACCGCCTTTGCAATCGCAAAGGGTGAGGGTTGCTCCGCTTTTAACTGTGATTACAGAGCCATCCCCATTGCCCGTTATAGTATAGCCGTTTAGGCATATGGTTACATCAATTGAAGTGCTGCCGTCGCCTATGGTTATATAGGTTGCACCTGTTGTGCTTGAAAGGTTTATATCTTCTGAAAGATAATAAGTGCCACTGCTACAAATTTCTCCACTTGAACTTAAACTAGAACTTGTAGCTGTAGTTGCACTTGCACTTGTACTAATAACGCTATTCAGACTATTAGTATGCTCGCTATTAATGTGCTCGCATTCACTTTCGTCAGCAGACACCGTAAAGTCTAAGGTGAGCACGGCTGCACCTACAATACAAACTGAGGAAATAGCCGACAAAAGCAAAAGTGATAACTTTTTGGTCATTTAAAATAAACCTCCTAAAAAACCGCTAAATAAAAAGCGGCTGAGTATTTTTGGCTTCACGCCAAAAAATTTTTTTCATTCTGTTAATTTTTTCAAAGAAATGAAACTAAAAACAACCTAAATATTTATACCATTTTTTTCCGTGTAAATCAAGTGTTTGATATAAGTTTAAGAAAATAATTTTTTATGCGATTTTGCGGCTTTTTGTCGCCAAAAACGCCATTTTGGCCGCGAAAAATAGCAAAATTGCAGTTAATTTGCGGCTAAAATTAAATATTTTTTGTTTACGACTTAATTTGCGTTATTTTTTGCAATTGCATTTTTTGGGGAAATCAGGGGGAATCACAGTAACTCTGCATACTTGGCAAAAACACAATTTTTGCAACAAATTTTGTGCAAAAAAATTAAGGCGAAAGCTAATTTGCTCCGCCTTTCCTCATAAAATAATGCGTTTTAAAGTTTTAAAGCACTGCATACAGCCGAATGTTTAAAAGGCGCGGCAATATGCCGCAAACACCGTTATATTTACGACAAAATAGCCATATGCCGCATATTTGCCCGCGGTAATTGCCGCATTTTAACACACAAAGCGCGTTAAATGCTAAATTGGCACGGATATATGCCCTGAATACTGATATTTTAGCAATTTCGAACAACAGATTTTCAGGTGGGCTTATATTGATTGAGGCGAACGGTACTTATGCAATAAAATCTGCGCCGCAGACGGCAAAAGCCGTCTGCGGCGCAGTTAAAAAATTTGATATAAAGCTACAAATCAGTAGTTGTTTTCATCTTCGCCAAAGCTATCCGTATTGCTCACACTGCGGCGCTTATTTGTGCGCGTTTGTTGCTGTTCGTACTGATTAAGCATAATGCTCAACATCTCGCACATTTTGCTTAAAATTTTGCGACGGCGTGCAATACTGCGCTTGATTTCAGGGGTCTTGCGGCGCGTATTTTCAAGCTTATCCTGTTTGCACTGCTCTATCATAAGGTCAATCATATCGCCAGCCATTTTAAGAATATCGCCGCGCTGACCCTGTCCGCTTACAGCTTCAAAGCTTTCCTGTACGTAAGATTCCTGCTCTTCTGTTTCGTCAAATGAATAGCCTTCTACGCCGCCTTCCGCTTCGTATTCAACTTCTGCTTCTTCGTCCTCGGCTTCGGATTCTTCGTCATTCGAAAAACCGCTCATCCAATTTGTAAACGGGCTGAACGACTCGCCCTCTGCTTCGTCCTCGTTGGATTCGCCTTCTTCCTCGCCGCTTGCTGTTTCGTACTCGGTTTCGCTCTCTTCGTCGCTTGTTTCTTCTTGCTCGGCTTCTTCGTCATTTGAAAAACCGCTCATCCAGCTTGCAAACGGGTTGAACGACTCGCCTTCTTCTTCGTCCCCGTTAGATTCGCTTTCTTCCTCGCCGCTTGCTGTTTCGTACTCGGTTTCGCTCTCTTCGTCGCTTGTTTCTTCTTGCTCGGCTTCACTCTCTTCGTCGCTTGCTGAAAAACCACTCATCCAGCCTGCAAACGGGTTGTAAGAACCGCCTGCCTCAACTTCGCTTTCTTCTTCCGCTTCGTCTTCGGCTTTGTACTCAAAATTGTTGTCTGACTGCTCTTGGGTTGCGTATTCGCCCTCGGCTTCTCTAACATCCGTCACGTCATACGACTGTTCTTCCGCCGCAGTTTCTGCGGGTACTTCCGGCTGCTCTTCTGTTTCGTCTTCCCACATAGAGTTGGAGTTTGAATCAACAGCTGCCGCCTTTTGCTCTTCTTTCTTGTGTTTGTTCTTTCTTCTAAAGATGCCCATTTTGTCACCTTCCTCCTTTTAATTATTGAAAGAATAAATTTAAGTCTTCGGCAAGTCCTACGAAAAGTACACAACACACTACCCAAAAAGGCTATGGCTGGACAACAGCCAACGTTCGGCACTTCCGCTGTATACCACATAGAGATAAGATTCGCAATAAGTCGATTCTTATCCGCTAGACCACTTTGTCAACTATATTATATCATACAAATTTGACCATGTAAATAGAAAACAGAAAAAAATGTTTAAAAATGTGGAATGTTTGAGTATTTTTATTGGTTTAGCGGCAGTTTTTGGTAGCAAACGTTGAACGGCGCGCGGTGAGCGTGAGCGGTGAGCGTGAGCGTGAGCGGTGAGCGGCGAGTGGCGAGCGGCGAGTGGCGAG
>CBCPNG010000029.1:0-17346 GCA_965120485.1 uncultured Clostridia bacterium
GGAGGGAGAGAAACACCGCTCCCCTCCCCACCCCACCTCACCACCAACCCTCCCCACCCCCCCCCCCCCCCCCCGCCACCCTTAAAATATTCAATACAACAAAAAAATTCCGTGCAACGACTTGCTATAATTGTAGAGGCGGCAGCAACCCCTTAACCTCAAAAAAAATTCCGTGCAATCACGCACGGAATTTTTTGTTGACTATCTTTTATATATTATCTTCCTCGGGCACTTCTCTGCGCATATGTAACAGCCCGTGCACTTTGAATAATCTATAATCGGCAGGTTGTTCGCCATGGTAATTGCGCCGTGAGGGCAGTTTTTCGCACATATGCCGCAGGCTATACAGCCCACCTTGCACTGCGTGCGCACCTCTTTGCCGGGGCAGTGCGAAGAGCACGCCACATAAACGGGGGCAGAAGCAACTATGCGCTCTATAATGTGTTTGGGGCAGGTGTTTATGCACGCACCGCACGATATACACCGCGCAGGTATAACTTCGGCAAGCCTTCCCTCAACCTTTATGGCGTTTTCGGGGCATACGTTCTTGCAGTCGCCACAGCCTAAACATGCCGTCTTACACAGTTTGTTTCCGCCCAGAAGCGTATTTAAAGAGGCGCAAGAGGGGTTGCCAACATATTCAAAAGCGAGGGGGGCGTTCTCTGCGCCGCCCTTGCACTTAACCACGGCAACCGTGGGCGCGTCCTCTTTGACCTCCATGCCGAGCAAAGCTGCAATCTCCGCCTTCTTTTCGGGCGAGGTAACGTGGCAGTCGTTCAGGTTTCCCTTGCCGCAGGCAAGTTTTTCGGCGAATCCGCCGCAACCTGAACATCCACAGCCTCCGCAGTTTGCGCCTGCAAGGTTTTCAAGTATGGCGGTGACTTTTTCGTCCACGTCCACCTTAAACACCTTGCCCACTACAAGTATTGCCACCACAAGCACCAGCGCAATGCCTGCCAGTATGCCTGCTACAATGCCCACCGTTTTCCATGTTTCAGAGTCAATCGTTCCCAAACTTACAAGTAAATTCATGGCGTTGCCTCCTTATATGGAAATATAGCTGAACACGGTAAACGCCATGCATATTATGCTCGCCGTAATCATGGCTATGGGGAAGCCTGCTATCGCCTTGGGAGTAGTGGTGTAGCAGTCCAGCCTTTCGCGTATGCCGCTCATGATAATCATTACAAGCGTAAAGCCCAGTCCTGCAAACACGGCGTACAGCACCGCCCAGCCCAAGTTCATGCTCGCCACGCCTATAAGACTGCTCATTGTGGAATCTTCTATAACCATTTCGCACACGCCCAAAACGGCGCAGTTGGTGGTAATAAGCGGCAGGTATATGCCCATCGCCTTATACAGCACGGGCGAAACCTTCTGTATAATCTTTTCCAGCATCTGCACAAGCGCGGCTATTATAAGTATGAAGAATATAATCTCTAAAAACTCTATGCCCAGCGGTTCAAGCACGTATTTATACAGCGGAAAGGTAACCGCCGTAGAAATTGCCATAACCAAGGTCACCGCAACGCCCATGCCTGCCGCCGAAGAGGTCTTTTTTGAAACCCCCAAAAAGGGGCAAATGCCATATGTCTGATAGGTGATAAAGTTATTCGTAAGTACCGCTGCAAGTACTATTGCAATAAAAACAGCCATTTATGCCACCTCCCCTGCAAGCGCCTCGCGCGTCATGGGCTTAAACTTCTTTTCCCTGCGCCAGCGCATAAAGTTATCTATAATGTAGGTGAACAAGGCTATGCATATGCCGTAAATGAGGAACGCGCCCGCAGGCTGTGAAAGTATGGAAATAGAAAAGTCCATAATCTTTGTGCCGAATATCGAGCCCGAGCCCAAAAACTCGCATATAATGCCCATTATGGTGAGCGACGCCGTAAAGCCCAAACCCATTGCAACTCCGTCTACGGCAGACTCTAATACTGTGTGCTTGTTGGCAAACGCCTCTGCCCTGCCAAGGATTATGCAGTTAACCACTATCAGCGATAAAAAGCTTCCCAAACTGTCGTATAAATCGGGCAAAAACTTTTCAAGCACCATGCTCGCAAGCGTAACCAGCGTGGCAATTATAACAATGTACGCAGGTACGCGCACGGCGTTGGGTATAACCTTGCGCAGTGCAGAAATAATCATGTTGCTTAATGTTAAAACAACAACTACCGTAAGCCCCATGCCTGCCGCCGAGGTCGCCGAAGAAATCAGTCCAAGGGTGGGGCATAAGCCCAGCACAAGCATAAATGTCGGGTTTTGAAAAATCAACCCGTCAAGGGTAATCTTTGCATACTTGTTCATGCTTCACCTCCTGCGGCTGACTGCTCTAACAGCTCCTGTACAAATTCAAGCGCGGTATTCACAGCGTTTACAATAGCGGTGGTGGAGTATGTCGCGCCGCCCGTAAGTCCTTCGTTTTTAATGTCGCTCACCGTAAAAGAGCCGCCGCTCTCGTAGTTATCGCCGAAGTAATCGAGCGCCTCGTCGGTCACTTTGCCTATCCAGCTCTGTTTGCTGTTGCTTGCAATGGTAACGTTGCCTATGCCGCTCACCGTGCCGTCCGTAATAAGCACTACCACCCAGCATGTAACGGTGCCGCCCGAAAAGCCGCCCGTGCCCGTGGCGTTTATTATATAGTTGCCGTCTGATGTAAGGTAGGCGGAGGAGACAGAACCGTTTGAATAAGATGAAGTATCTAAATCTGTGGTGTCTATCGCTTCAATCTCCACTTCACTTCCGTAAATTTTTACGATATTTTTCAAAAGGCTCTGCCTGTTGCGCTCCGCGCGCTCCTCGTCCGTCACCTCAAACAGCGCATAGCAAATGGTCAGCAGTATGCCGCACACAAGCACTATGGCAAGCAGTACCATGATGCACTTAAAGGCGGTGCCCTTAAAAAACTCTTTCAAGGTAATTCCGCGCTTTTTGCCCTTTTGTTCCGCGCTCATTTGTCCGCCTCCCTGTTCTTTTTCTCACGCCTGTACCCAAACGGTCTGCGCATTATATATCTGTCTATAAGCGGCACTAACAGGTTCATTATTAAAATCACGAACGATACAACCTCTATTTCGGTCAGGTATCTCAATACCGCAGTCAGCACGCCGAGCAATACATAGTAAACTATCTGCCCGTACACGCCTTTGGGGCTGGTAACGTAGTCGGTAGCCATAAATATCGCGCCGAACATAACGCCGCCCGAAAGGATAGAGGGGAGGAAGTAAGCAAAGTCGGTATACAGTGCCGCCGATAAAAGCCCCGTCACTACGAGGTATAAAAGCGGCTGCCACCACTTTATAACCTTTCTTGCCACAAGGTATATGTACCCCACAATCAGTGCAAGTTTACACGTTTCGCCTATACAGCCTGCAACTCCCGTGCCCAAAAACAGGTCTGAAAGCGACATGGCGTTCACGTCGCCTGCAAGGAAATAATCTTTAAGGTAGGTAGAGCCTGCCTCTATCGAGCTGTCCATTATCGACGAAATATTGGCAGTAGTGTAGGTGGATACAGCGGCAAACGATATTGCTATAAACACTCGCCCCACAGCCGCAGGGTTGGCAATGTTTTTGCCCGTTCCGCCGAATACCATCTTTACTATAATAACGGCAAACGCCGCGCCAATTGCCGCCTCGTACCAATTTGTTTCAGAGGATATTATCATGGCGAGGATAAGTCCCGTCACAACAGAGGTAAAGTCGAACTGCCTTGCAAATTTAACGCACGCCGCGCCCGATTTGGCAAACGCCGCCTTTTTAAGTTCCGCGTAAAGCTCTTTAAGCTTTTTGCGCTCCTCTTCAAGTGCGGCGGCAACGTCCTCGCCAGCTTTTGCGCGCTTTTTTAAAGCGGCAATGTTCTTTTTCGCGGCGCATGTGCGGCTGTCTGCAAAGCGCACGTTCAGTCCGCCGTATGCTATAAAGCTGTAAACAAACTCTCCCAGCACGGCAAACGCTACGCAGGTCACTTCCAATATCAATGCGTCCCAAAGGAAGTACACAATGCCGCATATCGCGGCGGGCGCAAGCGCAATAATCACGTCAAGCATTATCTTGCGCGTGGTGCGCCCCGACTTTATGTGGGGAGGGGTAGATACTACTACGGTATTGTCCATTACTTGTTACCTCCCGAACTCATTTTTCTCAACTCCGCCTTTGTCTTTCTTATCGCCTGTATCAGCGGACGCTTGGCTGGGCAAACGTACTCGCACACGCCGCACTCTATGCAATAGGGCGTGCCGCCCATCTTTGCCGCCGTTTCAAAGTCCCCGGCAGAGGAATAAAAGGCGGTGTTCATAGGCATAAGGTGCATGGGGCAGCGGTCGGCGCACAGTCCGCAGTTGAGGCAGGGGGTGGGCTGTTCTGCCGCCGCCTCTTTCTCTGAAAGCAACAGCACGGCAGAGGTAGTCTTTTTGGTGTACGAGCTGTAATCTTTAAGCGCAATACCAGTCATGGGTCCGCCCAGCACAACCTTTTTTGGCGCGCTGTTTTCGCCGCCGCAGTACTCAACAATGTCGGCAACGGGTGTGCCCACCCTCACAAGCAGGTTCTTTGGCTGTTTTACAGATTTACCCGAAACGGTCATCACGCGCTCATACAGCGGCTTGCCCTGCTCTATTGCCTCGCATGAGGCAAAGCAAGAGGCAACGTTCAGCACAATCACGCCTGCGTCGGCTGGCAGTTTGCCCGCCACAACCTTTCTGCCCGTCGCGCAGTATATCAGCTGTTTTTCGCCGCCCATGGGGTATATCTTTTTAAGAGCCACAACCTTTATGTCGTCGTACTTTTCAAATACCTCTATGCAGTCGGGCTTGTTGCGCTCTATGCCAATTATAACGTTGCTCACTCCCAGCGCCTTGGCAATATACCCTGCGCCGCGCACAATTTCATCGGTGCGTTCAAGCATGAGCCTGTAATCGCACGTAAGGTATGGCTCGCACTCCGTGCCGTTTATAATCAGCGTGTCAACGGGGCAGGGGGGATTTAATTTTACTGCCGAGGGGAAGCCTGCTCCGCCCATGCCTACAATGCCTGCGTCTTTAATGCGCGCATGTATGTCTTTGGCGGAGGGGGAGGTAAGCGGCGGCAAATACTGTTTTTCATCCCTGCCGTCGGTCTCGATTACGATAAACTGCCCCTCGACGCCCGTCTCTGTTCCAATCTGTGCAATCTCTTTCACCGTTCCGCTGATTGAGGCGAACACATCGGAAGAAACTGCGCCGTCTGCGCGTGCGATTAACTGCCCCGTCTTTACTGTATCGCCAACCTGCACGCAGGGCACGGCAGGGCGTCCTAACGACTGCGCCGTGTTTATTGCAACTTTGGCAGGCGGCGGCATAATCTCTATGGGCGCACCCTTTGCAAGCGACTTCCTGTCGGGCACGTGCGCGCCCGAAAAGAAAGGTCTGCCCTTTATTGCTTTCAAATTTTTACCTCCTGAGCGGCGCGGCAGCCGCCGCACCGTTTTTCATCTAAAATTCCGCTTTTGCGGTTCTTACGTTAAATTCTCTCTTATACGCAACCCTTCCGCCACGTGTACAAATGCCGAATAGGGCACTTTTTTAAAAATTATAAGCACCACTGCACCCACAATCGCGCCAGAAAGCACCCCTATAAGCGCAAGGTATGGCATATATGCAAGCATAAGCGAAGTATCGGTTATTGCAACGTAAACAAGGTTCTGCACAATATTGTGCACCACTGCGGCGGCAATGCTCACCGCCATAAGGCTCACGCGCGGATAAACTATGTATACCAGCACGGCAGATACCGCCATGGCTGCCACTCCGCCCGTAAGGCTGTACAACAGCATGGAAATATTGCCTGCGAACAGCGAGCCCAAAACCGTGCGCACCGCCACAACGGCAAGCCCCTCAACGGGACCGTAAAGTATCAGTGCGGCTAGCGAAAATATATTGGCAAGTCCCATCTTCGCTCCCGGCACAAACAGCGGCGGGAACTGGTTTTCCACAATAAACATCACCAGCGAAAGCGCCGCAAGCAACGCCGTGACTGCAATTTTTTTTGCCGTAAAACCGCTCTTTTTCATACTGACTCTATTATATAATATTTAACCGCGGTAGTAAATTATTTTTTCATAAAACTACTGCTAAAAACATATTTTTTCACATTTCCCTCTCACACATATAGCCGTTGCGCCGCCCGTCCTTGCCAACCTGTCCGCGCTCCGCCGCATAAAAAAAGCGCGGCATATTGCCGCGCCATAAAAGTTTTAATTGCTCCTGCTCCTGTACCTGAACGAATAAACGCTCGTCAGTTTTTCTCGCACAAACAGCCTGTATTTTATGCTCGCGCTCTCAAAAAGCA
Source organism: uncultured Clostridia bacterium (assembly GCA_965120485.1). Taxonomy (GTDB): domain Bacteria; phylum Bacillota; class Clostridia; order Christensenellales; family Borkfalkiaceae; genus Coproplasma. The sequence continues at coordinate 6,327 of CBCPNG010000029.1, forward strand.
CATATACTTTGTTGCCAACGGTGCACATTCCCTCTGCCATAGAGGGTATCTCGTAGTTCTCCACAAGACAGGAGGAATCTATATAATACACGGTGCGTGAAGTGCCGTCTATCGTTGCCGAGCCGGATGTCAGGCTGTCAAAATCATATATAAGTATGTGCGAGTTAGAGAGCCCGTAGCTCGTCGAAAGCGCAATTTTTGTGCCCGTGGAGTCCTCGAAAATTGACATGCCCTGCACCAGCCCCGTTATCGAGTAAACGCGCCCGATACTGGGGGTGGTAGAGGATGAGTTGTACCTTATAATAATGGCTTTGTTCTCGTCGCCGGCAGGGGTAGTTATATGGTGGCTCTCGTCTGTCTCATAGTTGCCTTTACGGTAAAACTCGCCCACATACAGGTATTTGTCGTTGTAGTAGCAGAAGTCTGCGGCGCAGTTTGCGTCGTAACTGTTTCTAAGCTTCACGCTGCCGTTCTCTTCGGCGGCGGAAATCACCGCAGAATAGTTCAACACATATACGGTGCCCTCGCCCACAACCCACAGTTTTGAGCCGTTGGTAGCCACGCCGCCTGCGTGTCCGCTGTAATACGTTGTTCCGCCGTTGCCGTCGTCCATGGTAATGGTCACATATCCCACGGCTTCGCCGTCCTTTATAACATATATGCGCGAAGCCGAGCCGTCGTTCATATATCCGCTTATAAAAAAGTATTCGCTGCCGTTGTTGCCCATGCCCTGCGGAATAAATCCCTCGTCCAGCGCAGGTATGGCAAACTCTTCGGTAAAGTTGTCCTCAAAGTCGGGGTATTCGTCGCCCCAATACCACACCATTAAAAAAACAAACAGCGTAAATACAACGCACAGCACAACGGCAACCGCCGTAATCTGTTTTTGTTTTCTCTTCGGTTCGGGAGTCCCGTCCACAGTTTCAATTTCTTCTTCCACGGCAAAATCTCCGTAAGTAATGTTTTCTTACAGTTTAACAGAATTTGTCCGCCAATGCAATACATTTTTTGCGCAATTTAACATCAGCCGAACAGTCCGCGCAAAATAAGCCCGAAAATAAATGTGGCAACTGCGCCCAAAAAGGCAAGCGCCACCTTAAACCACACCTCGCGCCGCCTTTGAATCTGCCCCCGTTTGAACGAAAAACCGATTTCGCGCAGTGTTATAACGTACATCTTTTCGCCCTTCCGTTCAGAGGTTATAATGTCAAAGTACCCGTCGCGGTGCAGGCTGTACAGCACGTTATCCAAACCGTCGGCAGTGCAGGCGTATTTATTAGGTATGAGCGAAAGTATGTCCGCCGCCGAAACAAGGCAGCTGTCTGTGCCGTCGCACAGCTCGTACACCGCGCCCATCACGGTGCTTTCCCTTCTCGTCAGCATTGCTCACAGCACCGCCGCAATTGCGCTGGCTATGGCGGAACCTGCCGCGCCGCCAACAAGCGCCGCCGCACAGTACATAAGCGCGCATTTTAAGCTGAATTTCTGCTTGACTTCAATAACGGTGGGGGAGGGCTCTTCTGTCGCCGCTTCGTCCACGGGTTCCCTTATGGGCGCAAGGCAATACAGGTTTCCGCGCGCGTATTTTATGTCTATAAAGCCTTCGTTGTACAGCTTTTTCACGGAGCTCTCCACCTTGTCGGCAGAAAGCTCCTCGCCCTCTATCGCTCCTGCAAGCTCGCCCGAATCGAACACCGCGGCGCCCCCTGAACAGGTGCTCTTAACCTTATCAAAAATTGCTCTGCATATCTCGTCCATATAAAAATAATTTTGCCACAATCGGAAAAATTATACAGAAAGCCACATCTGTAAGGGCGTAGGTGAAGGCAAAATTGCCGCCATATTATGCACCGATTAACGCAAAAATAGCGCGGCAATGTTTCCGCAAACCATTACCTGACCATAAAACATAGCGGCGATAAGTTCTGAATAAAAAAGTGGGGGGGTAAAATCAGATTGGCGCGGCAATATGCCTTAAATACCGAAAAAACAGGCGCGGCTGTCGCCGCGCCAAACACATATTTCTATATTTGCTCTTCGTCCCTTCTCAGTTCCGCGTGGGCGTTCGGCTGTGCCACAGCCGTCTTATAGTCGGTGTACACAGCAAATCCGGTCTTTGCTCCCGAAGGCTTTTTGACGTACTTTTTATAGGTGTAGTCCACGGGCACTTTGCCGCTGTCCCGACCTTCGGAATAGTAGGCGCAAATTTCTGCGGCAACCTTTATAACGCCGTCGGGCACTTTGCGCCCGTCCGTAAGTATGGCGGCGTGGGAAGAGTGGTACTTCTGCGCATGCAGCCATATGTCGCCCTCGGCAAGGCTGCGCGTCAGCCGCTCGTTCTGCACGTTGTTCCTGCCTGCAAGTATGGTAAAACCGCCGTATTCATACCTGCGATACGGCGCGCGGCGCTCCTCTTTTTTCTTCTTGCCGCGCTCCGTCTGCGCGGCTTTTAAAATTCCAGCCGCTTCAAGTTCCGCCTCTATCCCGTCAAAGTCGGCAATCTCTTCTGCGCTGTCTATGGCGTGCCTGATGCTGGCAAGGTAGCTGTTCTCCGCCTCGGCGTCTCCGCGCTGTGCGGCAAGCGCCGTCACCGTGCGTTTTAACTTTGCGTACTTTTTATAGTACTTCTGCGCGTTCTGCGCAGGGGTTAGGCGTGGGTCTAAACTGATTGTCACTTCGGGCATGTTTTCATCGTAATAGTTTACCGCCTTAAACTCCTTTGCACCCCGTTCAATAGCATATATGTTGGCTGTAATCAGTTCGCCCGCAAGTTTTACGTCCTCTATGCCCAAACACTCCTGTTCGCGCATGATAATCTGCGCAAGCCGTTTTTCGCACTTCTTTTCGGCGCTTTTCAGCGCGCCCGCAAGCCTGCGCTTTCTGTCCTCGAACGCCTTTTTTTCGCTCACATACGCGTAGTAAGCCTCCTGCGCTTCGAGCACACTGCCAAACTCCCTCTTTTCACTGCCAAACCAGCTCGCCTTAAAGTCGTCGGGCGCGCCCTCTCTGTAAGTCACGCAGGGCGAATTATACCTGCCTGCAACATAGTCGTATATGTCCTTGGCGCAGGCGTTGCCGCAAAAGCGCGCCTCTATGTCGCAGGCGGTGGCATAGCTTATGCCCGTCACGGCGTTTGCTAAAAACCGTGCGCGGTCGCCGCCTGCATAGTTGTGCATTGCACCTTCGAGTGACAGTAAATCGAGCGGATTCGCCTTGTCCTGCGGTTCGGGCAGTTCGTACTTCGCCCCCGTAAACAGCAGTCTCTTTGCGCCCGCCTCTAACGAGGTCGTTTTAAGCGCCCCCAAAATTTTTCCGCCCTCTGCAAGTATCACGTTGCTGTACTTGCCCATAATCTCGCAGTACAGCACGCGCTCCGCCTGCGCAAACTCGTCGCGGCAGTCAAAGGTGATTGCGGCAATCCTCTCGAACCGCGGCTGTGCCACGCTCAAAACTTTCGCCCCGTTCAAGTGCTTTCTCAACAGCATGCAAAAGGAAGAAGCCGCCTTGGGCGCGTCCTTGCCGCCGTGCGTAAGATTTATGCGGCAATTTTGCGCGTGCGCACATATTTCAAGTTTAACGGTGCCCTCTGCGGTGTATATAAACAGTGTGAGCTCGTCGTTCTGCGGCTGGTTTATGCGCGAAACTTTGCCTCCGCACAGCCTTTTGTCAAGCTCTTCGGTTACGTATTTAAGCGTAAATGCGTCCTGCGGCATCTCATGTCCCCGTTTGTTTTTATCAGATTATAGCGCAAGCGGCGGCAAAAGTAAAATATTTTATTTACTTGCGGCGTTCAAATCGTTTTGAAAAACCAAATCAATGTGGTAAAATCTTTTTACTTCGGCAAAGACAATTATATAATAACCCTGCGGCGGCAGCCGCGGAAATTCAAGGAGATATTACAATGAACTACAAGACGGCGCCAGGCGAAAAGAGCACGGTAAAGGTAACCATCCGCTACTCCAAAGAGGAGTGGGACGACGCCATAAACAAAGCGTATGCCAAAACAAGGGGCAAATACAGCGTTCCCGGATTCAGAAAGGGCAAAGCGCCCAAGCCTGTGCTTGAAAACTTCTACGGCAAGGGGGTATTCTTCGATGAGGCTTTCAATATCCTCTATTCGGCAACCTACCCCGGCATAATCGAAAAGGAGAAGGAAAACTTCACCGCCGTGGGCAACCCTTCCCTCTCGGTAGAAGAGATAAGCGACGAAGAGGGCATTACCCTCGTTGCGGCGGTGCCCGTAAAGCCCGAAGTAGAGATAGGCAGCTACAAGGGTTTAAAAATAAAGAGTTATGAGTATAATGTTACCGACGAGGACGTTGCAAAAGAGATGAACAAGCTTGTTGAAGGCAGTGCGGAAATGTCAGAGGTATCAGACCGCCCCTGCAAGAGCGGCGACACCGTCACAATCGACTTCTCCGGCTCGGTAGACGGTGTAAAGTTCCCTGGCGGCACTGCCGAAGACTACGACCTTGAACTTGGCAGCGGCGCCTTTATCCCGGGCTTTGAAGAGCAGGTAGAGGGAATGTCGACAGGCGAACAGAAGGATATAACCGTAACTTTCCCCGAAGACTATCAGGCAGAAGACTTAAAGGGCAAGCAGGCGGTATTCGCCATCAACCTCAAAAAGATTAAAGAAAAGAAGTTCCCAGAGCTCACCGACGAATATGTCAAGGCAAACGCCGGCGTCGAAACGGTGGAAGAGTACAGGCAGAAGTGCCGCGAAAGGTTAGAGCGCCAGGCCGCAACGCGCAGTCTTAACGAAACTGAAAACAGCATCATAAAGGCAATCTGCGATACAGCCAAGGCAGAAATCCCCGACGCCATGATAGAGCAAGAAGTCGACAAAATGGTGCAGGACTTCTCTTACAGACTAATGTATCAGGGCATCAAGCTCGACGATTACATCAGGTACATGAATGTAACCATGGAGCAGTTCCGCGGGCAGTTCAAAGACAACGCCGCCTCGCGCGTAATGTCTACCCTCGTGATAGATAAAATCGTCCGCGAAGAAAATATTAAGGCGGAACCCGACGAGGTAGATGCAAAAATTGCCGAACAGGCGCAGTCTGTGGGCAAGTCGGCAGAGGAGTACAAAAAGGGCATGGACCCCCGTCAGCGCGAATATATCGAAAGCGACATAGTGGTAAGCAAGTTGTTCGACTTCCTCAAAGCCAACAACGAAATGTATAAAGACTGAAAAGCCGCATACTCAACAGGTACGGCAAAGGAGTAATAATGAATAATCAGATAAGGGGCGCGCTCGTCCCCTATATAGTCGAGCAGACTTCACGCGGAGAGCGCTCTTATGATATTTACAGCCGCCTTTTAGAGGACAGAATAGTATTTTTGAGCGGCGAGATAGACGACGCCACAGCCAATACGGTAGTTGCACAGCTCATCTACCTCGAAGCAAAAGACCCCTCAAAAGATATTTCACTGTATATAAACAGCCCCGGCGGTTCCGTTTCGGCAGGTCTTGCAATCTATGATACAATGAACTATGTCAAGTGCGACGTATCCACCATATGTATAGGCATGGCAGCGTCCATGGGCGCGTTCCTGCTTTCAAGCGGCGCAAAGGGCAAGCGCTATGCGCTCCCCAACAGCGAAATAATGATTCACCAGCCCCTCGGCGGCGCGCAGGGTCAGGCGAGCGACATAAAGATTGCCGCCGAACACATTCTGCGCACCAAGCGCAAGCTAAACGAAATCCTCGCCGCAAATTCAGGCAGACCCATAGAGCAGATAGAGAGGGATACCGACAGGGATAACTATCTCTCTGCAAACGAGGCGTTAAAATACGGCCTCATAGACAAGGTATTCACCAAAAGGTAATCCGCGCCGCGCTTACGTGCCGCAATAAGGCGCGCAGGCGCAGATATTCTAAAACGTACATAACCGCCGTGCGCAAAAAGGCGCAGGCAGGGAGGTGTAGATGAAAGAAAAAAAATACTGTTCCTTCTGCGGCAAGCCGGAGGATTTGGTACGCAGGCTAATCACGGGGCAGAACAGCGCATGCATATGCGACGAGTGCCTCACCATAGGCTACGACATGGTGGCAGAAGAGCCGGAAGATAAATTTACCCCCGTCCCCTTAAAAAAGCCCGCCGAAATAAAGGCGGAGCTCGATAAGTATATAGTCGGGCAGGAAGAGGCAAAAAAAGTGCTCTCCGTGGCGGTATACAACCACTACAAGCGCATAAACAATGCGGCTACGGCAAAGCGCGCCGAAGACGATGTGGAGATTGAAAAGTCCAACATACTTCTGCTCGGTCCCACGGGTTGCGGCAAGACGCTTCTTGCGCGCACTCTGGCAAAGATACTCAATGTTCCCTTTGCCACAACAGACGCCACCACGCTTACAGAGGCAGGCTACGTGGGCGAAGACGTAGAAAATATACTTTTAAAACTCATTCAAAATGCAGATTATAATATAGAGCGCGCCCAGCGCGGTATAATCTATATAGACGAGATAGATAAGATTGCCCGCAAGAGCGAGAACGTATCTATAACGCGCGATGTTTCGGGCGAGGGCGTTCAGCAGGCGCTCTTGAAGATTATAGAAAGCACTGTGGCAAACGTGCCCCCGCAGGGCGGCAGAAAGCATCCCCAGCAGGAGATGCTCCGCATAGACACAACCGATATTCTGTTCATATGCGGCGGCGCGTTCGTTGGTCTTGATAAAATCGTGGCTAAGCGCAAAGACAACACCACCCTCGGCTTTGGAGGACAGGTAAAGCCCTCGGAAGAAATATCTTACGAGCTTTTATCTGAGGTAAAGCCGCAGGACCTCACAAAATACGGGCTCATTCCAGAGTTCGTCGGCAGGGTGCCCATAGTGGTCAGCCTTCATCCTTTGGACGAGGCTGCGCTCGTCAACATTCTCACCCAGCCGCGCAACGCCATAATAAAGCAGTATCAGAAGCTAATCGCCTTAGACGGCGTAAAACTCACCGTCGAAGACGACGCTGTAAAAGAAATTGCGGGCACGGCAATACGCTTAAAGACGGGTGCCAGGGGTCTGCGCACCATAATAGAAAACGTCATGACGCCTGTCATGTACAAGATTCCATCAGAGCCCGACGTAGAAGAGGTCGTAGTTACCCGCGACTGCGTCACAGAGGGCGCCGAACCCCGTCTTGTATACAAAAAAACGGCTTAAAACAAAGCGGGGAGGGTAAAATTCGCCTTCCCCTTTTTTATTAAAAAAGGTAATATATATGTCGGTAAAATACTACAACGATATACCCGTAATACCCCTGCGCGGCAGGGTGGTATTCCCCGATAACTCCTTTACGTTCGACGCAGGCAGGCTTATATCGCTCTCCGCGATACGCCTCGCCACATCGCGCGATATGCTGGTGCTGGCATGTACCCAGCCCGATTCCGAAAAGGACGAAATAACGGCGGAAGACATCAGCCGCGTGGGTACGATAATAAAAATAAAACAGATAACGCGCCAGCCTTCGGATAACGTCCGCGTCTTTGCCGAGGGCATATGCCGCGCGCGCGTACGTAAGTTTACATTTGACGAGTGCTTTATGGCGGAGGCAGACGAAATCCGCCCCGTTCACGGCGACCACACCTTGGAAGAGGCGTACTTCCGCACCGCAAAAGACATCATGCGCGACATCGCCACTACCGAAAACAGGTTTTCAAAAGAGACGATAACCCGTTTAGACAGGTGCGGCGAATCTGACGAATACGTAAACATTGCCGCGCACAATATGCAAATGCGCGATGAAATCAAACAGCGCATTTTAGAGACGGAAAACGTTACAGACCGCCTGCGCATTCTCGAAAAATGCCTCAACGACGAGCTGGAAATTCTCCGCCTCGGCAAAAAGATTAACGCCGCAGTAAGGCAGAGCATAGATAAAAACCAGAAGGAGTATTACCTCCGCGAACAGCTCAAAGCCATACACAGCGAACTGGGCGACGACGAGGACGAAAAGCAAAAACTCACCGATAAAATAAAGGCAAAGGGCATGCCGCAAGAGGTAGAGGAAAAGGCGCTCAAAGAGATTGCGCGGATGGACAAGATGTCATCCACCTCGCCCGAATATACGGTAATACGCAACTACCTTGACTGGCTTGTAGAGCTCCCGTGGACGGAGGAGACCAAAGATACCGAAAGGCTGAAAGACGCAGTAAAAATCCTCAACGAAGACCACTACGGTCTGGAAAAGATTAAGGAGAGGATAACCGAATACCTCGCCGTGTTAAAGCTCACGGGCACATTAAGCGCCCCCATACTCTGTTTTGTGGGCCCCCCCGGCGTGGGCAAAACATCCATCGCCTCGTCGGTTGCGCGCGCCCTCGGCAGAAAGTTCGTGCGTATGAGTCTCGGCGGCGTAAAGGACGAAGCCGAAGTAAGGGGGCACAGGCGCACCTATATAGGCTCTATGCCTGGTCGCATAATCTATGCCCTCAAAAACGCTGGCACAATTAATCCCGTGTTCCTGCTTGACGAAATAGACAAGCTCTCCTCCGACATGCGCGGCGACCCTGCCAGCGCCCTTTTAGAGGTGCTCGACCCTGCGCAGAACGGCACTTTCCGCGACAGATATTTAGAGGTTTCATACGACCTTTCAAAGGTGCTGTTTATCACCACGGCAAACAGCGTAGAAACAATCCCTGCGCCCCTTCTCGACAGAATGGAGCTTATAGAGCTCAGCGGCTATACCGAAGAGGAAAAGGTGCAGATAGCCAAGCGCTATTTAGTGCCCAAGCGCCTAAAAGCCAACGGACTAAAAGAGGGCGATATCAACTTTACAGACGGCGCAATACGCGCCATAATCGAGGGCTACACGCGCGAGGCTGGCGTGCGCTCGTTAGAGCGCCGCATAGACGCCGTCTGCCGCAAGGTTGCGGTAAAGGTGGCAGAAGGTTCCTCTGCACGCCGCAGAATAACAGCCGAAAGCCTTCACTCACTGCTGGGTGCGGTCAGGTACCGCCGCGATAAAGAGGAGAACCGTCCCTCGCAGGTGGGCGCTGCAACAGGTCTGGCATGGACGTCTGTCGGCGGCACAACGCTCACCATAGAGGTGTCTGCAATGCACGGCAAGGGCGATATAGTGCTCACAGGCAAGCTCGGCGACGTCATGAAGGAGAGCGCTCGCGCCGCCATAAGCTATATCCGCTCTAACAGCGAACTCTACGGCATCTCTGACGATATGTTCGGCAGTACCGATATACACATACACGTGCCCGAAGGCGCTACCCCGAAAGACGGTCCCAGCGCGGGCATAACCATGGCAACGGCAATACTCTCTGCTTTCACGGGCAAGCCCGTGCGCGGCGACATAGCCATGACGGGCGAGATAACCCTGCTCGGCAACGTGCTTCCCATAGGCGGCTTGAAGGAAAAGTCTATCGCCGCCTACCGCGTGGGCATAAGGGATGTAATAATCCCCGAAGAGAACCAAAAGGACCTCGAAGAAATCCCCAAAGAGGTGCGCGATAAGCTTCACTTCATACCTGTAAGCTCGGTTTCAACGGTGTTCCAAAACGCCATAGTCGGGCTGTAAAATAAAAAAGGTACGCACATATGCTGAAAATAAACGACGTAACCTTTATCACCAGCGCCGCCGATAAGTCGCAGTTTGTGCGTGGGGAAAGACCTGTAATCGCCGTGTGCGGCAAGTCAAACGTCGGCAAATCCAGCTTTATAAATATGCTTGCCAACCGCAAAAAGCTGGCAAGGGTATCAAAAGAGCCGGGCAGGACGAGGCTTGTAAACTATTTCGACTTCGGGCAGTTCATTCTCGCCGACCTCCCGGGCTACGGCTTTGCCAAGGTCTCCAAAGAGGAAAAGGCGCGCTGGGCGCGCCTCATGGCAGATTTCTTTGCCGATAAAAACAACTGTGCGCACGCCTTTGCGCTGTGCGACGTCCGCCACAACCCCACTGCCGACGATATAAACATGGTCAGGTTTCTGTATACGGGGCTCATACCTTTCACGGTAATTGCTACCAAGGCAGATAAACTCTCGCGCATGGCGGCGGCAAACGGCGTAAAAAATATAGCCGCTTCGCTCGGCTGCGGCTCGGCAGACATAATTTTAACCTCGTCGCAGACAAGACAGGGTCTTGATAAGGTATCAGAGCGTTGCGAAGCCGTCGTCCGCCTTCACGCGGACGGGGAAGAAGCGGAGGAGTGATTTTTCTATGGACGATTTTATCAGTTTTATGAAAAGCGCGTGGGGCATAGCCGTATTTACGGTAGTCGCCATTGCAATAGTCATATTCTTTTTTGCCGTCAACTACCGTTTCTTTACCAAGGCGGTGTCAGACTATATATTCGGCGCAATATTTTTGCTGTTCTGTTCGCCCGTGATAGGTGTGTGCGCAGCCATATTAAAGTCAAAGGCAGGCGGCGTGTTCAAAAAGGTGTGGATAGCAGGCAAAAACGGCTACCCCGTACAGGTGCGCGTATTTGCTTCTTATACCGCGCAAAACGGCTCGCCCTGCTACATATCCCGCAGCGGTCTGCACTATCTGCCGTTGCTTTTAGATATTTTCACGGGCAAACTTTCGCTGGTTGGTCCTTCGCCGCTCTCCCTTAAAGACGCGGCGCTCGTGGAGGAGGAGTTTGACGAACGCTTTTCTGTGCGTCCGGGCATATTCACTGCGGCGAGTATATACTTTCCCAACCGCCCCGACTACGAAGAAATGTTCCGCGCCGACAGCAAATACCCAGCAAAGCGTTCGCTGTTCAGCGATACCCACGCCGTCATCGGATATTTTCTCCGCTTATTCCGCGGCGAAAAGTCGGGATATCTCGGCTTCGATAAAGACGGCTACGCCGAAGAGCTTTTGCAAAACGGCGAATTGACTGAGGAGCAGTATAAAGAACTCATTGCCCTCGCCGAAGAACAAGCTACCGCCGCAAGGCGCGCCCCCATGCGCGTGGGGTAAACTAAATAAGTAAATGAATTGTCAAACTAAGTGCAACAGCAAGAGATAAAATAGTGAAATAAATCGACAGGTTTATTGAAACCTAAAACTTTTTTGGG
>CBCPNG010000030.1:0-5276 GCA_965120485.1 uncultured Clostridia bacterium
TGTCCCCCCCCCCCCCCCCCCCCCCGCCGCTATTGCAGTGCATTATTTGTAGCAAATCTTGCCGTACTTTCCGTGTGCTTCTTTTAACACACAGCATTTACCGTCCGTTGCCAAACCCGTGTCCGCCCGAACCCGAGCCGCCGCCAGGCGTGCCCGAAGGGTTGGATATAGACCCCGACGAGCCCACCGATGTTATTTTAGAACTTACGGTAAACGTGGCAAGCAGACTGTCGCCGCCGTAAATCATATAGGTTTCGCCTTTTTGCAGTTCGGGGCAGGATATAATCACAGATTGGCAGCTTCTCGGCGTTTTAAAGTACATTATCACATTGCCGTAGCTGTCGCACAGGTACAGTGTGGTGTTTGCATCTATCGACTGGCTTTTAGCAAACGATACGCAGTACTGCGCAGAAGAGGTAGAGGGCGTTTCCACCATGCCCAGCGCGCCCACGGCAAACACGTATCCGCCGTCTATCACAATCCCCCCGTCAGAGTCGAGCGCGGCGTCAGAGGAATTGGAAGAGCCTGCAATATAAAGCTCTCCGCCAGAAATAAGCATACTGCCGTTAGAGTCAATGCCGTCGCCCTCACTGCCTATGCAGTTCACGCTTATATATCCGTCCGTAATTATAATGTGGCAGTTGCTGTTTGCCTTGCCTGGGGTGGCAATGGTGCCGTCTGCGGCGTTAATGCCGTCCTCATAGCTTTCTACTTCAATTGTTCCGCCATATATCTCTATCTTGGCAGCCTCAATACCCTCGTAGCACTTGTCTATATCAATGCTTGTTCCGTCCCAAATCTGTATAAGGTTGTCAGCGTGCATAGCGTCGTCGCCTGATTTAAGGTTTATAGTGCCGCCCGTTATCTGCATTTCCCCGTCAGAGTGCAGTGCGTCGTCGTTGGAGTCAACGGTTATCGTGCCGTCCTCTATATATACAAGGTAGCCGTCCCACTCAATATCCTCGTCGAACGTGCCCCAGTCTATCGGCCCTGCCTTTATGCCCTTGCCAGAGGCGTTGTCAGAAGAATTTTGGGTCACCGTGTCGGTCGCGCCGTCGCCTGCGGTTATATCTATGTTGCTTTCGCCCGTTATATAAACAAAGGTATCTGCCTGAATGCCGTCTTCGTCGCTCATAATATTTACGGTCGCGCCGTTTATATACACATATCCGCCGTCGTTGTAAGAGGGAGTGGGCTCTTCCGTAGCCGTGTCATACTTTTCCACTTCGGCGTGCAGTCCGTCCTTTGCGGCTGTAATATTCAAAGTTGCATTCACAACGCTTATAGAATTTCCCTTGATTGCGTTCTTTGTTGCGGTTACGGTGAGCGAGCCATCGCCGTTAATTATCAGGTCGCCTGCGCAGTCTATGGCGTTAGAGCCTTCCGTGTTAGTGTTTTTAATGCTGTTTTCGCCAATCAGCGTTATGGTAAGCCCGTAGCCGTAGTCGTCCTCTATAACTTTTTTATCGTTGGTTATGGTAGCGTTATAAAGGTAAAGGGTCACACCTGCGCACCCAATGGTTATCTTTCCGCTGACCTCGCCGCTTACGTAGTAGTCGCCCGCCGTTTCAATCGTACACTTGCCGCTTATCTGCGTAGCTCCGTAGGGTACTTCACTTTCGCCTGTTTCAACGGTGCCCACGGCGTCCGTTGCGCTCTCTGTGCTGTCAGATTGGCTCTTTTCGGGCACGGTATCCACCGCTTCGCCCCCTCCGAGGTAGTCGCCGGGGTTTTCAAAGGCGTCCACGTCCGTACACCCGGCAAACATCATAACTGCAGCGGCGGCAGCCGCGCATATAATAAATTTTGCCGACTTCATCCTTTTTCACTCCTTAAAAATTGTAAATAGATTATATACATCGTTGGTTAATGTTATTCGGTGCAAAATGACGGTTTTGTAAAAATTTGCTAAACATTTTGTACTGTGCCGCTCTAAACCGTCGCCTTATGCGTGTGAGTGTGGCGCTTTATTGTCCAAGCGTATCGCCCGAACAAAAGGCGTTTTTCCTCACCGCAAAATAATCAGTTTTTCGCGCGCCCTCGTAATGGCTGTATACAGCCAGCGCGCCGAATCTTCCTTAAAGGCAAAGCTTTCGTCTATAACTACGGCAGAGCTGAACTCCGAACCCTGCGCCTTGTGGCAGGATATGCAGTAGGCGTACTCATACCTGTTCAGCGTAAACGCGCCCGTGGCGTTGCCGTTTTCGTCAAAACTTTCAAAATAGTCGCCGTGGCGGTAGCGGTAGGCTCCGTTTTCAAATATCCCCGTATCGAATGGCACTTCTTCGGGGCAGTCCTCGTCCAAAAAGTCTGGGCGGAACGTCATAAAACCTATGCTCTCGCCGGCATACCGCACGCTCTTTATATAGCCTATTATGCCGTTAACCATATTATAATTTAAGTCCTTGTCTATAAACTGCTCCCAGTTATTGTGCGTGCAAATAAGTTTTTCGCCTGCCTGCGGCAGTCCGTAAAAGCGGTGGTAGGCGCGCATTTCGTCGTTAATCTTTGCCCTCGTCTTGTTAGTGCCGCAAATAATCTGTTCCGCCTTCAAAAAATATTTCTTGCGGCGTTCGACAGGGAGTTTTCGCCCATTCAGAACAAACGCCCTGTCGCCGTAGTTTCCGTACGGTATGTATCTGCCCTCCATGGCGTCGCGCGCAAGTTTTATAATGGGGTTGTCCGCCTGCTGGCGCACAATCGTTTTCAGGCAAAAGTCGGGCGAAGTAAGCAGACTGTTCATTCCCTCTACGGGCGGCAGCTGTGCGTTGTCGCCGCACACAAGCATCTTCACGCCGAACCTCGCTATATCGGCAAGCACCTCGTCAGAAACCATCGAAAACTCGTCTAAAACAATAAGTTTAATCGCCTTGTCTATCGTCTCCCTGCGGCGGAACACAGGCTTGTCTATGGTTATAACCTTGCCGTTAATCACCTTTTCGGTCTCTTCGGTTATGGTCTGGTAAATCAGCCTGTGCAGAGTGGTGGCAGTTATTCCCTGCCTTATCAGCACCGTCGCCGCCTTGCCGGTGGGTGTAACGAACGCCGCCGAAACGTCGGGCGTAAGTCCTAAACTGTGGCATACGGTGTAGTTTAAAAGCGTGGTCTTGCCCGTGCCGGCCAGCCCCGAAAGTACGAAAATCTGCCGCGCGGAGTCTTTAAACCATTCCTGTATAAGCTTGTCTGCCTGCAACTGCTCGGCTGTTAACTGAACTGCCATAAATCAAGTATACCACACAAACATATGTTTTTACAAGTGCATTTTCCCAAAAATTACCAATTTTTAAAAAGCCGCTGTTGACTATAAGTGAATTTTAACTTATAATATAATAAACGGCAAATTACCGCCAAAATAACGGAGGGAGATATTGGGATATAAGACAAAAGAATGGCGCAAATCTATGCGCGTAACAGTTGACTACAATAACATGATGGCAAAATTCCTCGGCGAGCGCGGAATAAAGGATTCCGAAATCAAGGCGATAAAGTCTAAGGCGGAAGAGGCGTTCAGGTATGTTGCCGATAATCGCGGCAAAGACGAGTTATATATGGGGTGGACAGAACTGCCCTATAACCAGACCGAAATAGTCAACGACATTATAGCAACCGCGCGCGAGGTGCGCAAAAAGTTCAAGTACTTCGTGGTGCTGGGCATAGGCGGCAGTGCTTTGGGACCCTCTATGGTGTTCAACGCGCTGTGCCACCTTCACCACAACGAGCTCACGGCAAAGGCGCGCGGCGGCTCACCCAAGTTCTATGTAGAGGACAACATAGACCCCGTTCGCATGAGGGATTTATTAGACGTAATCGAACCCGAAAAAACCTGCTTTAACGTTATATCCAAGTCTGGCGCCACGTCAGAAACGATGACGCAGTATCTGATTATCGCCGACATACTCACAAAGGCAGGGGTAGACCTCAGCCAAAACATAATATTCACCACGGACGCCGAGCGCGGCAACCTGATAAAGATTGATAAAAGCTTTGGCGGCACATTCAAAAAGTACGTTCTGCCCGACGGCGTCGGCGGCAGATTCTCCGAACTCTGCCCCGTGGGACTTTTACCTGCCGCCGTACTCGGCATAGACATAAAGGGTCTGCTTGCAGGCGCCGCCTATATGGATAATATCTGCAACAAGCCGCAAATCTCGTCCAATCCCGCGCTCACAAGCGCCGTGCTCATGTATATAACAATGCAGCAGGGCAAAAATATCCATGTAATGATGCCCTATTGCGACAACCTGCGCCTGCTTTCAGACTGGTACTGCCAGCTGTGGGCAGAGAGTATAGGCAAGCGTGAGGACTACAACGGCAAGGTGGTCAACACGGGCACCACACCAGTAAAGAGCCTCGGCGTAACCGACCAGCACTCGCAGGTTCAGCTGTATATCGAGGGTCCCTACGATAAAGTAATCACCTTCATATCCGTGGGCAAGTACGCATGCGAAATGCCCATACCCCACGGTTGCGACGACATTCCCGAAGTAAGTTTCCTCGGCGGTCACACCATGCAAGAACTCATTCAGGCAGAAAATAAGGCTACGGCATACGCGCTCATGCGCGCAGGCAGAATGAATTACACTATAAATATGCCCGAAGTAAACGCTTTCACGCTCGGTCAGCTTATGTTTCTGCTCGAACTGCAAACGGCATATGTTGGCGCAATGCTCAACATAAACACGTTCAACCAGCCTGGCGTAGAAAACGGCAAAAAGGCAACATTTGCCCTGCTCGGCAAGAGCGGTTACGAGGCAAAGAAGGCAGAAATCGACTCCGCTCCTACAATCAACGAAAAGTATATTGTATAGAATAAGAGTGGCGGAGCTATGCGCCGCCACTTGATTGAGGTGTAAAATTGCTTCCCTAATCGGCATATGCGGTGAGTGGCTGGGGGCAATACCCGTACAATACCGTCCGCGCCGAACAGCTTCCCTCCGAACTCGGCAAGGCAGTGGCAAACACACACAGAATGGGGGAGAAGTTCTGCATACTATTCCTCGGTGTAATCTCCGTCGTCTGCGAAGAGGACAGATATGTAATGTCCGCCGCGTCAGATTTTATTCTCTGCCGTACAGGTGGTTAAACTTATACTGTCCGCTAACCTGCAACAAAATTATATGGCAAACATATCTTCAAACTTACTGCGCCTTTTATAAGGCGCATTATTTCTTGCAAAACCGAACACCGCCCACCCACCCACAATCGAACCCCAACCCCAAACCAAAGCCCAAGCCCAAGCCCACGCCCAAGCCCAAACCCAAACCCAAACACCAAAA
>CBCPNG010000031.1:0-117302 GCA_965120485.1 uncultured Clostridia bacterium
TTCATTTCATACGTATTAAGTAAATATCGCAAAAGTTCATGCATAAACACATAAGTTTGCGCTTATATCAGTAACTACACGCGATTAAGTTGTAATAGTTCATGCTCACCCATATTCCATCCGTGCAAAACAAGCCATTGCTGCAAGTAATCCTGCAAATATAGTATGTTTGTTTAATTTGAAAGTCATATTTTTTCTCCTTTAAAAGTATTTTTTTGGTTTGTATTATCAAAACTTACCACTTACTCAATACGTATTAATTAAAGTTCGAAACTTCATTTCATACGTACGCGTTGTTTTTGTCTTTTTTTAAGTCTTTTTTATTTGCATTGAATTCAACCGCCGCAGATTCTCGTGTATGCGCTTCCGTGGTTGCTGCCGCTGCCACAAGTTTCTGCACCTGCACCTCCACCGAAGGTTTCCGCGCCCGTCTGGCAGAGGTTATGATTGCTTCTGTCACATGTCTCCATGCCCGTACTTCTACAGCCGCAACTTCCGCTACAAGTTTTTGCGTTTGAGCTTCTGCAGTTGTTTCCTTTATTGTAATTTTTTGTGTATCTACTTCTGTTACTTCTGCTTCTGCTAAAACTCCTTTTTTGTGTGAGGTTGCAGTCGCTTTTGTCGCAACTTTTTTTACCGATGAGGTTGCACCTATTTTTGTAGATGTTGTAGGTGTTGCGGCAAAAGTAGCTGCAACATTTTCCTTTTTGAATAAAAACCTCACCGCAGGAATAGCACCTGCTATTAATAAATCACACCCCACAACCACTAATGTTGCTATCAAAAATATACTCATTTTTCTACCTCCTTTTTCTTTTGTAAATAATCAATGATAACCTAACTGCCTACATGCACACCGCCGCCGTTGGTGATTGCCTGCCTTGTTACCAGTAGTGCCGCCATTCATGGTGAACATATCACATAAGCTCGCCGCCGCCACCTCTCATTCTTGCCACGTTATCGGTAATAATACAGCATTCATGATGAACGTATTGCACAACATACATACCGCCGCCGCCGTTGCCCACACATCCACTGTCGCTGGTAGTAATTTGACCACCACCTGCGCAATTACAGAGGATAAAACGCATCGCTTGAAACAGTAATTACCGATGTGCCGTTTACACCCATTAGGGGCTTGCCATTGAGGCCGAGGGGACAGCACCCAAAGAAATGCTTATTCTCTTTGGCGGTGCACAATTACCTCGAGATAATAGTATGTAATACCCTCTGACACACCCCACGCAAGGCTGCTACTAGTAGGCGTTCGCCAACCGGCGCTATCGTGGTCGCATGAATCTGTTTGTCCGGAGTTGCCCTCCACCATCATCCGCACTTGCGGTTTGAGCAGAGGAAATCAGCAAACAGATAGCCCGCGCCATGCATATATCGTCAGCCATGGCCGCATGCGATGCCGCAAACAGATTGCGTTTGTCGAATTTAAGAGTCATATCCTTCTCCTTTGAGTATTTCTCATGTTAGGTGCCGTTAAGCCGTGCGCAAATCCACACACGCCACAACGGAGTTCTTTTGAGGAAATGGTTGCAATAGTTCCCGCTTAGCCGTCTTGCTCATACGGCAGCACTACAAACCATTTTGTATGTGCCCAAAACTATCTTACTTTACTGCATACGTATTAAGCAACTTCAAAACTTACCCACATACGTATTACGCAACTATTGCAAAAGTCCCCTCTTGGCCGCCTTCTACTCATGCAACATGAGCAACACAAACAATTGTGTATTCACCAAACCCTTTTTCTTGCATACGTATAAGCCTCTGGTCTTAATGTTGTAACCATCAATTACGCCTTGTAAGAACAACTTTACTTCATACGTATTTGGTAAACTTCACAACTTTACTTCATACGTATTGAGTAACTTCGCAACTTGATTGTATACGTATCATATCACATGATTTTGGGTTTGTAAAGCAAAATTCATATAAAAATTAAAAATTTATAAAAAATTTTTTGGCAGTACACCCATATTTACTCAATACGTATTAAGTAAATTATGGAACTTGCTTACATACGTATTGTGTAACTGTTGTAATAACCCCTATTAAATTCATGTTTTTTTGGTCATATTGCACAGTTTTAAAACGGTTTTGTTATGCAAAACCCACTAATCGCTCGCATACTTATTAAGCATCAACTATGGACTTACTTGCATACGTATTGACTAAACACAATGGAACTTTCTTGCGTACGTATTAAGTAAATATTGCAAAACTTACTTATATACACATTAGGTAACTACCCTTTCTAACGGCGCAATCACCATCCATGCACCATCGGCATGCAGCACCTCGCGCAGTATGCTTAAACACATATACCAGCAATGAACAAATGTTTATAACAATGGCGAAATCTTACCGCTTGCTAAATACGTATTTAGTAATTGTATTGACTAAAAACTACAGAACTTACTTACATACGTATTAAGTAAATGCCCCTTTAAGCGGAAAAAACTTATCATCCGCGATTACCAGCGGCGTGTATATTGACAGCTCTGTTATCACCTTTTCAAGCAGAACAAACCATTCACCCACAATTACCGGCAACACTGACAGCAGTACTATTAACGCGGTAGCAACACGCCAAACCCAACGCATCGCCTGTCCTCCATAGCACTACTTTACGTGAGGACACGGTTGCAGACTTACCCCGACCACAACAACACCCATACCCGCCCGTCCCACAAAAAAAACACAACTTACTTTCATACGTATTTAGTAACTATTACATTATTATATATATAAAAACTTAGCGCTAAACACATACGTATTAAGTAACTATCGCAATAGCTCCCATTTTTAAAGCATAAGTTTTTAAACACATGCAACATTAAAACAAATGTTTATTTTTTTCTAAAATCCAACTCAACAGCAAAGAACTCACAAGCTTTGGAAATCACGGTAGCGCGTATGTTAACAACACATTGACCACTCTTTCAAGCAGCGCGACCCCTTATCCTGCGCAGTTGCGCCAGCGATTACAGTCCACATCACCTACGGCAACAACATCTCGCATGCCCCACTTTTAACACATCCCATTTGTCGCTGAACAAAATATATTGAAATCTTACCATTTACTTTTATATGTATTAAGTAAACTAACTAATGCTTAATACGTATTTTATATTTACGGTAGCCCCCCAACTTAAAGCACAAGTTTCTGGCTAAACTTATCATCCGCGATTACCAGCGGCGTGCATATTGACAGCTCTGTTATCACATTTTCAGACAGAACAAACCATTCTGCTACGATTACCAGCGACGATGACAGCAGCACTATTAACTCAGCAACATTCTAAGACCACCGCACTGCCTGGCCTCCATAGCAGTACTTTACCGTGAGAGTTCACAACAACGTCCGTACCTGCCTATCCCACAAAAAAACACAACTTACTTTCATACGTATTAAGCAACTATTACAAAAAACACCTTTTTAAACATATCAGTTTTTGATTGCGTATTGATAAACAAATGTTTTTATTTTATATCAAAACTCACCACTTACCCACATACATTTTTAAAACAATCCTGTCTTACCCGTTTTCAATTCAGTGAACTTAACTACTTACACACCCAATAGAATAAGTTCCCACCCATTTGACATAGACTTTGACATCAAAACTTACAACTTGCTTTCTTACGTATTAAGCAACTATCGCAATAGCTCCCACCTATAAACACACTTTTCGTTCATGCGGTATTAAACAAATGTTTATTTTAATCTAAAATCATTTTCAACGGCAAGAACTCACAGGTATGGCAACCACGGTAGCGTGCATTTGGCATCACCTTCACCACCCTATTAGGTGACACAAACCCATATCCTCTACGATTACCAGCAACAATGACGGTAGCACTATTAACAACGTTGACAACACTCCGCGCGCCCTGCTAACACATATTTCACCTTTTTTAACAAACAAATGTTTAATTTATATGCTAAAATCTTGTCACACTTACTTAATATGTATTTTGTAAATGTAATTGAATAAGCACCTCGAAAACATACTTACGTATTAAGCAAATCCCCTTTCAGTAGTGCAATCCTTTATCCTCTGCAATTACCTGTGCCAATTATAACAGCACTATTGTCGAGGCGGCGACACCTCAAAACCGCCGTAGCATCGCCTGTCCGTACAATAAAACCACTTTGCTATGAGGGCACAAAGGTGTTGATTTGCACCTATCGCAACAACGTCCGTATCTGTACGCCTTACCAAAAAAACACAACTTACTTTCATACGTATTAAGCAAATATTACATTAACCCCCTCTTAAACATATCGGTTTTCGACCGCATATTGGTGAACAAATGTTTTTTTATATCAAAACTCACCACTTAATAGCAAACTTATTAAGTAAATATCATGATATAGCCCCATACATGACAAGCAAATGTTACAATATTTCCCTAAATTAAATACATAAGTTCATTCATTTAAATTGTTTATCAGCCTGTTTTTGATAGAAAGAACCTATGTTCATAGAGCAATTTTTTTCCGTAAACGTATTAAGTAAACTACAACAATCACTATTTTTTGTTTGTTTTTTGATTTTTTTATTTTTTTTGCTTTACAAATCATAAAACATTACATATAATATTATTATATGATATAAAATATAAGTTTGGTATATTAATCATATTAATTAAAAAGGTATATATATTTGATTGAAGATATTACGGTTAATTACGATGAAAGTTCTAATTTGAAGTGAAATACACTACTAATTCAGTTCTGTTTATGCAATCTATTTCGTGGAACGATTATATCAGCACAGCTCTCCCCACCGAAATAGATAATTATAATGTAACCGCCACAATAATATCTGAAGAACTATCAAAAACAGCCTTGTTCTTACACCCGAACGACTTTGACTTAACCAGCAACAATGGATGCAGGTACAGCTATCGTCACCTTTACAGTTAATGGTGACTATTCTGACTCTGTTTCACTTGACTATTATATTAACAAAGACCGATTACGACGACACAGCCGACTTAACGTTTGATAACCTAACCGTTACCGATAGTTCGGTAAACCAGCTACTGTATGGGGTCTGCCCGATGGCGTAGAAGTTACTTATTGCTATGAAGGCGCGTATATCACATTCTACATATAAGATGTTATATAATTTGGTTGGGTGACTTTTGTAGCTTTTGTTTTATTATCGTTATAATTTTTCCTTAAAAGAAAGGAGGTTAATATATGAGTCCGTTTTTGATAGCGACATTAATAATATGGGGATGTTGTTTATTATTGGCGGTTGCTATTTCTCTGCTGCAAGTTGTTAAATTTGCATCCAAACCAGCAAAAGAAGTTACAAAAGAAATTGATGATGCAACTTCTGCCGTGCAGGAAAAAGAAGTTACAGAAGAAATTGCTGTAGCTTCGGCTGCACAGGAAAAAGAAGTTACAGAAGAAATTGCCGTAGCTTCGGCTGTACAGGAAAAAGAAGTTACAGAAGAAATTGCCGTAACCTTTGCCGCGCAAACACAGGAATCCGCGGTAGAAGTGACTGAGGGTCGAGTTGGCTTCAATGCAAATAAAATGACTTTTAAAGAGGCATACATGGCGCTCAGCACGGAACAGAAGAAATATTTCGACGATATCCGCGACTATGCCTTGGCTAAAAAGGGCGCAAAGTTAAGAGAAACAAAAGTTGCAATGACTGTTGCCATACTCAAAAAACCGATTTTAAAGCTGAAAATCCGCCGCGGAATTACGATTGCTTCGTTTAAGGTAGAAAGTGACGTTATGCGTGACTTTAAGCGTCAGGCAGAGACGACTGGCGGTATCAGGGAAAAAGAAACAGAAATACATATAACGAACGACAATATCTTTGAAGCAGCTTGCGACATGGTTGACCTTATGGTTAAACAATATGAGCAGGAACGCCTGAAAGCTCGAGAGCGCCTCTATGCTAAATTTACTCAGAACAACAGCGAAAAGTACTCTTAATATACTCTTTAAACATAGCAATAACAAAAGTTTAAGGGGGTATATTTGCCCCCTTGCTTTTGTTTATTGACTTTTTGAACGCACTGCGTTGCAAAAGGCCTTTGCACGGACTTACCATGCATTGCCATTTTTACGCGCAATTTGTTATACAATTTTAAAATACAACGTGTTTTGTCCGCCTCTTTTTTCTTAAAAGGGGCTGGTTTTGGTGTTTCATTTTTTATTGCAGCAAAATTACATCGTTTTTTAGTTGAGTGCAACAAGATTTGCAAGGTTTTTCTATTTCGCCACTTTAATTTTACAATTCAGTGATAACCGCCTGTACATGGCTGGTTCTATGATTGTTACAGAGTCGTTATAAGCCCTTTAAGCAGCAACGATTTTATATTTTACACTGACTTTCGATAAAATTACTTTTAATTTGAGCATATTAACCACCCCACTGCGCTCCTCTGCCTCTTTCCCGTAAAAGGCACAATTTAATTTCTGAAGCAATTAAATAAAAACGCTCGTAACAAAATTTATGAATGGCAAATACCATCAACGAAAATCTCCGCCTCAGTATTCTTTTTGCTCGATGGTGCGCACCGATACGCCGCACACAATACTTAAACTGATAAAAGTTTCCGCCATATGGTAGCAAACAAATGTTTATTTCTCATATCAGAACTATCTTATTTGTGTACGTATTGAGTGAGTTTCGCAACATACTTTCATACGTATTGAGTATATTCGCTGACTTACAGCAATGTATTAAGCAAACATCACGATAACCCTCCTCCTATACACATAAGTTTCGATTGTACGGCGGAGTTTTTTGATACAAAAAACGGGGCAAAAACACAATGTTTTTGCCCCGTATGGCGCGGAGAAGAGGATTTGAACCTCCGGAGGCTTTTGACCTCACACGATTTCCAATCGTGCGCCTTAAACCGCTCAGCCATCTCCGCATAACCACCCGACAATCTTTCAGCCGAGCCTATAATATATTATTAAATTTATATAAAAAAATCAAGCGTTTTAACTGTCTATAATCAATTCCGCGAAAAATTTCGCAATGTTCACATTGCACACCTTTTCTGCCTCGGCAAAGAAGGCATTAGAATTAACCTCGCATAGATACCTGTTGCCCTTATCGTCGTAGAGCACGTCTATACCGCAGTAATCAAGACCGAGAATTTTCGCTGCACGTTCGCACATTTCAATGAGTTCAGGCTCTGCCTCGTAACTCTCCCCCCTTCCGCCTACTTCCACATTAGAGCGGAAGTCACCGTCGTTTATCCTCTTCATTGCACACACAAAATTACCGCCTATAACTATACAGCGAACATCTGTACCCGCAGGCTTTATAAATCTTTGGTAAAAGTGAGCCTGTAATTTATACTTTTCTTCAAAGGCACAGAGTTCGCCAAAATTGTTTATAAGAAATACCCCCGAACCGAGCGAGCCGTAACACAACTTTGCAATTTGCGGCATGCCGAGCTCTACTGCAACATTTTTTAAAAACTGTTTCGGCAGTGGAGCATCGCCATAGTAGCACAGCGGCGCATAAATGCTGTCAGGCATTGGTATTCCGTGCCCCGTTAGATAGGCATGTGTGAGCATCTTATCGTCGCATAACTCCATGGCACGCGCAGAATTATATAACTTACACCCTGCACGCTCTAAAAGGTAAGCAGCTACCTTATCCTTATCCATAAACACACACTTACAACGGTATTTACTTACAGCTTCACCGCCCATTACGTCAGCAAGCCGATAATTCTTCACAATCTCGGTTTCCGCGCCCAACTTTTCGAGTTCCTCGCTGAGACGTTCGGCTTTGAACATCTGCGACCTGTTTTTAACGTATGCATTGACAACTAAAAGAACTTTCATAATGCAAATGCGGGGCAACGAGCCCCGCAATATGTTTATTCAGGATACTACCCTTATTAACGAAACCACATTGGCAATCGCACTCGTGGCGTTTATGTCGTCCACAGCCTTTAAAATCGACTTTTCCTTGGTAAGGTGAGTTATAAAGACGAGCGGCACAACGCCGTCGATTCCGTCGTCCGCCTGTATCATCTGGGCAACAGAGATATTGTGGCGAGAGAATATCGAAGAAACCTTTGCAAGTACGCCCGCCTTGTCGCAGGCATTCAACCTGACATAATAGGCGCTCTCGAAATTATCAATAAACTTTGTAGAAGGGGCGGCGATCTCCGTATTTTCGAAAGTGGAATACCTGTAATTGGAATGTGTGGCGCAGTAGATTATATCGCCAACAATGGCGCTTGCTGTGGGCATTGCGCCTGCGCCCCTGCCGTACAACATAACATCTTCCACGCAGTCACCCGTGATATACACAGCGTTATAGCTGTCGCTTACGCTGGCAAGTGGGTGACTAGTCTTAACATATGTGGGATGCACCCTTACTTCAATGCCGTCTTCGGTATTCTTACCTATGGCAAGCAACTTTAAAACATAACCAAGCTGTTTTCCGTACTGTATATCCTCCGAAGAGATAGAAGTTATTCCCTCCCTGTGAATCTTAGAAAAAGGAATCTTTGTATGGAAGGCGAGGCTGGACAGAATGGATAGCTTATATGCCGCGTCGAAACCCTCTACGTCGGCAGTGGGGTTTGCCTCTGCATAGCCGAGGCGCTGAGCCTCCTTTAAAATCTCTTCGTAAGAGCCGCCCTCGTTGGTCATTTTAGTGAGGATATAGTTGGTTGTTCCGTTTATGATACCCATAAGCGAAAGCACCTTGTTGCCTTGAAGGTTATCTAAAAGCGACCTTATTACGGGCACGCCGCCCACGCAACTTGCCTCGTAAAACAGTCCGCAGTTGTTCTTCTTTGCCGCTTTTTCAAGCTCGTGGCTGTACTTGCAGAACAACTCTTTGTTAGATGTAACTACTGACTTGCCTGCATTAAGCGCGGCGAGTACGAATGTCTTGGCAGGTTCCACCCCACCCATTACCTCTACAACAATATCCACGTTGGGATTAGAGCATATCTCGGCTATATCAGAGGCTATTCTGTTTTTGGGGACGCCGAGTTTAAGCGCCTTTTCCTTGTTGAGTTCCAAGACATTTTCGACCGAAATATCTATGTCCTGCGTCTGTTTATACAGCTCCCTGTGTTCGGTGAGCATCTTAAAGGTGCCGCCGCCTACAACACCCAAACCCAATATGGCAACTCCGACCTTCTTCATTTAATGTGCCTCCGTTCTGTTTAAATCATAAAGATATTTTAATCCTTCAAGGGTAAGCAGTTTATCCACTGCATCTATGCAGGAGACCTCTCCTGCAATCACCTCTGAAAAGCCGCCCGTTGCGACCGTTTTTACGTCATCGCATTTGAGCTCTCGCTTAAT
Organism: uncultured Clostridia bacterium; assembly: GCA_965120485.1. Taxonomy (GTDB): domain Bacteria; phylum Bacillota; class Clostridia; order Christensenellales; family Borkfalkiaceae; genus Coproplasma. The sequence continues at coordinate 9,341 of CBCPNG010000031.1, forward strand.
CTTCTTAACAATGTATTCAACCAACCCCGCAAATCCGAACACTATGCCCGCCTGCATGTTGGTAACTGTGTTTTTGCCTATGACCGACGAGGGGCGCTCTATCTCCACTCTCGGCAGCTTTGCCGTGCCGTTTACAAGGCTGTCTAACGACCCCTTGATTCCAGGGGCTATTACGCCACCAATAAATTCGCCCTTTTTATCGAGAACATTGAATGTTGTGGCAGTACCAAAGTCAATGATGATGAGCGGCGCGCCATACTTTTTAAGCCCGGCAACGTTGTTCACCACCCTGTCAGCGCCCACCTCACGTGCGTTATCCACTTTAAGGTTCAACCCCGTTTTAAGCCCCGGGATTAGCGTAAGCGGGTTGATTTTGAGGTATGTAGCGCACATTCTTTCCAAAGTATAATCCATTTGGGGCACCACGGAAGAGATTATACCTCCGTCTATGTCTTTGGGGTTAATATTATTGTTGGAAAGTATAGTAAGAAGCTGACCGCCGTATTCGTCGGAAGTCTTTTTTACGTCCGTTGCCACACGGAAACTAAGTATAAATTTGTCGCCTTCGAAGAGGGCATATTTTATATTGGTATTGCCAACATCAAGACAGATTATCATAGTTTATTATCTTCGGCAGTCTTAGCCTTGCTTTTTGGGGATACCTTTGCCGCCGCTTTTCCTTTTCTATGGCGAGCGAACTGCTTTTCAACCGTTCTGTATACAACATGAAGCGCAGGAGCAACTATAAGATTGACAGCCAATTCAATGAAGAAATTGAATGTTACAAGCGACACGCATATATATACAAAAATATTCTCGCCACCACTGTTCATCATATTAACCGTATCAGGCATGCAGAGGCAACCGAGTACAAATAACGTTGTATTTATTACTGGAACGAGTGCTGCCGCAACGAATGTTGCAACATAGGTGTTCTTTTTTGAAATCAGCCTGAATACAAACCCTGCAACGCAACCGGCAATGGTAGTCTTTAAAAGACAAATAAGCGTTGTAATAAAGGGGCTGTAAGTCCATATTAAAACATAGAAAGCCGATAGTCCCTCAATAACCTGAATCAAGACGACAATACCGCTTGCAAAACCAAGGATAGCGCCTGCAATGGGACCAAGCACAAGTGCGCCGAGTACAATGGGTATAAGCGATAAATTAAGCGACGCAGTTCCTATCGGTATAGCCCCGGCAAATACCTGTAAAACAACTACGAGCGCAAGCAAAATGCCCATAGTGGCAATATTGCGCGCCGTGAAAAAGGTTTTGACCTTCTCCATAGATACCTCCATCGGATTTCATTACGAATATCCGCAGAAAAAAAATTATTATACTTATTATACGGTCGGAGTTTTTGGCAAATATCCGCCGAAAGTATTCAATAAAGCCCGTCTATTATAACATTTACCGACCGTTTATGCAAGCGAATAAAGCTTTGCAGTAACATTTTTCGGCGAAATTAAATATTATTTACTATGAGAATTAACAAGGCAAGGCACTCTTATACATACGTCTTGCCGTAAATCTAAGGAGGAACATATGAACATATTTTCCGGATTATGCTGCTCTCAAAACAGCGGCTTGTGGATACTTATTCTTCTTCTCATTGCGGCAAGCGCCAGCGGAGAAAGTGTTGAACGGGCGCTCAGCGGCGCTTCAACACCCATACTTATAGCGCTTTTATACACAATGTGGAAGAACGGAACGCTTTCCAGCATATTCTGCGGCAATGGTTCCGGTTGCAATTGCAATTGCAGTTAAAATTTAAAGGGGACCCGCAAGGGTCCCTTTCTTTTAAATTTGGCTTTTTATAAAGTTTTCTCTACGCACCGCCGCAGGGCATTTTATTTTCATACAGATATTTATATAAAGCGGCTATCGTCTTTGCGTCGCAAATTTCGCCGCGCTCTGTCATTTTTACACACTCTTCAAGGGGAACAAAGCTAAAATTTATAAACTCATCCTCATCGAGGTGCTGCGAAAGAGCGTGTGCACGCTCTGTATAATAGATATAAATAATCTCGTCGGTATAGCCTGGCGAGGGGTATATCTGTGTAAGTTTTTTCAGTTCCTCTGCGCGGTAGCCCGTTTCCTCCTCCAACTCCCGACGGGCGGCTGCCTCTGGGTCCTCCCCCGAGTTAAGTTTGCCAGCAGGAATCTCCCATATGACCTTGCCGTAAGGGAAGCGAAACTGCCGCTCTAAAAGCACTTTGCCCTCGCTCACAAACAATACCGCCGCGCCGCCGCTGTGGCGCACGACCTCGCGCCCCGCAATGTTGCCGTTGGGAAGTTTAACCTCGCTGAACTCCACACTAATAACTTTGCCGTTAAATATTGTTCGTGTAGATAAAGTTCTTTCCTCTAACTCCATATTCTCATTCCCCCATGGCGGCGTTTAGACTTTCAAACAATTTTGAAAAATTCTTGTGGCATGCCGAATAGTACTCATAGCCGCGCAGAATGGCGTCCGCCGCCTCTGCATTGCCCACGCGCACAGCGCTGAAAAGCGCATCAAGCATGGCGAAACCGTCCTCTTTTTCCGCCTTGCTCATATCCGAAGAGGCTATATAGTTCTTTTCACCGTTAATAAGTATGCTTACGACAGAAATTTTTTCTGCGTTCGCCGTGCCCGTAGCAGAGCTTTGAGCCTCTTCGACAATGGTCGAAGCCGTATCATCCTGTGTAAGTTCGGCAGCGAATACTTCGCGGATTATATCTTCCATGCTCAAAATAACTTTGTCACAGAAATCGTGAAAGCTGGAAAAATAACTGCCGTCCACAGCAAAGTAACGCCGCAAAAACTCGTTGAAGTTCATATCGCCGTGGTCGAACTCCACAAGCAGACAAAACGTAAACGCAAGCCGCTCGGCTGCGTCCTCAGGCAGAATAAGCCTGCTGCGCCCGTAAAACCTGTCACCGCGGCCTATAAAGTATTTGCGCTTGGCGGCAACATAGTCAAACTCCGCCGTTATTTCAGAAAACATCCTGTAAAGCGCCGCACTGTTTGCTATGCTCTTTAAAATATCCTTTATGCGTGTGGTAGCCATTATAAACTTGCTTGCGCGCAACTGGTCGCATTTTGTTAAAAAATCTGAGATTTCTGCCTTTGTGTCGCCCATTTTACACCTAACCGCATATTTTTTATCCATTATATCACATATTCGCCAAAATAAAATAAATTTTTGGCAAATAAGTTGATTTTAATCGATAAATTATGTATAATGAATTCACTTTCACACTGGTTAAACGGCAAGGCTTTATGTTGAACACGGGCGAAACTTCTATCAACAAGTTAATAATTTTGTTCGTCTTCGACAAGATGGAGAGCGCCATTTCCGAAAGGACTATCGTAGACATGTGCACCTCTTCCAACGACTGGATGGGCTACATGGACTGTGTGAATTTCATTCACAAACTTTTAGACGATAACTTTATCTGCATAGTCAACGAAGATGAAGACCCGCTGTACACCATAACCCCCGACGGCAGGGAAACGCTTGCAAACTTTTATATAAAGATACCCAAGAGCGTGCGCGAAGAGATTTCGCAGTTCGTAAAGAAGAACAGCTCGCACTACCGCAACAGACAGGAGTGCCGCTCTGACTACTATCAGAACAAAGACGGCACCTACACTGTTTATTTAAAGATTTTAGCGCCAGTACAGCCTATTTTAGAGCTTAAATTTGTAGTTCCAGACAGAAAGACGGCCAATAAAATTTATAAAAAGTGGGAGGAAAAGGCTTCTGACGTATATTCCGCAATATATGAGAACCTTTCGGACTGATTATGTTTACTTATAAGACTACGGGCACATGCACTACCACGATTTCATTTGAAGTGGATAAAGATAACAAATTGCGCGAAGTTACATTCCACGGTGGCTGCCGTGGCAACACGCAGGGCGTGGCTAAACTCTGCGAAGGCAGAGATATAGACGAGGTTGAAACTATTTTAAACGGACTTATCTGCCGCAACGGCACATCCTGCCCCGACCAGCTCTCGCACGCCATAGCCGAATACAAAAAGTCGCACAAACAAGCGTAAATACTCTATTATTTTAAATGGGTAATATAACTTTTGCCTCTGCAATTATTGCAGAGGTATTTTTTTACACTGCACGCCTCTTAGTAAAAAACACCGTCGCAGAAAAAAGCCGCCCCTCACATTCGTACACGGGCGGCGCAAAACTTGCGCCGCCCGTTATTGATATACAACCTTATAATTACGCCAAACACTCGTAAAAGTCGCACATAGTGCCACCGTTCAGGTCTATATAGTAGCACCTGCCCGAATAGCCGCCTTGGGTGTTGTAACGGATAACGTTAAAGCCCATAGATTGCGGCTGTGCCTGTATTAGGAGCCGCTCGAACGGCATACCCTCGCAGACCATAGGTGCGGAGTAGCAGAACTCCACCCACACACCGCTTGTAAGCGCCTGCACTGTTTCGCCGTTAAGGCTTACGCCGTACGCTGGCATAGGCAGGGCGGATACCGTCATCGCGTTCCACTCCGCCACAATCTCTTCAAACTTCTGTTCGCCACAGGTGTAACTTTGGCACTCACCCTGCCTGTACACCCTTATTTCCTGCGCCTGCGGAAAGATATTCATAATCTGCATAAGCTCCTCCGTTTTAAATCAGTCCGCACGCTTTAACAGCGGGCGGACTGCGCCTTTTATTAATCTGTATAATTTTGACAGCAAATATTCGTATATCGCTATCGCCTTGGCAGCGGTTTTGCCCGCATCCATGGCGATTAGCCCCTCTACTCAATTGCACAGCCGAGGGGACTTTTACATCTCTACTCCTTGCCCTGCTTTACAATCTCTTTTATGTATTTGATTAGGTACAGCGGATAGGGCGCGTTGTACGGCTCTGCCCACCGCACTTCACGCACCACGCCCTTCTGCACGTTGTTGTGCCTGCCGAGGGGCGCAATTACCTCGTCGCCCTCTTTTACTTCATAAAACGGGCAAGCATACCAATATTTAATCCCCACAACATTGGGGTCATCGGCAAACTCCACCGCCGCAAAACATAATTTTTCTTCCATTTTATGTGATTATATCATTTTTTTTAGATTGCGCCAACAAAATAAGGCTTGCATTTAAGCAAGCCCTACAATTTTGTATTTCTCCCTTACTTTTTGCCGTAGTAGGCGTTGAGATACATCTGCTTTATCTCGCTCATCAAGGGATAACGGGGATTAGCGCCCGTGCATTGGTCGTCAAACGCCTGCTCTACCATGTCGTCGAGCCTTGCAAGGAAATCTCTCTCGTCTATGCCGTAATCCTTTATGGTCTTCTTTATGCCGACCTTTTCTTTAAGCTCATCTAATGCCTTTATAAGGTTTTCAAGCTTCTGTTCGTCGGTTTTGCCGCCAAGACCGAGCGCCTCGGCAACCTCTGCGTAGCGCCTCAATGTCTTGGGGTGGTCGTACTGGCTGAACGTGCCCATCTTTACGGGAGCTTCGGCGGCGTTGAAGCGCAGAACCTCGTCTATCATGAGCGCGTTGGCAACGCCGTGGGGCAGGTGATGGAATGCGCCCAGCTTGTGTGCCATAGAGTGGCACACGCCGAGGAATGCGTTTGCAAACGCCATGCCTGCCATGGTAGCGGCGTTTGCCATTTTTTCCCTCGCCTCTACGTCACTTTGACCGTCGTTGTATGCTGCTGGAAGATATTTGAATAACACTTTGAGCGCCTGAACGGCAAGCCCGTCGGTGTAGTCGGTCGCCATTACAGAGGCATAAGCTTCAAGGGCGTGGGTAACGGCGTCTATACCAGAAGCCGCGGTTAGTCCCTTGGGCGCCGTCATGTGCAGGTCGGCGTCCACTATCGCCATATCGGGCATAAGCTCGTAGTCGGCAAGCGGGTATTTTACTCCCGATTTTTCGTCGGTAATTACTGCAAATGGCGTAACTTCTGAACCTGTGCCCGCTGAGGTGGGGATAGCTATAAAGTAAGCTTTTTCGCCCATTTTGGGGAATGTGTATACCCTCTTTCTTATATCTATAAAGCGCATCGCCATGTCCATGAAGTCAGCTTCGGGGTGCTCGTAAAGTACCCACATAATCTTTGCAGCATCCATGGCACTGCCGCCGCCGAGCGCGATAATTACGTCAGGCTGGAAGGCGCTCATCTGCTTTGCGCCCTCTAATGCACAAGCAAGCGTGGGGTCGGGCTCTACGTCGAAGAACGTAGCATGAGAGATTTCCATCTCGTCCAGCTTATCGGTGACGCACTTGGTAAAGCCGTTCTTAAAAAGGAAGTTATCGGTTACGATAAATGCCTTTTTCTTGCCCATAACGGTCTTTAATTCGTCCAAAGCCACGGGCAGGCAGCCCTTTTTGATATATACCTTTTCAGGTGCCCTGAACCAAAGCATATTCTCCCTCCTTTCGGCAACAGTTTTGATATTGAGCAGATGTTTTACGCCAACGTTGTCAGAAACGGAGTTTCCGCCCCACGAGCCGCAACCCAGAGTGAGCGAAGGCACGAGCTTGAAGTTATACAGGTCGCCTATGCCGCCATGCGATGAGGGTGTGTTTAAAAGTATGCGGCAGGTCTTCATGCGCTCACAGAACTTTGCGTATTTATCTGCGGCGGTCTGTTCGTTGAGGTATACCGATGAGGTATGACCAAACCCACCATCGGCAATAAGCCTATCCGCTTTGTCGAGCGCGTCATCAAAGTCCTTTGCCTTATACATGGCAAGCACAGGCGATAGTTTTTCGTGCGCGAACTCTTCGGATATATCTACCGACTTGACTTCACCTATAAGTATCTTGGTGCCCTCGGGTACATTAACACCTGCAAGTTCGGCTATCGTGCAGGCGCTTTGACCAACAATCTTGGCGTTGAGCACGCCGTTTATAATTATGGTCTTTCTTACCTTGTCCTTTTCTTCGGAATCGAGGAAGTAACAGCCGCGGTACGCAAACTCCTTTTTAACCTTTTCGTAGACCTTATCCAAAACAATAACCGACTGTTCAGAGGCGCAAATCATGCCGTTATCGAACGTTTTAGAGTGGATAATCGAGCTTACAGCCTGTAAAATATCGGCACTGTCGTCTATTATCGCAGGTGTGTTGCCTGCGCCTACGCCGAGGGCTGGTTTTCCGCTTGAATACGCCGCCTTTACCATACCTGGTCCGCCCGTTGCAAGAATTGTATCTGACTCGGTCATAAGCAGATTGGACATATCGAGCGAGGGATTATCTATCCAACCGATAATGCCTTCGGGCGCACCAGCCTCTACCGCCGCTTCGTATACAATCTTGGCTGCGGCAATGGTGCACTGTTTTGCCCTCGGGTGAGGACTTATAATAACGCCGTTGCGCGTTTTAAGACATAAAAGCGTTTTGAATATAGCGGTTGACGTGGGGTTGGTGGTGGGTATTACCGCCGAAATAAGACCTATCGGCTCGGCAATCCTCTTGTAGCCAAACACCTTGTCTTCCTCTATCACGCCGCAAGTTTTAACATGCCTGTACTTGTTGTATATATATTCAGCGGCGTAATTGTTCTTTATAACCTTGTCTTCAACTACACCCATACCAGTCTCTTGTACGGCGAGTTTTGCAAGCGGAATACGTGCCTTATTTGCCGCTATCGCACATGCGAGAAAAATTTTATCTACCTGTTCCTGTGTATAGGTCGAAAAGATGCTCTGCGCCTTTCTCACCTTGTTTATGAGCTTTTGCAATTTTTCGACGCTGTCGCAAACGTCGTAATTAAACTTAAATTCCATAGACTGCTCCTTTATATATTTTACCACAAGAGTACCGTTCTTTATGACCGCTTCTAATTGATAAAATTTTATCAAATAAAAAGAGGTATGGCAAGCAGGCGGAAAAGGTATTTAAAACAGCTTAAAAAGTGTTATTTTTAACCTTAAACAGTTAAAAATAAACAGCAATTTTTAACGCCGTATATGGCTTGACTTTGACCTTGCAATTAATTATAATGTATTTATTGCACACATATAGCACCACAGAGGCGCTGTATATATAATGCGGATATGGCGGAATTGGCAGACGCGCAGGTTTCAGGTTCCTGTGGGCGACCGTGCAGGTTCAACTCCTGTTATCCGCACCAAAAATAGAGAGGGCACTTAATGGCGCCCTCTCTATTTTTGGTGATTAAATTTATTTTCTTACGCAAGTTCTGCCGTACGCTCTATGATTTACTTACAGTACTTACTCTCTATACTCTTAATCTTATCTATCCTGCGAGTGTGCCTGCCGCCTTCAAAGTCAGTGGTGAGGAATTTTTCCACAATCTTTAAGGCGTAGCCTGTGCCCAAGACTTTTTCGCCCATGGCGAGCATGTTGGAATCATTGTGCAGACGGGTAAACTCCGCGCAATAAGTGTCATGACAGTGCGCACAACGTATTCCAGGCACTTTATTTGCCACTATTGAAACGCCTATCCCCGTAGAGCACACCAATATTCCTCTTTCACATTCGCCCTTTGCCACTGCTTCGGCAGCGGGCAGAGCGTGGTCTGGATAATCACAACTGTCTGTGCAGTCTGTCCCGAAGTCTTTGTACTCGTACCCGTTCTGTTCGAGGTACTTTATAATCTCAATCTTTAAATTGAAGCCGCCATGGTCGCATGCGAGCGCAACTTTCATATCACTTCTCCTCTGCCCCGCCATCGTAGGCGAGTATGATTTTTTCTATTATTATGTCGCAGGCGCGGCAGAGCGCTTCGCACGTGAGACGATAAATCTCTATATCACAACCGTATGGGTCTGGAATTTCATCGCCAAAAAGTTCCCTTATTGAAAATACGTTGCCGCATTCATCTATTATCTGTTTTTGCTTGTCCGTCATGCATATTACTGCATAACTCTTTTCCATCATAACCTGCGTGAGCTGGCGTGGGACAAATTTATCGTTTTTAAAGCCGATTTCGTCAAGGGCGCGCCTACAATTTTCAGACATGCTGCTGCCCACCTCGGCAAACAGACCACAAGAGGCTACGTCCCACCACTTTATTTTACGCTGTTTTATTTTGCCGCGCAATATGGTTTCTGCCATAGGACTGCGGCAGGTATTGCCCGTGCAAACGAAAAGTATCTTCTTTCTCTTCATTTTTCAATTCCGCACGCCTTTGTAAGTCTGTTGATAACTCCTTCCATTACGCCGCCGCTCTCTTCGGGAGCTATGGCAATTATAAGTTGTGCAACTTTTTCACCTTCGCGCAATCTTTCATACAGATTTGCGGCGATTGCCTCGCCGCCATTGCCAAGGCGGAGAACGTACTCCTCGCCAGCCTCATCCGCACAGCCGTCGTCACACATTAAATATGCGTTTACGCCGTCGGCGCGCCTGCGGCGGTATTCAGCGAAGGCGGCAAACCGCTCTTCATAGCTAAAAAGCATAGTTTGGCAGTTTGGAGAATAGTGCCTGTATTTCATCCCAGGCGAACACACCCTCTGCCCTTCGCTCGGTAGGAATACGTCGCAACCGCCTGCAATAGATGCAATCATCTCGCGCGTGATAAGTCCGCTGCGCAGTATGCAGGGCGTGGTACCCGTGCAGTCGAGCACGGTGCTCTCTATGCCGCCTGAACACTTGCCGCCTTCTAAAATCAACGGAATTTTGCCATTGAGGTCAGAAAAGACATGTTCCGCCGTGACTGGGCTGACATGCCTTGACATATTTGCCGAAGGCGCCGCTACGGGCAGATTGACATACTTTAAAAACTGCTGCGCATCCACATGAGACGGAACGCGCACGGCGAGTGTATCAAGCCCGCACGAAACCTCTCGCGCAACCTTGCCTCTGCTTTTATAAACCATGGTGAGCGGTCCGGGGAGAAATTTTTCCGCAAGCGCGCGGGCATATTGCGGAACATCTTTCACAAGGTAAGTTATGTCGTATCCGCTGTGAACGTGCACGATAAGCGGATTGTCCTGCGGTCTGCCCTTTACTGCGTAAATCTTCCTGACAGCTTCGGAGTTTGTTGCGTCGGCGCCGAGCCCGTATACTGTTTCAGTGGGGAAAGCAACCAGCCCGCCGTCATCCAATATCCGCTTTGCAACAGACAGGGATTTTTGGTCTATCTTTGCAATCTCTGTGTGCATTTTTACTCAATGTCGCCGTCGTCGCTGAAAACAGCGCCGTCTAATTCGTCTTCTTCTGACTGGCTTTCGTTTTTAGAATTGTTTGCGCCCCTTCCCTCCGCCTTTCCTGCTTCATTTGCGGCGCGGAGTTCAGCAGGGTCGGGCGTAACAAACTTGGTGTACTCGCCCTTGAAGCGCAATTTGCACCTGCCGAGTTCGCCGTTGCGGTGTTTTGCGATTATCAAATCTGCCATGCCGCGCACGATTTTGTTCTTTTCAATCTCCTCAGGGGTGGCGGTTACGTCGGGGCGGTTTATAAACATTACCATATCGGCGTCCTGCTCTATCGCGCCCGATTCCCTCAGGTCGGTCAACTGCGGCTCGCCGTCCATACGCCTCAGCTGGGAGAGCGCTATAACGGGCACGTTGAGCTCCTTTGCCATAATCTTTAAGTCACCCGTTATATGTGCAATTTCGCGCGTACGGTTTTCATCATGGCGCGAACCGCTTGACATAAGCTGTATGTAGTCTATAAGCACGAGGTCTAGCCTGCCGCCGTTTTTAGACTTTATTCTGCGGCATTTAGACATTATCTCTGCCGGCGTCACCCTCGGAGAATCGTCTATTATTATAGGAAGCTGTTTCAACTCTTGGCTGGTCTTTGCAAGCGACTTCCAATCGGCAGTGGTAAGATTGCCCGATAGCGCCGCCGACATGCTGACCTTTGCGCTGGCGCACAGCAGTCTTTGCACAATTTGGCTTTCAGGCATTTCGAGCGAAAAGACGGCGCAGACGTTGCCCTGATAGGCGGCTGCCTCTACTATATTCATGGCAAGCGACGTCTTACCCATACCAGGACGGGCGGCAAGTACTATGAGGTCAGATGGTTGCAGTCCGTTAGTCAGCTTATTCAGATAAGGGAATCCCGTGGTTACGCCGCGCAGAGCATCCTTATTAGAAGAGATTAGTTCAAGCTTGCTAATAACATCGTCTACGGTAGAACTCTCCCTTATATCCCGCATGGTAGAACTGTCCCCCTGCTTGGATATGTCGTAAACGAGTTTTTCGGCATAACGTATACTTTCAAGCCCGTCGGTGCTGTTCATAGAGTTCTCTATGATATTGCGCGAAGCGCGGATAAGCTCTCTGTTTACACTGTCGCGCTTTACAATATCATTGTAATACTTATAATTTGCCGCAGAGGGCGTCTTTTGCGTAAGCTCGGTTATATACTCTATACCGCCCACCTTTGCAAGGTTGCCGTCCTTTTCGAGGCAATCGGTAAGCGTGACTATATCGGTAGGTCTGCGGGTATTGAACACCTGCCTGATTGCAGAGAATATAAGCCTGTGGGACTCGTGATAGAAGTCCTTTTCTTCCAGCTTGTCCGCTATATCAGAAAGCACGTCGTTATCTATCAGCATACAGCCTAAAAGCGCCTGTTCCGCCTCTAAATTGTTGGGTAAAACATTAGTTTTTTCTGACATAAAATTTACAAATCCATTAGTTTTTCAAATTGTGCAAGCGTATCGCCGAACTCCTTCATGGCATACTCAAAAGGCGCCTTTGTTTCGAGATTTACCCCCGCTATTTTTAAGAGGGAAACGGGGTCGGACGAGGAACCGCTTGAAAGAAATTTAAAGTAATCTTCAACGGCTGGCTTGCCCTCTGAAAGTATTCTGTTAGCAATATTTATTGCGGCAGTAATACCTGTTGCGTACTTGTAGACATAGAATGAGCGATAAAAATGAGGTATCCTCGCCCATTCGCAGGAAATATGAAAGTCATGCTCTACGTCGTCGCCGTAGTAATTTCTGCCTATCCTGCCGTAAATTTCGCACAGGAGTTCCTTGGTGAGCGGCTCGCCTTTTTCTGCACGCGAATGCGCCTCGTACTCAAACTCAGCAAACATGGTCTGTCGGAAAAGCGTACCGCGGATTGTATCGAGGTAGTAGTTTAAAAGGTACTTTCGCAAATTTTCGTCCTCTGTGTCCCCGAGCATAAATTTAAGCAACAGTACCTCGTTTACTGTGCTTGCCACCTCAGCGACAAAAATTTTGTACTCGCTTTTGGCAAACGGCTGGTTTTGCGCCGAAAAATAGGTGTGCAGGGAGTGCCCCATTTCGTGGGCAATGGTAAATATATCGTTCGTCGTGGGTTTGTAGTTCAACAGTACATAAGGATGTACTCCAAAGCAACCTGTGCTGTATGCGCCGCTGCGCTTTCCGTCCGTCTCCTCCACGTCTATCCAACGTTCATCGTGTCCGCGCTTTAAAAGTTTCTGATACTCTTTGCCGAGCGGCGCAAGCCCCCTTATAACGTAGTCGTACGCCTCGTCGTAAGGCATCTTAACCTCTGCGTCACCCACAAGCGGAGTGTATATATCGTAGAAGTAAAGTTTATCATAACCGAGAATCTTTTTCCTGTCCGAAATATAGCGGTGCATAACAGGCAGATTGCCGTCTACGGCGTCGAGCAAGTTGCGGTAAACGCACTCTTTTACGTCCTCACGGTCAAGAGCGCGTTCAAGGCAGGAATTATATTTGTATGCCCTGCTCAAAAACACATCCTTTTTAACATTGCCGAAGTAGACGGAAGTCAGCGTATTGAGCAATCCCTCGTATGCGCCGTAATATTTTTCATACGCCTCTCTCCTCTTCTCTCTGTCGGGCGAACGTAGTATAACCCCGTACATGCCGTGGGTTAGTTTGGCTGTCTGCCCCCCAAACTCTATTTCAGGGAGAGGAAGGTCGGCGTTGTCTATCATTGAGAATATGTCGCTGAATGAATCGAGAGTCTCCCCTGAAAGGGCTAATAACCTCTCCTCCGCCTCAGGTATAATGTGCGACTTGCTCTTTATTACCGTTTTGAGAAGGTAGTCGTAGTCGGAAAAGTCACTATCTTTGACGAGCGAAGCAAGGTAATCGGAGTCCTGCGCCGCGAGCTCAGGTTCTAAAAAAGCTATTTCAGCTGAATATTTGGAATAGAGCGCCATGCAACGTGACTTGTATGCACTGTATTTGGAAACGCGCGTGTCTTCGTCATGCTTCATCGAGGCATATAAAAATACACGCTCGATCTTTTTGGCAAACTCGTCGTTTTCCTTTAAAAGGGCAAGAAGCCGCTTTCTGTCTCCGAGCTTGCCGGCATAATGGGAGAATTTGATTGCCTTCTCCGCATCGGCATATGCCTTTTCCCACTTTTCGTCAGAGGAAAAAATATCTTCGATTTTCCACTTATAGCGCTGCTCAACCTTACTTCTATCCATATATACCCTCCTTTTATATATAAATCAGTTTTTGTTGGAATGAATGGGCGCGGGAATGAGTCCGCCCCTGTTTATAAATTTTTCCGCTGACTGCGGATGTACGGGCATTATCGGCGCCCTGCCGAGGAGTCCGCCGAAGTTTACACAGTCGCCCACGCCTTTGCCTGGCGCGGGGATTATTCTTACGGCGGTAGTTTTGTTGTTTATCATGCCTATTGCCGCCTCATCGGCGATAATGGCGCTCAAAGTTGAAGCGGGCGTGTCACCGGGGACGGCTATCATGTCGAGCCCCACAGAGCAGACTGCCGTCATCGCTTCAAGCTTGTCTACCTGCAAGACGCCGCTCTCTGCTGCCTCTATCATACCTATGTCTTCTGAAACGGGTATGAACGCGCCCGAAAGCCCGCCTACACGCGAGCTTGCCATAACGCCGCCCTTTTTAACGGCGTCATTGAGCATGGCAAGGCATGCCGTAGTACCGTGAGTGCCAACACATTCGAGCCCCATCTCTTCAAGTATCTGTGCGACGGAGTCGCCTCTTGCCGGGGTGGGCGCAAGCGAAAGGTCTACTATGCCGAATTCCGCGCCGAGGCGCTTTGCCGCCTCTCTGGCGACGAGCTGACCAGCACGGGTTATTTTGAACGCCGTGCGCTTAATCATTTCGGCAAGTTCTGTAAGGTCTGCCTCCGGTATTGCCTCTATCGCGTGCTGTACTACGCCCGGACCCGAAACGCCTACGTTTATCACCGTGCCGCTTTCGCCCACACCGTGGAATGCACCCGCCATAAAGGGATTATCTTCCACAGCGTTGCAGAACACCACGAGCTTGGCGCATCCGAAACCGTCGTTTGCCGCAGTAAGTTTTGCTGTCTGCTTTATAGTTTCGCCCATAAGGCGGACGGCGTCCATATTTATGCCCGACTTGGAGGAGCCTATGTTTACCGAAGAGCACAACTTACCCGTTGAAGCGAGCACTTCGGGAATGGTCTGTATGAAAGCTCTCTCGTAGTCTGCCATCCCCTTATGTACGAGCGCAGAATATCCACCCAGAAAGTCTATGCCGAGCGTTTCAGCAGCCCTGTCGAGCGCAGCTCCCACCTTTGCCGCCTTTGCCGCGAACGGTGCGCATATTATGCTTGCAGGGGTGACGGAAACGCGCTTGTTGACAATGGGTATGCCGTATTCGGCAGAGAGTGTTTCGGCAACGCTAACAAGGTTTTCTGCCTCTTTGCACACTCTGTCGTATACCTTGCGCGCGGTGGCGTCTGCGCCGCCGCCCATGCAGGGCAACAACGATATGCCCATAGTTATAGTCCTGATATCGAGGTGCTCCCTCTCTATCATGTTTATAGTTTCAAGTACGTCGTATTTATTGAACATAAGTCTGCCCCTTATATTCTGTGCATAGCATTGAAAATTTCTTCGTGTTGGAGGTGTATACTCATACCTATTTCGTTGCCCATTGCGGTACATTCTGCCGCCAGAACAGAGAGCTCTTTACCCGCGTCCGACATATCCACGAGCATTATCATTGCAAAATAATCCTGTAAAATTGTCTGGCTGATATCAAGTATATTTACCCCCCTTTCGGCGAGGAAAGTGCTTATCTTGGCTATTATTCCCGTCTTATCTTTACCTACAACAGTAACTACTGCATGCATTTTTGTAATCTCCCATTTAAATTATTTTATATATATTCATACCTCACCGAATGCAAAGAATGAGTACAATGCGGTAAAAAAATTCTTATATTTCAGCGACCAATCAGTTATTACCCCCACGAGGGAACTTTCTGGAAAGGCCCCATAATCTTCGTAGCGGCTGTCATGGCTGACGTTACGGTTGTCGCCGAGAAGATACATATACCCTTCTTCAACTACATAAGGGTTTTCATAGCTGTATACGCTGTATACATTGTACATTTCCTGATGGGGTGGGGTGTTGTTTTCTGGGTCAACGTAACTCTCTTCGAGCGCCACATAATCTTCCGTACCCGCGTACATGATATAAACAACTCCTTCTTGGATATATAAGCTGTCGCCACCGAGGGCAATTACCCGTTTGATTATATCTTTACCGGAGGCTGTTTCTACAACGACTATGTCGCCGTAGTCGGGTTCGGCATAACGGGCAGCATAAAGGTAATCTCCCCCCGAAACGCTTTCGTCCGCAGCGCCCGTAAGCGTTGGCGACATAGACGAGCCGACAACGTATATTCCGCAGTACTGTGCGACAAACATCACTCTGCACATCAGAACAAATAGCAGAACCACTATTATTATAAATAGAGGGTCTTTATACAGGTAATACTTTTTACCTGCAAGTAATTTATTTCTATCCATTTGTTAAAACCACCTATACATTTGTTAAAGCCACATAGCATTATTAATAGCAAACCTTTCGCCGCTTAATATGGCGAACCTGCACTTGCCGCAAAAATTCTGCAAATGTATGCCCTTATCGTTACAGAAGTCCTTGCTTTGGAATACAAAGCTCTGCCACACGCCGCCCGTAGCTTCCACCGTGGCAGAATACGCCGTGCCACCGACTTCTTCAAATACAAAAGTAATTTTTGCGTTGACGTCGCAATATACGTCAAGTTTAAGCATGGAGTCTTCATCTGGTTGAAAACACGGGTTATTGAATATAAACGTCAGAAGTCCGCACTCTGAGTATAACCCTTTTATGCCGTCGCTCTTTTCTACCAAATGCGGCAAGACATCGTCACTTGTGAGGAACACACCGCTGACCGCAGAAGAACGCTCCGCTATGGAAAAACTGTCTAAACCATTTGTAGAGGTATACATCACCCTACATTTTTTGCGCATATTCCTGAATTTGCCGCTCACTTTTTTTACTGCCATGCGCGACCACGATATAAATCCGTTGGTATAGCGCGCATAGCTGAACGCATAGACGACGGAAGTTTTTTCATAGATATTCAAAAAATAATCGTGTTCGTTTCCGCTTCCGCCCTTGTGCTTGCAAGAGACCCATTCGCGTAAAGCAGGGTCGGCGCAGTCCTCTGCCATATAAACGCCAAAATCCTCTATAACGCCATGTTCGTCGAACTCAACGTGCGCGATAAGGTTCTGCTGGTCGTCGGCAAGTACGCTTATTACAGCCGGTTTGGGCAGGAATACCTGCCTCTCTTTCACAAATTTATCGAGGAACAGGCTCATATCGTTGGTGCTTCCTGCATCTATGCACCCGTTGCAATGCACCGAATATGATATCATACTCTGCCCTATAAACTTTTCGTTTATGCGCGAAAAGGTATCGTATGCCCTGTCGTAGTCGAAAAGTTCGTCGTTGGTACTGCACAGCATAAGAACGGGACAACGCACAAAGGGCGCATATGCCTGCGAATCTATGCCGGCAATAAAGCGGTGTCGCTCTTCGTCAAGGGCAGGCTCTTCCAAGCCAAATTTATTATAGCCCCTGTAAGCCTGCCAGCCAGCCGCACAGACTGTTACGGCACAGGCGAGGTCTGCCGTGGCGGCAAGCTTCCACACAATTTCGCCGCCGTCGCGTATGCCCACCGCGCCTATCTTTTTTATATCGTCACGCTGTGAAAGGTAGGCAAACGCATACCGCGCCACGGCAACCCACTCGTACCATGACGTATGATAGGCGTCTTCATCCACATAATCCCTATGCCTGCCGCAACGCAAAGCGTTGGCATATTCCACCTCTTCGGGATAGATTGTAAAATTCTCTAATCCATCAGCCGCCCCACGGTAGTCAGGCATAAGCACTGTGTAGCCTTGCTTTACAAAAAAACGCATGAGCTCTTCATCTATTGTGCCGTCGCTGTGCGGCAATATAATCACGGCATCGCCTGACACGGTCGATTCTCCGCAGGCAAGTGCGGCAAAAATCTTTACGCGGCCGCTGCCCGTTTCTCTGCCAGAAATGTACATGTATTCAGTTTTTACTCCGTCCTCTGTCTTTTGCGAGACGGTCTGTGGCTGTACGTCAAGACTATCGTCGAAGTTCTTCCACAGTGATACGGGGGTAAGTATGTTTGACAATTTATCTCCTCAACAACTGATTTTAATAGTAGAGCCGTGGCTTTCAGTTGCTTTGCTTACAAATATTTTACTGCTTATTCTGTGCTGCAATTCCCCTACATGGCTTATTAGCCCTATGCAGAAGTTTGCGCTCTTCAATTTTTCCAATGCGCCGAGCACAACCTCGATGAGGTCGCCGTCGAGAGTGCCGAAGCCTTCGTCTAAAAAGAAAAATTCTATTGACTTCAAAGAGCGGCTGCATATGGTGGAGCCGAGCGCCAACGCCAGAGAGAGCGATACCAAAAAGGTTTCTCCGCCCGAAAGCGTCTTAACCTTTCTTCTTTCACCGCCGTTGTAGTTGTCGCCCACCCAGAAGTTGTTTTCGGCGTATTCGAGAAAGTACCTGCCGTCTGTAAGCTCTATGAGAGTTTTCGACGCCGCACGAGATATGTTGACAAGGTGTTCGTTGGCTATGTATTCCATAAACTTGTTGCCTGAAATAAGACTTCGGAGTTTGCCTATAAGGTCGTATTCTTCCGTAACAGAGGCAAGCTCGCGCTCGACCTCCCTCCTCTTTTCCAATCTGTCAGAGAGGGTTTTAAGGTTGCCGCGTGCCACTGCAAGAATTTCGGAACACCTTCTGAACTCATCCTCGGCGCGCTGTTTTGTTTGCAGCGCCGCTTGGGTCTGTTCGGCGGTGACCGCCTTTAACCGCCCACCATCGTAGCGACTGTATTCAGCCTCGGCGGCGGCGAACCTGCGCGAGAAGTTGTTGTAATCTTCGAGGGCGTTTGCATAGCCTGAATACCTTTCAATCAATTCACGGCACTGCGCCACATCGGCAAGGCCCGATTTTTTCACTTCGGCGGCGCAATCCTTTTTTGCTTTTTCCGCACTATCCTGCGCAATAGTACGCGCCTCGCGCGCAGCTGCAAGCCGAACCGCGTTTTGCCCTGACTGTTCACCTATTGAAGCAATTCTGTCGTTTAATTCCTTTCTGCGGGCGGCAAGTTTGTCCTTGGTCTTTTCCGCTGCGGTAATTGCAGCGCGGTAGTCTGAACATCCCTCGCCGAAGGTTCCGCCGAGAGTCACCTTTATAGAGTCGCGCTCGGCGGCAAGCTTCAAGCCGCGCTCTTTAAGCTCTGTAAGCCTTTCCGCATCCTTTTGCAGAGTTGAATCAATCCTTTTGTTTTCACTCTCAATGTCGTTCAACTCTTTTTCGGCGGCGCGGCGCGCCCTGACCTGTTCGTTGAATTTTTTAAGTTCTTCGCTTACGTCTATATGCGCATCCTTTAACGTGAGAATGAGGTCGGCATATTCTCTGCTTTTTCGTTTGAGCTCACTGCTCACGCATGAATACAGCGCAGAACCGTCGGCAAACGGTCTTATACTGTCCTCAAAATCTTTGAAATAGACGAGAAGTTTGCCGTATTCATTCTTTAATATACCGCCCTTGAACTCCCGTTCAAAGTATTTTACCATATCAGCTTCGGGCATAGCGGCAAGTTTTTTGTTTGCTTCCGCCCTCTTTTCTTCAAGCTTTTTGCGAAGGGCTTTTCCGTCTTCTACTACGCGCCCCTGCTTCTTGTATTCTTCGCGGCAGGTTTCAAGCTCTCTCTCCCTTTCGTCGTACAGCTTTACGTACGAAAGCAGGCTCTGCATGGCGCTGAGCGACTTTTGCGCGTCCTCAAATGCGGAGTCTAAATTGCCGTCAGAATACTCTCTCTGCGCCTCTTCGGCGTGGCTTTTGAGTAATTCCTGCCGCGCCTCAGCTTCTGCAATCTGTCCGTCAAGCTCGCGTACGCGCCTTAAAAATTCGTCCGCTTCGGCTGCGCACGCCGCAGCCCTTTCGCAGTAAGAAAGCACGGGCAACACCTTGCCTACTTCTTCATACCATGGTTTTTTTTGGGCGAGGTCGAAATAGTTTTTTTCGGCTTTTTCAAATGCCTGCCTCTCCTCGTATAGTCGGGCGAGCCCGTCGTATTCCTTTGCGGCGGCAAGGCTTGCCGCTTTCAACCTTTCGGCGTCGGCTTCGAGCAGGACTATTTCATCCTCGCTCGCTTTGAGTTTTTCCTCCGAAACGTCCACATAGGCAGAAAGTTTGCCCTTGGACATGCTCATATGTTGCGCCGCCTCCCTCTCGCTACGGGCAAGCTTATCGCGGAGGGATGAGCCGTACTTTTCCAATGAGAACAGTCGTTCGATAAGTTCTATCCTCTCCGAGGGCAGACTGTTTACAAACTGTGCAAACTCGCCCTGCGGAAGGGCTATGCATTTGCGGAAATCCTCTTTGCCTATACCTATAATATCTGTTATGGCATCGTTCACCGTCTTTACGTTGTCTGCCACGGCGCGCGAGCCCACCGACGAACGCTCGTACAGCATTGCCTTGTGGGTTCCACTCTTTCTCTTTATAGAGCGCTCTACGATGTAACTCTTGCGCTCGCCCTCCGTCTGTATATCAAACGTGAAGTTAACCCACAATTCCTCGCAGTTGAAGTTGATTTTGTCAAGTTTATCAGGATTGCGCTCTATATCGCCGTAAAGTGCAAAATTTATAGCGTCTAAAATGGTGGTCTTTCCACTGCCCGTCTCTCCGAAAATTCCGAAAATACCGCCCGCAAGGAGGGGTTCAAAGTCAATTTGCGCCCTCTCGGAGAAGCTGTTGAGTCCGCAGAATTCAAGTTTTACAGGTTTCATTCTTCCTCCGTGAGCGAGAGAAACAGTGCAAGAAGGTCTGCGGGCACCTCTGCCCCGAATCGCGATTTATAGAAGTCGGAAAACAGCCTTGAAGAGCTCTTTCCAGAATTTATCTCCGCCACATCTGCGTAAAGTTCGGTTTCCACCGCCATTTTAAGGGAATACAGATTGGAACAGTCGCGCAGGGCTGCGAGCTCTGATGGCGAGAGCGGTTGCTTCAAATTGAGGGTGAGTTCGGCTATTGCGTCTGAATTTTCCTGCAACAGCTTTACGCCTTGTTCTGCGCCGTTGCTTTGCAGGCGCACCAGTCTTTTACAGTTTTTAAGCGGCACGCTCACCAAATTTTTTATGCCCTTCTCCGTCAAATCGAAAATATTTATTGATTTTTCGGCACCTGCCTCGTCAAAGGTAAAACGCATTATGGCGCCGCTGTAATATATGTTATCGCCAAGTTTTTGCCTGCCATGCAGATGACCGAGCGCGCAGTAATCGCACTTGGGGAACAGGTCTGCCCCCACGGCGCGCGCGCCGCCGAGTTCAATCTCCCTCTCGCTGTCGCAAGTCCTGCCGCCTGCCGCAAAAATATGCGAAAGAAATATGGCAGGTTCGCCCTGTCTCCCCCGTTCGCCGTAGGCTATCCAACGGGTCATCTTATCTGAAAAGCTCTCATCAGATTTGCCTTCTTTAAAACGCGCCTCGTTGGGGTACGGAAGGGTATTCACATACACGCGCTCGCCCCTTTGGTTTTCGAATACGCAATAGCCGCCCTCTGAACGCACGGGGTAGCATACCCCCCTTTTCTTGCAGTCGAGCGCTTTAAGATTATTGCCGACAGTGTAAATGTTCAACTCTTCCGAAAGCGCCTGCGCCGCCGTTAAACGCACATAGTCGTCGTGGTTGCCGCTTATAATCAGCACTGCGCACGTAGAGGCTATGTCTTTGACAGAGGAATAGAAAATCTCCTCAGCCTCTGCCGAGGGGGTGTATGTATCGAATACGTCCCCGGCGACAAGCAACAGCTCCACTCCCCTGTCGCGACAAATGTCACCTATTTCCGAGAGAACGGCTTTAAACTCTTCGCCGCGTTCCCTGCCCATAAGTTTTTTGCCGATGTGCCAATCGGACGTGTGCGCTATCCTCATAATCACCTGCGGAAAATTAAAACCGCGCTAAACGATTGATTTTTACCGCCTTTTAATGTATAATTCGATTTACCCGCAACGTCTGCGTTTATCACCTAAGATTATATTCCTTTTACGCAAATAAATCAAGCGATAAGACGGGTTTTTGCGATTATGGCTTTTATTACACTCTCGCCTGGGTTTTCGGCAAAGTCTTTTACGGGCGTAGAAAACAAGTTTATAACCAAATATATGCCTGTACTCGACCCGCTCGCTGTCAAGGTTTATATCTACGGACTTTACGTCAGCGCAAACGGCCTCGGCTCAATGGAAATAGCCGACCTTGCCGCGGGGCTTTCCATAACAGAGGAAGAAGCTAAAAACTGCTTTGAATACCTTGAAGAGTTTGAGCTTGTGAACATAACCTCACGCTCGCCATTCGAGGTATGCTATTTAGAGGCGGAAAATGTGCGAGGTACGCCCAAACGCTATAAATCAGAGAAGTATGCCGATTTTGCCAAGAGCGTGCAGGCAGTTATAAAGGGCAGAATGATTTCTACCAGCGAATATCAGGAGTACTTCTACCTTATGGAGGAGTATGGCTTTGAACAGAGCGCCCTTTTAATGATAGTAAACTACTGCGTAAACTTAAAGGGCGACGATATACGCGTGCAGTACATAAAAAAGGTGGCAAAAAGTTTTGCCGCAGAGGGCGCTGTAACGGCTAAAAAAGTCGATGAAAAGCTTTCGGCGTTCACCTCGTCCACCCCCTCCCTCATCAAGCTGTTTACGGCAATAGGCATAAACCGCCGCCCTGACGTAGACGACGACAGACTGTATAAAAAATGGCTGGAAATGGGCTTTTCCGATGACGCGGTAACGGCGGCGGCGAAGTTTTACAAGACAAAAAACACCGAAAAATTAGACGAGGCGCTTGCCGAACTTTACAGAAACAAGAAGTTCGATGTGAAAGAAATAGAGTACTTCTGCAATAGCAAAAACTCTGTGCGCGCCGCCACTCTGGAAATAGCAAAGAATCTTGGCGTGTACATGCAGAACGCCGCGCCGTACATAGAAAACTTTGTGAACAAGTGGTACGACATGGGCTATGAGGCAGATGTTTTGAAAGAGATTTCCTCCTACTGCTTTATGCATGAGATGAAGTCCTTTGAAGCCATGAACGAATTTTTGGACGGGTTGTACGCAGACGGCATAGTAGACGGCGGCGCGGTAAGTTCCCACTTGAAAAAGTTAAACGCCGAAGAACAGTTTTTAAGGCGCATTATATCTGTGTGCGGGCTCACACGCAGAACAATCACACACGACAGAGAGAGCCTTTCGCGCTGGCGCGGCTGGAACTTTTCTGACGAAATGATTTTAAGGGCGGCAGACCTTTCGGCAGGTAAAAATAACCCCGTCGCTTATATGAACGGCGTGCTTTCGTCATGGAAAAACGCAGGTGTTTTCACGCCAGACGGCATTGAAGCCCCTGCAAAGAGGCAAGCGGGCGGCAGTGTCCGCGGCACGATAGACCGCGGAGTAATCGAACGCCACTACGCAGAGTTGAGGCAGCTTGCGGAATACAGGGCGGAAAAAGCGCGCGCCGAAGCGGAAAAAGATGCAGAATACCACTCTCTGAAAAAGAATATAGACTCCCTCAACATTAAACTTGCCTTTGCCGAAGCGCGCGGAGAGAATACCGAAAAAATTTCCGCCGAGATTGCCGCGGACGAAAAGAAGGCAGCCGACAGGCTGAACATACTCGGCATAGACAGCTCGCAATTTACACCGCATTACAACTGCGCGATTTGCAACGACACGGGCTACGACAGCAACGGAACCCCCTGCCCCTGCATGAAAAAATTTATAGAAGATTATAAAAATAATTGAGAGAATAAAAGCGATTAGACCGCTTTGCAGACAGTCGGGTGACGCAAAATTTAAACGACATTATTTGCCTTTTTGTTTACAAATTTGATTGACAATGCAAATCTATTAACATATAATAGCAAAGTAACCGTTTGGCGGCGGACAGCAATGTGCGCCGCCGTAATAATGCTGTTATGGCTCAGCAGGTAGAGCACGTCCTTGGTAAGGACGAGGTCGCGGGTTCAAATCCCGCTAACAGCTCCATTATGTAGAGGTATCGCGTTGCGATACCTTTTACTTTTGGGCTGTCAGCGGCTCAATGAAATAACGTGACGAGATTGGTGCTCCGCTCCTTTGTGGAGCGCTTCGCGCAACAATCTCTATTCCGTCGCTCTCGCTCCTTACAAATCCCGCTAACAGTCCCATTATATAGAGGTATCGCGTTGCGATACCTCTTTTTTATTTTTAAATAATATAAAAATCCGTTATTATGTCACGCATAGTACTATTTATTTTGCTAAAATATGCAAAACGGGCGGCATTTTATGCCGCCCACTCTTGTACTTATTCTAATGAAGTAAAATCTGATTTTGCAAGTATATGTTCCGAAGTGTTAGAACTACTACCGCCACGCTCGTATACAAAATATATTTTATCGCCCGTCCTCAATGTGAGTGCGAGGTCAGACAATGTAAACGTTCTTGTTATCGCATAAGACGTTCCGTTCACAACAAGCGCTGTAATAATGTCGCCAGCTGTTAGACCACTGAATATTGACGATGAGGGAACAGATGATACCACAACATCTTCCTCTATTGCGCCTTTACCCGTCGTTTTGTCGTAGACGTATTTAGAGTTCTTCGAATACAATTCTAAACCGCTAGTATTCAATGTATACGCTCCGCTTGTCGAACTGTCACTGTCAGTAGCATAGTAGATTATGTTGTCTGCCGTGCCTGTAACAATTTCTAAGGGGATGGCGTAGTTTATATTCTCGTAGTCTGAATTCCCTGCATTTGCCAGCCCTATAAGCTCGCCGCTTGAATTAAACAGCCCTCCGCCAGAGTTGCCGCTATATATTGACGCGTCTATCCTTATCGAGCGATAGCTACGAGAAGTGCCGTCTATATTCAAAGAGATATACTCGTCTACCGTGCTTATAATACCCTGAGTTACGCTTATGCCTTCGTTATTGGAATTGCCTATTGCTATTGCCGTATCACCCACACTGTAACTGTCTGCAATTGTAACTGCCTGAGCATATTCGTTAATTTTCTTAATATCTTCTGTACTGGCTCGGAGTACGGCTATATCTGATGAAACAGAGCCGCCTACATATTCAAGCTTTATGGCGTATTCGCCGTAGTCGTAGCTATTACTATCAGTTGAAGCTGTCGGCTCGCCCTCGCTACCATATAAATACCCGTATATATTACGCGGTGTATTGCCACCGTTTTTGGTAGTGTCGGCATCTGAATCATATACAACGTGGTAGTTAGTTAATATATAAGTATAACCATCATCTTCCATTCTATAAATTACCGCGCTGCCCGTATACATATTAATATATGAATAAGAACTAGCCCCGGGCGCACCACCGGAAGTAGTTTCAATAAACTCGGCATAAATCTTCATGCTTGAAAGCAGACAATTGCCAATCGATGTAGACGAGGACACATCGGAAAGATACAATTCAAGGAAATCTTCGTAGGAAATGTCTTGCCCCGTCGTCTCTTTATATTTCTCCCATAGAGCTTCTACTATATCGTCAGCAGACGAGCTGCCGTTTGTAATGGTAAAAGTTGAAGTCGAGCCGTTGGAATAGGTTATCGTGTAAGTGTCTGTAAGCCCGTCGCTCCCCGTTTTTGCAATTGAAGTAACATAGACATCAGAAGAGCAAGCGGCAAAGAACGGAACTACCGCAACCACAGCCGAGCATAACACAGCGGCGATTATCTTTTTTAATTTCATATTCATTCTCCTAAGGTACAACTTATAAGCGTTATATAGAATTTACACCAAAATTATTTACAGTTAATAATCATTTTATGAAGATTTGAAAAAATTTGGGCAAATTGTTATACTTTCCCATTATACTAAAATACTACTAAAACTAAATACCAAGCTTTGCAGCATAGATTTGTTCATCCACAGCAGAAAAAACGTTAAAAATGACTTTGAGTTCAGCACCCTGCGACAGATATGATTTTACAGTTTCCACAGCAACGTCGCAAGCCTTTCGTTTAGGATAGCCGAAAACGCCCGTTGAAATACAGCAAAAGACTATACTTTCAAGCTCCATTTCTATCGCCTTTTCCATACAGGAGCGGTAGCAGGAAATAAGGTCGACACGATTGCGCGCCGTGACTTTTTCGTCGACCTCAGGACCGACTGTGTGAAAGATATAACGACAAGGCAGATTATAGCCCTTTGTAACTCGCACCCTTCCGCAGGGCTCACTGGCGCCTTTCATCATTTCGTTGCAATCGAGGCGCACCTGCACGCCAGCCCATGAATGTATAGCGTTATCTATACAGCTGTGCAGGGGTTCAAAACAGCCGAGTAACTTACAGTTGCAGGCATTTACTATGGCATCGGCATTAAGCCGCGTTATGTCACCCCGCCACAACGCAATATTTTCGCGGTAATTCAGTGAATTAATATCTACCACCCCTCGCTCTTGCGTGCAGAGTGAAAGGTATTCGTCTTGCAGAGAGATAAACTCTTCACTTATGTGGGCAGGCTGCCGTACGTTACAAAGCGCACGGAAATAGTCGCGCCTGCGCTCCTCGCTAAGTTTTGGAGGATTTTCACCCCTCTCCCTACATAAAATTTCGATAAGTCTGTCAATCACATTCATATGCAGTAAACTTGTTTAACTCCAAAGGCTTTTTTGGTTGTATTAATTCGCACGGAAGCGATTATTTACAAAAATTATATACCGTTGCGCACACTCAAACGTGCACAACGGCGCATAAATAATAGTTATTCAGTTGATGCGCCCACCATTTTTATTTGATATAATGGTGCGCCGCCTTACCGTGGCAATTTTTATCAAACGACGATTGGGCTTAGTTACACAATCACTGTGCGCAGGCAGCTCGGACTTATAGACTACTTCCTCTACTACCTTTTCAGACCCGTAAACAACGTTGTCTGCGAATCCGTCAATTTCATATGTCGTGACAGCACACGCCTCTGTCGCATCGGTAACAGTTTGACTGCGATTGGCAGGCTCTCTGTTATGTCCTGTAATATATTTAAGATATGCCGTTGCACATGGATTGGGTACGCTTTTAACGCACAATTTGCAGAAAGGAGCATACATGCCGCAGACATCAAAGTCCACGGTTTTGCTGATAAGGTACTTATCTATATCGGTGATAGCCTGTATGACAGGCAATTCCGTAACACAACATTGGTTTAAAAGCCGACATACTGAATTAAAGTGACTGCCCACAAGGTATGCCGACGCACATGGATTTTTAACCCACTTGTTGCAGAATGAGCAGTACTGAATATAATTTCGGCAGAGGTCGTACCCCTCTTTACTGCTGGCTATGTATTTATCCACGTCTATTATGCATTGCAGCAAAAACGAGTCATAGCGCAACGTATTGAGCATTTTTAAAGGTCTGCCTGCATCCCACATAAATATATAACCCTCTTATTTATTCATGTCACCGCACAGGCGGACAGCTTTTGTATTTATATTTCAGTCACTTCAAGTGTGGAAAGAATCTCCTCGTACTTTTCGCGCGTGAACGTTATAGAGTCGGGCGATGTTACCGCAGCAGTGCCGCCAGCCACTCCGCAAAGAAGTATTTCTTTCATGGGCAAACCCCTTGTAAGGGCGAATGTCGCGGCGGCAACCATTCCGTCGCCTGCACCCACCGTAGAATTCATTGCAACATTTATCGACCTACAATGAAAGCTTTTTATGCCGTCCGTAAAAATTGCCCCGTCTTTTCCGAGCGAGAGCATTACATTTTTTGCTCCCCTACTTAAAAGTTCCCGACATCCGTTAAGCGCCTCTTCCCGGTTGCGTATTGTGACGGAAAGGGTGTTCTGCAACTCTTCAAGGTTGGGCTTTATGAGGTCTACACCGCAATTCAACGCTTCAAACAGTCTTTCGCCAGAGGTATCTACAATCTTTTTTACCCCCTGCGGAACGGCGGAAAGTACATCGCGGTAAAAAGACGGAGACATTCCGCGGGAAAGCCCTCCCGAAACTACCACAGCTTCGCAATTTGAGGACAAAGTCGAAATAAGAGCAATGAGCTCTGCCTTTTTTTCTTCGGACACCTCGGCGCTGATATCGTCCACCTCGGTGAGCATAGCCCTGCGGTCTACAAACTTATAGTTTTCGCGTACGCGCCCCGGGCACCAGACAAAACTGTACGGCACATCCTCATATTGCAATTCCTGCTCGAAAAGTTTGCCGTTGTCCTGGTACATAAAGCCCGTTGCCATAACATCTGCGCCAAGTCTTTTAAGCCCGCGCGCAACATTTATCGCCTTGCCTGTATAATAAATTCTCTTGTTTAATATTTTATTATTTTTTCCCACGCTTAGTGCATCAACTTCAATATTGACGTCTATGCAGGGGCTTAAACATATACTTAGAATCATGTAATGCACTCTTACAAACTGTCGGCTTACATTTACAGCCGCCCCACGAATTTTACATGGAAATCATCTGAAGAGTTTCGTAGAGTTCATAGTTAAACTTCTTCTTCATGTTTACAGCTTCGATGATGTCCATATCTATAATTTCGTTTTTACGTATACCCACCACCCTGTTGCCTATCCCGTCGTTTAAAAGTCGCACAGCCTTGTTGCCGAACTGTGCGGCAAGCATTCTGTCTGCCATAGAGGGCGAACCGCCGCGCTGTATGTGACCTATTGTGGTGGGACGAACAGAGTATGTTGTAATGGACTGCAACTGCTTGGCAAACTCATCGGCAGAGCATACGCCTTCTGCAACGACTATGATATTGGAGTGCTTTCCGTTGGCACGCGAACGGTCTATCTTCATAACTATGTCGTCGAGGTCGAACACTACTTCGGGAACGACAATGATTTCTGCACCGCTGGCAATGCCCGCATACAGCGCTATGTCGCCGCAACGCCTGCCCATAACCTCTACAACAGATATACGCTCGTGAGAGGTCATTGTGTCCCTCAACTTATTGATTACGTCTATGCAGGTATTTACCGCCGTATCAAATCCGAGTGTATAGTCTGTATATTCAAGGTCGTTATCGATTGTGCCCGGGATGCCTATGGTGGGGATGCCGTACTCTTCGGAGAGGCACTTGGCGCCCCTGAACGAGCCATCGCCGCCTATGACCACGAGCCCCTCTATTCCACGCGCTTCAAGCGTACGTACGGCCTTCTTCTGCCCATCTTTGGTGAGCATTTCAAGACAGCGTGCTGTGCGCAATTTTGTGCCGCCGCGCTGGACTATATCAGAGACCGAACGCATATCCATGGACATCATCTCGTCGTCGATAAGTCCCTGATAGCCGCGCTCGATACCGTAGACTTCCATACCGAAATATAGAGCACTTCGCACAACCGCCCTTATGCAGGCGTTCATCCCGGAGGCATCGCCGCCGCTCGTAAGCAAACCTATTCTCTTCATAAAACCCTCCGTTTAACGAGTTTTTAAGTGACAACAGTTTTAAGCAACGCGCTTGCAGCACCCATTCACCATATCAAAATATAAAAACTGCAATTGTATAATTATTTACAATTATATATTATAACAGACCGATTGTAAAATTACAATAGTTTTTTTGAGAAAAGTGCAATTTAGCATCTTTCACCAAAAAAGAAGAATTATCGACATGCTAAACAAGTTTCACGTCTGCCTCGCCGAGAAAGATTCCAAGCTCGGCTACCAGTCCGCGGCAGTAGTTTACGCCGCAACTTAAACGGAATTTTTTATCTCCGCGCTTTATGGCGCATGCCGTATCGCCCTCGTAATTGGCAAGCATAGCAAGGAGCTCAGCAAACTCGTCGTCGTTTAAAAAACTTGCATTGAGCCAAAGGGTTCCCCTATTGTTTTCTGCCGCACTTGAAACGGTTTTTTCCTCAGACGCGGCATCGGGGGGAGTGAATTCAGTTATTTTATCGAGAATTATGGTAGGTTCTTTGCCGTTTTCAAGGTCGAGCCTGCCAGATATACGCACTATTTTATCGTTTGATAGAATACCCCTGTATCGTTCGTATATTGCAGGGAACACTACGCACTCTACACTGCCATACACATCTTCAAGCGTGATGAATGCCATGTGAGCGCCCGTGCGCTTTGTTACGGTGCGCTTGAAAGCGGTTATAATGCCACCCATATTTACCGACATTCCGTTCTTTACCGAGTTATAAATGCGTTCACCTTCTTCATCTTCGGTATAATCGTCAAGCAGAGAGCAGTTGAAGTTGCAGTCGGCAAACTCGTTCATATATTTTTCAAAGGGATGACCGCTGACGTATACGCCCAAAACCTCCTTTTCTTTGGCGAGCTTTTCGTTGAGTTCATATTCGGGGACGTCAGGATATTCTGCTGTCAGCTTTTCCTCCTCGATAAATTCACCGAAAAGGCTTATCTGCGCCCCGCTCTTCTGCTTTGCCATTCCCACGGCGCGCATATAGAGCGAATCATATACAAGCATGAGCTGCGAGCGGTATACACCCATGGAATCGAAAGCTCCCGAACATATCAATCCCTCTATTATGCGCTTGTTCAGGAAGGGAGCGCACCGCGAGATAAAGTCGGGGAAATCGGAAAAATCTCCGCCCCTGTTCCTCTCTTCAATCACGAGGTCGCACACCGCCTGCCCAGTGCCACGCAGAGCCGAAAGACCGAAACGTACGCCGTCGTTTTCAACAGAGAATGCCGTCTTGCTGCGGTTTATATCGGGCGAGAACACCTTGAACCCTTTTCCTTTGAGGTAAATTACATACTTTGTGATTTCTTCAATCTTGTTAAGACGGTTATTGAGCAGGGCGCATATAAATTCTTTTATATAGTACCTTTTCAGCCAAGCCGTCTGATATGCGAGCGTTGCGTATGCCGCAGCGTGGGACTTATTGAAAGCGTAAGACGCGAACCCCTCCATGTCGGCAAATATCTTTGAAGCCACACCAGCAGATATGCCGTTTGAAACGCAACCCTGTATGTGAGAGCCGTTTACGTCGCTGGTGCCGCCGTGTATAAATTTGTCACGCTGGGCAAGCAGAGTCTTTTTATCTTTCTTGCCCATAGCCCTGCGGACGAGGTCGGCTTCGCCCAGAGAGAAACCTGCGAGGTCCTGGAATATCTGCATGACCTGCTCCTGATAGACGGGTATGCCGTAGGTAACCTTTAAAATCTTTTCTTCCTGCGGACAGTCGTAGGCAATCTCCTCTCGCCCGTGCTTGCGTGCACAGAAAGAATCAATGAATTTCATAGGACCAGGACGGTACAGAGAAACGCCGGCTATAAGGTCTTCCAGCGTATCGGGTTTTAACTGGCGCATGAACTTCTTCATGCCGCCTGCTTCAAGCTGAAATACGCCGTCGGTATCGCCCTCGGATATAATCTCGTATGCGCCCGCGTCCTCGTACCCTATTTTAGAAAAGTCGACCTCGATGCCATAATCCTCGCGGATGTAGTCGAGGCACTTCTTTATATCTGTAAGCGTGACGAGTGCGAGAAAGTCCATTTTGAGCATACCGAGGGACTCTATCTCTTTTGCCACAAACTGCGTGGTTATATCATCGCCGTTTCGTGAGAGCGGAACGTTATCCGCTATCTTTTTGCGGCAAATGACAACGCCGGCGGCATGCATGCCCGTCTGCCTTGGCATCCCCTCTATCTTTCTCGCCATGTCTATGACAGAGTGAAGGGTGTCGTCATTTTCATAAAGCTCGCAGAACTCGGCATTGCGCGCCAATTGCAACTCGCCCAGCTTTTCGGAAATTGAAGAGCGCTTGTCCTCGTCAGTTTCAGCTTCAAGCTTTTTTCTGGTCTTATCTATATTAAGACCGAGAAGGTCGGCGATAGAAGTCTTGCCGTCCATTATCTTGGTAAGCCTGTCCGTTTCGGAATACGGCACGCGCATAACTCTGCCGACGTCCTTTATTGAGTTTTTTGCCGCCATCGTGCCGAAAGTAACTATCTGGCAGACGTTTTCGGGATGGTACTTCTGCCGCACGTACTCAATAGTTTCCTCGCGCCTCTCCGTGCAGAAGTCAATATCGAAGTCAGGCATGGAAACGCGGTCGGGGTTGAGAAATCTTTCAAATAGTAAGTCGTATTGCAGCGGCTCTACATCGGTTATTCCTATGGCGTAGGCAACAATTGAGCCAACGCCCGAACCGCGTCCCGGGCCGACAGGTATTCCGTGCTCGCGTGACCAATTTATAAAGTCCCACACGATGAGATAATACTCGGCATAGCCCATCGAACAGATAACGTCCAGCTCGTAGTCGGCGCGTGAGCGCTCCCTTTCGGTGACGGTGCCGTACCTCCTCTTCAACCCTTCGTCGGTGAGTTTTCGAAGATAATCTTTGGGGTCGCTGCCGTCGGGCGGGTCATAACCCGGGACAAGCGTTACGTCACGCTCCGGATACCCGTTTTTCAAGTTAAAAGCAGGCTCTGTTACCTTATCGGCAATCACCCTCGTGTTGGATATTGCACGGGGGAGCGCAGGGAACAGCTCTGCCATCTCTTCCCCGCTCTTGAAGTAGAACTCGTTTGTTTCGAATTTGAGCCGCTTGGGGTCGTCAAGCGTCTTTTTCATTTGTATGCACATGAGGACGTCCTGCATTTCAGCGTCCTCTTTGGAAATATAGTGCACATCGTTGGTCGCAACAACTTCTGCGCCTATTTCTTCGGCAAGTTGTACCAGCAAAGGTAACACAATCCGCTCGTCGTCGAGCCCATGGTTCTGCACCTCTATGTAAAAATCCTCGCCGAATATACTTTGAAGTTTAAGCGCAAGCGATTTTGCACCCTCGTAGTCTCCTGCAAGCAATCTGCGCGGAATACCCCCTGCAACGCACGCCGAAAGACAGATTAATCCCTTGGAATGTTCTTTAAGTACATCATAGTCTATCTTCGGCTTGTAATAAAAGCCGTCGACAAACGCCATGGAATCGAGCTGGACAAGATTTTTATAACCCTCCTTGTTCTTGGCAAGCAATATAAGGTGCTCGGATATATTCGAGGACTTGTCGTGCATATTCTTGGTAACGTAAAACTCGCAACCAATAATGTACTTAATGCCTGCCACAGCCGCCTTTTCAGCAAAATGAAGGGCGCCGTACATATTCCCGTGGTCTGTTATAGCCACGGCGTCTATGCCGTTTTCCTTACAATGCTCTATCAGGTTGTCAATTTTGCACGCACCGTCGAGCAGGGAATACTCGGTATGAAGGTGCAGATGCACAAAGTCGGTCATATTTAACCTCGGTATCAGACAATCTCAGTCCCTGTCGAGCGACTGCGCGATTGCCATTATTTTTCGTATACGGTGATTTAAACAGCTCTTTGAGATTTTTAGCCTGTCGGCAAGCTCCTGCATAGATGCATTTTTGTCGGCGAGCCTGCCTTCTGCAACCGAAAAAAGATTTTCATCTAAACTTTGAAGTCCTATGGTAGTACGGATAACGTCTATTGCCTGAACCTGCCTGACGGAAGCCGAAACTGTTTTGTCTATGTTGGATACGGAGCAGTTGTTCACCCTGTTTTCGTTATTGAGATTATCTTTGAAGCGGGCAATGCCGTTCAACTTTTCGCGTGAGACACGGGCGCCGATTACTTCTAATAGTGCAGACAGCGCCTCTATGCTTTTTAGATAGACGACTGCACTGTCCTTTCGCATGACCTGTTTAGCAAGTATATCAAACGAACACAGCAGCGAGGAAAAATCGCCCGCCGTAATTCTGTTGCGAAAGACTACTTCGAGGTGATAGCCTGTACGGCTGTAACCTTTAAGGTCGGGGACGGTACAGCTCCCGCCACCGAGAAATGCCCCTTTTACGTAGGCACCTGCCTCCTCACGCAAAAGCCTTGAAGAGATAGAAAAATCCAAAAAATACCCCTCTTCGTCCCTTCCGAGGATACCGCCTTCTTTTAAAATACGTTCTGCCTCTTCCCCCACGCAGGAAAAGACAAGTTTGTCCCTTCCGCTTGCAACGTCGGAACGGGAGGAAAAGCCGCTGACTTCCAGCCCGAATACATTCTCTATGAGGTCGCAAAAGAACTGTGCAATAAGCTCGCTTTCGGTAGAAAGTTCAAAGCCGTACTGCCCACCCTCCTTGATAAGACTGCCGCCTGTACGTATGAATGCCGAAAGCAGAGCAATTCCGCATTGCCTGTCGCCTGCATAATTTTTTATGACTTCCGTCTTAATTTCTTCGGTGAAGTTCGTCATAATTTTACTCTCACAAATGCGTACGCTTGTACTCTGCAAAACGGAACTTCGGCTCTCTGCCGTCTATGTTGTCAATCACCGCCAACGGAACGCTCGCCTGCGACAGAATCTGCTCGGCAATCTTTATATCACCCACTCTGCCTGCGGAGTGCGCGTCTGAATCTATCACAAAGCGCGCCCCGACATTTGCCATAAGATTGAGTTCCTCAGGCGAAACGTGGTATTTTTTTGTATTTATCTCGATATATGTGCCGTAGTCGGCGCAACACTTTGCCACCTCTTCAAGATTACAGCAACACCTGAAATTGATATGAGTAATGATATCTATAGGGTGATTTTTTACAGCTTGAACAAAGGCGCGCGTGGTATCGCGAACCAAACTTTCGGAAGGACGCTTGCCAAGCTTGTGCGTCATATAATTTTTAAACGACAGCTTATATGCCGAACGGAGATTTTTATACCACAGCACCTCGTGCAGACCGCAAAGGTATAAATCAAAATATTGAAGGTCATCCTCCCTCATGTCGGTATCGCCGTCAATCGAGGTGAGGTTGCTCTCCATACCCATCAGCACCTTTACACCCGTCGCCGCCTCAGCCGCAGTACATTCGGAACGCAGAGCGGCAAGTTTTCTCCGTCTGAGCCCAAATATAACGTGGTTGAAGCCGTGGTCGGTAATGCCCACCGCTTTAAGTCCGACATTTTTTGCCGCAACTGCATTCTCCATTACGGTGTTTTTACCGTGAGAGTACGGCGTGTGCGTGTGATAATCTCCCGTAAGAATCATTCAAAATCTCCGATGTAGCATACTTCTTCGTTGAGCAGAATACCCAGTCTTCTGCGGACAACGCGTTTAACCTGCTGAATGAGCGCATAAACGTCTTGCGAACGCCTGCCACTGCTGATAATAAAATTAGCGTGCGCGAGACTTACCTGTGCACCGCCAAACCTCGTGCCGCCCAGCTCCGCGGCCTCAATTATTTTGCCTGCACTTACGCCGCAACGGTTTTTAAAGACACAGCCACAGCTTCTGCCCTTGGGCAGAGCCGAACGCCTTAACAGACTGTCTTTAATGGCGCGCCCTACAAGTTGGCTCGTTGAACGCGAAACTGCAAGACAAACGGCACAAATTACACAGTTTATGTCACGCATAGTACTATGTTTATATGTAAAATTACAGTCTACTTTACTTAAATTGCGGAACATACCGTCATAAATTCTGACATAAACAATATTTTCTGATATACTTTTACCAGCGGCTCCTGCGTTCATATAGGCGGCGCCACCCACCGTTGCTGGAATCCCTGCAAGATATTCAAGTCCGCCAAAACCCTCCCTTTGGCACAGGGCGAGAAGGTCGGCTATCCTCACCCCAGCACCGCAAAGCAAATTGCCGTCGGGAAGGACTGCAATATTATGTATTCCCGCAGAGGATAGAATAGTTCCGTCGAACATTCCGTCCTGCGCAAGCACATTAGAGCCCCCACCGAGCACAAAGAGGCGCTCTCCTC
The DNA here is from genome assembly GCA_965120485.1 of uncultured Clostridia bacterium. GTDB lineage: Bacteria > Bacillota > Clostridia > Christensenellales > Borkfalkiaceae > Coproplasma. Next base: position 44,329 of record CBCPNG010000031.1, read on the forward strand.
TCTCTTTAATGTTGGAAAAGACCGCCGCTATCTCATCCTCGTCTTTGGGAAAATACGCCACTCTTGCCGTGCCACCGCAGCCATAGGTAGTGTTAGCGGCAAGGTCGAAGCAATACTGCCGCTCTACCTTGGCAAAAATATCCGCACTTCCCAACATTTTCTCTCCTTCTACTATAACATTTTTTTTTGTTTTTTTCAATTATTTGAGTAAGGTTTTCAACAGATTTATATCGCCGTCGTTGACTGCATTTTTAAGTCTTTCATAGGTCTGCTGTGAGACTATGGGAGATACTGTATAATCGAATGAAAGCCCTTCAAGCTCGCCGAGCGCACTGCTATAAAGTCGGTAACCATCCATCATCATAGAAATATCTGTAAGTTCTTCGCTATGGGAGATTATGTACTGCGTGAAGTTGTAGCAAAGTTCACCCTTTTGAGCAGTGGCGAGCACAGAAATATATTGGTAGAGGTCATTAAACTCAGTGAGCGCCTTAACGGAAAATTGAGCTCCGCGTACTGTAAGGCGGACAATGTCGCGCTGGGTGCCCAAAAGATATTTGTACTTGCCGTTGAGCAACTGCAAGTAAGCCGAGGTCGGCGAGTAATAATCTGCGCCGTCTACACCGACAAAGAGAGCCGCCGCCGTTGCAAGATTATCTTTCCCCTCGTTTATAACGGTGTTTTCCGCCGTCACATCCGAAAAGTCCGAATCGCCTATTGCAAGCAGACAATATGCGCCCCTGCACCACGCCGTGGCAGAGTATTTATCTGCAATAACCCCCTCTATTCCGTAAAAACCTGCCCCGTACGAAATCATGTCGGGCACGGTGCCGCTCTCTATATTGGCGCGAGCCGCCTCTGCCGTAAGCGATGTTACCTCTATATAGGTATTATTTTCCTCAGAAAACTGCTTACCCAACGCCGCAAGATATTCCGCCCTCGACCCCATGCCACCCTCGAAGCTGTCTATCTGCCACAACGTAAGCACTGTAAGACTTTCGGAGACATCTTTGCCCTCCGCCCCATACGAAAGCGCGGCATACGTTCCGCCACCGAGCGCGCACATACACAGGCAGGCACATATAATTGCAAAAACTCTGCGCATACAATATTTTATACTAAAAACCCTGCTAAAATACATAGGAGGTGTTTACTTTTATAGAGTAAACACCTCCCGCGTCTGTTTCAAAGAGTCGCAAAAAAAATGGCGACGCCTTAAAACAAACTATATGATTAAAGCGTCGCCGCTTGTTATTATATTTTGCAACGACACAAAGATTATGCATGCAAAAAAAATGATTACATAAAAAAGCCGCGCAAGCGCGGCTTTTTTAGATTTTTGACTATAATTTGGCATTTTTGTTAACGTATGGCTTTTAAAATGCTGTCTTTTACTGCAAAAAAATACAGCAGGGCAAAAATTACTCGTCACTCTCTTCGGGCATTTCCACATTGTGGTAGACGTTCTGCACATCGTCGAGCTCTTCAAGTTTATCGAGCATCTTTTTAAAAGTTTCGAGCTTTTCTGCATCGAGGGTGATATAGTTCTGCGGAACCATCTTCACCTCGGCTTCAAAGAAGCTGACGCCCTTGCCTTCAAGTGCGGTGCGCACGGCGGAGAAACTTTCGGGCGAGCAGTATATTTCGTAGGCATCGTCCTGCACGGTGTAGTCGTCTGCGCCAGCGTCAAGACAGTACTCCATCATTGTATCTTCGTCAAGGTCGGGCGTACGCTCTATGGCGATATAACCCTTTTTATCAAACATATAAGATACACAGCCAGCGTTGCCCATCTGACCTCCACAACGCGACATGGCGGCGCGCACATCGCCCGCCGTTCTATTTATGTTGTCCGTAAGGGTATTTATTATTACGGCAGAGCCGCCCACTCCGTAACCTTCGTAGGTTAGCTCTTTATACTCCTTGTCCCTCATTTCGCCCGCGGCGCGCGCGATAGAACGCTTTATGTTGTCGTTGGGCATGTTGGCAGCCTTTGCCTTAGCTATTACATCGGCAAGCTTACTGTTTGTATCGGGGTTGGGGTTGCCCTTTGCGGCAACGGCGAGTTCCCTGCCTAATTTAGTGAACACGGCCGCGCGTGCGGCGTCCGTCTTGCCCTTTTTAGCCTGTATATTGTGCCATTTGGAATGACCTGACATATTTTAACCTCCTTTACTGTTGCGGGGCATGCCCGCAAGATACATCAAAATGCCTGCGGAAACTGCGGCGTTTAGACTTTCGCAGGTGGGGCGCATGGGCAGTCCGACTACATGGTCGGCAGCCGCGCGCACGGCATTACCCAGTCCCGCCCCCTCGCTGCCTATGCAAAGACAAAATACTGGCGGCGGAGCAAAATCGTAGGCACTTTCCCCGTCCATATCGGCGCACACGAGAGGTATACCGCTGAGGGCTGAAAGTACCTCTTCTTCATTGCCCTGCATTATGTTTACAAAAAATACGCCGCTCATACTGGCGCGCACCGCCTTGGGAGAAAACGGGTCGGCACAGTTTATGAGATATAAATCTGTATAGCCTGCGGCATTTGCCGTGCGCACGATTGTACCTACGTTTCCAGGGTCCTGCAAACCGTCCAAAAGCAGACACCTGCCCTTCGGGGGACGGAGGCGTGTTTGGGGCAGTTCTACCGAAGCAAGTACGCCCTGCGGGCTTTTTTCGTCGGAGACGGCAGCAAACACCTCTCGCGAAACGATGTCTGCGGCGGCAAATCTTTGCGCATACTCTTCGGTACACATAACCGAAATTACTTTGCAACCTGCCGAAAGACATTCGTCCACCATTTTTACGCCTTCGACGAGGTACTCGCCGCGCAGACGCCTGAACTTTTTATCTTTGAGGGCCGCCATAGCCTTTACTTTGGGGTTTGTTCTTGACTGAATAATCATAAAAAGCAAAAAATTAAGCCTGTATTTCAAGGCTTAACTTGCATATTCTTTTTAAACGGCAGCCTTTGCCTTTTCGGCAAGAGCGGCAAAAGCCGCGGCGTCGTTTACGGCGAGGTCGGCAAGCACCTTTCTGTTGAGATTGATGCCGGCAACTTTAAGCCCGTGCATAAACTTTGAATAGGAAAGACCGTTTATCCTTGCGGCGGCGTTGATTCTTGCTATCCACAGACTGCGCATATCGCGCTTTCTGAGCTTTCTGCCGATGAAGGCGTAGTTTAACGACTTCATCACAGCCTCGCGGGCTATTCTGTAAGATTTTGATTTGTTTCCGAAATAGCCTTTGGAAAGGCGCATTATCTTCCTGCGCTTTTTAAGCGCGTTTACACTTCTTTTAATACGCATTTTACGGTTCCTCCTTTAATTCTTATAGGGAATCATAGCTTTTACGTTGGCTTCTTGCGCAGAAGAAACGAGAGTGTTTTTGCGCAGATTCCTCTTCCTCTTCCTGTTTTTGGTTTCTGCCTTGTGGTTCTTTCCGCCGTGCGTCCTCTTTACCTTGCCAGTGGAAGTGAGCCAGAAGCGCTTTTTACTGCCGCTGTGTGATTTCTGCTTGGGCATATTGTTGACCTCCGAAATTTGTTCTTGAATTAAAGTGAGAGCGATTGCTTACGACTTGGCAGGGGAGAGCATCATTATAATGTGCCTGCCCTCGGTCGTAGGCTTTTTATCCATAACCGCCTTTCCGTCTAACCCCTCAAAGAAGTTTTCCATGACCTTAACGCCCTGATAAGAGCGGGAATTTTCCCTGCCCTTCATCCTTATAGACACTTTGACTTTGTTGCCTGCCTCTAAAAATTTGAGGCACTGCTTTGTCCTTACGGCGATGTCGCCTACGTCTATCGTCATAGAGAGCCTTATTTCTTTGAGCTCGACTATATTCTGGTTGCGGCGGTTCTCCTTATCCTTTTTTGCCTGCTCGTATTTGAACTTTGAATAGTCCATGATTTTGCATACGGGAGGTTTTGCCGTGGGAGATATTTTTACAAGGTCGAGCTCCTGCTCATAGGCGAGGCGGAGCGCCTGCGACGTGGGCATTACGCCGAGCATTGCGCCGTCACTGCCTATCAACCTTATCTCCCTGTCGCGGATGCTTTCGTTGATGGAATAAGAGTCTTTGATAAGTCTTTTACCTCTCACATTATTTTCGCCCGAAAAAAAACGGGCTGCACAAGCAACCCGTGAATGACTACATACTGCCGCCGCGCTTGGCGCGGAGGAGCAGAAAAATCATTATAAGCCGAACAGATACTCCGCACGGCGAAAGGGGTTGCCTTTGCTTTGCCCGTAAATAATACTACATACAGCGGACGGTTGTCAAATATTTTTGCCGCCGACGGATACATTTTTTATCAGAAAACCGTTTTTTCTGCAATCTCTTTCAACACGGTTTCGGTAAATTGCCCTATGGTGACCGTAGGCTTTTCTTCGTCGCCGCGCTTATTGACGTTGACGGTGTCCTCTTCCGCCTCCCTGTCGCCCACAACGAGCACATAGGGAATTTTTTCGAGCTTGGCTTCACGTATCTTGTAGCCAATCTTTTCGCTGCGCACGTCGCACTCCGCGCGCACACCGCGTTCTTTGAGCATGTTGCACACAGATTGTGCGTAATCTTTGGTCCTGTCGGTTATAGAGAGCACCTTGACCTGCACAGGGGAGAGCCATACAGGGAATTTGCCAGCATAGTGCTCTATTAAAATTCCTATGAAACGTTCAATAGAGCCAAAGATGGCGCGGTGTATCATTATGGGGCGGTGCTTTTCGCCGTCCTCGCCTACATATTCAAGTTCAAAGCGTTGAGGCATTTGGAAGTCGAGCTGAATGGTGCCGCACTGCCACGTTCTGCCGATGCTGTCTTGAAGGTGGAAATCTATCTTTGGACCGTAGAAGGCACCGTCGCCCTCGTTTATCTCGTACTTGCAGCCGAGTTCGTCGAGCGCCGTGCGCAGTGCGTCGGTTGCAGTGTTCCACTCCTCCTCGGTGCCCATACTGTCCTTGGGACGGGTGGAGAGTTCCACCTTATATTTGAAACCGAAGCGGCTGTAAATTTCGTCGGTGAGCCTTACCACCCCCTTTATCTCGTCGGCAATCTGTTCGGGCAACATGAAGATATGGGCGTCGTCCTGCGTGAAGCAACGCACGCGAAACAGCCCGTGCAGCTGACCGCTCTTTTCATGCCTGTGCACAAGTCCCATTTCGCCCATTCTTATGGGGAAATCTTTGTAGCTGTGAGGCTCGAACTTATAGACGAGCATACCACCAGGGCAGTTCATGGGCTTTATGGCGCAGTCCTCGCCGTCTATCGAGGTGGTATACATGTTGTTCTTGTAATGGTTCCAATGCCCAGAAGTTTCCCACAACGAGCGGTTGAGGATTACAGGCGACTGAATTTCGACATACCCCTCCCTGCGGTGCAACTGGCGCCAGTATTCAGTAAGAGTGTTTTTGAGCACCATGCCGTTGGGTAAAAAGAAAGGAAACCCCCTGCCTTCGTTTAAAAGAGTGAAGAGTTTAAGTTCCTTGCCGAGCCTGATATGGTCGCGCTTTTTTGCCTCTTCGAGCATTTCAAAGTATGCCTGCATCTCGTCCTTTTTGGCGAACGCAACGCCGTAAATTCGGGTGAGCATTTTGTTCTTCTCGTTGCCGCGCCAGTAAGCGCCTGCAAGTGAGACGAGCTTAAATGCCTTTATTTTGCCGGTGGAAGGCAGATGCGGTCCGCGGCAGAGGTCGGTGAACGCACCCTGCTTATAGAATGATATGACCGAATCTTCGGGAAGCTCTTTTATGAGCTCGACCTTGTACTTTTCCTTGAACTTTTTCATGAGCTCCAAGGCTTCCTTTTTTGAAAGCTCAAAGCGCTCTATGGGCACGTTTGCCTTTATAATCTTGCCCATTTCTGCTTCTATCTTCTCAAAGTCCTCCTGCGTTATGGGCGTGTTGAAGTCGAAATCATAGTAAAAGCCGTTATCTATTGCGGGACCTATCGCAAGATTGCAGGTGGGAAAAATGGTCTTTACCGCCTGCGCAAGCACATGCGCGCAGGTATGACGGTAGACCTGTATACCCTCTTTGTCTTTAAGGGTAACGAACTCCAACGTTTCGCCATCGGACGCGGTCGCCGAAAGGTCGCGCAGCTCACCGTTTGCCTTTACAGCCACGGCATTTCTTGCCAGCGAATCGCTGATGGCTTTTGCCGCGTCGATATACTTTGCACCCTTTTCCACAGTCAATGCGTCGCCGTTTTTGAGATAAACTTTCATATTCTATGTCTCCTAAATATAAAGAGTAAAAAATAAACAAAAACGCCCCAAACAACTCTGCAAAAGCAGAAATGTTTAAGGACGCAAAAGCCGATTTTGCGCGGTTCCACCTTAATTGCCCTGAGGGGCCGCCTTTAAAGTTGCCGCCATTTTATGAAGAGTGGTTTCCCGCTGCCCGTTGACCTGCGGAACTTACAGCCTCAGGCTCCGCTCTCTGAAAGGTTTACGGACGGTACTTATCTCTCTGACCGCACTCTTATATTATTCCATTTCATGCGGTTTGTCAACAACTTTGACGCTAAAAATATTTGCTATAATGCATAAATTTATGTATAATGTACGGGAATAAATATCAGGAAATGGATATGGCATACACTAATTTTAATCAGGTAGAAAAAAAATGGTTGAAGTACTGGGAGAAAAACAGAACCTTCCACACCGACCTGCACGACTTTTCAAAACCCAAGTACTACGTGCTTGATATGTTTCCCTACCCTTCTGGGGCAGGGTTGCACGTAGGACACCCCGAAGGCTACACGGCGACGGACATAATTGCAAGAATGAAGCGTATGCAAGGCTATAACGTTCTGCACCCCATAGGCTTCGATTCATTCGGTCTACCCGCCGAACAGTACGCTATAAAAACGGGCAACGACCCTGCTGAATTTACCGAGAGGAACATTGCCACTTTTACCTCGCAACTGAAAATGCTGGGACTTTCGTATGACTACACGCAGACGGTTTCTACCTGCGACCCCTCTTACTACAAGTGGACGCAGTGGATATTCATACAGCTGTATAAGGCAGGACTTGCACGGTATGCAGACGTGCCCGTAAACTGGTGCGAAGAGCTGGGGACAGTGCTTGCCAATGATGAGATTATAGACGGCAAGAGCGAGCGCGGCGGCTACCCTGTGGTGCGAAAGAATATGAAGCAATGGGTTATAGACATTAACAAGTACGCCGAGCGCCTGTTGGAGGGACTGGACGAACTTGACTGGCCAGAAGCTTCAAAGACGGCGCAACGCAACTGGATAGGCAAATCGGTGGGCGCGAACATAGACTTTGCCGTAGACGGCACCAACGAAAAGTTTACAGTGTTCACCACCCGTTGCGACACGCTCTTCGGAGCTACCTACTGCGTTCTCGCACCAGAGCACGCCATTGTGGACAGCATTACAACGCCCGAAAGGCGCGCCGAAGTCAAGGCTTACAAGGCTACCTGTGCAAGCAAGTCTGATTTAGAGAGGACAGAATTAAACAAGGAAAAGACGGGCGCATTTACGGGGGCATACGCAATAAACCCCGTAAACGGCAAGAAAATTCCCGTATGGATAAGCGACTACGTACTTACCTCTTACGGCACGGGCGCAATTATGGCAGTGCCCGCACATGATACGAGGGACTATGAGTTTGCCAAAAAGTTTGGAATCCCCATAATTCAGGTGCTCAAAGGCGGCGATATAGAAAAGGAAGCGTTCACAGGTGACGGCGTACACATAAATTCTGATTTTTTGGACGGTCTGAACAAGCAGGACGCCATAGACAGAATGGCAGACTGGCTGGAAAAGCACGGCTGCGGAAAGAGAGCGGTATCTTACAAACTGCGCGAGTGGATATTTGCGCGCCAACGCTATTGGGGCGAGCCTGTACCCATAGTACACCTTGCAGACGGCAGAGATGTTGAACTCAGCGAAAACGAGCTGCCCCTTACCCTCCCCCCTTTAAAAGATTACAAGGCGCGCGGCGGCAAAGCTCCGCTAGACAACGCAAAAGATTGGGTAAACTTGACGGTTGGCGGCATAAAAGGAAAGAGAGAGACTGCAACCATGCCAGGTTCGGCAGGCTCTTCATGGTACTTCCTCCGCTACTGCGACCCCCACAACGACAAGCAGTTTGCCGATTACGAGCTGCTGAAACATTGGATGCCCGTAGACTTTTACTGTGGCGGCAAGGAGCACCTTGTGGGACACCTGTTGTATTCACGCTTCTGGAATAACTTCCTGTATGACAAGGGCTTCGTACCCTGCAAAGAGCCGTTCAAGAAACTGTTCCACCAGGGCATGATTTTGGGTGAGGACGGCGAGAAGATGTCTAAATCCAAGGGCAATGTGATAAACCCCAACGACGTGGTGCGCGATTACGGCGCAGATGTTTTAAGAATGTACGAAATGTTTATGGGTCCCGTTGCCGATACCAAACCATGGAACACAGCCAACATAGAGGGCATTAAAAAATTTATAGACAGAATACACCGCCTGTACTTTGATATGAACGCAATAGGCGCGGAAGGCAACAAAAACCTTGAAAAGATTTACCACCAGACGGTTAAAAAAGTTGGTGAGGACTACGAGGCGCTCAAAGTAAATACCGCAATATCGCAGATGATGGTGTTTATAAACGCCGTCTATAAGGAAACAGGCGAGGGCAGAAAATTCCCAAAAGAGTACGCCGAAGGCTTTATTAAACTGCTGAACCCCCTTGCCCCCTTTATAACCGAGGAGATTTGGAACGAAGTGCTCGGTCACAAAGGCACTATGGCATATGAAAAGTGGCCGAAGTATGACGAGAGCAAGTGCGGCGAGGACAGTTTTGAATATGCCGTGCAGATAAACAGCAAGATAAAGGCAAAGATAAATATCCCCTCCGACATGGGAAATGACGGGATTGAGGCGCTGGTGAAGGCAAATGCCGATATAGCGCCGCTTATAGAGGGAAAGATTATAAAAAAGTTTATAATCGTTCCCAAACGGCTGATAAACATTATAATATAACGCAAAATGCGGGCGCGGCTATTATAGCCGCGCCCGCTTTTATAACGGTCTGCACAAAATGGCGCAAAAAATGGAAAGGCGCGGCTTAAATTACCGCGCCTGAATCAATACTGAAAATCAGAGTGTTTCTAAAACCTTGGCAATATCGCCAACAGTTTTAATATTCTGAACCTGCTCCTCGGGAATAGTCTTACCCCCGTTCTCTTCCAAAGTCATTAAAAGTTCTACCACATCGAGGGAATCTGCCCCGAGGTCCTTTATAATATCTGTATCGGCATTTATCGTAGCAGGGTCTACACCGAGCTGGTCGCCGAGAATTTTAGCTATTTTTTCCAACATAAACCATATCCTCCGCAAAATTACAAATAAATTTTATAATAACCGCTGTGCAATGTCAAGTCAATTTGTCATTTTTTTGACCTGTTTGAGCGACAAACCTATGCGTTGTTTTTTGACGTCAACGCTTATTACTACGGCGCGCACCTGTTGACCGACTTTAAGAACATCGGAGGGGTGCCGTATGTACCTGTCTGTAATTTCGGAGATATGCACAAGTCCGTCCTGATGAACGCCTATATCGACGAATGCGCCGAAGTCTATGACGTTGCGGACGGTGCCCTCTACCACCATGCCCTCATGCAAGTCCTCTATACCCATGATATCTTTGCGCAGCACGGGGTGGGGAAGGCTGTCCCTTATGTCTCTGCCAGGTCGGATAAGTTCCTGAATTACGTCGGAAAGTGTTGCGGTATCGAGCCCTACATATTCGGCAGCCTTTTTTTCGCCGAAGGTCTTTACCTTTGCAGGAAGTTCAGCTAAATTACCGCCCTTTAAGTCTTCGTCGGTATACCCGAAGAGGGCGAGCAGTTTTTCTGCCTTTTCGTACGATTCGGGGTGTACGGCGGTGTTATCGAGTATGTTAGTCCCGCCCGGAATACGCAAAAAGCCTGCACATTGCTCGTACGCCTTTGAACCCAGCTTGCTGACATTGAGAAGCTGCGAACGTGCGGTAAACTTGCCGTTAGATTCGCGGTAAGATACGATATTCTTGGCTATGCCTGCATTGAGCCCCGAAACATGGCGCAACAGCGACGCACTGGCTGTGTTCAGGTCTACGCCGACGCTGTTGACGCAGTCCTCTACCACTCCCCCCAAAGTTTTATCGAGCCTCTTCTGGTCAACGTCATGCTGATACTGACCAACGCCTATTGATTTGGGGTCTATTTTTATAAGCTCGGCAAGAGGGTCCTGCAATCTGCGCGCAATGGATATAGCCGAGCGCACGTTCAGGTCGTAGTCGGGGAATTCTTCCGCGGCAAGCGGACTGGCAGAGTATACGCTGGCGCCTGCCTCGTTTACAACGATATAGCTTACATCGCGGTCGACCTCTTTCAAAAGGTCGGCAACAAATATCTCGGTTTCCTTGCTCGCTGTGCCGTTGCCTATGGAAATTACATCTACATTGTATTTATTTATGAAGTCTTTTATAATATTTTTTGCGTCTTCCACCTTATTGTGGGGCGGAACGGGATAGATTACAGAGGTGGCAAGCACCTTGCCTGTTTCGTCTACGACGGCAACCTTGCACCCCATTCTGTAACCAGGGTCAAGACCAAGGGTGACCTTGCCCTTTACAGGCGGTTGCAACAAAAGGGGACGAAGGTTGACTTCAAACATCTTTATTGCCTGCTCGCCTGCGCGCTCGGACAGAGCCGAACGAACCTCGCGCTCTATCGAAGGTTCTATAAGCCTGTCGTAGCCGTCATCGGCAGCTTCCTCTATAAGTTTTGCACAGACTCCGTCAGAATTTACGTATTTTGCCGCGCAAACACGTTTTGCAAGGTCGGGGTTGAAGTAGAGCTTTACTTTAAGGCATTCCTCCTTTTCACCCCTGTTTATGGCGAGAATCCTGTGGTCTTTAATTTCAGGGACAAGCTCGGCATAATCGGCATACATTGCGTATGTTCCCTTGCCGTCGTCATTGACCATTTTAACTTGAAGCTCGCCATGATTTTCGAACAGCGTTCTAAGCTTTTTTCTCAGCTCTGCATTATCAGATATAATTTCGGCAATAATGTCCTTTGCTCCGTCAATTGCCGCCTGTCTGTCAGCCACGCCCTTTTCTTCGTTTATATACTTGTCCGCCTCGGCATAGGGGTCGCCCTCCTGCGCAAGAATGAAGTCGGCAAGCCCTTGAAGCCCACGCTCGATTGCAACAGAAGCGCGCGTCTTTTTCTTCTGCTTGTAGGGGCGATATACGTCCTCAATCTCTGTAAGGGTAGTACATGCGGCGATAGCGCTCTCTATCTCGTCTGTCATCTTGCCCTGTTCGGTTATAGATTTACGCACCTCATCCTTCCTCTTTTCAAGGTTGGTAAGGTACTCGAACCTATCGACAAAATCCCTTAAAACCTGGTCGTCTATCGCGCCCGTCATCTCTTTTCGGTAGCGCGCTATAAACGGAATGGTGTTGCCCTCGTTCAACAGATTGACAATGTTTTCAGTGTGCTCCTGCTTTAAGTTAAACTCTGTCGCAAGCTGATTTAAGATGTCCATGATACTTAATCCCAAAATTTTTTATAATTTTGCGCCCGAAGGGCACACAAAGTTCCTTATAAAATATTTTAATTAAAAAGTGCCGTCAAGTCAATGTTTTTTCACACAAAAGTGCCTGAAAATAGGTTTATGTATATTTTTTAACACGCATGGCTTTGAACTCGTTTTTGCGCTCTTCGCTCACGCGAAAACTGTCGCAAAGCTTTGAAATGGCTTTATTTTTGATATTTATGTCACACATAGTACTATGCAAATAAGCCATGCCTTGCTTATAATGCTTAATAATAACTTCCGCTAGCAGCCATGCCGCACCCATCATAACATAGTAATCTTTTGGATTGCAAGCCGTAATGCAATCGAAAATCAGCGGAAGATATTCCTCTTCTACATAAAAACTTAAAAGGGTAGTCAAAGCAAACCTGCGCACAAATTCACCGACGTTGTAAAAGCCCTCGCCTGCGGCAAGGTACTTTTTTATAAAAGGAATAAAGTCCTGCCTATGCCCTGCTATACACTGGGGCGTGAAAGTATCGCAAAGCGCCCAGTCAGATATTGCGGCGACACACTCGTCGCATACTTCGATAAACCTATCGAACGGAAGTTGCGCCGCGATTGCAAGTTTGAGGAACACCACCTCGTAATACTCGTTTGGGAAAGTGCGCAATTCTTCGTACTTGCCTTTGTATTTTTTTGCAAGTTTGCGCAATATCGGCGTGCGTACGCCCATTATTATAAGATTGTCGTCCTTTATTATTCTTTTTTGAAATGCGGCGAAATTCTCTTCGGACAGCGAAAGTAATTCACTCAGCAATTCTTCGTATGTAATCATTTTTACCCTGCCGATGTATAATTTATCCACCCATCTGCCGCTCACCTAAAAACGCAGGCGAGCGCATCCCACCATATACTTTCTTCAAAGCGTGTGTTTGCAGGACTGGTAGACGGCAACCCTATATGAGGCACGGAGCAGTCCGAAAAGTTCCTTTCAAATATTTTAAGAGCTGTGCCGCCATTGAGAATAATTAACTCTATCGGAGCAGAACCCAAAACAGCGCCGATATCAGCCACCCTATAATTTTTTATAGTGCTGTCGTATGAAGCCACAATTTCACACTCAGCAACAATATCCCACAGAGCTACGCCCCTTTCAAGCAAAAAGCGCCTTTTGGCTTCTGTATCGGGCGGCGGCTCTTCGCCGAAAAATCCGCACAAAACGCGCCAGAACCTGTTACGCGGATTGCCGTAATAAAACTCCGCCTGCCTGCTCTGCACCGAGGGAAAACTGCCGAGAATGAGCAATCTGCTGCGCCCGTCATAGACGGGCGCAAAACCGCGCTTTAAATCCATATTTAAATTTCCAGCGGCACGTCCACCTTTCCTACGACAGCCGCCGCCATAGAAGATTGGTTGAAGTTTACTTCCGCCGCCTCGCTCACATCGTCAATGGTTATGGCGTCTATACGCGATATTCGCTCTTCAAAATCGTACAGTTTTCCGCTGTATATCAACTCTTTGCCATAGATAAGCATCTGCGAGGAGGTATTTTCTTGCGAGAAGATGGACGAAGCCTTCATCTGCTCTTTGCCGCGACTGAACTCGTCGCCGCTCATGCGTTTTTTCTTTATATCGGCAATGCACTTGCCTATGGCGTCCACCGATTTTAGGTAGTTGCCAGCGTTTACGCCTGCATAGACGGCGAGCATACCGGTATTGGCATACGACGATGTATAGGAATAGACCGTGTATGCAAGCCCAAGCTTTTCGCGCACCGTCTGAAAGAGCCTCGACGACATACTGCCGCCCAGCACGGAATTCATCAACTGCGTGGCATCGTACAGCCTGTCGTACCGCTTTACCGAGGGAAACCCGATTGCCACATGAACCTGCTCTATATCTTTATAGCGGAAGAGAGAGGAATGTGCGGCAACTACATCTATTTTCCGTTCCTCGCATTTAGAGGGCTTTACATGCGCAAAGTACTTGTCCGCAAGCTCTTCGGCGAGCGAGAAGTCTATGTTGCCTGCCATAGAGATGACGATATTATCGGGAGTGTATCGTTTAGACATATACTCCTTTATATCGTTTTTAGTGAACCCTTTTACATTTTCGCGAGTGCCGAGGATATTTCTGCCGTAGCCGCTTCTGCCGTAGTAGGCTTCACCCAAAAGGTCGAGGCAAAGGTCGTCGGGAGTGTCCTCGTTCATATTTATCTCCTCAACGATAACGCCCTTTTCCCTCTCCATTTCGTCAGAGGGGAATGTGCTGTTTAAAAACAGGTCGGCAAGAATTTCAAATGCCTTTGCGGCGTTATCTGTGGTGGACTTGGCATAGTAGCAGGTGAGGTCTTTTCCCGTAAAAGCGTTCATCTGGGCGCCTATCCTGTCCATCTCGTCAGATATTTTAAATGACGAGCGCTTTTTAGTACCCTTGAACATCATATGCTCTATAAAGTGGGATATACCGTCCTCCGCATCACTCTCCACATATGCGCCCGTACCCACAAGTATACCCATAGATACAGACATAAGTCCGTCCATGCGCTTTACTACAAGTCTTATTCCGTTTTTTAATGTCTTAAAGTGTACCATTATTCTCCTATACTGTACGATACCGTACAGGCGGTAAGACCGCTCTCTCCTATGTATTGTAATATTTCCGGGAGTGCAGCCACAGTGCTCTCCGTAGGATGCATTAGTATAAATTCCCCCGATTTGAGCCCTTCCGTCGCACGGGAGACTATAAGGTTCACGTCGGAATCGCGCCAGTCAATAGTGTCCCTGCTCCACATAATTAGTTTTAATCCGAGCGAGAGGCAGGCATTTACCGTGTAGTCGTTGAATGAGCCCGAAGGGGGCGCAAACAGCGATACTTCGGTATTGCAAATCATTTTGAGCAGCTTTACCGAGGTGGAAATTTCCTCCAAATTCCCATCATAGCTGAGCTGCGAATGGTCCTTATGAAAATAGCCATGACTTGCAATCTCGTGTCCGCGGCTGTATATGGCGCGCACGCAATCGACATTATCGTCCGCCCAACAACCGCCTATAAAGAACGTAGCCTTTGCGCCGTAATCGTCGAGAATATCGAGTATTTCATATACGTAGTCGGTGTTCTGATATACGTTGAACATAAGACTTACACCGTTTTTATCTGTGTTGCCGCTGTAATATACGTTTTCGCCGCTATCTGAAACGGTGACGGCGTCACCCTTATAAAACGCCGCCAGTGCCGTGCCGACTATTACAGCACATATGACCACATTGGTGACTATGGCAATTATTTTGTTCTTCAACAGTTTACCCCTAAAACTCTAATACTATTTATATATTATTAGCCGAGGGGCAAATTCTTGACTATCTTAGTTTAATAAAGGTAACGCCCGTTTCGCCTTCGCCATACTTTCCCTGACGGAAAGACAGCACATTTTTATGCCTTTTGAGGTGTTCGTGTATTGCCTTGCGCAATCTGCCCGTGCCGACTCCGTGAATAACTTTTATCTCTTCGAGATTGTCTGTTACCGCCCTGTCTATAAAATTATCCACCTCGTACAGCGCCTCTTCTACAGTCATACCCAGCACGTTGATTTCAAGAACAGGCTGTGATGGCGGAAGTTTGCGAACTACGCGCACCCCTGCCTCCGTATTCTTTTTTTCAGCCGTGCGCGCAACCAGCATGAGGTCTGAAAGTTTGCAATGCGTTTTTATACTGCCGCAGGCAATCTCCGCTTCGCCCTTTTTAGGATTGAACGATACCACCTCGCCCTCGGTCTGCATAGGCTGGACGAATACCCTCGCGCCGACGGTGATATTATCCGCCGTAGCCCTCTCTAAGGGACGGGGAAGAGGGCTCTCCTCTTCTCCGTATGCCACGTCTTTCAACTTGTTTTTCAATGTGCGGGCGCGGATTAGTTCGCTTTCGCTTATCTCCTCCTTTTTAAAGATATTTTCTATCTCCGCAAGAAGTTCCTCCGCCCTCGCCGTGCGTTCGCCGACTATGCGGCGACTCTCCGCCTTTGCCGTGGTAAGTAGCTTTTTGCGCTCCTTTTCGAGCAGCTCCGCCTGTTCCTGCGCCTTTGCAATCTTTGCTTTCAATTCCGCACCGAGGGCGGCGTTTTCCCGTGCGAGTTCGTCTGCGCGCACGCGCGACTGTTCTGCCGAGCGAACAATGTTCTCAAACGCCCTTCCGCCTTCGGAAAGGTAAGAAACTGCGCTTTCGAGCACTTCCTCGTCCAGCCCCATGCGCCTGCAAATGGCGAGCGCATTGGACGAACCCGGCATACCTATCTTGATTTTATAAAGCGGTTTCAGGGTGGCCGCATCAAATTCCATGCTGGCGTTTTCTATACCGCCTGACGAATATGCAAATTCTTTAAGTGCGGTAAAGTGAGTGGTTATAATACCCTTGCACCCCGTCTTTAACAGTCGCTCGCAAACGGCGCGCGCCAGCGCCTGCCCCTCGTCGGGATTAGTGCCGCCGCCAAGCTCGTCTATCAGCACCAGGCTGTCCTGCGTAACTCCGCTTAAAATCTCTATAACCGTCTTAATGTGGGACGAAAAGGTGGAAAGGCTCTCTTCTATGCTTTGACTGTCTCCGAGGTCGCAAAATACGTTGCCGAACACCGAAACCGAGCTGCCTTCGGCGGCAGGAATAAAGAGCCCGCAAGCCGCCATAAGGCAGAATAGCCCCGTCATCTTCAAAGTTACCGTCTTGCCGCCCGTGTTTGCACCGCTGAGAAGAAGAAAGTTATAGTCACCGCCGAGTTCAAGGCTGACGGGAACAATTTTTTGCCTGTCTATAAGCGGATGTCTGCCCTTTACTATATTTATATAGCCCCTGCCGTTGACAGAAGGAATTACCGCTTTGATAGAATATGCGTACTCCGCGCGAGCAAAAAAGCTCTCTATACGGGCGATAATCTCCGCATCGGCGGCAAGCCTTTCGGCGAGCGCGCCGAACCTCGTTGAAAAAGCCTTTAAAATCCGCTCTATCTCCTCCCGTTCGTCTATGTTGAGAGCGACAAGTTCGTTGTTAAGTTCAAGCACATATTCAGGCTCTATAAAAAACGTGGCGCCCGTCTGCGAGCGGTCGTGCACAAAGCCGCGTACGCGGTTTTTATACTCTGCCTTTACGGGTATTACAAATCTGTCGCCCCTCATTGTCACCGTGGCATCCTGCAAAAATGCCGAAGTGGGACCTGTTATATATTCGTTGAGCTTAGCCCGTATTCGCACATTAAGAGCCTTAATTCTGCCCCTTATTTCGGCGAGCTTTGCGCTTGCACGGTCGCTTACCTCGGTATCGGACAGAATGGCAGTTTCGACCTCCTCCTCCAAAGAGGCGTCGAAGTACAGCTCCGCCGCCAGCCCCTTTATATGCGGCACGTCGTCGCCCGAGGCAGAGACAGATGAGTACATGAGGCGAGCCGAACGGTTGAGCGCATTGACTTGCATGAGTTCTCCACATGAGAGCGTTGAACCTTTTTTTGTGCGCGCGAGGAGCACGGAACAGTCCTCGAAGTATTCCGCCTTGGACACGCCGTACCTGTAAAGCAGAGCGTCTGCCTCTGCGGTCATGGCAAGGCGAAGGCGTACCTCCTGTATATCAGACGACGGCACACAACCAATTATCAGCGATTTTGCGCCCTGTAAAGAGGCAAACTCCGCACAGCGGGCAAGCACTTTATTAAGTTCGAGTTTTTCAAAAAATTCAGTATTCATATCAGTTAAAGTACGGGATTTGACGAGTGTCCGCGAGTGACAGCGCCAAGCGCAGCCCTGAGCTCCGCGCCGTCGAGATGTGAAAGCGATGCGGCGTCCTCAACGGAATAGTCGCAGAGCGTACCCGCAACGCCACTGCAAACAAGATTTGCACAGTTATAGAGTTCAAAACGACACGACGAAAGCGTGTACCGCCGCAACGGGAATTTTCTGCCGTGCTCATCTGTTAAAATATATCTCTCGCGCCTTTCACATGAGGAACACGAGCGAGAGAACGGACAGTAGGCGAGGTCCATGACCTTGATATTTCCGTATGTAAGATAAAAGGCGTTTTCAGCGCACAGCGGCTGAGCCTCGCGCATGGTGAGCTCCTTGGAAATGCACACGTACTTTGCGCCCACCCCAGTCAGAGCAAAGGTGTTGGATATATTGAACCCTGTGCCGGCAAACAGCGGTTTGCCGAGTTCGCGCGCAAGTTCTATGCCGTAAGTTCCGTCGCAATAAATTCCGTCGAAAGTCAGGGCGGCGCGGACTATAATTTTAATATCGCCGTCGGTTGCAAACGGGGGAACAAAGAGAAATTTTTCTCCGCTGAAACCCTCGGTAAGCGAACGCATATCAGCAGAGTAGTCAGCAGGCTTTAAAATGCCTATATCCGCGCGTACCCCCCTTAAATCGGTACAGATTACCGCACTTTTGCTGTTTTTTGCAAGTACGGACTGCGGCGGAGCGGTAGCCGCGCCCCTCTTCCTTTCACCTTTAAAGGTGATGTGAGAAAGATATGAGGCGTATGCCTCCCGTCTGAAAGCGTTGAGTTTTGCCATACCGAGATATGGAGCCCCAGCGACAGATATAGCACCGAACGCAACTTCAAACGGCAGCTGTCCGACTTTGGAAAAACAGGCGCGTATATCCTCGTTGACGAGAGGACGGCTTACGGCGGTTGTAAGGGGCTCATTTCCCTCAAACGTAAAGCCGTCTATGTTTACGCGCGGAACTTGCCCCTCTTTAAACTCCGCTTCAACACGGACGGGGAGCAGGCGTTTTTTTGAAAGAAGTGCGGCGTTGAGCGATGTATCGGTGGTGACAAATACTTTATCGCCATTTTTAAGCCGCGCCGACGAACTTACGTAAAATCCGCCGCGCGTTTCGCCGTCGTAACCTGCGCCGCCAACCTCTGTGCCGCCGCGCAGTATTTTGAAGCCGTCTCCGCGCGTAAAGCGGTGTGAGCTGAGGCACAGAAATTTACCGCCGACCACCTTTACCGTGCCGACAAATTCGCCGATATGCCCCTGAACAGAGGGCGACAGAAAGCCGCCGTCCTGCCCGAAAGCCAATCCGCGCGTATAGTTTCCGCGGTTGTAAGTGCGCCTGAGTGCAGATATATCGCCCTCACCTCCACCGAGAATGGATTTATAGTGCCCGACGACGGCGGCTACGTATTCGGGGCGGCGCATTCTGCCCTCGATTTTAAAGGACGTGACGCCAGCCCTTTGAAGTGAAAATATATCTTCGCCGATGCTGAGGTCGGAGGGCGAAAGGCGATAAGCAGGAAGCTCCCACCCCGACCTGTCTATGGAATATTTTTTGCGGCAGGGCTGTTTACACCTTCCGCGGTTGCCGCTGTTGCCGCCTGCAAAAGACGAAAGATAGCACTGCCCCGAAAAACATGTGCACAGAGCACCCTGAATAAAAGCCTCCGTCTGTATTATTTGCGATATCTTTGCAATCTCTTCAAGTGGCGTTTCACGCGCCAGAACAACGCGCGAAAAACCATACTTTGCCGCAAGCCGCGCGCCGTAGGTGTTGCACACCCCCGACTGCGTAGAGAGGTGAAGCGACAAATCGGGGAATACCTGTTTGAGCTCGCGACCTAAAAACATATCCTGAAAAATGAGCGCGTCAGCACCTGCCGAATATGCCGCACCTGCAGCATCAAAAAATAAGTCTATCTCTTCCTGCTTTATCATGGTATTGAGCGCAACATAGACCTTTACGCCGAAAATTGCGGCGTAATCAACAATCTCTTTCAACTCGTCCGCTCCGAAATTTTCGGCGGAAGAGCGGGCGGAAAACTGCCTTAACCCAAGATAAATTGCATCTGCACCGCTGTTAATGGCCGCAAATGCGCTGTTTTTGTCGCCAGCAGGGGCTAATATCTCACACATAGTACTATGCAAAGCCGTATTTTTTTATAATATCTGCTACTCCGCCGTCATCACACGAGGGGCAAACCACATCGGCAAATTTTTTAAATTCGGGGACGGCGTTCTGTACAGCAACACCCACCCCTGCTGCTTTTATCATGGGCAAATCGTTGAGATTGTCACCTATCGCCACGGTGTCCTCTACCGGAATATTGTAGTGCGCGGCTATGTATTTAAGCGCCTGCCCCTTGTCATCCCCCTTCGGAGAGACCTCTACAAGAACAGAGGCACTGTAAGTCACCTCAAAGTCGGTTCCAAGCCTTTGTAAGAGGTATTCATACAGGGGCAGCTTGCGCTCTGGCAAAACAACGCTTATTATCTTCTGGCAGTACAGCCCTCTCTCTTTTACGAAGTCAGACATCTTTTCTCCGTGCACAAACTGCGCCTGAATACCCGTAATTTTTTCGTAAGTGTTCAATAGTTTGTTGTCTTTGGGAAGGTCTGTATACATAATATTGTCGGCATAGGCGTTTATGGGGTAGCCGCCGTCTTCCAAAGTTTTACATATGTGCACGCTATCCCTCACGGCAAAACCGCCGTTTTTTATAATACGACCGCTTTCGATATCAGCAATTACCGTGCCCTGATAGGCGGCGACCAGCCCTTTAAGACCGAGCGCGCGAACCTGAGGGAGTATTGAAGCGAGCATTCTGCCCGTGCACACGGCAAATACTCCGCCAGCCGCAACATATTCTGAAATGGCGCTTTTTACCCTTTGCGGCACCTCGTGCGATGTGGTGAGTAAGGTGCCGTCGAAGTCAGATATTATCAGTCGTGCCTTTATGCCTTTCATAGTTTATCTTCAAAAAATTCCTTTATCGTCTTTGCAAGTATGGGACCTATGCCCTCTGTTTTGGCAAGCTCGCTTTCGTCCGCTCTCATTATCTTATCAATGGTGCCGAACTTATTTAAAAGGGCAATGCGCTTCTTTTTGCCAACTCCCTCTATCTCGGTAAGCACGCTCTCTAAATTGCGTTTAGAGTGCAGATTGCGGAAGTAGGTTATGGCAAAGCGGTGCGCCTCGTCCCTTATGCGCTGCAACATTTTCAGCGCATAATCTCTGCGCTCTATGCGCACAGACTCTTCAGAATAAATAGTGTACACCTCCTCTTCGCGCTTTGCAAGCGATATGAGGTCTATGTCAGATATACCCATTTTATCGAAAATCTCCTTTACAGAAGAGAGCTGTCCCTTGCCGCCGTCTATGATTATAAGGTCGGGGCGAGGGAATCTCTCTTCCTCGCCTGTGCCGAGTTTGGATAGTCTTCGCTTTAATACCTCTTGCAGAGAGGCGAAGTCGTTCGCTCCCTCCACCGTCTTTATCTTAAAGCGGCGGTAACTGCTCCTTTCGGGTTCGCCGTCGATAAACACCACCATAGAACCGACCTTATCTACTCCACTTATGTTAGAGATATCGTAACACTCCATTCTGCGGGGATATGACGAAAGAGAGAGAATTTCTTTAAGCCTGTTGCAGGCGTTTACCGTCATATCGTCGCGGTGCTTTATTTTATCGACCGACTTTTCGAGGTAGTCGCGTGCGTTTTCCTGCGCCATTGAAAGTAGCTGAGCTTTTACGCCCTGTTTGGCAAAGGTGATTTTTACCGATTTTTCGTACCTCTCTTTAAAAAAGCCCTCTAAAAGCTCGCGCTCCCCTTCAAGGCAAGCCTCTGTTATAATCTCGGAAGGCGGCAGTCTTTCAGCATAATACTGCGTGATAAACTGCGAAAGCGCCTCGGAATCTGACGAATGCGCCTCTTCAAGGGCGTAGCTTGTGCCGCCCTGCATTACGCCCTTGCGCGTTATAAGCACGTTGACAGCAGAATACAGATTGTTTGTAGTATAGGCGATTATGTCGGCGTCGAGGAAGTTGGAAAGCGAAGTTATTCTGCGCGCCTCTAATTTAGACAGCATCTCTATCTTGTTGCGGTAATCGAGAGCCAGCTCGAAGTTTTCGCCAGCCGCCGCGGAGAGCATGCGCTCATTCAATATTTCACCTGCCTCTTTATAGTCCCCCTCTAAAAAATTTACAGCCCTTTTAACGCAGGCGGCGTACTCTTCACGCGTGCACCTGTGCGCACACGGGGCAAGGCATCTGCCTATATGGTAGTTGAGGCACTCACGCTTGGGTCTTTCTGTGACTGACGTATGACATATGCGCACACGGAAGGCAAGCTGGATAATCTCTAATACGTCCTTATAGCTTACGCCGCCCATATATGGTCCGTAGTATCGGCAACCGTCCTTTTTTACCTTGCGTGTAACGCCGAACGCAGGAAAATCCTCGCGTAGGTCTACCTTTACGTACGGGTAGGTTTTATCGTCCTTCAACAGAATGTTGTATTTGGGCTTGTATTTTTTTATAAGGTTATTTTCAAGGGCGAGAGCGTCGCGCTCGGTCTTGGTTATTATATAGTTGAAGTCGGCTATGTTCTGCACCATACGCATAACCTTATCGGGCTTGGGCGAGGAATGAAAGTACTGCCTTACGCGGTTTTTAAGCACGCGCGCCTTGCCCACATATATCACATTGGAACAGCCGTCTAACATTATATATACCCCAGGGCTTTCTGGGAGGAGTTTGAGCTTTTCCCTGATAATGTCCATATCAATCCATTATAATTATACCACAATTGCACATTAATTGCAATGACTGTGCGCTTTAAAAAAGGCAAAAAGCGCGGGGATTGCCCGCGCTTTTTTGCCTTTCAAGTGCCTAAAAACTCTACACCTTTGAGCATAACGTCGTTAACGGTGTCGTTTACGAGGCTGTAAAAAATAACTTTACCGTAGCGTTCACACTTTACAATGCCGAGATTTTTGAGCAATCTGAGCTGGTGTGATACGGTCGTCTGATTGATTTCGAGCACGCGCGAAAGGTCGGTGACGCACATCTCGGATATGGCGAGCGCAGAGAGCATACGCACGCGCGTACTGTCTGCAAATACCGAAAAAAAGCAGACTATGCTCTCCAAGACATCTCCCTCTGGCACGTATTCCTGTATTAGCTCTTTTGTGCGTCTGTCTAAAAGCATAGTGTCCTGCATATATGATACCTCCTGAACCTATTATAAACTCCCGTATGCATATATGTCAAAACGTAAAATTGGCGTATAGTGTCATATATAGAGTAACTTTGTCATTTGCTCTCTATTGAGGTAACTTTATAGCCTGCCTCTGCCACCACGTTTTCAATCTCGCTTGCAGAGAGCGGCTCGCGGCTCCTTAATACCGCAAGGTTCTTTTTAAGCTTAACGTCTGCGCTCACCACGCCATGCACTGCCGAGAGAGCGTTTTCCAACCGCTTTACGCAGTGTTCGCAACACATTCCGTCTATATTGACTACTGTCTTCATATTTCCTCCGCAGGCACAAATTTATTCTTTACACATTTTCTTTTTGTTTTTGCCGTTTCGCCTGTTTTTGAAAAGTAACAACCTTAGCGCATTGCAGACAACGAACAGCGAGCTTAAACACATGCACAGCGCAGCCCACATAGGATTGAATGTGAAGCCGAGCCCCGAAAATACGCCCGCCGCAACGGGTATCATGACGACATTGTATATGAATGCCCAGAAAAGGTTTTGCTTTATATTGCGCACGGTTGCCTTTGATAGTTCAAACATGTCGTCAAGGGTGCGCAAATCTTCGCTTACCAAGATAATGTCGGCAGAGTCTATGGCCACATCCGTTCCGCCGCCCATAGCAATGCCTATATCTGCCTGTTTGAGCGCAGGAGAATCGTTTATGCCGTCGCCGACCATAGCAACATAGCCGCCCACCTGTTGTAAATTTGTTACGGCACGCAACTTGTCCTCCGGCATAACCTCGGCAACATAGTCAACTATACCAACACCCTCCGCAATAGCGCTTGCCGTGTTTTCCCCATCGCCCGTGAGCATAGCGACGCGCATATTGCGCTCTTTAAGCAATGATACTGCCTCTGCACTGCCTACTTTAAGGGTATCGGCAACAGCAATGAGCGCTATAACGCACGATTTATCTGCAAGGTATATCACAGTCTTGCCCTGCAACGACAGTTCGCGCGCCCTTTCGCGGACATTGGGGGCAATTTTTATGCCCGAAAGCAGTTTTTCGTTGCCCAGCCTGAACTCCGCCCCGTCTACCCTTGCCACGGCGCCTTTGCCCACAAAGTATTCAAACGATTGTACTTCGGCACCCTCGCCGACATAATCGACTATGCACTTTGCAAGCGGATGATTGGAATTTTTTTCTATTCCACAGGCGATGAATAGCGCGCTTTTGCGGTCTGTGCCGAAAGTAACTATATCGGTGACGCACGGCTTGCCCTCTGTAAGGGTTGCCGTTTTATCTAACAGCACGGCGTTTACGTCGCACACTTTCTGCAAGCTCTCGGCATCCTTATACAGAATGCCGAGAGAGGCGGCCTTACCCGTAGCCGTCATTATGGCGACGGGCGTTGCCAGTCCGAGCGCGCACGGACAGGATACAACGAGCACGCTTATAGCATATCTGACGCTGTGGTCGGGGTTGAAACTTCCGTCTATAATCAGCCACACAACAAAAGTTATCAGCGCCATGGCGACAACAACGGGCACAAATACGCCCGAAACCTTATCGGCAAACTTCTGTATAGGCGGCTTGGACGCGCCTGCCTCGCGCACCATCTTTACTATCCTGGAAAGGGTTGTATCTTCGCCTATCTTCTGCGCCCGAATCTTTATTAACCCACTCTTGTTGAGCGCCGCAGACGTGACAGCGTCGCCGACCGTAACTTCAACGGGCAGACTTTCACCCGTTATTGCCGACTTATCTACAAATGTACTGCCCTCGGTTATAACTCCGTCCACGGGAATGTATTCACCCTGTTTTACCACAAGTATATCGCCCACGGCTACCTCAGATACGGGCACCTCAATCTGCCTGCCGTCTGCTTCTTTAATAACTTTATCGGGCGCAAGTTTGAGGAGTTTTTCAATCTCGTTGCCCGTGCGGCGCTTTGCTTTCTCTTCCAGCCACTTGCCGACCGTTACAAGGGTGAGTATGGTTGCCGAGGACTCGAAGTACATTTCCATGGCGTATTCGTGCGCCGTACCGCTTTCAGGGGCGATAAATATCAATACCGTAAGCACAAATGAATACAGAAAGGATACCCCTGCACCGAGCGCCACGAGCGTATCCATGTTCGGCACTTTTTTAAAGAGCGCTTTTGTACCGTTTACAAAAAATTCGTAGTTGACGCCTATTATTATCGCCGCAAGCAGGCATTGGCAGAAGGCGAACCACTGCGGATTTGTTACAGTGTCGAGCAACCCCACAGGCAGACCTACCATGTGCCCCATAGAGATATACAGCAAAGGAATGAGGGCGACAAGCGAAAGTATGAAGCGAATAAAGAGCCGCTTATCGCGCGCTTCTTCCCTGCCCTTCGGAATATCGTTTTCGCTATAAATTCCGTAACCGAGAGCCTTAACCGCGCCGAATATCTGCTCTTCGGTGACGGCAGTTTCGTCAAATGTTACGCGCATGGTCTTTGCCATAAGACTTACCTCTACGCGTTCCACACCTGCAAGTTTACCCACTACCCTCTCTATGCCGGAAGAACAGGCGGAACAGGTCATGCCCGTTACGGCGTATGTCTTTTCCACTTATTACCCCTTATAATTCCTACTTTTTTTGTATGATTTGATTATACTGCCGCGAAAGACGTTTGTCAACGCGTTAAAGAGCATAATTTTGCAAATATGAAAATACGGCGGCAGTTAATCTGCCGCCGCTGGAAAATAATCAACGGAAAAACGGGTCGCATGTAAAACAGCCCACTGATTTTAAAAATTCAGTTATTCGACTCTTTGGGGGCAACGACTTCTACCTTATTGTAAAAGCCGCACTTTGCGCAAACCCTGTGCGCCTCCATCATAGAGTGGCAATGAGGGCACTCTACCAATGTGGGAGCAGTTGCCCTGTAATTTGCAAATCTATTATTTGTTCTGCGCTTTGAAGTTTTTCTCTTGGGTACTGCCATAATACCTACACCTCTCTTTTACTGTTATTTAAATCTATGCCCCCACAGTCATCCCCGCATAGCAAAACGTGCGGCTGACTGAAAATCACGGCGTCGTTTACGGCAGCGGTAAGATTAATTTTATAGCCGTTGTACGAGTAGTTTTCGCCGTCGTCTTTGGTAACAAACAGCACATCGGCAACGTATTCGACGCGCTGCCTGACAGGCTCTAAACAATAGGAGCACGGTCCGCACAAAAGATAGCTTAATTTGAGGCTTACACCGACGGAATCGTCTTCATAAATTTCGAACGTACCCTCCACCTGCACCTGCCCCTCTATAACGGCAGAGGGCAACAGAGTCAAATCTGCGGGGCAGTCGTAACCGAAATTGAAACTGCCTTCAAATTTTTTAAGGGCTATGTGCCGCGCGACGTCTATAATCATACCTGACCGACTATGCAATTATATTATATGACCGTTTTTTTGTCAACTTATTTTGTAAACGGCGCAACTTTTTTTTAAAGCAGTCCGGCAGTTTCCCTTGCAATAACCAACTCTTCATTGGTGGGTATTACAAGCACCTTTACGCGGCTGCCTGCTGCCGATATGTCGCGTATTCCGTCTCCCCTTTCGGCGTTTTTAGCTTTATCAAGTTTTACGCCGAGGAAATCAAGTCCTTCGCATACGCCTGCGCGTACTATTGGTGTATTTTCGCCTATGCCTGCGGTAAATACTATGCAGTCAATACCGCCCATTGCCGCGGCATATGAGCCCACGTACTTCTTGCACTGGTAGGCGAACATATCGAGGGCGAGCTTGCACCTGTCATTGCCCTGCTCTGCACCCGCAACGAGGTCGCGGAAGTCGCTCGAAACGCCGGATATACCCTTAACGCCGCACTGCTTGTTGAGGTATGTCACTATCTCGGAATGGGTCATACCCTTCTTACGGGCGAGAAACTCTACGGCGGAAGCGTCTATATCACCAGAGCGCGTTCCCATAAGCACGCCTGCAAGGGGTGTAAAGCCCATAGAGGTATCTATGCATTTGCCGCCGTCTACCGCCGAAATTGACGAGCCGTTGCCGAGATGGCAGGTAACTATTTTAAGCGCTTCGGGCGCTTTTTTAAGGTACTTTGCCGCCTCCTGCGATACAAATTTGTGGCTGGTGCCGTGCGCGCCATACTTTCTTACTCCGTACTTTTTATAGTCGTCGTAGTCTACGCCGTAGAGATATGCCTTTTCAGGCATGGTAGCATGGAAAGATGTGTCGAATACAAGACCCATCGGCGTTTTGGGCATAACCTCCATGCAGGCGCGGATTGCCGTCGCCGCAGGGGGATTGTGCAGGGGAGCAAGTTCGAATGTTTTTTCTTCGATAGTCTTCATAACTTCGGGAGTTACGAGCGTCGTCTTTTTAAAGTATTCGCCGCTGGCAACCATTCTGTGCCCCACGGCGTCTATCTCGTCCATAGACTTTATTACGCCTATATCTTTGTCGCGAAGGGCGGAGAGAACAAGTTCGATAGCTACACTATGTGTAGGCATATCCTTTTCGTAAGTCTTTTCCTTGCCGTTGCCCTTTGCTGTGAGAAGCGAGCCCTTAATGCCTATTCTTTCGCAGATACCTTTGGCGATGACCCCCTCGGTCTGCATGTCTATGAGCTGATATTTAAGTGACGAAGAACCTGCGTTGATTACAAGAATTTTCATTTTTTTATTTCCTAATAATTATTCGGCTTGAAGTGCCGTAACTGCTACGGTAGCTACTATGTCCTCTACACTGCACCCACGGGAGAGGTCGTTCAAAGGTTTTGCAAAACCCTGGCACACAGGACCTATTGCCATATAGCCGCCGAAACGCTGTGCAATTTTATATCCTATGTTGCCCGCGTTGATATTGGGGAACACAAATACATTGGCATGTCCTGCGACGGATGAACCAGGAGCTTTGAGCTGCCCCACTTCGGGCGCGACCGCGGCGTCGAACTGGAACTCGCCGTCGAGAGCGAGTTCGGGAGCCATCTCCTTTGCAAGTCTTGTTGCCTCCTGCACCTTTGGTACTGTCTTAAAGAACTTGTCATCGTTGCCAGAGCCCTTCGTGGAGAACGAGAGCATTGCAACCCTGGGCTCTATCCCGGCAAGCGTCTTTGCCGACTTTGCTGTGGACACAGCTATATCGGCAAGCTGACGGGCGTCGGGCTCTATGTTTATGGCACAGTCTGCAAATACCGCTACGCCGTCGGGGTTGTACTTATTCTTACCATCGGGAGCTATCATTATAAAACAGCTCGAAACAGTGTTTATTCCAGGAGCCGTCTTTATAACTTGAAGTCCCGGACGGAGAGTGTTTGCCGTTGAATGGCACGCGCCCGAAACGTAGCCGTCTACGTCGCCAGCTTTAAGCATGAGTGCGCCGAACATGGTTCTGTCCTTTGCCTGTTTGACAGCCTCCTCCTCCGTCATGCCCTTTGCCTTGCGGGCTTCATATAAAATCTTGGCGTATTCCGCCGTCTTTTTTGAAGTAAGCGGGTCTACTATCGTAATGCCGTTAAGATTTACGCCAGGGGCAACCTTTTTAGCCTCTTCTTCGTTGCCGATGAGAACTATCTTGGCTATACCCTCTTTGGTTATCTGTGCCGCGGCCTCTACGACGCGCTTATCCTCACCCTCGCACAGAACAATCGTCTTTTTGAGGGAAGCAGCTTTTGCCTTGATTTCATCAAGTAATGCCATAACGATTTCTCCTTAATTTACTTTGATTTATAACTAAATTTGATATATAATGAATTTGTCGGGACACACGCCCCGTAGCCATGTCATATCTTATTATATATTAAAAATTTTCAAATGTAAAGGTTAATTTGAAAATTCACCGCCAAAATTATGAAAATTTGTGCCATAATCTGCGAATACAATCCCTTTCACAACGGACATAAGTACCTGATTGAGCAGGCGAGGCAACTTTCGGGATGCGACGGGGTGCTTTGCCTTATGAGTGCCTCCTTCACCCAGCGGGGCGACGCCGCCGTTTTGTCCAAGTTTACAAGGGCGGAACACGCTGTAAAGGGCGGCGCTGACTGCGTTATTCAGTTGCCAGCCGCCTTTTCAGTTGCGCCTGCCGAAATTTTTGCGCAGGGGGCTGTGAGCATATTGAAGAACATCCCCTCTGTGACCTGCCTTGCCTTCGGCAGTGAAAATGCCGACGTACGCGAGATAGAAAGAGCCGCTCAATTGCGGTCTGAATTTACCGATTCTGTACTATATAATATGAAAGGCGGCGAAAGTTACAAGCGGAGCGTTGCTCGCGCCCTTGAAGAGCGCGGAGCCGACAGTTCTGTCGTGACATCGCCAAACGGCGTACTTGCACTCGAATACGCGCGTGCTGTTAAGAAGTTTGGCGCCGACATAGAGCTTGTGCCGATACAGCGCATAGGCGGCGGTTACGGCGACGAACGGCTGCACGAAAACTTCTCTTCGGCAAGCGCCATTCGCGCAAATTTAGCTGACAGCAGAATTGCAGACAATGTTCCGCCATATGTTTTCAAGGCGCTTGCTTCGGTAAAGGACGACTGCGGAAGGGCAGACGCACTTTTAAGGTATGCCCTTGCTTTTTCGGACAAGAAAAAACTTACACGCATATTCGGCTGTACAGAGGGACTGGAAAACAAAATCACTGCCGAGTCAGGGCTTACAGCAAGAGAGATAATAGCAAATTGCACTAACAAGCGGTATACCTCCTCCCGTATACGCCGCATACTTGTATGTAACCTTTTGGGACTGTTTGCCGACGATACGAAGAGAGCCATAGCCGAGGGGACGTATATAAAACCGCTCGCCGTAAAAAAGGAACGCAAAGACGAAATTTTTGCCGCGCTGGCGGAGGCAAACTTACCCGTATTAATAAAGAAAATGAGTCTGCAACAGATTGGCGGAAAAAACGGCGAAAAGAGCGCGGCTCAACTATGCTTTGAGGCAGACGCGCGCGCCGACATGACGAGGGCGCTTATATACGGCGAAAGCCCGGAGTACGACTATACCGTAAAAATAATATAAAGACGGCGCGCTATGACTACGCGCCGCCAAATGGTGAAACCTGAGATTAATCTGTAAGCCGAGTTCTGTCGTGTACGGTCATCTATCTATGCCTGCCGTCGCCGACAGGCTAAAGCGATATTCACGGACAAGAGCGGACGGGCAGCCCTGCGATTTAACGCAGCCCTTGCCCCAATCTTGCATCGGATGGGGTTTAATTGGCTCGCCCCGTTGCCGGGGCGACGGTGAGCTCTTACCTCGCCATTCCACCCTTACGGCATAACTGCCGCGGTGTATTTCTGTTCACTTTCCTTAGAGTCGCCTCCTCCTGCCGTTAGCAGGCATCCTCGCCCTGTGATGCTCGGACTTTCCTCATGTCGCTTTCGCGACCCGCGACCGTATAATTAACTCAGATTCCGTAACGATTGTATCACAAACCAAAAAAAATTGTAACTATTTTGGATATATAATTTGATTTTTTGCATGATTTCATTTAGAATAGATATGATAACGATTTGACAGGAGTTTTTTGCATGAAAAAGACAAAGATAATCTGCACGCTCGGCCCCGCAAGCGACTCTGAGGAAGTTATATCACAGCTGATTGACGCGGGCATGAACGTTGCGCGCCTCAACTTTTCGCACGGCACGCACGAAGAGCACGCCGAAAAGATAGCAAAAGTTAAGCGTGTAAGAAAGAAAAAGAAGGCGCCCATTGCCATAATGCTCGACACAAAGGGACCCGAATTCAGGATAGGAACCTTCAAGCAGGGTAAAATCACTTTAAAGGACGGAGCCCCCTTTACCTTTACCACTGCAAAAATCGAGGGCGACGAAACAAAGGTTTCTGTTTCTTTTGAGGGAATGTGCGACCAGATGAAGCCTGGCGACAAAATACTTTTAAACAACGGGTTGATGATATTTGAAGTAGTTAAAGTTAAGAAGCCCGATGTTTTGTGCAAGACAATAGTCGGCGGAGTTCTCTCTAACAGGAAGTCTATGTTCTTCCCCGATAAAGAGCTCGATATGGTCTACCTATCCGAACAGGATAAATCAGATATCGCCTTCGGCGTTGAGCAGGGCATTGATTTTATTGCCTGCTCGTTCGTGTCAAAGGCACAGGATATAATTGACGTAAGGGAATGGCTTAAAAAATGCGGTTCGCCAGAAGGCGAAATAGAGATTATCGCAAAGATAGAGAGCCGCTCCGGCGTGAACAATTTAAAGGAAATAATAAATGTAAGTGACGGCATAATGGTTGCGCGCGGAGATTTGGGTGTTGAAGTACCTTTCGAAGAGCTACCCTCAATTCAAAAGACAATAATCCACGAGTGCCGCGTACACGGCAAGCGCAGTATCACGGCGACGGAGATGCTTGAATCAATGATAAAGAATCCCCGTCCCACCCGCGCAGAGATTTCAGACGTTGCCAACGCCGTATACGACGGTTCTTCGGCAATAATGCTTTCGGGCGAAACTGCCGCAGGTGAACACCCCGTAGAGGCTGTGAAGGCAATGGCGAGAATCGCCGTGCAGGCAGAGATTACCAATTGTATAGCTTATATTGCGCCCGAAGAATACCACATTCAGACCCTTTCAGAGGCGCTTTCACATTCGGCATGTACGCTTGCAAACGAGATAGGCGCAAAACTTATCGTTGCGTGCACACGTTCGGGCTATACGGCTAAACTTGTATCGCGCTTCCGCCCCATGATAGATATAATTGGCATGACCACTGACGAGCGCGCATACAGAAAGCTGGCACTCAGCTGGGGCGTTATACCCATTATGAGTGAAGAATTTTATTCGGTAGATGTACTCTTCCACTTCGGCAAGCGCGCCGCAATAGAGAACGGACTTGTTAAGAAGGGCGATATGATAGTCCTAACGGGCGGCACACCCAACGGCAAGAGCGGAAATTCTAACCTTATAAACGTAGAAACTGTTTAAAATCTTATAATATGTCAACCGCCGCGCAGTCTGCGCGGCGGTAGTTTTTTAAAAGGGGTGGGGACCGCATGTTGCGATGCGGTCCCCAATTTCGAGAGAATATGAAAAAAGTTATGTGTGGTCTAAGCTGTGGCAGAATAATTAACAGCTGGCAGAGCTTTACCGCCCTTACCAACTTAACTGGACTTATTATAACCGTGGTTTGTGTTTAAAATATGATAAGATTATAGCTTTTTAATGATTTAATTGAGCATTTTTGTGCGTTTTAAATATAATTTCAGCCACTTTTATACCGTCGGCGGCAGAGCTGGTTATGCCGCCCGAATAGCCGCTGCCCTCGCCGCAGGGATACAGATTTTTTAAGGAAACGCTTTGCCCGTCCTCTCCCCTCACTATTCGGACAGGCGAAGAAAAGCGCGTTTCGGGACCTGTGAGTACGGCGGAGGAAGAGTCAAACCCCTTTAACTTTCTGCCCATATCGGATATTGCCGCTTTTAGCGTGCGCACAGCAACCTGCGGAAGATACTCTGAAAGCGGCGCAAAAACTACGCCTGCGGCATACGTTGGCATAACTTCGCCGAACCTCTGCGAATTTTTATCGGCAAGGAAGTCGCCGACAAGCTGGCATGGCGCTTTGAAATTACCCCCTCCCAACGCATAGGCGAGCCGCTCTGTTCTTCGCTGAAATTCCATTCCGTCAAACAGCCCCTCGCCGAAGTCGGCGCGCGTAAGCTGTACCATGAGCGCAGAGTTAGAGTTTATGCCGTCGCGTGCGTAACAGCTCATGCCGTTTACAACCACTCCTCCCTCTTCGCTCGCCGCAGGCACTACCACACCGCCAGGGCACATGCAGAATGTGAAAGCCGTCCTTTCACCTGCATGTGAGACGAGCTTGTAGTCTGCGGCTGGCAACATTGCGGCAAACTTACCATACTGCGCCACACTTATATCTTCGGAGAGGTGTTCTATCCTTACGCCGATTGCAAAGTCGCGCGGCTGCATATATATGCCGCGGTCGGCAAGCATGCGAAAGGTATCGCGCGCGGAATGCCCAGGGGCGAGCACGGCAGCCGAAACATGCAGTTCACCCTCTTCACCCGTCTTTACATCGGCGTAAGTTACTGAATTGAGCGCGCCGTCCGACGATGAAAATCCCGTAAACTTCTTGTTGAATAAAAACTTACCTCCGCACGCCTCTATGTACGCGCGTATATTTTTAAGCACAAAAAAAAGCCTGTCGCTTCCTATGTGCGGCTTATTTAGATATAAAATTTCTTCGGGAGCGCCGAATCGGGCGAAAGTGCACAGTACGTCGCGGTTGTAACCGTCCTTTGTCTGCGTGTTTAGTTTCCCGTCGGAAAAAGTGCCCGCACCGCCTTCGCCGAACTGTACGTTGCACTCTTCATTGAGCACTCCCTGCCCGAAGAATACCCCTATCTTTGCCCTGCGCTCGTCCACATTGCCACCGCGCTCTAATATTATAGGGGAATAACCGTGTTCGCACAGGCGTACGGCGCAGAACAGACCAGCAGGCCCGGAACCTATTACACATACCGCAGGAGCGTGCGCAAGTTTTTCTAGCGTTGCATCCGGCTCAGTCTCTCTATCGGCGGAGTACGCCGCCGAATAAAGCCAAAAAATATTGTTTTTATCGCGCGCATCTAACGATTTTTTAAGTATTTTAAAGTAGCCGAGCCTTCCGCCAGCCTTCTTTTTTACAAGCTCATAGAGCCGTCCGTCCTCGCCATTGCCTGCTGATATCTTTATATTGTCCAGCCGCTTTATCATAGCTTCCTCCCTGCAATTTCCTCCGCGACGAGCGCCGCCGAAGAAAAAGCCCATGTGAGGTTGTAGCCGCCGCAGTCGCCGTCTACGTCGAGAATCTCGCCTGCAAAAAAGAGATTGGGCGAATAAGCGCTTTCGAGGTTGCTCTTTATGTCTCCAAAGTCCACGCCGCCGCGCGTAGCCTGCGCGTAATCGAACCCGAGCGTGCCGAGCACGGGCAGACAGAAGTTTTTGACCGCATGTGCAATCTTTTCGGCGTCACCGCAACCGCAATAGCGAATAACAGCCCTGCCTATCTGGTTGTTTAGGGTGAGCGCTAAAAGCTCGCTTTCGTCATAGCCGAGCGTCTGTTTGGCGCGGATATCGGCGGCGAGCTCTTCTTCGGAAAAATCGGGCGCAAATGAAATTACCGCTGTAAGCCCCTCCACCCCTGCAACGGCTGGCGAAACGGAAAAAACGGCATTGCCAGAAATGCCGTATTCGGTAAAGATTACATCGCCGCGACTGTGCGCAAGTACGGTTTTGCTCCTTGCTATTGCAAGGTCGCAGTCGGCGCGTATGCCGCGCAACGTCTTTATATGCGAGGTTTCCGTTTTGAGCTGTACGAGTGACGGAAAGAGCGGCGTTATTTTATGCCCTAATTTTTGTGCGAGCGCATATGCAGAGCCGTCTGTTCCGAACTGCTTCTGCGCCTTGCCGCCAGCGCACAGTGCCACGAACTTTGCAAAATAGATGTCGCCCGAAGATATTTTAAGCTGATAACCTACCTCATTGCGCCGAATATCTGTAACCTCGGCATTTAAAACGAGCTGTACGCCGCCACGTTTTATATCTCCGATGAGGCTGTCTGAAAGGGCGGACGCCTGACGACCAGCAGGGTAAATTCTGCCGCGCTCATCGGCGGTGAACTTGCCGTGGAAAAATCTCTGCCATATATCTTTATAGCGTGAAATTATATGCCATGCAGGGGTTGCGCCTCCGCCGTGGTAGTTTGCCGCAGAAAGACTTATATTGCCGACATTACCCTGCCCATTGCCGCTGGCGGCAAGTTTTTTACCAGCACGCGCCCCTCGTTCGAGCACGCATATTTTATATTCGGTTTTATCTGCAAGAAGGGCGGCAAGCGCAAGCCCCGAAGCTCCACCGCCGACAATCGCCACGTCGCACGTCGTCATACTTTACCGATAAAATGTTTTACATAATTGTATAACATAGTGCGGCAAAATGTCAACCTGCGCGCGGCGGCTCTACCCTTTAAGTGCGCAAAGAATTTTTTCAAACGCCACAAGGTGAAGCCGCTCATCTTCTATTATTCGGTCAATTATTTCGCATACTCTGTCGTTCCGCAGTTTGCAGAGCATACGCTCGTATTGGCGGATTGCCGACCTTTCGGCGCACACTCCGTCCTCCGCCATGCAGACGAGCGTATGCGAATAGGTGACGAATTTAGTTGAATAGAAGTTGAACATTGCCGGCGGACAGGCGGTAAAGACGGGTGCCGCGCCGAGTGCAACTATGGTTTCGCCCAAAAGTTTTAAATGGAACATTTCTGCCACGGCGATGGACTCGATTGTTTCGGCATACTCGGCGTACCCTGCCGCTTTGAAGCACAGCGACTGGTAAAGGTATAAAAGTATGGCGTTCAGCTCGCCCGCAGGCGCGGCATACGCAGGCGAAATAATACGCAGGGCATAGGCGTCGCGGCTTATTCCTTCTGTGGTGGGAAAAGAATTTTGTGCGGTGAGCGGTTTGGACATAGACATTCTCCTATTTTATAGTCACACTTCCATAATATTCCGAATGCTCTCCATCGGCTACAAAATTAAAAACTCCGCAGAAAAAGCGGAGTTTGCTTTAAATGATTATTTATGTGTGACATAGTACTATGAATTTTGCCGATAATCAGCTTTTGAGTACCATTTTAAGGAATTGCCCTGTGTAGCTTTCGGGGGTTTGCGCTATCTCTTCGGGGGAGCCGCAGGCTACCAAAGTACCCCCCTTATCGCCGCCCTCGGGACCGAGGTCTATAATGTGGTCGGCTGTTTTTATCACATCTAAATTGTGCTCGATTACAAGCACGGTGTTACCGCCCTCTCTCAATCTTGCAAGAATATTTATAAGTTTATCTACGTCGTAGGTGTGCAGTCCCGTAGTCGGTTCGTCGAGGATATAGAACGTTTTACCCGTGCCGCGCTTTGAAAGTTCGGTGGCGAGTTTTACCCTCTGCGCCTCTCCGCCTGAAAGCGTTGTGGCACTCTGCCCTAATTTGATATAGCCGAGCCCAACGTCTACAAGCGTTTGCAACTTGTTGTGTATCGCCGTCACAGGTTTGAAGAACTCCGCCGCCTCTTCGCAGGTCATTTCCAACACGTCGGCAATGGACTTACCCTTATATTTAACTTCCAGTGTTTCGCGGTTGTAGCGTTTGCCGCCGCATACCTCGCAGGGGACAAAGATATCGGGCAGGAAGTGCATTTCTATCTGAATTATTCCGCCGCCCTCGCAGTGTTCACACCTGCCGCCGGCAATGTTGAAGGAAAACCTGCCGCTCTTGTAGCCGCGTTCGCGCGCGTCGGGCGTTGCGGCAAATAAGTCTCTTATGGCGGTGAACACGCCCGTATATGTGGCTGGATTAGAGCGCGGCGTTCTGCCGATTGGCTGTTGGTCTATGGCTATTACCTTATCGAAGTGCTCCACCCCCTCAAAGCCGTCGCACTTGCCCGGAATCTGCCGCGCGCCGTTGAGGTTGTTTGCAAGGTAGGGGTAGATAATTTCGTTTACGAGGCTCGACTTGCCCGAACCCGAAACGCCTGTCACCGCCGTGATAAGCCCCGCAGGGATTTGCACGTTGATACCCTTTAAATTATTCTGACGACAGCCGAATACTTTAAGAAATCTGCCGTCAGGTTTCTTTCGCACGGCAGGCACCTCTATCTTGCGCCTTCCCGAAAGGTAGTCGCCCGTTATAGAGCGCGGCTCGCCCATTATATCGTGCGGAGCGCCGCACGCCACAACCTCGCCGCCGTGCACGCCTGCCTTAGGTCCTATATCAACAATGTAGTCGGCGGCGCGCATAGTATCTTCATCGTGTTCCACCACAATGAGCGTGTTGCCCAAATCGCGCAGTCCCTTTAACGAATTTAAAAGTTTTTCATTGTCGCGCTGGTGCAAACCGATAGAGGGCTCATCTAAAATGTACAGCACTCCCGTAAGCGCACTGCCTATCTGCGTTGCCAGCCTTATGCGCTGGCTTTCGCCGCCCGAAAGCGTAGCCGCAGAACGGGACAGCGTAAGATAGCCAAGCCCTACGTTCTTTAAAAAGCTGACGCGGCTGTCTATTTCCTTAATTATACTGTCGGCTATCATGTGTTCCGTGGGGGTAAAGAACGAGAAGTCGGCAAAAGACGCAATTTCGTCCACCGCCATGTCGCACACCTGCGCTATATTTTTGCCGCCCACGGTGACGGCGAGCGCCTCCTTTTTCAACCTCTTGCCGTGACAGGCAGGACAGTCGGTCATGCGCATGTAGCGCTCTATGTCCCACTTAACGCTGTCGGAAGAGGTCTGGTTATAGCGGCGTTGCAAATTATTTACGAAGCCCTCCCACGCCGTCTTGTAACTTCCCGTAAAGCGGTAGGCGTTATATGCAAGGTCAATCTGCTCGCCGCCGTTGCCGTACATAAGCATGTTATACACATCCTCGGGAAGCTCCTTTACGGGCACGTCCATAGAGAAGTTATAATGCTTTGCAAGCGAGCTGATATACATTTGCGTGACGGACGAGCTCTCTAAATTCCAGCCGCTGACCTTTATCGCGCCCTCTCGCAAAGTTTTGGTTTTGTCGGGGCAGATGAGGTCGGGGTCTACCACCTGTTTAAAGCCCAACCCCGAACACTCGGGACAGGCGCCCCACGGGGTGTTGAAAGAGAACAGTCGGGGCTCTATCTCCTCGATAGAAATGCCGCAGTCAGGGCAGGCATAGTTGGATGAAAAAAGCTCTTCTTTTTCGCCGTCGTCGATAATTACAAGACCGCCGCCGAGCTTTAATGCCGCCTCTAAACTATCTGAAAGCCTCTTTAAAATGCCGTCCTTTATGATAAGCCTGTCCACCACTACGGCAATGTTGTGGCGGATATTCTTTTCTAAACGAATCTCTTCCTGTAAGTCGTAGACTATGCCGTCTATCTTCACCCTGCCGTAGCCGCTCTTTTTGAAGGAGGCAAGCTCCTTTGCAAATTCGCCCTTTTTGCCGCGCGCCACAGGCGCTTCCACCATTATTTTACTGCCCTGCGGCATGGCAATCACACGGTCGGCGATTTCGTCAACAGACTGCTTGCGTATCTCCCTGCCGCACTTGGGGCAATGGGGTATACCTACGCGCGCAAACAGCAGACGGAAATAGTCATATATCTCCGTAACAGTGCCTACGGTCGAGCGCGGATTGTGCGAAGTGGTCTTTTGGTCTATGGATATTGCAGGCGAAAGCCCGTCTATCAACTCTACGTCGGGCTTTTCCATCTGCCCCAAAAACTGACGGGCGTATGAGGAAAGGCTCTCTATATACCGCCTCTGCCCCTCGGCGAAGATTGTATCGAACGCCAATGTGGATTTGCCGCTGCCCGAAAGCCCCGTGAACACAGTGAGCGTGTTACGGGGAATGTGAACGTCGATATTTTTTAAGTTGTTTTCTTTTGCACCCTTTACAAAAATTTCTTCCTTCATTTCTGTTTACCTTATCTTAACTATGAACTTATGAGAGCTGTCTTTTGACCTTATTCGCTCCCCTTTTTGGGCAGCGTCTTGCCCGTTGTGCGCATGCGCTTTTTAAGTTGGTTTATCGTATCGCGTATCTCTATCGCGCGCTCGAAGTCGAGCTGGGCGGAAGCCACCGCCATGAGCGCCTTTAACTTTTCAATCTCGGCCGGTATATCGGCTGCCTTTATGTCGTCGCCCGTCTTCTTTTTGCCCGTTATGCCTATGGTGCTTTTGACTTCCTTTATTATGGTCTTTGGCACTATGCCGTGCGCCCTGTTGTATTCGTCCTGCACCTTTCGCCTGCGCTCGGTTTCGTCTATGGCGCGCCTCATACTGCCCGTTATGGTATCAGCATACATTATCACCCTGCCTTCGGCATTGCGCGCGGCGCGGCCTATCGTCTGCACGAGCGAAGTTTCGCTCCTTAAAAAGCCCTCTTTGTCGGCGTCTAATATGGCGACGAGCTTTACTTCGGGCAGGTCGAGCCCCTCGCGAAGCAGGTTTATGCCGCAGAGCACGTCGAACTCTCCGCTTCTTAAACCGTTTATAATGTCTATACGTTCGAGGGCGTCTATGTCGCTGTGCATGTACTTTACTTTTAAGGAGTGTTCCTTTAAAAAGTCGGTCAAACTCTCTGCCATGCGCTTTGTCATAGTGGTAATGAGCACCCTGCCCTGCTCGGCAATCACCTTGTTAATTTCGCCCAGCAAGTCGTCTATCTGCCCCTTGGTGGGGCGCACCTCCACCACAGGGTCTAAAAGCCCAGTGGGGCGGATGAGCTGTTCTACCGTGTTGCCCGACTGCTCTAACTCGTAAGGGGCCGGCGTTGCCGAAACGCATATCACCTGCGGCACGCGCGCGTCAAACTCTTCAAAGGTGAGCGGTCTGTTATCGTAAGCCGATTGAAGGCGGAAACCATAATTGACGAGGTTTTCCTTTCTGCTCCTGTCGCCGTTGTACATGGCGCGTATCTGCGGTATGGTCATATGGCTCTCATCTATGAATACAAGAAAATTGCCAGCAGGGAAGTAATCGAGGAGCGTGAACGACGGCTCGCCAGGGGCGCGTCCGTCAAAATAACGGCTGTAATTTTCTACACCGTTACAATAGCCGATTTCGCGTATCATCTCTATGTCGAACGCGGTGCGCTGTTCCAACCTTTCGGCTTCGAGCGGCTTGCCATCATCGCGGAATGCCTTTACCTCGTCGTTTTTGTCTCGCTCAATCACGGCGAGGGCGTGTTCCAGCTTATCCGACCCCACGGCGTAGTGGCTGGCAGGAAAGATGCACACATGTTTGAGTTCAGAAATAATGTTCCCCGTAACCGCGTCCTCTTCGCAAATCCTTTCTATCTCGTCGCCGAAGAACTCCACGCGGACAGCCACTTCGGAGTTGCTGGCAGGGAATATCTCTACCACATCGCCGCGCACGCGGAATGTGGCGCGGCGGAAGTCGGTATCGTTGCGCTGGTACTGTATTTCAATAAGCCTGCGGAGCAATGCATCACGCTCCATCTCCTGCCCAGGACGGAGGGAAATGGAAAGACGGAAGTACTCTTCGGGCGCACCGAGACCGTATATGCAGGAGACAGACGCCACTACTATTACGTCTTTGCGCTCGCCGAGGGCGGCAGTCGCCGAATTGCGTAGCTTATCTATCTCGTCATTTAAGCTCATGTCCTTTTCTATATAGGTATCGGTGGACGGAATGTAGCTTTCGGGCTGGTAATAGTCGTAGTAAGATACGAAGTATTCTACCCTGTTATCGGGAAAGAACTCGCGGAACTCGTTGCACAGCTGCGCGGCAAGCGTTTTGTTGTGCGCGATAACAAGCGTGGGTCTGTTTACGTTATTTATTATGTTTGCCATAGTGAACGTCTTGCCGCTGCCCGTCACGCCGACGAGCACCTGCGTGCGTATACCGTCTAATACGCCCTCGGTAAGCTGTTCTATCGCCTGTGGCTGGTCGCCCGTAGGCGCGTAGGGAGCCTTTAAAATAAATTTATCCATAAGCAATCCGTTGTTATATCAATAAGCCTTAAAAAACAATTGCCTTATTGCTGTAAATAAAATACTACCGTTTAATTATAAACCCGAAAGTACGTTTTTACAACAAAAAAAGCTCAATTAAAAATCCCGCAAATGCAGTTGCGGGATTTAAACTGAATATTATTTGCCGCCATTGATAACTTCACCCTGCGGCTCGGCAGGGACTTCGGGGAAGTCTACCCAAAATTCGGAGCCCTTGCCTACCTCTGACTCCACTCCGAAGTCGAAGGCATGTTTTTCGAGGACAGCCTTTACGATGGGCAGTCCGAGCCCCGTTCCCTTTACGGGACGGGTGTGGGTCTCCTTCACCCTGTAATACCTGTTCCATATAGATGGTATGTCGTCCTTGGCAATACCATTGCCAGTGTCGCGTACGCTGAATTTTATGCGCCCAAATTCTTCGTGTTTAAGGCTTACATATACCGTCTTATCCTTGCCCGTATAATTGACGGCGTTGGATATAAGGTTATATAGCACCTGGCCTATCTTGCTTTCGTCTGCGAGTGTATACAGGTCGGGGTCTATATCTATCATAAACGTGTAGCCCTGCATATCGCGGAGGTATTCGAACTTGCCCATTATGCCGTAGAGGAATTCGGTGAGGTTGAATACCTTTTTGTTTATCTGGTTCATGTCAGAGCTGATTTTCGACGTGTTGAGCACGTCGTTTACAAGCCCCGTGAGCCTGTCTGCCTCGTCGATTATGACTTGCAGGTGCTGGTTTCGTTTTTCGGGGTTGTCGCCCGAAATCTCCTTTATCATAGAGGCGTACGCCTTTATCATGGTGAGCGGAGTCTTTAAATCGTGCGAAACGTTGGCGAGCAACTCCTTTTGGAAGTTGTCCGTCTTTTTAATTTCGTCGCAGGCATAGTTGAGCGTATCTGAAAGCTGTGCTATCTCTTCATACTCGGTAGAGGCAAACTTTACGTTGTAGTCGCCCTTTGCCATTTTGTTTGCCGTGGACGTTAAGCTCTTCAACGGTTCTGAAATCTTCTGCGCCATACTGTACGCCACAAGAAAGGCGATTATAACGACGAAAATTCCGACCATAATCATAGAGAGCTGCATCGTACCCAGTGTGCTTGTGGCAAAGTCGGCAGAGTAGCGCACCACGAGATAGTTTAGAGAACCCACCACACTGTTTGGCATACTTTCTACGCCGAACGTCGTGGTCATGGCGTAGGTGTATGTGCTGTCGGAGGAATAAATTACAGAGCGGTTGAGTGCGTTGCCCAGCCATGAACTCACTTCATCCTCAACCCCGCTCCAATATTCGCGCTCGCTGTCGCTTACGCTGGCATCGTCGGGCAGAATAAACTTACCGTCTTGCGTGATTACGGCGATATTTACGTTATTATCATACGACTGCTTTTCTACGTATTCTTCTATATCCTGATAGGTCGCCTCATTCCGCCCTGAATTGCTTTCGAGATACTCCCCCACCGTGGAGCCCACAGTGCGCACCTTGTCCTGCATCATAGACGAAAAGGAACTCTGCACAATAACATAGCATATCAGACCGATGAGCAGAATTATAAAGAGCGCAAAAAAACAGAAGTACTTCCACAAGGTGAGGTTGAGGCTGTTCAGACGTTTCAGCGGTCTGAAAGGCTTGCGCTCAGCCTTTTGCTTGTTTTCACGCTTCAAATTTATATCCAAGCCCCCTGAGTGTTACAATAAACTTTCTGTACTGTTTAAGATTACTGCGCAACATCTTTATGTGGGTATCCACAGTTCTGTCGTCGCCGTAGAAGTCGAATCCCCATACGTCGGTAAGAAGTTTTTCGCGCGTGAGCGCTATGCCATTGTTCTTTACAAAGTAAAACAGAATCTCATACTCCTTGGGAGTAAGTTCTGCCTTTTCACCGTCTACATATACGTTTCTGCCAGCCATGTCTATGGTAAGCCCCTCAAATTCGTATATGCTGGTGCGGGGCTCGTCCGCCTTGGCTTTGTAGCGCTTTGTCACCGCATTTACACGCGCCATTACCTCTTTGGGCGAGAAGGGCTTGGTTACATAGTCGTCCACCCCTATTTCAAAACCGAAGAGTTTATCGTATTCCTCACTGCGCGCAGAGAGCATTATCACGGGAATATCCTTGAACTTTTTTATCTCTTTTACAGCGGAAAATCCGTCGAGCTTTGGCATCATAACGTCCATGAGAATTATATCATAGTCGTTTTCGCGGCACATGTTCACGGCATCCATGCCGTCAGCCGCCTCATAAGCCTCGTACCCCTCGAACTCAACATACTCTTTGAGTACGTTCCTTATCATTTCTTCATCATCTACTATGAGAACTTTCATGTATATCTTTCCGCCTTTATAAAATAGTTTCCTTTATATTTAACCACCGTTTGGCAGGTTTAAAACAATTTTACAAAATTTATATTATATTCGATTAATATGTCAATGAAATATTTGTGAAATCTGACCAAACTTTTTAACTGGCAAAAAAATTTTAAATAAAACAAAACAAACGTTTGACAAACAGCTAAATCGGTATTATAATTATAATAAACAAATGTTTTATGCATGTTGCGTGCCCATTATCGGGTAACGGGCGCGCGGCAATAGACGTTTGTATGGACGGATACATACGATGTTAGACGCTGAAAGATTGAAAATTTTGACTGAAAGCGCCAAATACGACGTGTCCTGCTCGTCCTCCGGTTCAAAACGGGCGAACAAGGCGGGCGGGCTGGGCAATGCTTCCGTCGGGGGTATTTGCCACTCCTTTACTCCCGACGGGAGGTGTA
Source organism: uncultured Clostridia bacterium (assembly GCA_965120485.1). Classification (GTDB taxonomy): domain Bacteria; phylum Bacillota; class Clostridia; order Christensenellales; family Borkfalkiaceae; genus Coproplasma. The sequence goes on from CBCPNG010000031.1 coordinate 87,121, forward strand.
TCTCCCTGCTCAAAATTTTAATGAGCAACGACTGTATTTTTGACTGCGAATACTGCCCCAACCGTCGCTCCGCCGACGTGCCGAGGGCAAGCATAACCCCAGAGGAGTTGTGCGAACTTACCATAAATTTTTATAAACGAAACTATATAGAGGGGCTGTTCCTCTCTTCCGCCGTGTTCGACACGCCCGACCGCACCATGGAGCTTTTGGCGGAGACGGCGAAAAAACTGCGTAAGCAATATAACTTTAACGGGTATATACACTTAAAGGGCATACCCCACGCCGACACAGGCATTGCGCTTGAAGCGGCAAAATACGTCGACCGCATGAGTTACAACATAGAGTTGCCCTCTGAAAAGTCACTGAAACTGCTTGCGCCGCAAAAGACAAAGGACAGCCTTGTGACGCCCATGCAAAAACTGCTGACGGCTATTGAGGGCGAAAAGGCAAACGGCGTGAAGCGCGGACGGTCGCTCCCTGCGGGGCAGACCACGCAGATGATAATAGGCGCCTCGCCGGAGAGCGACGGGCAGGTGATAAGGCTTTCGGAATATCTGTACAGAAAAATGAAGTTGATGCGGGTTTACTACTCTTCGTATGTGCCCGTGGTAGAGAGCCCCCTCCTCCCCGCCCTGCCTGCGGGACTGCTGCGAGAACACAGGCTGTACCAAGCCGACTGGCTGATACGGTATTACGGTTTTGAAGCAGACGAGCTGTGCGGCATAGGGGAAAATCTGGACACCGAATACGACCCCAAATGCGCGTGGGCGCTTAAAAACATGCACCTATTCCCCATAGAGATAAACACCGCGCCGTTAGAGATGTTGTTGCGTGTGCCCGGGATAGGCGCCAAGGGTGCATATAAGATAACAGAGGCGCGCAGATTTTGCCGCCTGACATTTGAAAATCTTGAAAAAATGCGCATAGTAGTTAAAAGGGCGCAACACTTTATTACGTGCGGCGGCAGGTTTTACGGCGCGCAGAGGCAGACGGAAGTTATGGCGGCGCTTGCCATAAAAGACAGCGCACGAGCATTGACTGACGGCGGACAGAGCGAACAGCTTTCGCTGTTTTCAGAGCCCGCAACGGCACTGAGCGCACTGACCGGGGAACTATGAAAGTATTTTTGACGGACGGCACGGCGGACGGCTTTTACACCGCCGTTTTTTTTGCATACCGCGAGGAAGGCGCATATATAACCTCGCAAAAAGACTTGCAACTCACCTTTGACAGCACACCGATATACGTAACTGCCGAAGCGGACAAGAGTGCGCGCATACAACGGCGGCTTAACTCGTTTGACAGTTACGCCACGGGGGACATAGACCTTGCACTGCGCAGTAACCTTAATACCAAGGAACAGACTGCTTTTGAATACCTTAAACTGATAGTAAAACACGGGCGTGCCGTGCGTAAAATGTTTTCTCTGCCAGCCGTTGCCGAAATGAGCGAACTTACGGGCAAGATAACTACTGAAATACACAGAATGAAGGGCTTTATACGGTTTAAGGTTACGGCGAACGGAACTATGTACGCCCCCTATTCACCCGATAACGATATAACCGATTTGCTTGTACCGCATTTTAAGGCGCGGCTGGGAAAACTCCCCTTCGCCATTCACGACGTTGCACGCGGAAAGGCGGCGCTGTGCGACGGCAGGCATTGGATAATGGCGGAAGCAGGTTTTGCCGAAATAGAACTTGCCGAGGACGAGCGCACATTTGAGGCACTGTGGCAGAAATATTACCGCAGTATAGACATAAAAGAGCGTCCGCACGAAAGACAGATGAAGGGCTATATGCCCGTAAGATATTGGAAGTATCTGCCCGAAAAAAACGACCGCGATGGGCAGTAAACAGCATAATTCAAGAAAAAATATAGTACTATGCGTGATATAAATACCTATTTTTACTATAAAATACGCCTCAAACGCAACGTTTGGGGCGTATTAATTATTTTTTACTTCTTATTTTGCGAAGCTGTGGCGAGGGGCTTATCTTTAAGACCGACTGCGATTTTATCGAAAAAGTCTGAAAGATAGTTGCACTGCACCTCTTCTATCTTGCCTGCGTCGGCGGAGACGGCAAGAGAACTATCTATGGGTACTTTTGCAACGGCAGGGATTCCGTGTTCGAGGGCGATAGCTTCTGCCGAGCTTTCGCCGAAAACGCTAATCTTTTTGCCGCAGTCGGGACAGTTGAGGTAGCTCATATTTTCTACAATGCCCAAAATGGGCACGTTCATCATCCGAGCCATATTTACCGCTTTGGCAACTATCATGCCGACGAGGTCTTGCGGTGTGGTGACAATTATTATTCCGTCTAACGGAATACTTTGGAAGAGCGTTAAAGGAACGTCGCCTGTGCCGGGGGGCATATCAACAAACATGTAGTCTACGCCCTGCCAGATAACATCTGTCCAGAATTGCAACACCGTGCCCGAAATAAGTGAACCGCGCCAGATTACAGGGTCGTCTTCGTTCTCTAAAAGCAGGTTCATGCTCATAAGCTTTACGCCACCCTTGCTTACGCAGGGGCAGATGCCGAGCTTATCACCCTTCGCCCTGTCGTGTACGCCAAACATTTTAGGAATAGAGGGCCCCGTTATGTCAGCATCCATAACGGCAGTAGCGTTGCCCTTTGCCTGCGAAGCCGCCGCGAGCAGAGCGCACGTCATAGACTTGCCCACACCCCCCTTGCCTGAAACTACGGCAATAACGCGCTTTATATCACTCATTGCATGGGGTTGCTTTTTTAAACTTTCACCCTTGTGTGAAGAGCAGTTTGACCCGCACCCAGAGCAGTTGTGCGAACAATTTTCCGCCATAAATTATCTCCTTTCATCCGCCGCAACACCACGGCGCGGCGGCGTATATTTTTTATGCTGTGGTTTATGGATAAATTCTATGCCAAGCACCGAAAAATGTCAAGCCTTTACATATTTCACGCAAAAAAATAAATTAAATGCTTGCATTGACGGGCTTTTTTTGATAAAATGATTTAGCTGTGCTAAGTGGGGAGTTAGCGGTGCCCTGTACCTGCAATCCGCTACAGCAGGACTGAATTATCTCTCTCGACGCAATGAGTGGAAGGCCGCGCCATGTAAGGGGCGTTGATTGCAAGGTCTTATGCAACTGGAAGCTGCGAACCGTGTCAGGATAGGGATATAGCAGCACTAAACAGCCATAAGGTGTGCCATAAGGTAGCTTTGCAGGAGTCACCTGCCTGGTTTAACGCTTCGGCTTGTTGCGGCAAAAGAGATTGCACAGTTTTTTTGAATTTAAAGCCCCGAAATTTTTCGGGGCTTTATAATTTTAGAGTTTTATTTTCGTGGCTTTGTAACTTTTGGGGCTATATATTTTTTGGCACTATTTTCAGGGTTCAGAATTTTGCTTTTAGGGCTTATTTTGGGAATTTGGTGGGATAATTTAATGGGGCTTTTTATGGGGCGGCGCATTCTGCGCCGCCCCCGAAATTTAGATTTACAAAATACCTGTATAAATCATGGCGGCGCATGCCACAGAAAGCAGGCACAGATAGATAATGTACGGCGTGTAACTGCCCTTTGATACCGACCTTAACATGAGTTTTATGGCGGCAAAGCCTGCGATTGCAGAGGCGGCTACGGAAATTGCCACGCACAGCCCCAGTTCGCCGCCTGATAGGGCGAACAGCGACAACAGCTCCCCTCCCTTCACCCCTTTATAGAGCGTGACGATAAAACTGCCCAAGATTATGGGTATGCTCATTAAAAAGGAAAAGTCTGCCGCCTCTCTCTTATCTACTCCGCACAACATTCCCGAAGCCACGGTTGCGCCACTGCGCGAAAGACCTGGCAGAATTGCTACCGCCTGTGCCACGCCCATGACAGCCGTACGCTTTAAATTTAAGGGTAATGCCGAAGATGCCCTTTTTTTTGAATATATCTGCGCGCCAGCCAACAGCGCGGCAGTGAGTGCAAAGCCTGAGGCAAGGTATGCACCACCAAAGAATACCTCTTCCACTATGTCGCCCAAAAATATACCTGCCAATGCGGCAGGCACGGTGGCAACGGCGAGCTGTAAAAGGCGTTTGAACGGGCGTTTAAACAGCGCGAGTATCTGCCTGCGGTATACCGCGCACACGGCAAACAGCGTGCCCATGTGCAATGTTATATCGAACAGCATGTCTGCTCCGCCGAGATTGACGTTTAAAAGGCGTTGCATGAGCACGAGGTGTCCGCTTGAAGATATGGGCAAAAACTCGGTCAGCCCCTGCACAAGCCCGAGAATGAGCGCTTGAAAGACATTCATACACTAATATATGAAAGCCTGTACGCGCATATGATAAAACCCCCGCGGCGCAGCCGCGGGGGTTAAATATTTTGTTACCTATCTCAACTGCTATACGTTGAGGTAAGACTGGTGAGGTCGCTGTACCTGCTTTTGTAGAGGGTGACAGTGAGGTCTTCGTCGTAGAGCATTTGGAGAAGATAGCTCTGGCACTCGGTAGTGTAAGTGTCGAGCGCAGAGGAACGAAGCATCTCGTAGAAGAGATTTTCGAAAGTGCCCTCTATGGTTATTCTCTCCCAATTGGGTACGGGACCATAAACATAACCGTCTGATTCGGGTGCGTCAAGCACATAGGTTACATAGATTATGTGCCAGCCATAGTCAGTTGCAACCACCATGAATGTGCCCACGCCTAAACTTTCATCGGAAATTGCCTTTTGGCAGGCGTACTCAAACTCAGCCACGTAGTCGGTGCTGTATGCCGAAACGCTGTAACCAACGTATTCAGAGAGTACGCTTGTATCGGTAGTGTATGCATACTGCAACTCGCTTACGGCACTCATAATCTTGTATGAACTTGATTCGGGGTTCATGAGGTCGGAAGCGCTGTAATCGCTAAAATTTATCTTGCCGTACGCGTAGATAAACTTTTCGTAATCTACCTTGCCGTCATCTGTGAAAGTTTCATTTGTGTAGAAACCATTACCGCCATCACAACTATTGTAAGTCCATGTGAGAGTGCCGACAGCGTTAGTCCCTATCAGAGGGGAAGGAGTATTAATACCCTCCTGCTCTGCTACAAAGTTAATGTAGCCAGCAATCTCAGACATCATGTCGTCGATTGAGAGTTCGTTGGGTATGAGGATATAGTCGCCGCTTTCTGTCTGTATGGCTATGCCGTTGTAGGTGTACATGCCATAGTATTTTTCAAGACTTTCGTAGCGTTCGCTATTGGTCAGGTTATTTTCAAAGAACAGAATTTTTCTGCTATCGTAGGTGGAACTACTGCCCCTATAATAATTCAGGCTGGTAGTGCTGGCATCGAAGCTGTAATCTATGCCGCCGTTGAACCAGTCTGAACGCTGGTCGGTTGCAACTACGTTTTTAAGCAACTGGTTGCGGTAGTAATAGTACTCGTCTTCTGTAATTACGTCGTTATCGAGCTGATTTGAAAGCGCCGTGAGGGCATCTGACTGCGACTGCGAGAACGACAGCAGAATGTTGTATACATAGCCAAACTTGTTGCCGTTTTCTGAGTCGGGCACATACAGAATGAAAGAATCTGAACCCATGTTCGACGCGGCAGTTTCTAATGCGGAAGCAGAGTTGCTGTAAGTAGCAGTCTGCTCTGCCAAAAGCTCGTCGTACTTCTTCTGTATCCAATCGTAATTACCGTTTGCAATCTCTTTTTCAAGCTCACATTCGTAGAGGTCGAAGTTGTTGCTTATCATTTGCTCGCACAGCAGATTTACGTACTGGCTCTGCACATAGTCGAGCGAAAGCACGTCGCGTATGTCGTCGTCATCGGTTATGAGATAGTTAGAGTCGAGCAGGTTTATGAAGTCTTGATAAGCCTTTTGACGGGTGTATATGGTAGAGCCAGTCAGCTTGTCTTCTGCATATGCGCCGCTGTCGCTTATAAGATAACCGCTATATCCCGTGTATATGCCGTAGTTGAGTTCTTGACTGCTACTACTTCCACTTTTTACGGGGTAGTAGTTTTCAACCTCGGTATCTACATTAGTGGGGAGCGTGGCAGACGATTCGTCGTCATCGTCGTCTATATCGAGGTAGTCCTTTTCGTAGTCGTCTATGGTAGAGTTGATTGACGAATAGAGCGTGTATTTGACGAGCAATACGAAGTCTGTCTTGCTATTGTCAGAGTTACTTTCGTAAGTGCTTGTCGAGCTATTTTTGTATGAATTGTATTTATCGGACTGATAGTCCAATAACCACTCGTAGCGGGCGGCATCGGTATCAAACGAGTTGAACTTTTCTACCGCATCCGAGGGTGAAGATATGTCAGAGCAATCCTTATCGTCCACCATTGCGGCAAGGGTGGCTATTGTGGTGAATTGAATGAGAATTTCGTTTTGAACGAGGGTTTCTGCCAAAGTTTCGAACGCCTCGCCGTAGGTTGTGGTGCCGTCGCTTAAAAGCGAAGAAGCCGAACCAAGGAAGAACGCAACGAGGTCGCGCTTATAAACGCTGGTAGAGGTTATTGCCCCTGCAAAATCAGAGATAGAATAACTACTGCTCCAATAAGACGAATTTTTGATGTCGCTGAGCTTATCAGACTGGGTGATATCTACCTCTGCTATTACCTGATTCATATCTGCCTGAGGGTCGGACGCGACGAGCGAGCAACTAGAAAGGGCTATTGTGCCTGCCATTGCACCTGCCATTAATACAGACAGAATTTTAGTTCTCTTTTTCATCAAAACTTTCTCCGCTTAATGTAATGCTGAAAAATAGTGTGCGCAAAGCGCACAAACACACTTAACATTATATAATATTTAAAACGTTATAGCAAATCATTTTCTTAATGTTTGCGTGAAAATTACCGCAAATTTCAAAAATTTTGTCATTTCGAGCATGGTTTTTGCCGCGGTTGCGCGCACTTTGAAGTAGATGCGCGGCGAGCCGACCATAGATACAGAAATTACGCCGCGAAATTCGTCCATGGCGGCGGCAAGGCGGTTATCGCCGAGTGCTTGGAGAGAGGAAAATTCGAGGTACGCCTGTTTAGAGCTTACGCCGATTTTGCTTACGGCAAAGGGCGCGGCATATGATTTGAGCACGGCTATGAGCATGAGGTTGAATACCTCGTCGGGCATAGCTCCGTAGTTTTCTTCTATGGAGAGGCACACGCGCTTGTAGTCATCTGTGCTTCGGATTTCGGCAATCTGTTTGTAGCAGTCCATTCTGCCAGCAGGGGATTCGATATAATTTTCGGGGATATATGCCGTAGCCTTGATTTCGAGCTCTGCGGTTGACATACTGCTGCCCGAAAGCTCCTCTTTGAGCATTTTTGAGTACAGCTCGTAGCCCACTTTATCCATGTGACCGTGCTGTTCTGCACCGAGCACGTTGCCTGCGCCCCTTATTTCTAAATCGCGCATGGCTATTTTGAAGCCAGAGCTGAGCTCGGTAAACTGCATCATGGCGCGCAGTCTTGCCGCCGCGTCAGAGGTTAACACCTTTTCGGGCTTGTAGGTAAAATATGCCTGCGCAAGGCGTGAACTTCTGCCCACCCTGCCACGAAGCTGGTATAACTGCGATATGCCGAGGCGGTCGGCATCTATCACGACAATGGTGTTGGCGTTGGGAAGGTCTATGCCGTTTTCTATAATGGTTGTAGTTACGAGAATATTCTTTTCGCCCCTGAAAAAGGCGAGCATATTGCGCTCTAATGTATCTCTGTCCATTCTGCCGTGGGCATAGCACACCTTGCCTTCGGGCAGAATTGCCGCAATTTTGCCTGCGAAGGTAGAAATTGTTTCTACACGGTTATACAGAATAAACACCTGACCGCCGCGGGAGAGCTCCCTTATGCACGCGTCGCGGATAAGCGTTTCGGTCTCCTCCACCACGTACGTCTGCACGGGCAGACGCTTTTGCGGCGGTGTGTTTATGGTGCTTATATCCCTTATGCCCGAAAGCGACATGTGCAAAGTGCGCGGAATGGGCGTAGCACTCATGGTGAGGCAGTCTATATCGCTTTTTATGTGCTTTATCTTTTCTTTATGTTCAACGCCGAAGCGCTGTTCTTCGTCGAGGACGAGCAAGCCGAGGTCGTAAAATTTTACGTCGTCTGATAATAGCCTGTGAGTGCCGATTATAAGGTCTATGTCGCCGTTGGCGAGCTGTAAAAGCACCTTGCGCTGTTCGCCCTGCGTTAAAAAGCGGTTGAGCTTTGCCACGCGCACGCCGAACTCGGCAAAGCGCGCGCACGCCGTGTTGTAGTGCTGTTCGCACAGTATGGTGCTGGGGCACATTATTGCCGCCTGCTTGCCGCCGAGCACGCAAAGGTACGCCGCGCGCAGAGCGACTTCCGTCTTGCCGTAGCCAACATCGCCGCAAAGCAGTCTATCCATTACCTTATCAGAGCACATGTCTGCCTTTACCTCGTTTATAGAGGCAAGCTGGTCGGGGGTTTCTTCGTAGGCGAAGCTGTCTTCAAACTCCTGCATCATAACGGCGTTATCGGGGAAGCGGTAGCCCTTGCGGCCGCCGCGCTCGGCATACAGCTGTTTTAAGTCGAACGCCATACTCTTTATAGACTGGCGCACGCGCTCCTTTACGCGCTCGAACTCTGCTCCGCCTATTTTAGAGAGCGAGGGGCTATCCTGCCCTACGTATTTTGAGAGTATGTCAATCTGCTCTACGGGCACATACAAAACATCGCCGCCCTTGTATTCTATGGAGATGTACTCCTTTATGCCGTCGGTGGTTTCAATCTTCTGCGTGCCCGTTATTTTGCCTATGCCGTGCTTTTCGTGCACGGCGTACTGCCCGATTTCGGGTGCGGAGAACATGTCGCCGCGCCTGCGGCGTATGCGTGCGGAGGTTGCCGACTTGGTGTATAAATCGCCGCTTCCTATTATGGCAAGTTTGCAGCCGTGCAACACCATGCCGCGCGGAAAGTCGTCAGCGACTACCGATATGCCGCGCAGTGCCGAAAGTTCGTACGGCAGGGGGTTGACGGGCAGACCCTCCTCCGTTAAAAGGTCGAAAAGCTTTTGAGCGCGGTTTGCCGTGCCCGTAAAGAGAAGCACGCGGTAGCTGTTTTTAAGCCAGCCGCGGATATCGGTTATGAGTTCTGCAAAGGAATTCAGATATGAGGGCGCAGGCGTGGAGTGCAACGTGAATGTGGCAAGCGGATTGAAAAAGAAGGTACTGCCGAAAAACGTTTGCAGGGCAACGCCGCGGAATGATTTTAACTTTTTGAAGAAATCTTCTTTGGAGACGAGCTGGGAGAATGAAAAGTCGAATACCTCTCCCCCTGCCTTTAATTCTTTGAAGCGGTTTTCGTGCTCGGTATAAATGCCGTCAGCCCTGTCTGATATAAGTTTGCACTCGTCGAAGTATATAACGGTATCGGCAGGCAGAACGTCGAACAGCGTGCACGCCGAGGGCAGTACGGGCATGAGGTAAGACGCGCCTGCAAAGGTTGCGCCGCCCTCTGCCTTGGCTAAAATTTCGTCGGCGATTGCGCGCGCCCTGCCGTAAGCCTTTATGTCGGCAAAAGTTTTCAACCCTGCGGACAGCGCCGCCTTTATGGCAGGCATATCCTGCGCGGTGATGAACGCCTCGGCGGCAGGAACTATTTTTACTGCGGAAATATCGGGCAGTCTTTCGCCTGTGACTGCATCGTAGGGGCGGATTCGCTCTGCCGCGTCGCCGAAAAAGTCTATGCGGACGGGGTTTTCGCAGTTTATGGGGAAGATGTCGAGTATGTCGCCGCGCACGGCAAAACTGCCCTTTGCCTCTACCTCGTATTCGCGCGTGTAGCCGAGGGATACCAGCTTTGCAGGCAGGGCGGCATAGTCGTATTCCTCACCTGCCTTTATGAGCACGGGCTGTGCAGGGCAGGGGAAAAGCTGTATTGCCGCCTCTATGTCGCACACAACCATGCGCGCGCCAGAGCGTATGGCTTCGGCGGCGGTGAGGCGTGAAAAGAGCGCGTCGCGCGAGACTGCCTCTTTATAGAGCAAAACTTCGTCTTTGGCGGTGAGCAAAACCGCGCTTTCGCCGCTGATTGCCGAAATGGCGTTGCATGCCCTGCGCGCCGAAACGGAGTCTGCCGCGATATATAAAAATCTGCCGCGCTGTATGGCGGCAATCAGGTATTTTTCCGCTTCTGAAACGCCGAAAACCGCCGTCGGCGTGCCGAGGCGGACACTCTCTGCGACGGAGGCGTAGTCTCCGCCCAAATTTTCAGATGAGAAAAAGTTTTTGTTCAATTAAAACTCCGTGCGGCAAATCAGCCGTTATACGCCGTCATTACGTCCTCTATGCTCCTGCCTGAGGCGAGGGCGACTGCCGCCTCTGCCGCCTTTGAACAGGCGGAAATGAACAGCTCGTAGTCCTCTTTTTTAACTTCGGAGAGCACGTAATTTATAATGGGGATATTTACTGCGGCATCGCGTATGCCTATCCTTATGCGGGCGAAGTTCTGTGTGCCTATCTCTGATACAATAGAGCGCATGCCGTTGTGCGTGCCTGCACTGCCAGAGGGGCGTATGCGCAGAGTACCCTTGGGAATATCGTAGTCGTCGTAGATTATAACGAGTTGCGACGGCGTTGCCTTGTACTTTGAAAGCAACTGCTTTACGGCGACGCCGCTAAGGTTCATATAGGTGAGCGGACGGGCGATTACCACCTTTTCGCCGCCCACGTATGCCTCGGCTATATATGAAGAACAGTCCTTCTTTTTAAACTTTGCGCCAAGCTTTTCGGCGGCGTCTGCCGCGGCGTTAAAGCCCATGTTGTGGAACGTCTTATTATAGCGTTCTTCGGGGTTGCCCAGACCTACTATTATATACATAGTGTAAAAACTCCCGTTACTATTCAAAAAGCCACAGACCATGCTGTGGCGCACAATATTTATCAGTCGTAAATTTTAGACATAGGTCTATCGAGGTAGACGTTTTCGATTGCAGAGGCAAAAATAGCCGCTGTGGAGATTATTTTGAACGAGGGCAGCATCTTCTCACGCGGAATGTTAATGGTATCGAGTATGGCGAGCTCGGATATGGGCGAAGCCGCAAGCCTTTCTATGGCAGGACCAGACAGCACCCCGTGCGAACAGCAGGCATAAATTTCTTTGGCGCCTGCCTCTTTGAGCGCCTTGGCACCCTGCACTATGGTGCCTGCGGTATCTATCATATCGTCGACCATAAGGCAGTTTTTGCCCTTTACCTCGCCGATTATGTTCATGACCTCCATAACGTTTGCCCTGGGGCGGCGTTTATCTATTATAGCCATTTTGGCATCCATGCGCGCCGCCACCTTTCTTGCGCGGGCGACAGAGCCTATATCGGGGGATACGACCACAAAGTTATCGTCTACCTTGGGTTTGAAATAGTTATAGAGCATAGGTCCGCCGATGAGGTTGTCGAGCGGAATATCGAAGAAGCCCTGTATCTGCATACAGTGCAAATCCATTGTAAGCACCCTGTCTGCACCTGCGCTTGTTATAAGGTTTGCAACGAGTTTTGCCGTGATAGGCTCGCGCGAGCGCGCCTTTCTGTCCTGACGGGCATAACCAAAGTAGGGAATTACAGCAGTTATTCTGCCAGCGCTGGCGCGCTTGGCTGCATCTATCATTATGAGCAGCTCCATGAGGTTGCTATTGACGGGACTGCCTGTGGTCTGGACAAGAAAGACATCCTTTCCCCTGATAGACTCTTCGTAGCGGACATAGATTTCGCCATCTGAAAAATGGGTTACTTCCAAATCTCCGAGAGTGGTGTTAAGCTTGGCCGCGATTGCCTGTGCCAACGGCTTATTGGAATTGCCTGAAAAAATCTTAATCTCGCTGCCATGATTAATCATTGGGGAAACTGCCTCCGAAATGCTTTTGTATGCTGTTTTATACCGTGAGTGCCTATGCACAAGAATTTATGTACCAAACTTTACAACCGCCGTATTTACATAAATTATTTTATAGACTGTCCGCAACATTGTCAACTTTTATAGCAGGCATACAAAAACTTTTTTACAGGGAAAAGGCGGAAAACCTGCTCATTCACCCTCCGTTTCCGCTCGGCAACGCATCTCTTTAAAAAATAAGGTGAGAATTTTGGCGCACTCATCTTCCATAACGCCGCCCACGACGTCAGCCCTGTGGTTGAGTACCCCTGAATTTGCAATAATATCGGTAAGGGAGCGACCCTTTGCCTCGTATGCGCCGAAGTAAACTTTTTTTATGCGCGCGTTGAGTATTGCGCCCATGCACATGGGGCAAGGCTCTAACGTGACGTAGATTTCACACTCAGGCAAACGCCAGCTTTTGAGCTTGCGGCAAGCCTTTTCTATTGCCTCCACCTCGGCGTGCGCGGTTGCAAGCTGCCTGCGCGTGCGCCTGTTGTGCCCCCTGCCCACAATCTTGCCGTCGCAAACAACGACTGCGCCTATGGGGACTTCGCCCTCTTCATACGCCTTTTGAGCGCACTTCAAGGCGCTCTTCATAAATTTTTCTTCCATAGTTGTGTAAATGTTTTAAGCGCTCCGTAACAGCATTTTAATTTTTTTATGTCGGTTATAGGGTGAGTGAGGCAATCAGAGCCGCACTCTATCGTGTAAGCGGAAACGTTCAGCCTTTCAAGGCACCAGTCTTTATATCCGCCCGCCGAACCGTAAATTATGCGCGGCGCATAGCCAGTGGCAGAAGAAAGTATGCGCGCACCCTCTTCATCGCCCCTGCCGTTAAACTCCCAATAGATTTCTTCGCCCTTGGTGTGAAAGCTGAATGTGGCTTGCGGCATAACTTTTAGCGTAAAGTCGCGCAGAGCCTTGCTTTCGGACTCGGAAAAGGGATAGTCGCCGATGCAGTTTTCCGCCCCGCGGGCGCGTGTGTTGAGTTTACCCGTGCCCCACAATGCGTCGAAGTTGCAGTTTATATCCACTCCCCTTGCATTAGCCTTCCACAGCGGATATGTACGCTGTGATATGACTGCGCCGTCGGGGTTGACCAGCGGAACTATCCAACCGCCCCAGTCTTTTGCAAGTCCCTTGGCTATATGTTTTAAGGCGAGACGCGCGGTTATCCACTCACGCCCGTGCACGGCGTATACTGCGATAAGCTGTCTGCCGTACAGGTTGCCGATATGCATGGCAAATATGCCCCTGCCAGCAAAGGAATAGCCTATAACGCACTTTTTGCCGCCGTAGTTTAAATAAAAATCTTTTATTTCGTCATATATCACACAAATATGATATTAATCGACTATTTGTGGTATTCGCCGCCGCCGTTTATCATGCAGGCGCGGTATATTTGCTCGGCGAGTATTACGCGCATGAGCTGGTGTGGAAAGGTCATTTCGGAAAAGGAGAGTTTGAGGCGCGCCGCGTCCTTTACCCTTTGCGACAGCCCGTACGACGAACCTATGACAAACGTTACCTCTTCTCCTCTGTCTTTGAGCCCTTTCATCTCGGCGGCAAACGCCTCGCTCGAAAGTTTTTTGCCCTCTATGCAGAGAGCAACCACATAACCCTTTGCCGCGCGCAAAATTGGCTCCGCTTCCTCTTCGGGCGATTTACCCTCGGCAATCTCGCGCACGGAAAAATCTACAAAGCGTGAAAGCCGCTTGGAATACTCTGCCACCGCTTCGCGGTAAAACGCCTCTTTTATTTTGCCCACACACACAATGTTTATCTTTTGCATATCAGAACAACCCAGCTATCCACACAACAGCAAGCGCGGCCATGCCTGCGGCGACGGCGAGAAAAAAGTTTTTAACTCCGTCTGCCGTACGTGTGCGCACAGGCTTTTTATCAAAGACGAGAAAGGCAACGCAGACTATGAGGACGAGCGCAGACAGAACTGTTATAAGTGTCGCCGCCCATACAGGCGCCCAGTCGAACACGCTGCCCGAAGTATCCAGTCCGCATGCGTCGAGAACTATTATAATGCCGTTGTTGAGCATGTGTGCAATCATAGCCGGAAGTACCGCGCGCGAGCGCACAACGAGCAGGGCAAACGCACAGCCGCAGGCAAACTGATAGATAGTCTGAATGGGGTTGGCGTGGAATAGCGCAAAGCAGAAACCGACCATTAGCACGCTGTTTACCGTACCGCAGTCCTCCTCCATACAGCCGAGCATTACGCCGCGGAAGAGCGTTTCTTCCGAAATAGCAGGAATTACGGCTATGACAAACAACGCAGGCACAACCAGCCAGCCCGAAGTTGAGGGCATGGTAACTCCGCTTCTGCCTTTATAGCCGCACAATTCCAACAGCTTGTAAAAACCCGTATTGAGCCAGCTGAGCGAAAAGAGCAGACCGAACGAGAGCAACGCCGCTATAACAAAGTATATGGGCTTTGTCTTTACGGGGACTGCGCGCCTTAACGACAGCCGACCCTTTTTAAACACTAACGGAAGCGCCGCCGACGTTGCCGCGGGGGCGATGAGGTAGCTCACGTATATGTACCCCTGCGAGGAAGAAGAAATTCCTGCAACGGAGCACACCATTGAAAATATAAAACTGAATACGAGGTAACAAAGCACCACAGCCGTAAAGGCAAAACCTGCCGTTGTGCTCCCCCTCCATACAGTATTATTTTTGTTATCCATACTAACGATTATATCCCAAAGTTGCCGTTAAGTAAATTAAATGATTTACATTTGACGGAAAATATATTAAAATAATGCACGGAAGAATTTACTTATGAGATATATAGACACATCTGAAATTGAGGAGAGAATATACAGAGCGGCACTGCACGCAGGAGTTAACCTGACCTCTTCGTGCAGGCAGGCGCTTGAAGCGGCTTATGCCGAAGAGCGCGAGGGTGCGGCGAAGTTTGCGCTGGGCACTATAATTAAAAACGGCGGCGTTGCGGCGCAGAAGGGTATGCCCGTATGCCAGGACACGGGCATGGCGGTTGTAATTTTGGAGATAGGCAACGAGGTTTGCCTTACGGGTAAACCTGTGTACGAGGCGGTGGACAGCGGCGTGCGCAGGGCTTATGCCGACGGATACTTCCGCAAGTCGGTCTGCGACCCGATAACGAGAAAAAACACTGCCGACAACACCCCTGCCGCCCTGCACACAGAGATTGTTGCCGGCGATAAAGTAAAACTTACTTTTATGCCCAAGGGCTTCGGCAGTGAAAACATGAGCGCCGTATATATGCTCAAACCTGCGCAGGGCACAGAGGGTATAATAAACGCCATTACAGATACCGTTAAAAGGGCAGGTTCGCGCCCCTGCCCCCCCGTGTATGTCGGCGTAGGCATAGGCGGAACGTTTGACGGCTGTGCCTATCTTGCCAAAAAAGCACTCAGCCGCGACATAGGCACGCACAGTGAACGGCAAGACATTGCACAGTTAGAGCGCGAGGCTCTGCGGCGCATAAACGAACTCGACATTGGCTGTCAGGGCTTTCACGGAAAAGTGACGGCGCTTGGCGTAAGCTGTGAGTGGGCTCCCACGCACATAGCAGGACTGCCCGTGGCTGTAAACATTCAGTGCCACTGCGTGCGGTGCGTCAAGGAGGAGTTTTAAGATGAAAAAGATTACCCTCCCCCTTTTAAAACAACAGATTGAAGAATTGCATGCAGGGGACAGCGTGAGCATATCGGGCGTAATTTTAACGGCGCGCGACTGCGCGCACAGGCGCATTGCCCAATACATGGAGCGCGGCGAAAAACTGCCGTTTGAACTTAATGGCGCGGTGATTTACTACGCAGGTCCCTGCCCTGCAAAGCCCGGGATGGCTTCGGGCAGCTGCGGCCCCACCACCTCTGCCCGTATGGATTCATTTGCCCCCAAACTGCTCGATTCGGGACTGTGCGGCATGATTGGCAAGGGCGAGATGTGCGAAGAGGTTGCAGCCGCGCTTATACGCAACAAGGGCGTATATTTTGCCGCAGTAGGCGGTGCAGGAGCGCTGTATGGCGACGCCATAAAGAGAAGTGAGTGCATAGCCTTTGACGATTTGCTTTCAGAGGCGGTGTACAGGCTGGAAGTTAAGGACTTCCCTGCGGTGGTGGCAATGGACTGCCACGGCGGCAATATTTACCGCTGAATGCGCGATTTTGTTTGACAAAGGCAAAAAAGCCGCCTATAATTTTTACATATCAAAACATTAAAGGCGACGACCGGGACAGACGCCCCTGCACTCCCCTTGCAGAGAGAAGGACTCACAGGCTGAAAGGTCCTCCATTGGGACGGGACGGTATTCACCCGCGAGCCGGACGGACGAAAATTTTGCCGTATAACGGCATGGCAGTAGTCCGCCCCGTACGTCATGCGTAAAGTGACTTGGAATAAGGCGGCAGTTTTGCCGCGAAATCAGGTGGTACCGCGAGAAACTTTCGCCCTGTGCTGTGCACAGGGCGATTTTTTATGAAAAAGACAGGAGATTGTTATGCAAGAAAAAGACACACGCGAAATTGAGGAGTTGAGGGCAAGGATTGACGAGGCTGTAAAAGAGATAAAATCGAGCAACTCTCTGCGCGAAATAAAGATGAAGTTTTTGGGCAAGAGCGGCGAATTATCTGCGCTTATGAAGAAGCTGAAAGACCTGCCCCCCGAACAGCGACCCGAAATGGGCAAAATTATAAACGCTCTGCGTGAATGGACGATGGCAAGGTTTGACGAAGTTGAAAACTATGTTAAAAAACTTGAACTCGGCGCGCGTTACGAGCGTGAAAAGTTGGACGTAACCATGCCCGGCAAACGCCGCAAAAAGGGCGCACTGCACCCCAACACTCTGATAATAGACGAGCTTGTTTCGATATTTTCAGGCATGGGATTCGAGATTTTTGAAGGACCCGAAATAGAGACTGACTATTACAACTTCACTGCGCTCAACACGCCCGAAGACCACCCCGCGCGCGATATGCAGGATACCTTTTATTTAGGTCATGGTCTGCTTCTGCGCACGCAGACTTCGGCTGGTCAGATAAGGGTTATGGAAAATAAAAAGCCGCCCATAAAGGTGCTATCGCCAGGCAAAGTTTACCGCTTCGACGACGACGCCACTCATTCGCCGATGTTTTCGCAGATGGAAGGTCTTGTTGTAGACAGGGGCATAACATTGTGCGATTTAAAGGGTATGCTCGACGAATTTGCAAAGAAGATTTTCGGAGACGGCATAAAGACAAGGTTACGCCCCTCTTACTTCCCGTTCACCGAGCCCTCTGTGGAAGTCGACGTTAGTTGCTTTGAGTGCGGCGGCAAGGGTTGCAGGCTGTGCAAGGGCACGGGCTGGATAGAAGTTTTAGGCGCAGGCATGGTGAACAGGGCAGTGCTTGAAAATTGCGGCATCGACCCTGACGAGTATACTGGCTTTGCCTTCGGCATGGGTATAGAGCGCATTGCCATGCTTAAATACAGAATTAACAATATGAAACTGCTCTTTGAAGGCGACATGCGCTTTTTAAAGCAGTTTAAGATATGAGGAGAGAGATATGAAGGCACCTTTGAGTTGGCTTAAAGACTATGTTGATATAGACGTTACCCCACAGCAGTTGCAGGAAAAGCTGTTTTCGTGCGGATTTGAAGTTGAAGAACTGAACGAAGTCGGCAGGGACATATCGGGCGTGTACGTCGGTGAAGTTACCGAGTGCGAACCCGTAGAGGGCACCCACCTGCACGTATGCAAAGTAGACTGCGGAAAGCGTGGCGTCTTTCAGATTTGCTGTGGCGCAGACAACGTGCGTAAGGGAATAAAGGCACCCGTTGCATTGGATGGCGCAACGGTATACGCCACGGCGAAAGACCACGTGACCATAGAAGGCGTAACCACAATAAAGAAGGGAAAACTGCGCGGAATAGTATCCGAAGGCATGCTCTGTTCGGGCGCGGAGCTGGGCGTGAACGGCGACATGTTTGACGGAGCTGACTACAACGGACTGCTTATACTGCCGAATGAGTGCAAAAACGGCGAGGACATAAAGCCTGTTTTGGGGCTGGACGACTATATCTTCGATATAGCCATAACAGCAAACCGCCCCGACTGTCAGAGCATTTTGGGTATTGCGCGCGAGGTGGCAGCCGTGCTCGGTAAGCCGCTGAAAGAGCCCGATTACAGTTTTACAACACAGACCGCGGAAAATAAGACGCTCAAAGTTACCATAGAAGCGCCCGAACTATGCCCGAGGTATATTGCCCGATATGTAAAGAATATAAAGTTAGCCCCCTCTCCCCTGTGGTTGAGAAGAAGGCTGGCGCTGTGCGGACTGCGCCCGATAAATAACGTAGTGGATATAACCAACTTTGTTTTGCTGGAAATGGGTCAGCCTATGCACGCATTCGACCTTGACTCCATAGAGGGCAGTAAAATTGTCGTCCGCCGCGCAAAAGACGGTGAAAAAATAGTCACGCTCGACGAAAAAAGCTTTACGCTCACTCACGAGAACCTGCTTATTTGCGACGGAGGCAAACCCGCGGCTTTGGCAGGGATAATGGGCGGACTTAATACCGAGATAAAGGAAGGCACCCGACAAGTGCTGTTCGAGGCGGCGAAATTTGCGCGCGACAACGTGAGAAAAACTTCGCGCGCGCTGGGACAGCACACCGACTCCTCTTCGCTGTTTGAAAAGGGGGTAAACGAATACACAACAGAGCGCGCCATGAAGCGCGCGCTTCACCTTATTGAACGCTTGAAGTGCGGCACTGTGACCGACCTGTGCGCCGACGTAAAGACGAAGTTTTCAGACACGGCGGAAAAGCGCATGACGGTTGAACTGAAAAAGATTGACGCACTTTTGGGTATAAAAGTTCCTGCGGACGTTGTACAAGATATTCTGCGCCGTCTGTATTTCGGCGTTGAAGAACAGCGCGGCGGCAAATTAAAACTTACCCTGCCCCCCTTCCGCAACGACATATCCGCATACCCCGACATCGCCGAAGAGGTCATACGCATGTACGGCTACGAACACATTCAAGGCACGTTTATGCCTTCGGCAAAGATAACCAACGGCGGTTACGATGACAAGCAACGCGCCCTGAACAGACTGCGCGCCGCTCTTGCAGGCGAAGGTCTATGTGAGGTATCATGCTATTCCTTCTACTCTGAAAAGGACATAGATATGCTTAAAATACCTGCCGACGCGCCCGAAAGAAAGTGCATTAAGATACTTAACCCCATAAGCGAAGAGCTTTCGGCAATGCGCACCTTCCTCGCCCCCTCTATGGTAAACGTGATGCTTCGCAACTTAAAGCGCGGAAACTTCGAGGGCGGAGCATTTGAGATTGCAAAGGTATACCTTGCAAAGAGTCTGCCGCTCAAAAAACAACCGGAAGAGCGGCGCATGGTGTGCATAGGTTTGTGGGGGACTTATGACTTCTTCGATTTAAAGGGAATAATCGAAAATATTGCCGACGGACTTAACGTTAAGTTTGATTTCAGGCACTCTGTCCGCCCCTATCTGCACCCCGGCATAACGGCAGAGATACTCTGCGAGGACGAAGTTATAGGCTATGTGGGTGCGGTGAGCCATGAAGTAATAGATGATATAGCCGCAGAAAGACCTATGCTGCTTGCAGAACTCGACTACGAACTGCTTGCGGCGCACGCCAAGCCATTTAAATATATACCCATGCCTAAATTTGCAACAGTCGACCGCGACCTCGCGCTGATAGCGGGCGCAGATATTGAATGTGTACAGATTGAGGACGAAATACGCGCCGCCTGCAAGTATGTTACCGAAGTTAAACTGTTTGACCTTTACGTAGGCAACCAGATAGAAGAGGGCAAAAAAGGCATGGCGTTTTCGCTGACATTTACGCCTAAGGACGAGGCGTTTACAGGCGAAAGGGTAGACGGATTTGTTAAAAAGATTCTTTCTAACCTTGAACGAAAGTTGGATATAAAACTCAGATAACTATATGGCAGAGGCGCGTTTTGCCTCTGCCTAAATTTTAAATTGGAGCGGTAATATAGCGCAACGAACGCATTTTATCCCTCGGGAATAAGCCCCCCACCACCGCTCAGCCATCCGCCCTGCAAATATACGTCGGGTATGTTTCCGCGTATCACCGATTCGGTGACGAGCACCTCTGATACCGCCGTCTTTTTTACCGTCTGCGACGGCAGAATGATACTGATTTCGGCAACAACCTGTATTACGAGCGAGTGCAGCGTCTGATTTATTCCAGCCGAAGTAAACTGCGACACAAAGCGGCTTTCTATCCTGTTTACGGGGATAATTTTTATGTTTATGGAAGGACCGAAACCAGCGAGTGCCTCTATACCAGTAAGCGCGCCGAGCGGAACGCTTACGCCCTCTTCGCTAAGCGCCGCAAAATTTTCTCGGGCAAGGCGGTTTATCCTTCTTGCGAGTCCGTTTATTAAAGTTGTATTTGCCGTTAAAGAACTTATGTTTCCGTCGCTGTCGCGGGTTATGGTTATAAGGTCGTCGTACTCCACTCCCTCTGAAAGCACAGAGCTTATAGCTTCGTTGACGGCTATGGTGTTCATGGCAAGTACAGACGCCTCGCTCACGGAAAGGAACACGGCGGTAACGTTGCGCATAAAATAGACCATAAAGAATATAATTATGCAACAAAAAACAGCCACTGCCAGTTTAAGTTTTCGATGCTTTCTCCGCCTGCGCCTGCGCGCCAGACGGGGGATTGTATGAGTGGACATACAATATTCTATGCCCCATTGGTCTGCCACTATGTGCATATGCGATGGTATAATACAAAATATTGCGCCGATAATTAATTGACGGCAAAGAGAAAAAATAATATAATAATCAGTACGAGGCGTAGCGCAGTTTGGTAGCGCGCTTGGTTCGGGACCAAGAGGTCGTGGGTTCGAATCCCGTCGCCTCGACCAACAAAAAAAGGAGGGTTTTTGCCCTCCTTTTTTGTTGTATAGCGGTCATTTTGCTCCTGCCGCGGATTGTCCAGCACATAACGACCCGTGAGCTTGTTGAAAATCATGTAATCATCATTGTAAGGCTCTATTGTTGCATAAATTTAGCTCCTTGTGTTGACATTTTTCTTAAATGGTGTATAATATAAGTAGAAGCACGACAGCAGAAAGTTGCCGCTCAGCTGCAAAGTAATGGAGGGTATGCGGGCCTCCCGTGTTTTATAAATTTGTCTTTGACAGCAGAAAATCGCCGTCGCTGCAAAATAATAATGGGTCCCCTTTTAAAGGGGCTGGCGTCCATTCAAAGACATTTAAAGCTAATGGTTGCATAAGGAAATCTGCTTATGCATAAAAATCGGTCAAGGGACTAGCACCGATTTTCCATTAGCTTTTTTATGTCCATATTTCCATTGCCGTAACATAATTCCAACTCTATATCCCCTATTAGTCAATATTGATTCTGCCCTTATTATCCTGACTGAATATTCCATTTTCAATAATATTCTCCCCATACCAAGTCAATGCTACCTATATCGTCGCGGTAGAAAGCCGCCTTTACATGACCGTAGCGTTTATGCATTAGCTTATCTATCGCCGCCTGTCCTTTGTCGCCTTATTTTCCTCGTCTAAATGCTGTCAAAACGCAAGTGATTTAACTTTTATGATACTCTGGCGCTATCTATGGTTACGGTGAAATATTGGAAAAAGTCTGTTATATTGCTTTTCTTTTTCTTCCGATTGTGATATATTATTAAAGATAATTTTATGCAGGTGTCGCCTATCGGTATGGCGTCAGCTTCCCAAGCTGATTTTGGCGGGTTCGACTCCCGTCACCTGCTCCATAAAACGGGCATTTTTATCGCTTTTTTGACGAAAAAATGCCCGTTTTTTATATAAAAAATCAATTTGCCCCCAATTGCCCCAAAATCAAAAAGTCCGTAAAGTTTAATGAAGTCCGCTTCGGCGGGCTTCCCTTTTTCTAAACCGAACGGCCGCCCATGGCGGCCTTTCTTCCAACGAATCCACGCCGCACCCCGCCGTTTACGGCGGTATTCTTCTGCCCATGGACGGCGTAGCCGTCAAGGGCAGTGCTCTGCGCCGCTTAAATGTTGCGCGCAAGGGCGCACCACAAACGCCCGCGCGCCTTTAAAAGTCTAAATGTCTTATATAATATATATAATATAGTATACGCCCACCGAGTAGCTGCCTAATTTTTGATACTTTATTGCCGGTTTTTGGAACGCATAATTCCTAATTTTCAGCACCTATAAATACAAAATGGCCGCCGTGCGGTTTCCCCCGCACGGCGGCCTTTATATTCGCTGTTTTCCCAACGACCATAAGCGCAGGCTGTACCTACGCTTATTTACGTTATTCAGTTCCTCCCTTTCTTAAACTCCGCCCAACACTTTGGGCAAATGCCGCCGCTGTCCATGTAGCCTGTGTCACAACACTTCGGACATGTGTACGCGGGCAGCAGGTCTGCTTCCGTCAACTGCAACCGCTTGAGTGCCTCTCTGCGCTGCGCCTTGAAGTCGCGCCGCTTTGCAATCAGCTCTGGCATGTTCGCCTGCCCTTTGACTTCCGCAAAAGCTATGTTTATATCAAGTCCTGTAAGCGCCCTGTCCGCAGACTTAAACGCTGCATCAGAGGCGGCTTTAGCTTTATTCATGTCCGCCAGCGCTTCTGCGTGCTGGCGGCGTGCCGCGGTGAATCCGTCGTATGCGGCGCGCTCTGACTGCCTCTCGGCCTCTACTTGCGCCTGTGTTTTATGTACTATAACCTGTTCGCCGTCCTGCCGCTGCGCTTTCCTGGCGCTCTTGCGGCGACGGTTTAGCAACTTTTCGCTTATGTGCCAGGTTGATTTCTTGAAACGGTTTATGCCTCTGTCTTTTTTCGGGCGGCTTATGTAGCCCGCCAAAGCGAACAATCGAAGTGCTCCGTCTACCGTACAACGGTTCAAGCCGAGCTTCCGCGCCAGCTCCGAGGATGTCAGACTTACTGCACCATGCTTGTCTTTATGGCTGTATAGGTAGGCAAAGACCACCGCTTGACTATTTGTAAAGCGCACAACGCTACCGTCCTTGAGCTTATGCTCTGCGGTTTTAAACCATAATTCAAAGCGGTCAAAGCCAGCGTCGGAGCCGGTGTATTTATATGCGCTCTGCCTCACGCGTTCTATATATTCTCCAGCTTTAAGTTCTGCTATCGAGCGCGCTATGCTCGATTTACTGCAACCCAGTTCTGCCGCCATGGCGGCGTATGTACGGGTGCAAAGCCTGTCCGTGCCGTCCTTATTCTTGCCGGAATAGCTGAATAAGAGACTGCCAGACAACACCGCCTGCATGCTTAATTGCCTATTACGGCGCGCAGCCAAAAGCACGTGCTGTATGCGCAGCACGTTGCCCTCAAATTCTGGTACATTATTCTGTTGTTCGTCTTGCAGTTCTCTTATCATAGGTTATTCCTATAATTTTTTTACGCTGAAATGACCACCGCGCCCGACATGGCGGTGGCGGGGGGCGCATACTGGGCAGTAGCATTTCTTGCAATCTGCCGAAATTGCCCAGCCCGCCGCCTTTGCCTCTTTCTTGCTCTTAAATCTGCTCATGTTCCCGCCGCATGCATCGCATATATAATTGCGCCCGTCGGGATAAACAATATTGCCTCTCATTTCTGTTTCTCCCTGATTTAATGATTATTGCCGTGTCAATCATTCGCCGAAAACAAGGGAGGGCTACGCCCTCACCCCATATTATTTTACTTCTTACCAGCCCGCGCCTGCGGCAACACGCGCTCGCAGGCGCGGGCTAAGTTAAGAAAGCAATAACAGCCGCCGGAGGTTATTCCGGCATGCCGTATACATCGGCCATATCGGGGTCGTTATGTATTGCCGTTGCCGCATTGCGCAACATAGCTTCAAGCCGCACAGCAATCTCATGTATTCGTTCATTATGCTTTCTTTGCGCACGTCTGCCTTTCGGTTTCGGCAGTGCCGCCTGCAACATTTCCTCAATGCCTGCAAATCGTCCTTCTTTTTCTTCGACATCATTCAGTCTGGCGGCAAAATAGTCGTCTATCTCTACTGCCAGCTCGCGCTGCATAAGCAACATGGCATTATTCGGCCGCCTACGCAACTGCCACCAACGCCTGGGCAAGTATGCCGGCATAAGCTCTTCGCACAGCAGCTCTGCCTTTATGTCCTCTACCTTACTCCGTAGTTCCATTTCGTGTTTGAGGCGGGCGCTTACGAGCTTCAGCTCGGCGGTCAGGCGTTCATGCTCGAGCTTGAGCTCGGTCAGCTCTTTGTCTGCCGTTGTGCTTAATGCTTCTATGCTCTTGTCCGTCTCTATGCCTTCTTCGCCGTCCATGGTCGCGTATTCGCGGGTGTATTCTTTTAGCAGATTCCCCGCCATGGCGGCGTACGCCTCAGACGTCATGACAGCCGCATGCTCTTTCAGTTCGCTAAATTTCTTTATATACGCTTCATGCAGCTGGTCCGTCTGTTCCTTCATTCTTATCTCCTTTCTTTTTCTTGCCCGCTTCGTTCGCGCTGCGGTACCCCGCAGGCTCGCCGCTGCGGTAGAACTCGGCGACGTCGCCGCCCTTTGCCATGGCTTCGGCCGATGACATGTGCATTAAATAGCTTATATCGTTGCCTGCCTCGTCTGGCGGCAGAAAATTCTCACCGAAACTAAAACTGTCGTACAGCTCGAATATGTTACCCTCGTAGGTGTATTCCGTTTCCTTATAAGTCACCACGCCCGTGTTCAGGTAGCCCTCGAAGTCGAGCCAGTTGTCGAACTCACGGCAATGCCAAGTCGAGCGGACTATGCGCCCCAGCCCGTCATACTCGTGCTCCATGCGCTGAACTTCGATAAAGTGCCGGCATATCTCGCGTATGTTGGCGTCGATGAGCCGCACGCGCTGCACATCTAAATATACGTCCAGCCCGTAGTGGCGACGCATTTCGTAGAATCTGCTCACGAAGTCTGGGAACGTGCTTGACTTGCGACTATTATAGTATCTCTGCGCTTCACCAAGGAATACCTTTGCGTGCGGGGGAATAAACAGCGTGCGCATGCGTTCGTTGGCGAGGCCCATGTAGTAGCCGTTTATATAGTACGGCTCGAAGTGTTTTTTATAGCCGATTGTGAATTTGACTTTAAAGTCTGAGTAAATCGGCGGTTTGTCGGGCGCGGTGAGCGGATATAGGCGTGATTTGTTAAATTTCGCTATTTGCGCTCTGCTTCGTTTTAATAGCTCCGCCCCTTCTTCGCGATAGGCGCGTTCCAAAAAACATGCGTTGAGCGAGCTTTTGCCTGCGCCCGGCGCGCCCGATATGATATGCAGCATTTACTTTTTGCTTACCTTCTTTTTGGTCTTTGACATAGCTCCGCCCACTCCGCTGCGGCGCTGTTTCTTTCGTGTTGGCATATCTGATTACTTGCCCTTCTTGTGATTTACTTTTACAGACTTTGAGGCTCTCGGCGTTATCGTTGCCTTACGCGTAGACCTACGCTGCGTCGTGTGGTAGTTGGCATGTTTCGCTACTTTCTTTGCTTCGGATTGTTCGCCGTTATAATTCCTTTCTTTCTTCTTTTGCCGTCGCTTTTTGCTTGCTTTAACCATCGCAGCTATCACCTTAAACGGTAGGCATATAACCCAAATTACTACTTTGAAAACGAGTGAGAATATCGGCCAAAAAATAACCATAAGAATAAGCAACACAAGCAACGCCAAAATCATAATTATAGTTGACCAGTCAATGCTGCTACAACTGCCAGTGTGATAGTCCTCATCAAGCGGACTTGTAACACCACTAACAACGTCCTGTGGCGACATTACTACGGGTATTTCAGTTGAAACTGAATTTTCGTCCGTAAACGTTAGCGAAATAATGTCAAAATTCAAAAACACTGTTTGCTGGGAAACATACCCCGAATACGTTTTGTTTTTCCACTGTTTAAGAATATCGGACGCCATGTCACTTTCACTACCAGAAAGAGTTGAATACGATTGTGTAACTTTGCGACTATAATAGTCAGTAGAGCCGTAACGAAATAGGACAAGCGTTTCGTCATTTGCCGCTGCTGTTTTATAACGAGTTTTTAGAGCGTCAACGTCGTCTTCAGAAATGTACAACCTCGCTGCTATTTCCTCATCGGTCCCTGTTAAATCGCTCTCAGATACGGTGTATAACGCCTCAACGCTGTCATACGTCGTGTCTACGTCATAACCGCCAAAAACACGCTGCCACCATTGACTTTTCGTAGTGGTATTCCAATAAATTTCCAACTCGCCTTCACTTTCCGCTAAATTATATCCAAGGGTACGCCCCGTCTGAACAAAATCTTCAAAAAGCGTAGAAGCATATTTACCGACAATCGACGTATCACCCAAATACTGCGAATTTAACACCAACTGCGCCAATACGTCATCGCCGCTTACTGAATAGCCGTCATAACTTTCGCCGCCTGTATAAAAGACAGCCGCAAAATTTGAAGAACTCGTAGTATAATCGTTTAAAGAAAGAAGACCACCGCTAGTCCAAGTAGTATAAGTTCCACTAAAATTGGCATTTGTGTAAAGTTCGACATCACATTCGCGGTGAAACCATGAGCTATCCGTATTACCATGAGCGGATACTACATAGTAGAAATTACTTAAATTAGAAACATCACTACCGTGAAGCCCATAAAGCTTCGAATAAATAGAAGAATTTTCCGTAACAAGTATCGGCTTTGTAATATATTCATACCATTCATACTTGACTTTGGTGATTTCCCCGTATTCTTCTATGTATTCCGTCGGCACAGTGAACCAGCAGCTGTTCAACTGCGATTGCTCGCCATCATAATAATCACCTTCAGGACGATAAACCGTCTGTTCCACGTCAAGCACTAAATATCTGCTAAACCCCTCTACTGTATATGCAAGGGTGCTTTCCGTTGCGTGAGAAGAACCATAGCCTAACGTATAACCCGTGTATGTATATATCGCCCCCTGTTTTGTATCGCCGTTAAACCCAACCACATAATCAGTTATCTCACCGCCGACAGACAGTTCCATACTGACTATCGTATATACCCGGCTATTTTGCGATAATAAACGCAACGCTGTGCTTTTCTGACTGTCCGACAAGTATACTCTAAATTTGTAAAACAGACCTTCATAACCAGCAGCAGTGGAATAAGACAACAGCTCTAACGTATATTTATCATACGTTACATTTGTATCGCCGAAGCCCATTTCTATTTTGTTGTACTGGCTGTCGTCAAATACAAGTCCTGACGGATTATATACATAGATATATAGCGCATAATCGTCGTCAGTATTTGCATACAAGCTATAACCAACCTCGGCAAAATATATCATTTGCGGCTGGCTGTTTACATTCCATGGATAATCGTCTATGGAAAATTCCTCGCCGCCTATAATGGCACCGTCCAAGTCGTCCAACGGGTCAGTTGTTTCAATAGACGTATCAGCATATACGCTCGTAGCGGTATAACTCATGCCGAACACTGTTAATAAAAAGAATACAATAACGAAACACGAAAACAACACTCGCTTCAAAACTCTATTTCTTTCTACTTTACTCATTAGAAAATCACTCCGTCATAAAACTAATCTTCATAACATATGTCGTCGAGCTTACCGCCTGCATTTGCAAACGCACCATTCGAACTCACATACACACCGTCGCATGCACCGCCGCTATTGCTCGATATCGTGCCGCCGCTCATGGTGAACGAGCCAAAAGACGAAACGTACACCCCGCCGTATCGGTTGGCTGCATTACCCGATATCGTGCCGCCGCTCATGACGAACGAGCCATAGATAGAAACAAAAACACCGCCGCTCCGAACCGCTGTATTTCCCGATATCGTGCCGCCGCTCATAGTGAACGTGCCATAGAGGGAAACATAAACACCGCCGCCGTAAGTACCGTCACCATTGGTAATTACACCACCATAGATAACATTACTGTCATGGTCATGGGCTTCTTCACTACACCCAGTCTCACATAATACGTACGTACCATCGCTGTCAACGCTATATGTATGGGCGGTCGCGGTATCGCAATCGCATAACTCAAGTTTCGCATTACTATTAACAGTAATTACAGAACTATTGCCGGTGCCTTTAAGTACATTACCATTAAGGCAAAGCGTTACATTGCCATTTATTGTTATATCTGTTGTCAACTCTATATCGCCATTCAAGTAGTAATATACCGTGTCCGTGCTCCCACTACCGCCGTCAATCGTACCACTCGCATATGCCCCACCATTAAAATCTGACTGTGAAAGAGACACCCAACCGTAAGAAGAATTATGCCCTGAGTGGAAATCAAAATCTAACAGCAAAGGAATTGTAATGGAACTCGAATTGTCGGGCGAGGTAACCATAAGAGCGATATATGGATAATCGGATAACACATAATCTTCGTCAATCGTTATCGTTTCACCATAAACTGCCTCAAGAATATCCGACATTCTATACTTACTAACAAATATCGAAAAATCACCAGTTGCCGATACCGTTATACTCCCACCGTTAACACTAAACGCCGTCGAAAGGTCGCTCACAGCACTATATAACGACGACTTATAACTGTCACCGACAACAAAGTCAAAATCACGACTATCATTCACATTCGGGACTATTTGAACAATACAATCTTGTACTGAATACACGCCCCAATCGCTTGTACTTCCTACCGTAAATGTTATCGTTTCACAATACGGGATAGTAAGTCCGTTTGAACTGTTTGTACTACTGTATGTTACACCCTCGTACTCAACGTAAATACCATTTTGCTCTTGCAAACTGTTATACAACGAATACAATACAGCTACCGCACCGAACACAATCAAAAGTACAACAATCGTAATAAACAATTTACGTATAAAAACGCCATTTATTTTTGTAGAGTTATTCACACCTATACCTCACCTAATCTTACGTCTCAACAACAGTCAGGCATTGGTTAATAAATCAAGTAACAACCGTCCGACATATAATAAATAGACTTGCCATCCTCTATATATTGAGGATTTCCATCACTGCCCAATATGGAAGCGTACGCTGTCTCGTCCATTATACCGCCACTAATCAGGATAGTCGACGTCTTAGTAAGTTGCTTCATAGAGCCGCCAACATAGCCACCCTTAATGTACAAAGCGTCAGCCTCTGTCACACTATAATACAAGCTCCCAGATGTCGCTGTATTCGAATATATCCGACCATCGCCGCTGATAGTAACTGTACTCAAATTACTATAAACGCCACCGCCATATCCGCCGTCATTACCAGTTATAGTACCACCAGACATATCAAACGTACAGTAAAGGTCCAAGTTCAAACCTCCGCCCCTACTATGGGTATACTTACCGGTCGTTATCACATTATCCGATATAGAGCCGTCAGACATATAAAAAACGCCATAAGTTACGTATACACCGCCGCCTAGACCATAACCCAGTCGCGCATAATTTGAACCAGTTTCAATTTCTATTTCATTAGAAGTTATAGAACCGCCAGACATATAAAACGTGCCAGAAGAAACGGCCACCCCACCACCGCAACCGTCGCTCGATGAGTTACTCGTAGTACCGTACGGCACCGCTATATAATTAGCAGTTATAAAACCGTCAAACATATAAAATTCACCAAGCACATACACGCCACCGCCATACAACTCAATCTTATTTTCATTTGATGTAACTGTATTCTTCGATATAGCGCCACCATACATATAAAAAACGCTACCAGCGGACACATACACTCCGCCACCAAAATATTGCGCAGCATTACCCGATATATTTCCGCTATATAAATAAAAAACACCGTTCGCGTTTACACATACGCCACCGCCGCCGATAGACGCTGATTCTACATAACCGCCCGTAACAATACCGCTTTCGCCCTCGCTGCAATCACACAATACAAACGTCGCACCACTATCAACAGTTATTACACTTCCGCTGCCTGTACCATCAAGCGTATTGCCATTCAGGCAAAGCATTACATAGCCGGTTACAGTTATATCAGTTTTCAGCTCTACGCCGCCAGGCAAATAATAATACGCCGTCTCGGCTTCCGTTGAACCACCTGCAAGCTCCCCGCCGGTAGCCAAAAGAGATGACCAGCCATAAGCAGAGCTATGCTCTATATCATGGGCATCGGCACTTTGTTCGTTGTCGTCTTGCGTTTCGTCCTGCGTTTCGTCTTGCGTTCCGTCCTGCGTTTCGCCTTGCGTTCCGTCCTGCGTTTCGCCTTGCGTTTCGTCCTGCGTTTCGCCTTGCGTTTCGTCCTGCGTTTCGCCTTGCGTTTCGTCCTGCG
>CBCPNG010000032.1:0-24670 GCA_965120485.1 uncultured Clostridia bacterium
TGATGATTAGAGAAGCAAGCAGTTCGCGGAGCGTGCGGAAGCTGCGAGGGAGTGTACATAGTAGTACATGACCGAGCAGAACCGTAAGCGCGACAAAGAAATGCGCCGCTTATATAATCATCATACTGTCGCCGAAGGAAAAAAATCTATACCCCTCCCCCACCGCCGTTTTGTAGAGTTCGAGCGTCTTTTCGCGCCCGATAAGGGCGGATACGAGCATAATCAAGGTGCTTTCGGGCAGGTGGAAGTTGGTGACGAGCGCGTCTATGCATTTGAATTTGTAGGGCGGATATATGAATATCTGCGTGTTGCCCTTGCAGGGGGAGATTGTGCCGTCGGGAGCGGCGGCGCTCTCTAACGTGCGCACCGAAGTGGTGCCCACGGCTATTACCCTGCGCCCTTCGCGCTTGGCGCGGTTGATTATTTGAGCCGCCTTTTCGCCCACCTCGAAGTATTCGCTGTGCATCTTGTGGTCGGTGATTGCCTCTTCCTTGACGGGGCGGAATGTGCCCAGCCCCACGTGCAGAAGAATTTCAGCCACTTCTACGCCCATATCCTTTATCTGTTGCAACAGTTCGGGCGTGAAGTGCAACCCAGCCGTGGGTGCGGCGGCAGAGCCGTCGGTTTTGGCGTATACCGTCTGGTAGCGGTTTTTATCTTTCAGCTTTTGGCGAATATATGGCGGCAGGGGCATTGAGCCCACGCGGTCTAACGCTTCTTCAAAAACGCCGTCGCACTCGAAGTCGACTATGCGGCCGCCGCTCTCTGTTACAGAGTTTACCGTGAGTGAAAGACCCCCGTCTATGGTGAGGCGAACGCCAGGTTTGCACTTTTTGCCTGGCTTTACGAGCGCCTCCCACCGCATAGAGGATATGCGCTTTAACAAGAGCACCTCTACCATTCCGCCGTGCATGGTGCGCGCGTACAGCCGTGCAGGCAACACCTTGGTGTTGTTTATGACGAGCACATCGCCTGCGCGGAGGTATTCCTTTATGTCGCGGAATATTTTGTGGTCTACGCCGCCCTTTGCCCTGTCGTAGACGAGCATGCGAGAGCTGTCGCGCGGCTCTGCCGGGGTCTGCGCAATCAGCTCTTCGGGCAGGTCGTAGTAAAAATCGCTCTTTTTAAGCGCCGAAGGGGCGCCGCTTTTTTCGTCTGTATGAGTGCCGTTTTTTACGCCGGAGGTGGCGCCGTTTAAATCATTCATTTTCGTCCTTATTGAATATGGACAACTGCGCCGCCTGTTTTTCGGTTATTTCGTAGCCGAGGTGGCGGTAGCCGCCGCTTAAAATCATTCTGCCGCGCGGAGTGCGCGCTATGAAGCCGAGTTGCAGAAGGTAGGGTTCGTATACATCCTCTATGGTGTTGGAGTCTTCGTTGACGGTGGCGGCGAGCGTTTCCAGCCCGACGGGTTTTCCGTCGAATTTTTCTATCATGGCGCGAAGGATTGCGCGGTCGGTTTCGTCGAGCCCGAGCCCGTCTATCTCCATTCTTTCGAGGGCAAACTTTGCGTCTTTAAGCGTTACAGTGCCGTCGCCGCGTATCTGCGAGAAGTCGCGCACGCGCTTTAACAACCTGTTGGCAATTCGCGGCGTGCCTCGGGAACGGGTGGAAATTTCTGCCGCGGCATCCTCTTCTACCGTTACACCCAGCCTTTGCGCGCTCTTTAACACAATCTCTTTTAGTTCTGCGGGGGTGTACATCTCTAAACGGCAGATTATGCCGAAGCGGTTGCGAAGCGGAGTGGCTATCATGCCTGCGCGCGTGGTGGCGCCTATGAGCGTGAAGTTTTTGAGCGAAAAGCGGATGTTGCGCGCGCTGGGACCCTTGCCCACTATTATGTCGAGGGCGTAGTCCTCCATAGCCGAATACAGAATTTCTTCTACATTGTGGTTTAAGCGGTGGATTTCGTCTATGAACAGCACGTCGCCGTCGTTTAGGTTTGTTAAAATGGCTGCAAGGTCGCCGCTTCGCTCTATGGCAGGCGCGGAGGTTAGTTTTAGCTGACCGCCCATTTCGGTGGAGATTATGTGCGCGAGCGTGGTTTTGCCCAGACCTGGCGCGCCGTACAGAAGGACATGCTCTAACGCCTCGCCCCTCTTCTTTGCCGCCGCCATATACACATTTAAATTTTCTTTTATCTTCGCCTGACCGACGTAGTCTGTCAGAGTTTTGGGGCGCAGGACATTCTCTTCCGCGTCGTATTCGCCCTTGGTACTCTTTACCAGCCTGTCGTCGTCTTCGCCGTATTCTTCATCGTCAAAAAACATAATTGACCCCGATATATTGCTTAACTGACAGCATTTACATGCCGCGGAGCGCCTCCCTTATAATATCTTCGAGCGAGCTTGCGCCAGAGGTTTTGGCGCGCTCGATGGCACGCACGCTTTCGGCTCGGCTGAAACCCAGAGTCATGAGAGCCACCACCGCGTCTTCGTCAGACTGTGCCGCTGGCGCATATACGGGGGAGCCCGTCGTTTCGGGCGTCTGACCTGCGGCGGATACCTTTTCGCGGAGCTCTAAAATTATACGTTCCGCCGTCTTTTTGCCCAGACCCTTTACGGCGCTCAACCGCTTCACGTCGGATGTGGCTATGGCGAGCGCAAGCGAGTTTATATCCATGCCCGAAAGCACCGCAATGCCGAGCTTGGGACCCACGCCCGAAACTGTGACAAGCTTTAAAAACATGTTCTTTTCTTCGGTGGAAGAAAAGCCGAAGAGGCTTACGCCGTCTTCGCGCACCTGTAAATAGGTGTAGAGCTCCCCCTCGCTCTTGCCCGAAAGCGACGAGAGCGCGGACGAAGAGCACAGCACCTCGTAGCCGACCCCGCCGACTTCTATTAATACGACATCTTCTGAAAGAGATAAAATTTTACCTTTTAAATATCCTATCATACCAAATTACCGTAAAGTTATTTATGTGCGGCTGAAAAGCGGCGCGGGGCGACTGCCTTGGCGTTCATCTTATTCCGAACATTTTGCCGAAGCGTGAGGTATGTGCATGGCACAGCGATACGGCAAGGGCGTCTGCCGCGTCGTCGGGACGGGGCACCTTGGAAAAGCCGAGAAGGGAAGCGACTACGTTCTGCATTTGCACCTTGTCTGCCCTGCCGTAGCCTGTAAGCGCCTGTTTTATCTGCATGGGGGTGTATTCGTACAGCCTGCCGCAGTACTTTATGCAGGTGAGAAGTATTACGCCGCGTGCATGCGAAACGGGGATGCCCGTGGTTATGTTTTTGGCAAAGAACAGCTCTTCCACGGCAACCTCCGCAGGCTTGTACTTCGTGAGGATTTTGTTTACCCCCTCTTCGAGCATAGCAAGGCGCACGGGAAGGCTTTCATCTTTGGGGGTGAGCACCACTCCGTAGTCTACGGCGCGGGTATTGCCGCTTTGCAACTTTTCTATTATGCCGTAGCCCATTGTGGCAAGCCCTGGGTCTATGCCCAAAATTATCATAAATTTATACCCCGAGTGAAAATACGCTTGATTTACATGTTGTTTTTGATTATAATTTTTATATACCATTTTATTTTAGTGTAAACGGCAAAATAAGTCAAATTAATCAGAGGACATTTGATATGAAACTGTGGCAAGGAAGGTTTGACGCGCCCACAGCCGAGGACGCAGACCTGTTCAACGATTCGCTGCCCTTTGACAGGGCGCTGTGGCGCGAGGATATAACCGCCTCTTTGGCGCACGCAAGAATGCTGGGCAAGTGCAATATAATTTCTGCCGACGAAAGCCGTGCGATATGCGACGGGCTGGGGGCAATTTACAGCGACATAGAGGCAGGCAAACTGGAAATTAAGGGCGCAGAGGATATACATTCCTTTATGGAGAACGAGCTTGTTTCGCGCATAGGCGAGGCAGGCAAGAAACTGCACACGGCGCGCTCGCGCAATGACCAGGTGGCGACCGATTTCAGGCTGTATGTACGCACTTCTGAAACGGAAGTTATAAAGGCACTGCGCGCACTTATCGAGGCGCTTGCGGACAGGGCGGAATCGGGGTTGAAGTATGTTATGCCAGGATACACGCACCTGAGAAAGGCGCAGCCGATTTGCGCAGGACACTTTTTTACAGCCTATGCCGAAATGTTTTTGCGCGACGCCGACAGGTTTTTTGCCTCGCGCAGGCGCATGAACGTAATGCCGCTGGGCAGTGGCGCGCTTGCAGGGACATCTTACCCCATAGACCGCAACATGACAGCCACCCTTTTGGGTTTTGACAGACCGTGTGATAATTCGCTTGACGGCGTATCTGACCGCGACTTTGTGGCGGAGTATCTGTTCAACGCCTCTATGACGATGAGCCACCTTTCACGGCTGTGCGAGGATTTGATACTGTATTCCACAGAGGAGTTCGGCTTTGTTGAGATACCCGACGCGTACTCCACAGGCTCCTCTATAATGCCGCAGAAGAAGAACCCCGACATACCCGAGCTTATGCGCGGCAAGACGGGCAGGGTTTACGGAAACCTTATGGGTATGCTGACCACGCTTAAAGGCATACCGCTTGCATACAACAAGGATTTGCAGGAGGACAAGGAGGGATTTTTTGACGCAGAAAGGCAGATTTTATCCTGCCTTTCGATAATGGCAAAGCTGATAGACAACCTTATTTTGCGCGGCACGCGCATGAGGAAGGCTGCCGAGGGCGAATTTGCCTGCGCGACCGACGTGGCAGACTACCTTGCAAAGCGCGGCGTGCCGTTCCGTACCGCGCACGAAACGACGGGAAAGATTGTGCGCTGGTGCCTTGACGGGGGCAGAACTTTGCAGAATATGACTATTGAGGAATATAAGAGCTTTGACGAGCGGTTTGACGTGGACATATGCGAAACTGTACGCGCCAAAAACTGCGCAGAAGCGCGCACCTCTTACGGCGGAGCTTCGCCCAAGTGCGTTAAAGAAAACATACGCTCTATAAAAAAGAGGCTTTTAAAATATCTTGACTGATAACGCAGTGACTGCGACTGATAACGCGGCGATTACGACTGATAACGCGGCGACTGCGACTGATAACGCGGCGACTGCAACTGATAACGCGGCGATTACGACTGATAATGCGGCGACTGCAACTGATTACGCGGCGACTGCCGCCTCCCTCTTTTTCACAATAAAAAAAAGCATAACGCCACCGCAATGCGATGGCGTTTTTTGTTATATTAATTGTAGCTTTCGGCGAGCGCCTTGAAGGCGGAGAGCGAGCGCTTTACCATATCTTCGCTTACGCAGTAACATATGCGCACATAACCTTCTACGCCGAAACTTTCCGAAGGGACTAAAAGCAGGTTGTATTTTTTAGCCCTCTCTGAAAAGGCGGAGGCAGACGGCTCTAACGACTTTACGAACAGGTAGAACGCGCCCTGCGGCACGACGAACTTATAACCATATTCTGACAGAGCCGTGCACAGCGCGTTGCGGTTGCGTTCGTACACGGATATATCGGAGGTTTTGCCTATAACCTCCCTTACAAGTTTTTGGAGCAATGCGGGCGCGCACACATAGCCGAGCGACCTGCCCGCGCCGCACACGGCGGCATACACCTCTGCCCTCTGCTCCATTTCGCCGTTTACGGCAATGTAGCCTATTCTTTCGCCGGGGAGAGATAGACTCTTGGAAAAGGAGTAGCAAACTATGGAGTTTTTGTAATAGTTCATCACATACGGCACCTCTGCGCCGCCGTAGACGAGCTCGCGGTAGGGCTCGTCAGATATGAGATAGACGGGGCTGTTTATTGCCGCGGAGTGTTCATATAAAAGTTTGCACAGTTTTTGTATGCACTGCGCGGAGTACACAGCGCCGCTGGGGTTGTTGGGCGAGTTGATTATAACCGCTTTGGTTTTGGGGGTGAGCGCAACTTTGAGCGCGGCGAAGTCTATCTGAAATGTTTCCTTTTCCCCAGCCACGGCTACGAGTTTTGCGCCCGCCTGCTGTGCAAACACCGAGTATTCGGGGAAGAACGGGGCGAAAGCAATCACCTCGTCACCCTTGTTGCAAAGCGCGCACAGCGTTATCGTGAGCGCCGCCGCCGCGCCGCACGTCATATAAATATCGTCGGCGGAGACTTTTGCCCCGAAGTTGGAGGCGATATAGTCTGCCACTGCCGCGCGCACGTCCGTCGCGCCATGAGCCGAGGTATAGCCGTGCAGGGAAACGGGTTCTTCTTCATTTAAAAGGCGGATGAGCGCCGACTTTACCTCTTCGGGGGGCGGCACGCTGGGGTTGCCGAGCGAAAAATCGTAGACATTTTCTTCGCCGATTTCGGCTTTTAAGCGGTTGCCGTATTCAAACAGGTCGCGTATGACCGAGCGCACCTTGCCGAGGCGCACGTTTCTTTGATTTATCATGGTAAATCACCTCGACTGCAATTATAGCACGGCGCACGAGCAAAGGCAAGCGCATATGCGTTGCCGCTACGGAGCGCGCAAAATAGTTGGGAAAAATAGCGTGTGGCGGAACGCCGCGCGCAACTTATACAACAATTACTCAATCGACAATCGGCAATCAAGGTTGGCTCTCTACCCTTTACACTTTTAAGAACTTCTTTAATACACTATACCACTGTGATATAAAAACTCTCTCTCATTCGGACAGTATTCAAATCAAAATTAATCGCTTTCCATTTAGGACGTTCCATAACTTAACCTGCCGCGAATAAAGGATTCCTGTTCCTCTCTTTCAGCAATACATTAATATCTTGAAACGGCAATTCCTCATCGTCATCGTTATCATACCATATCCATTTAGAGCAATATTGTGCAAACCATTTCCTTTCACTCAATATCACATATGCCAACATAATGCAGGTATAATAATCTTTATTCGGGTCGCCCGAATAAAGCACGGAACCGTCTGACTGCACCTCTTTGGTGCAGGCTTTTTTAAACTTTTCGTCTATAACGCGCCACATATCGGCGAGGTCGTATATGCCGTCTGACTTTACGCGCTCCTCGTCGAGCGCTATCAGCATTTTCATCATAGGACGTTTCCTCCTCAATTCCTTGCCTTTATTATACCCATTCCAACAGACGTATGTCAAGGTGCTTTTCTTTGTATTTTTTTAATTTATCCGACTTGTCCGAATATTATAATCGAACTGTACAGAGTTCAGCCAGTGAGTTCCCTGCGGAAAGTTTCCATAATCCTGCTCTCTATGCGCGAGACCTGCACCTGCGACACGCCAAGCATTGCCGCAACTTCGCTCTGCGTC
The DNA here is from genome assembly GCA_965120485.1 of uncultured Clostridia bacterium. Taxonomy (GTDB): domain Bacteria; phylum Bacillota; class Clostridia; order Christensenellales; family Borkfalkiaceae; genus Coproplasma. The sequence continues at coordinate 7,217 of CBCPNG010000032.1, forward strand.
ATGTCGCGGAAGTAGCGAAGCATTATCACCTTGCGGTCGCGCTCGTCCAGCCGCTCTATCGCCGCCTTTAATTGAAGCCGCTCTATCATGTCGTCAGAGCCGTCCTGCACGGGGAGCTTTTCTATCAGTTCGCCCGTGCGCTCGTCCTTGTATTCGCCCTGCGACGAGAGCGATATGGGCATACACGAAGAACCCATGGTGAACACCACCTGGCTTTCGGGCATTGAAAACCTTTGAGCAATGGCGGAAATCGAAGGCTGACTGCCGTTGGTTGCGGCATATTCCTCTATGAATTTATTTATTGCCTTTGCCTCTGCCTTAATTGCGCGCGATACTTTAATACTGCCGTCGTCGCGCATGAACCGCTTTATTTCGCCGGCTATCATTGGCACAGCATAGGTTGAAAAGCGCACGCCGTAGTCAGGGTCGAACCCCTTTATCGCCTTTAATAGCCCTATGCCTGCCAGTTGGAATAAATCGTCGTACTCCACGCCCTTGCCCAGATACCTGCGCACAATCGACTTCATGAGGTTTGCGTTTTCGGTGAGCAGTCTCTCTTTGGCGGAGTTGTCGCCCGCTTTTGCAAGTACTATCAGTCTGTTGGTCTCTTCTACATCAAGCATTCTCCACTTCCGAAGCCAAGCGTTTTGACATACAGACCTGCGTACCGACGCCCGCCTTTGAGTTGACGGAAAATTCGTCCATGAACGTCTGCATTATGGTAAAGCCCATGCCGGAACGTTCGTCAGAGGGCAGCGTGGTGAAAAACGGCTGTACAGCCTGCTCTAAATCAGAGATGCCTGCGCCGCTGTCGCTGATCTTTATATGTATTACTCCGCCGTCGGTTTCGCACTCTACGCATACAATACCCTCTGTACCGCGGTAGGCGTGCACCGTGCAGTTGGTAACCGCCTCTGATACGGCGGTCTTTACATCGGAAAGCTGCGAAAGCGTGGGGTTGAGCGGCAGGCAGAACGCCGCAACGGCGTCGCGCGCGAACGCCTGATTTTCAGGCAGGGATAAAAATTCAAGTTTTAAATAGTTCTTCTTCATTGCGACTCTCCTTTCATTAGCACTTTGGCATGAGCGAATATATTCCGCTAAGATTTAAAATTTTGTCGGCGGCAAAGTCAGGGCCGCTTATGTAGACGGGGATGCCGAGGCGTGCCGCCCGGTTGTACCTGCCTATCAAAAAACCTATGCCCGTCGAGTCCATAAACTTCACGCCTTTGAGGTCGAAGATTATTCTTTCTGCCTGCACATTTGCCTCTATCAGTTTATCGCACTGCTGTCGCGCCTGCGCCGAACTGCACTCGTCAAGTTCGCCGCCGAGGCGTATGCACAGCGTGCCGCCAAGCATGCTGCCCTCTATTTTCATAAGTCATTCCCCCGCAGTTTTTAGGCAATGATACTCCTTTTTACGTAGTGAAATTTATTTTAATAAGTCGAATAAGCCCGTATTTTGGAATAAATGCCTGCGATAACTGCGCACGGCAGAATGGTTTTTGTGCGCGCATATATGGGAGTTACGGCAGAGGGAAGTTTACGGCTCGTCTGCGGACGGGTAATACGGCGGCTATGCAGATTTATTGCGGATATGCAAAGGGTATTAGGGGGCGGCATATTTTAAAAAATTTATTTCAACGGCAAAATAAAACAGAAAAATTACTTGACAAAAACTGCACATTATATTATTATATACAAGCGCGTTCAGTATAGCGGATATCTGTACGCATACAGGGGCCTTTAGCTCAGTTGGTTAGAGCAGTCGGCTCATAACCGATCGGTCCGCGGTTCGAGTCCGTGAAGGCCCACCACCCTGTTTTGGCCCGATAGCTCAGTAGGTTAGAGCGCCAGCCTGTCACGCTGGAGGTCGACGGTTCGAACCCGTTTCGGGTCGCCAAAACTTTTTATCGCCGCACGTGCGCGGCTTGCGCCTTGGTAGCTCAGTTGGTAGAGCGCCGGACTGAAAATCCGTATGTCGGCGGTTCGATTCCACCCCAAGGCACCATTTTGTTTTTAAGTGGACGTGCTGGCGTAGCTCAACTGGCAGAGCAGCTGATTTGTAATCAGCAGGTTGTGGGTTCGATTCCAATCGCCAGCTCCAAACATTCCCGTCCACGTCAGTGGACGGGGGTAAAATTTAATACGGGCGGGTTGCAGAGTGGCCAAATGCATCAGACTGTAAATCTGACGTCTCCGACTTCGGTGGTTCGAATCCACCCCCTCCCACCACGCAAAAGGGACACACATTTGTGTGTCCCTTTTGCGTGGTGACGGGGGTGATTGGTTTGAAACACAGGGCGTGCTTCCGCCGCAGGCGGAGCCCTGCCGCGCGAGGAGACGACGACACTCTGCCGAGGGTTCACATAACAGACGGGAGATGTATGCGCCGAGAAGAAATCATAAAAACCGTAGTAATCTTATATATGTGGTCGCACTACGGCGACAATTGAATTATAACGAAAGAAACTATCTTCGTCGCCTGCATTATGATAAAAGCCATGTAACATAAATGTCACATGGCTCAAATTATATTTTATGCTATGCCTTGCCACAGCATTGATACTACTTATCAGATTTATTATTATGTAAATAAATCAATAAAGCAGATAATCCTCCGATTGAAATTGTAATGGGCAAAGTCACATATCCCGCTTGTCCATAATCATCCAAAAACCCAAAAAAACCTACGAGTGCTATAATAATGCTGAAGAGGTATAATTTTTTCAATTAATTGTCCTTGTTTTTTATTTAGCGAGATGGTTAGCAAGGTTACATCTCATGCTATTAAATTTGTCTTAACTAAAATATCATAATATACTTTAACTGTCAACAAAAATACAGCAAATATTATACCGCATAATTTACAGGGGGTTGCAGTTTAAGCGGCAACGCCATGTGGATTACTCCCGACGGAAAGACACCCAAAAATTTTAAATAATTTATTAGTTCATATAGCTCAATTTCAATATATCTTGTCCGTGCGGAGGCCTTTCCATACGGGTTGGCGCATGGTGCCGCTTGCGGTTTCGTGCATGAAGTGCGCCGTGCCTACAAGGCGCGGTTTTAGCCACACGGCATTTTTATATTGCGGAAACCACGGCTTTTTTACAGCGTTAGTTGCGGCATATTGTGCCACAAATCTCCTCTCTTCCTTTGAAATGCCGAGGTAGACCTTGCCGCGGCAGTGCAAAGTTCCTGCTTCGTCAAAATAACCTAATATTAAATCCTTTACCCCTCCGTCATCATCGGGTTGGTAGCCTAAAATCAGCAAATCTTCGTCTTGCATGACCTTGATTTTAAGCCAGTCGCGCGTGCGCATGCCTATGTGGTAGACGCCGTCTTTGCGCTTGGCGACTATACCTTCGAGGTCTTGCTCTTTGGCGAGGTCAAAAAACGCCTTTCCGTCTTTTTGTATATACCTTGAAATTGTAAGGTTGTTGCCCTCTGCCACCGCATCAGACAGTATCTCTTTGCGGCGCATGAGCAGCAATGCCGTTATATCTTTGCCGCCGAAATAGAGTATGTCGTAGGCGACAAACTGCACGGGGTTGCTTTTTGCGGCAAGCCCTATTTTAAATTTATCTGACATGAGACTGCGGCGTTGCAGGGCGTAGAAATCGGGCTTGCCGTTTCTGCCTAACACTACAAGTTCGCCGTCTAATATCACCCTCTTTTTTACGCAGTTTTTCATGCCTTCGAGTTCGGGGTAGATTTCCGTTACGTCTTTATGACGTTTGTTTTGCAGGGTGACCGAATTTTTGTCTATATAGGCGATACAGCGTATGCCGTCTAACTTCAATTCAAAGATGTAATTTTCGTCGTCAAAGGGCTGTGTTTCGTGCAACAGCATGGGCGATATATTTTTTTCTTCAAACAAATCGCTCACGCCTTTTTACGCTCCGCAGGCTTTTTTACTGCCGCGCGCTTGGGCGGCTTGGGCTTTTGCGCGATTTCGAGGCTCTTGGTGAGCGCTTCCATTAAATCTATCACCCTGTCTGTTCCGTTCTCCTTGGGTGTGACAATCTCCTTGCCCGCGATTTTGCGCTCGATTGCCTCCTGCACCCTGCGGCGGTATTCGTCTTTATAGTCGGTAGGATTGAACTTGCCGCTCATACCCTCTATGAGCGCTTTTGCCATTTTAAGTTCGGCTTCGGTGCCGCTCTCTTTTATAGTTTTAGCAGGGTTTGCCGTGATTTCCTCTTCGAAAAACAGCGTGTTGAGCAACATTTGCCCACCCATTGCGCGTATAAGGATTAAAGTTTCCTTTGTGCCGAGGACGGCTTTTGCCACCGCCGCCCTGCCCTCTTGCTCCATCGCCGAAAGCAACACGGCGAATGCCTTTTCCGCGCCCACGGGGACGACGTAATAGGGCTTATCAAAATAGATTGGGTCTACTTCGGAGAGTGCAACAAATTTTTCTATTGTTATATTTTTATCTTTGGGGGACTTTAACTTTTCGAAGTCCTTATTTTCGAAGATAACATATTTGCCGTCTTCGTATTCATAGCCCTTTACTATATCTTCCTGCTTTACCTCTCTGCCTTCGCACTCGGCGCACGTCTTTTTGTATTTGACGCGGCTCATAGTGTTTTTATCTATCATGTTGAAGCCGATTGAGTTATCTTTGACGGCGCTGTGGAGGGTGACGGGGATATACACAAGCCCGAAACTTATGCTGCATTTGTAACTGTATGCCATAATTTAAGTATGTTGCGATAACAAAAATTAATGTGCGACTTGACAATTTATAATGACGGTATATATAATCTTGTTATGGGCTGGTTCAATTATTACGGACTTGCGGTTATTGCCGTTATTATGATACCGAATATAATTTACGCGGTAAGGCGCAGAGGCGATAGCCGCAGGGCGCAGAATAATAGGGCGGCGGTTGTTGCCGAACAGATTGGCAGATACGGGTGCATTTTTACTATGATTTTTAATATACCGTATACATACTTTGGCTTTTGGTTTGACAGCGCGCTTGCGGTATATATTGCCGTAAACGGCGGACTGTGCGTGCTGTACCTGATATTCTGGATAGTATGTTGGAACAGAGAGGGCATGTTGAAGGCGCTGGCGCTTTCGGTAATTCCTACCTGCATTTTTTTGTTCAGCGGTATAGCGGTTGCAAACATTCCGCTGATTGTGTTTGCAACCATATTCGGGGCGGGACATATTTATATAAGCTTGAAAAATATTACTGTATGAGTAAAAATTGAAAAGGCGTTGACAAAGGCTTCGGTCAAGTTGACAGTAAAAAAGCCGCACTATGGCGGCGGTTTGTTTGTGCGGATATCTATAACAGTTTGTTTTTTGCGGATATAATCTATCGCAGTTTGTTTATGCGGCAATCTTTTGCAGTTCAGTCGTGCGCGATTATGTTGAAAATGTCGGCGATTGAGATTGAAGTGCCGTCTTTAAACAGCAGACGACGGGTTGAAAGGTCGGCGCGGCGCAGTCTGCCCGAATGGGTGACGTAGGCGGAGCTTTCGGCGTTGAAATATGTCACCGTGACCATGGGGCGGCTGTCTATGCGCGCCGAAAGTTCGGTTAGCGTTGAGTTGAGCTGCATAAGGTCGTCCTCGCCGAGTTCCGCCCTTGTGTATACGGGGCGAGCGGCTTCGTCTATGGCGTCGTCGTAGCCTGCGAGCGTGGCAAAGGCGGCAAACTGCGCGGCGCGGTCGGCACGCGGCATATGCGGACGCTTGTTCGAAACATGGTGCGGAAGATTTATAATATCGTCGTACTTGCCCATATGAATATATGCTGACGCGTAGTGCGCGGCTTTACGCCTTGTGACCCCCTATCTGTTCGTTGCGGCTCTTTGCTGTGGCGCCCTCTTCAAGGCTTACGCCTTTTAAAACGGCGTTTTTGCCGTACTTTTTACGCATTTCAATCACCGCCTGCTGGCGCTTTCTTTCTTTGCTCTCCTCTGTATTTGCGAGCTCTTCGCGTGCGCGCTCTTCCTCCGCCTCTGAAAAGAGGCTGATTTGTTTTGGCTGGTCTGCTGTGAGCTCTCCCTCTTCGATGACCCTTGCCGCCGTGATATTGAGGCGGCGGATATTCAGATTTTTATCGGTTATCCTTGAAAAGAGTTCGATTGCGGCGTAGCGGATTGCCCTGCCCGATGAGGTGTATTTTTTTAAGTTATATGTGCCGTGCGCATGTACAGGCATTTTGCGACCGTAGCTGTCGGTGGAGTATTCGCCCGAGTAGCCCTCGTTATCTATATCGTAGCCGACGGTGATTACTATCTGGTTGGTGACCAGCCCTTTGGCAACGAGGTCGAGCGCGAGGGAGTCTGCCATTTCGGTGATGACAATGAGCGCTTTATCGAAAGTATACGGCTGTTGCAATACCTGCCCCGAACCGAGGCTGTTTGACTGCGGCTTATATGACTTTATGTCTGCCATGGTGCAGGGCTCCCACCCCCATGCGTGGTCTATTAAAAGTTCGGCGTTTACCCCGAACATGTTGTACAGCAGGTCTTCGTTGTATATGTTGCCCGTGCCGATTGAACAGCGGGCTATATCGCCCATGGTGTAAATGCCGTGGCGGTGCAACTTTTCGGCATACCCCCTGCCCACGCGCCAGAAGTCAGTGAGTGGGCGGTGCTCCCACAGGGTGCGGCGGTAGGACTGCTCGTCAAGTTCGGCTATGCGCACTCCGTCTTTATCGGCAGGGACGTGCTTAGCGACAATATCCATTGCCACCTTGCAAAGGTACAGGTTTGTGCCTATTCCTGCCGTGGCTGTTATGCCCGTTTCTTTGAGCACGTGCCTGATTATGCGCATGGCGTATTCGTGCGCGGTGCAACCTGCCGCACGCAGGTAGGCGGTTACGTCTATGAATACCTCGTCGATAGAGTATACATGTATATCTTCGGGCGCGGCGTATTGCAGGTATATCTGATAAATTTTTGTGCTGTATTTGATATAGTGCGCCATGCGGGGCGGCGCGATGAGAAAAGCGAGTTCGAGCGAGGGGTCGGCGTTGAGCTGACTAAAAAAGTGAGATTTGCCAGAAAATTTGCCGCCGACACTTTTTTTGCGCTCGCGGTTGACCTCTTTTACCCGTTGAACTACCTCAAACAGGCGCGCCCTGCCCGATATGCCGTAGGACTTTAACGAGGGCGAAACGGCAAGGCAAATGGTCTTTTGCGTGCGGCTTTCGTCGGCGACGACGAGGTTAGCGTCTAACGGGTCCAGCCCCCTGTCTACACACTCCACCGAGGCATAGAAAGATTTTAAGTCTATGGCGATATAACTGCGCTGCTTCAAACTTTTCCTCCTCCCCGTGCGTATTTGTATTGTAACGCTGATTTATATTGTAACGCCGCGCCGTGCCGTTTGTCAATATTAATCGCCGCCGACGGGCATATGTGCATGGCATGGCGGCACGGCTTTATGCGCGAGGACATATGGCGCAAACGCCGCGGCGCTGCCTTATTTTGTGAAATTAATGCAGATGTATGCATGTTTAAATCCGAGGTTTTTGACATACAAAAAATGAACGCGGCGCAGAAAAATTCTGCGCCGCGAACTGACTTGCTTTTGTTAAATTGTGAGAAGCGGAACGCTTATACAACGAGCGTAACAATAAGCGTTACTACCGCGGCAATTGTTGCCATTATACCCAATACAGGCAAACTGCAACATAAAAATCTTCCTCTGCGGGGCGGGCGAGGTCCAGGTCCACCAGGTCCTCCGTGTCCTCCTCCGCGAGGACCGCCGCCTCCAGGTCCTCCGTGTCCTCCAGGTCCAGGCATAGTAAGTCCCCTCCTTATTTTCAGATTTAGAAGTCGCATTTGCGGCTACTGCATTTTATTGTAGCAGATGGATTGGTAAATGTCAAATATAAGCCTTAAAATAAATAAAAAAAAGCCGTTTTTGCCCGTTTTAGCCGCTATTTAGATTTATAATGCGAAAAATTAAAGTACTTATTTGTGCAAAGTGCATGCCTTACAAAAACATTGTATAGCTTTATGATAGTTGGTCAAATTAAAAAAAGTGAGGTGTTTTAATGCTGAAAGATTTGGGAGTTAAACCGTATATCTTCCCCATGCCCGTGCTTATGATAGCCACATACAACGAGGACGGCACGGTGGATGTAACGAACATGGCGTGGGGCGGCGTGTGCGCCGAAAATATGGTAGCACTGAATATTGACGAGAAACATAAGACGAGCGCGAATATAAAATTGCGCGGCGCATTTACGTTGAGTGTTGCCGACATACCGCACATTGAGGCGGCAGACTTCTTCGGAATAGCGACGGGCAACAGCATGAAGGATAAGTTCGAGCGCACAGGACTGCACGCTGTGAAGAGCGTGCGCGTGGACGCGCCCGTAATTGAGGACTTCCCCCTGACGCTTGAATGTAAGGTTGCCGAGTGCCAGCACACAAGCTACGGGTTCCGCGTGCTGGGCGAGATTGTAAATGTGCTTGCCGACGAAAAGGTACTTGACGGAAAGGGCAAGGTAATACCCGAAAAACTGAACGCCTTTGTGTTTGACCAATTCCAAAGTGGATACTACGCCGTGGGAGAAAAGGTCGGGCAGGCGTGGGTTTCGGGTGCAAAACTTATGAATAAGTAAATTATAGCTCTGCCTGTGTGAATTTTGCTTGAACGGCAGATTAAAGCACAAGTCTGTTAAGGCGCGGTTTTGATTTTATATATCAATATAATACGCCTGCGCGCAAGGTTGCGCGCAGGCGTATGCTTTATCATTTTATATTAGAGCCCAGCCTTTTGGCGGTTGTAGTTGATGAGACAGCCAGAGAGAATTATCTGCCGCTCTTCGGGGGTGAGGTAGCCGAGTTCGAGCTGTATATTTTTGACCTTGCCGCCCGATATGTGCTTTGCTGGCACAACTTCCGCACCCTCTTTTATGAGCCCGACTATATCCTGTATGTATATATAGTCGCCGTCGGCAAAGTCGAACGACCTACACACGAGGGGGAGCATGCCCCAGTTTATGAGATTGGAGCGGTAGCGCTTGGTGGCGTATTCGAGCGCGATATTTGCCACGCCGCCCAAAACGCGCTGGCAGGACGCCGCCTGCTCCCTCGCCGAGCCGTCGCCAGGCTTTTTTGCAACTATGCAACTGCCGTACATTACGTCTTTATCGAGGGATATTCCCACACCATTTAACACCTCTTCGGGGAGGTTGCCATTGTTTCTGCGCGCCTCTTCGTCAGCCATGATTACCTTTGCCTTGCCCACATAGGAAGGGTCTTTACGTGAGAGCGCAAACTGCGCGAGGCGCATGGGGTTTGAGCGGTAGCTGGAAGTTTCGCCAGAGGGGATTAGCTCGTCCGTGGTGGTTACGGGGTCGGTGAGCACGGAGGCTACCTTCATGAGCACGCTATTTGCAAGGGGTATCTGTGCCGGCCAGTCGGCAATGTTGTTGCCGTAGACGAGCGCTTCGTCCTTTTGCGCGTTGCCGAAGCCGCGGTATACCCTCTTTTGATATATAGAGCCGTCGAAGTAATATTTTTTGAGCTTTTTGGTGTACTCCGCCTCAGTGCCAGGGGTAAGTATGCCGCCGTTTGCCGCCGTGGCGGCTATTGAGCGCGCGTCCATCAATGCCACAGCCGAAAGCTGACCCTCGCCGAGTTTAGAGCCCTCTCTGTTTTCAAAGTTGCGTGTGGTGTGGCGGATTGAAAGTCCGTTGTCGGCAGGGGTGTCGCCTGCACCGAAACAGGGACCGCAGAACGCCGTCTTTACAATTGCGCCCGCGCCCATGAGCGAGGATATGTAGCCGTTATCTACAAGGCACTTGAAAACAGGCTGGCTCTGCGGATATACGCTGAGCGAAAAATCGCCGTTGCCACAGCTCTTATCCCGTAAAATTTCGGCTGCTTCGGCAATGTTTTCGTACATGCCGCCTGCACAGCCTGCAATTATGCCCTGGTTTACGTAAATTTTGCCGTCCCTTATCTTTTCGGTCAGGCGGAATGTGGGCGCGCCCTTTAATCTGTTGCCGTATTCCTGCACCTCGCCCAAAATATCCTTTGCGTTTTCGATAACTTCCCTTATGGTGTAGGCGTTTGAGGGGTGGAACGGCAGGGCAATCATGGGCTCTATGCGCGAAAGGTCGATTACAACAGCGCCGTCGTAATAGGCAGGCTGTTCGGGGCGAAGCTCTTTAAAGTCGCCCTCTCTGCCGTGGAGCTTGTAAAATTCGCGCGTGGTTTCGTCGGTCTCCCATATGCTGGAAAGGCAGGTTGTTTCGGTAGTCATTACGTCTATTCCCAGCCTGAAATCCATAGATAGGTTCTTTATTCCCGGACCGACGAACTCTAACACCTTGTTTTTGACGAATCCCTTTTTAAAGGTTGCCCCGACAAGCGCAATGGCTACGTCCTGCGGACCAACTCCCTTTTTGGGCTTGCCGCGGAGGTATACGGCGATAATCTGCGGACGCTTTATGTCGTAGGTTTGACCGAGGAGCTGTTTTACAAGCTCTGGTCCGCCCTCGCCCACAGCCATGGTGCCGAGCGCGCCGTAGCGTGTGTGGCTGTCTGAACCGAGAATCATGGCGCCGCACTTTGCCTCTGCCTCCCTCATGTACTGGTGAATGACGGCAAGGTGCGGAGGAACGTAGTTGCCGCCGTATTTTTTTGCCGCAGAGAGCCCGAACACGTGGTCGTCTTCGTTTATAGTGCCGCCGACCGCGCACAGCGAGTTGTGGCAGTTGGTGAGGGTGTATGATATGGGGAACTCTTTAAGCCCCGATGCCTTAGCCGTTTGAATTATGCCTACATAAGTTATATCGTGCGAGGCGAGGGCGTCGAACTTTATCTTTAAGTTATCTTCATCGCCCTTGTTGTGTGCCTTTAAAATTTTGTAAGCCATGGTGCCGTTTATGGCGCGTTGCTTTTTTTCCTCTACCATAAAAGCGGCGTTCTCTTTGACGAGTTTGTCCTCTATGTAGTATACGCCGCCCTTTATGAGTTTTATCATAACAATCTCCCTTTGTGTGGTTTATACAATAATTTTACCGCAAAACGGATAAATACACAACAATTTAGAGGCAGCAATTTTGCACGGCGGAAATTTGTTGCAATTTAAACCGCGGGGGTGTATAATCACCGTATGAAAAAATTTAAATACAAGTTTACCAGACTTATGTACCTGCTGATAGCTTTGGGCATGGTTGCCTGCGCGGCAGGCTTTGCAGTGAATCTGTGGCTGTGCATAACGAAGGGCATACCCGCTACAACCAACGCTATATTTACCATTATAAGGTATACAATTATGTTTATTGTTACCGTGGCAATGTTTGCAATTTTGCTTTCTCTGCTTATATCCTCTTACTATGCAGTGGATAAGGAGCATATAAAGACGAGGTTCGGGTTTATTACCAGCAAATACAGCATAAAGGATATTGACGTTATTACCCTTGAAAGAAACACTAACAGACTGACCGTGACGTTTAAAAACGATAGCTTTTTAGTGATTGTGGTTAAAGAACAGTGCTACGACGATTTTGTGCAGGCAATACTCGACGCAAAGCCTGCGATAGAGTATTCGGTAATTTCCAAGACGGGCGAAAAGGGCGACGGGGACAAGTGAGGCGCACCCTGAATGGTCGGCGCGTTGGGTACGGCAAGACTGCCGCGCCAAAGGCAGCGGCAAGGTAAACGGCGGCACGGCAGTTTATGCAGCGGCATGTTGCGCGGCGCGTTGGGTCGCATTGGGCGGCGCGTTGGAAGCGCGTTGGGCGGCGCGTTGGAAGCGCGTTGGGCGGCGCATCAGGAGGCTGAAAAAAATACGGGCGGCAGAGTGCCGCCCTTTTTTTATGTTTTATTCTTTTTAAGCTTATTTTTTAAACGCTTTATCGAGGTGCGGTGCTCTTCGCCGCCGAGCAGTTTATACAGGTTTTTGTGGTGGGCAAGCCATGTGAACAGGTTTATGGCGAGCAGTAACATAAAGCATGCAATTACCCAGCCGTTCATATCCTCTGCGTACCTTACAAAGAAGATTATACCCTGCCATAAAGAAAACACCGAAACGCCTAAAAGCGAGCCCATGGAGCCCCACTCTGACACGGCGATATAAAGAAGTATAAGCACAAGCACGCCTAAGCCTATGAAGATATACCACCACTGCTCGCACGCCAGCGAAAACCAGAACAGCCCCAGCGTGGAGGCTATGCCCTTGCCGCCCTTAAACTTCATTGTGACGGGGAATATGTGCCCGATTACCACAAACAGACCGAAGAAGTAGCGGGCGAAGTCAGCAACCGAAACATCGGTGCCTGCGAATACGCTGTCGCGGAAGATGAAGTATGCGGCGAGCACGGGCAAGCCGCCCTTTAAGGCGTCGCACAAAAAGTTTATGATGCCTATTTTCAGCCCGAAGGTGCGAATCATATTCATTGTGCCCGGATTGCCGCTGCCCTGCTCCCTTATGTCACGGTTTTTTAACCGCGAAATTATTACGGCGAAGTTGAAGCAACCCACAAGGTAGCACACTACGGCGGCTATTAAAAAAAGATACCACTTTTCAGACATATGAAATTCCAAAAAACTAATCCTCCTTTTTGTCGCGGGTGAACAGCCTTATGGGCGTGCCCGAAAAGTCGAATGACGAGCGCAGAGTGTTCTCTAAAAAACGTTCGTATGAAAAGTGAAGCAGAGTGCCGTCGTTGACGAACAGCGCGAACGAGGGCGGCGCCTCGCCCACCTGCGAGCTGTAATAAATTTTAAGTCGCCTGCCGTTGTAAGAGGGCGGCTCGTTGGCGCGCACTGCCGAACTTATTACGTCGTTTAAAACACCCGTGGTTATTCTGCGGTGAGAATTTGCGTATACCTCGTTTACGGCGGCGAGCACCTTTTCAGCGCGCTGACCCGTCTTTGCAGAGATATACAGCGAGCGGAAATAGTCCATGAACTTTAAATCTTCTTTGAGCTTTGATTGAAATGCCTCTATGGTGTGGGTATCCTTTTCAATCAAATCCCACTTGTTCATGACGACAACCGAGGGCTTGCCCTCTTCGTGCACGTAGCCGATAATCTTTGTGTCCTGTTCGGTGAGCCCTACGGTGCTGTCTACCACCAGCACGCACACGTCGGCGCGGCGCACGGCGCCGAAGGCGCGGAGCACGGAGTAATATTCGATATCGTCCTCTACCCTGCTCTTTTTGCGTATGCCTGCCGTGTCTATAAGCGTGTAGCGTGTGCCGTCGCGGGCGGTGAAGGGCGTATCTATTGCGTCGCGAGTGGTGCCTGCGATGTCGGTTACAATAGAGCGGTCGAAGCCGAGCAGTCTGTTTACAAGGCTTGACTTGCCTGCGTTGGGCTTGCCCACTACGGCTATTTTTATGCTGTCGTCCTCTTCATAGACGGCTTTTTCGAAGTAGCTTACCACCTCGTCTAAAAGGTCGCCTATACCCGTGCCGTGTTCGGCAGACACGGGGTAGGGTTCGCCGAGTCCGAGGGAGTAGAACTCGAACAGCTTGTCTTCGGAGTAGTTATCTATCTTGTTTACTGCAAGAATAACAGGTTTTTTGGCGCGGCGGAGCATGTCGGCGACGTCGTAGTCGGAGGAAGTGAGCCCCTCTTTGCCGTCTACGAAAAAGAGTATTACGTGAGCGGTATCTATGGCTACCTCTGCCTGCTTTTTTATTTCACGCCACATAATATCCTGCGAGCGGAGCTCTATGCCGCCCGTATCGACCATGGAAAAGGCGCGCCCACGCCACTCGGCATCTGCGTACAGTCTGTCGCGCGTGACGCCTGGTCTGTCTTCGGTTATAGAGATATTTCTGCCCGCTACCTTATTGAAAAAAGTGGACTTGCCGACATTGGGTCTGCCGACTATGGCGACGAGCGGTTTTGCCATATGTATTTACCTGCCAGATTTATTACTACTTTATTATAATTAAAACGGCGCGCTTTGTAAAGAAAAAAGGCGGCTTGCTTTACAGCAAGCCGACCGCGATTGGTTTTTATCAGATTATGCTGAATACACAGCCTAATACGTAGACAGCGAGGACAACCCAGAAAATTATTTTCCAAACTTTGCCCTTGCCTCTTACATAGGAGTATGCAGGAAAACTTACGCCAACGAGAAGTGCAAGTTTTGCGACTATGTCGAGTATGGTTACAACCGTTGAAGTTTTATTCAAGAGTTCAAAAATACCGATTACCAAGAACATTACTGCCGAGAGGAATATTCCCCAGAAGGCACAGAACTTTACAACATCTATTTTCCTCTCACCTGCGGAGTTGCGCGCTTTCCTATCATCATTTTTTTCAGACATAAAATTTTTATCTCCTTAAATACTTCTATATCTCATTATAGCACTTAACGGCACTGATTACAACTATTTTATTTGTAAAAAATTTACTGTATGATAGGTTTGAGTTTTTTTAAGACCTCTTGGAAGTAGTCGGGCAGGGGAGCTTCAAAGCACATGCGCCGATTTGTGGACGGGTGGGTGAACTCTAAACGGCGGGCGTGCAACAGCTGACCATTTAAGGCAAACTTCTGCCTTTTTATGCCGTAGACGGGGTCGCCCACTATGGGGTGTCCGAGGTGTTTTGCGTGCACCCTTATCTGGTGGGTGCGCCCCGTTTTTAAATCGAAAGAGCACAGAGTATAGCCAAAATAACGGGTTATTACGCAAAATTCCGTTATTGCAAGCCTGCCCTTTTCGGGCGGTACGACAGCCATTTTTAACCTGTCTTTGGGGTCGCGCCCTATGTAGGTGGTGACGGAGCCGCCGTCCTGTTTCAGCGCCCCCTCTAACAGGGCGGTGTAGTTGCGGCGGCAGGTTTTTTCGGCAATCTGCTTTGAGAGCGACAGGTGCGCCGAATCAGTCTTTGCAACCACTAAAAGTCCAGATGTATCTTTATCGAGGCGGTGGACAATGCCCGGGCGGATGACGCCGTTTATGCCGCTTAAACTATCGAGCGAGTACAACAGAGCGTTGACCAGCGTGCCCTGACTGTTGCCGTTGCCCATATGCACCGTCATGCCCTGCGGCTTGTTTATTACGGCAAGGTCGCTATCCTGATAGACTATATCTATGGGGATATTTTCGGGCATTGCAGAGTATTCTTCGGCAGGGGGGATGACTACCTCTGCCACGTCCCCTGCCCTAACATTCTGCGAGGGTTTGGCAGGACTGCCGTTGATTTTTACACCGCCGACTTCAAATATCTTTTTGAGCGCCGAGCGCGTTAAATCGGGCATATTGCCGCTTAAAAATATATCGGCGCGTGTAAAAGCAGCCTGTGCCGTGAACGTAGCGCGCTCTTCACGCATTACTCTGCCCTCCGCCTCCGCCGTTTTGCTCATCGGGTTTTTGTGCGGAAGGCTCTGGCGCAGTTTTTTCAGGTTTTTCAGGTTTATTTGGCTGTGCGTGGTCGTGCGATGCAACCTCTCCGCCCCCTACTGACTGCGCGGCATTATCTGCGGCGGACTTTTCCTCTTCGCGCTTTTTCTGCGCCGCACGGGCGCGCTTTGTGAGAGGAAAAACCGCCCATTCGTTTAAAAACAGCAGGTCTATTACGGCGATAACCAGCCCCACCATGAGCCACACGTCGGCGAGGTTGCACACGTAGTCTACGAAGCCCCAGTCCATGGAGATAAAATCGCGCACGTAGCCGAAGGCGAGCCTGTCGACAAGGTTGCCCAGCGCGCCTGCCAGCGCCATATATATGCAAAACTTTAAAAGGTTTGCGCGCTTTGGCAGAAGGAGCGCGGCGGCGATAAACACGGGAATCATGATAAACGTTATGGCTATAAACAGCGGCTGAGCCCATGTGGTGCCGCTGCCCATACTAAGGCTTGCTCCGTCGTTATGGACGACGTTTACCACCTCTATAAAACTTGGAATTATGGTAAAATTCCAGCCGTACTGTTCGGCGCAGTACTTTGTTATCAGGTCTGCCGCCAGCATGACGGCAAATATGCCGATAAAGACGGCGGACTTTATGCCGAAGTTAGCCTTTATTCTTTTGCCGAGATTTACAAAAAAAGTTTTTATTGCTTCCATTTAAATGATTATACCACAGTTTTGCAAAAATAGGAAAACTTTTAAAGGTGAAAATTGCACGCTTTACATTTTTGGCGACATATGGTAAAATACAGTGAATTTATTTTAAAGACGGTATTTTATGAGCGAACTGTTGTTGCGGCTGTTTGTATACCGCGGCGGCGCGGACGAAGCAAGGGTGCGCACGCGGTGCGGACTGCTTTCGGGGATAACGGGGATAATTTTAAACGTACTGCTTGTGGCAGGCAAACTGACCGTGGGAATAATTGCAGGGTCGGTTGCAATTGTTGCCGACGCGGTGAACAACCTCTCTGATGCAGGCTCTTCGGTGATAACGCTTGTGGGGTTCAGGCTGGCTAGGCACAAGCCCGATAAGGAGCACCCATTCGGTCACGGCAGGATAGAGTACGTTGCTGGGCTGATTGTTTCGGTTCTGATAATATTTATGGGGTTCGAGCTGGCGACCTCTTCCATAGAAAAGATAATCACGCTGGAGGCGACAACCTTTTCGTATGCGGCGGCAGGCGTGCTGACAGCCGCCATACTTGTAAAACTGTGGATGTTTTACTTTAACTTAAAGATTGCAAAGCGGATAGAATCCCCCTCGATAAGGGCGACGGCAATAGACTCTGTTTCTGACGTGGTGGCAACAACTGTGGTGCTTGCCGCGCTGATTGCAGGGCAGTATACCACATTCCCCATAGACGGAGTTGCAGGCGTTGTGGTGGCGCTGTTTATATTCAGGGCAGGCTGGGAAGCAGTTAAAGCCACGCAGGCTCCGCTTTTGGGCAGACCGATGAAGAAGGAGCTTGCCGAAGAGATTAGCGCGCTGGCAATAGAACACAGCCAAATTTTGGGCGTGCACGACTTTATTTACCACGACTACGGTGTTGGACGCTCGGTGTTGAGCTTTCATGCCGAGGTTTCCGCGGCGCTCACCCTTACGGAGGCGCACGCGGCGATTGACCATGTAGAGCGCGAAATACGCGAAAAGTACGGCATTGACGCCGTTATACACATGGACCCCGTTTCTGCCGACAGCGATACCGAGGCGTTGCTTGAATTTATAGAGGCGGCGGCAAGGGAGATTGACCCCTCGCTTACCGTGCACGACTTGCAGACGGCGGAGTGCGGAGAGCGGCGCGACATATTTTTTGATGTGACCGCCCCCTACGGGCTGAAAATAGCCGACGGGGAGATAGTGCGGAGGCTTGAACAGGCATTGAAAGAAAGGGACGAACACTTTAACGCAACCATACGCATAGACCACCCGTTTATAGAGGGGTGAGGTACAATAGTCGGGTAAACAGAGAGCCGTCGGCACACACGCCGACGGCTTTTAATACTTGCTGAATTATACTATCAAGTGCAACAGAAGAGAAAAAAAGTAGTTCATATAAATCGGCTGTGTTAGAATATAAGTGCAAACAAAAA
>CBCPNG010000033.1:0-18915 GCA_965120485.1 uncultured Clostridia bacterium
GTTTGCCACCTTGCGCGAAAAGGCGGCGCATAAATCAACGGCGTTCGACCGCGATAAGTGGCGCACATATTCAGATACATTCAAGCACATTATAAATTCTAATCAGCTTGAATACGGGGAAGACGCAATAAAAAATATCGGGCGCGCATTTTTAGCCAAAGGGCACAGGCGTATTGCCATTTATGGCGATACTGAAATTACCAAAGTTTTGTGCACAGAGTTGAAAGATAGCAAGGTTGTTTCGTTAGAGTATATCGTAGAAGACAGCAAAAAGCCGATTAAAGGTTTTAAAACGTTAGACCGCAACCCTGCAAATTATCCCGATTGCGACGTTATGCTTGTGGCAGATATATATGGTTTTAAAGACATAGAGGCAAAACTTAATAAATTGCAGTTGCCGTTCCCCTTTTATAATGCGGCGGAATATATCAAGTCGCTACCAGCAGGAAGTAGCGGCGGCGTGCAAAAAATTAAGGATAAAATAGAGATATTGAACGGTAAGGTTGCATCGCTCACCAAAGACAAGGCGGCATTCACTGCAAAATATGAGCGCGCCAATGGCGAACTGCAAGCTATAAAAAATTCACTCTCTTTCAGAGTTGGCAGAATGATTACCTTCTTCCCCCGTAAATTGCGGAATGCATTTAAAAGAAAGAAGTAACTGAATATAAAATGTTATTAAAGTGAGCCGCGCAAAAATTGCGCGGCTCACTTTTATAAATATCAAATTAAACTTATTAGCAAGCTCTTTTACCAAAAACGCCTTAAAAAGGCATATCGCACGCGGCAACCGTAAGCTTATAGGGTTGCACCTGCAATTATTTTTTCGCCTTGTGCGCCTTTATAACGCCGTCGCGCTCTATAACCTGCGACATTGTAGCTATTGCCGCCAAAACTCCTGCGGCCGCCTCTTGCAGTCCTTCCGTTTCAGAGTGGTCTTTACCGCCATACTTATATGGATGAAGCGCGGTGCGCGCCTTTTCGAGCAGGTTTGCAACGCGGTTTATGTCGCCGTCGCGCTCTTTTTCAGCCATTAGTGTGGCGAGATACTGCAATTTATCGGCGTTGTACAGCGCACGAGAGAGCTGTTTGAAAAAGTCGTAACGACTGCCGTCTGGGGACTCCTCTATAAGCTTATTTATGGCGGCAGAGAGTTCTTTCAGTCTGTTTTCAAAGTCGGTGTGGCGCGGCAGGCGGCTGAACTTGCGCATGAGCACGAGCAACACTATGCACACCGCAATCACTGCGCCGTATATGCCGTACCAGATTAAAATGTTCCAATCAACTGCAAGAATAATGTTATTCACCGTGAGCCTCCTCCGCCTCTGTGTGCGGCAGCATATTTACCTGCACTTTGCGCGATGAGGGCTCTGCACCGTACTCCTTTATCACAGAATAAATAATCTCTTTCACCGCCGCCTTGGCACTGCCGTAAGAGGAGGCAGACGACCACGCGTATGCCGTGCACGATATGGTATCTTCGCCGAAGCCGTCGAAACTGACCGAAGGCAACGGCGCGGCAAGAATATCTTCCGCCTCTTTAAATCGCTGAACGAGCCGTTCGCGTACGGCGGAAATATCGGCGGTGTATGGCAGATAGAAATCTATCTCTACCCTCCTTAAAGGCATTGTACTTGTATTTTTCAGCGTTTCAGAGAGAATGTCGCTGTTGGGAATAATTACTTCCTCGTTATTAGAAGTCAGAATTTTGGTGTTAAAAAGGCGGATATCCTGCACGGTGCCCTCTGTGCCGCTTACCTCGATATAGTCGCCCTTTTTAAAGGGTTTGGTAAAGATTATTATAACGCCGTTGGCAAGGCTGGCGAGGCTGTCTTGCAGGGCGAGGGCTATGGCGAGGGCTATCGCTGAAAACGCCGCTATTATGCCTGCGGTGGACAGTCCGAGCGAACTTACCACCACTATTGCCAGCGCAATATACAGCACCACCGTGACAATTGATATAACAAAAGTTGCCGCGGCGTTATCGAGCTTGCTCCGGAGCGTTACGCGGCGGATTATGCCGCGAACAATCTTTAAAATTACCAGCCCGAGCAGAAGGAACGCCAGCGTGCGGACTATGGTCAAGCCGCCGTCGGACAGGAAACTATCAAAGAACTCTTCAACCGAATAATCTTCTGCCAGCATAGACGATAAAAACATATGCTCCTCCTTCTGTGTGGCTTTTGCGGCAGAGCTGCGTTTTAAGCCCTCATTTTTCAGCGCGCAAGGGTATGGTAAAAAAATTCGGTCATTCGTTGCCGAAATTTAGCATACTTAAATATTATTATGTGTAAACTGCTGAAATTATAGCCTTGCCGCTTGACTTAAAAGGTGCTTTCAGGCATGATAAAATATAACGCGGCTGGCGGGCGCTAAAAAGCACCCGCCAGCATTATTTTAATGATTAAATTGCCACATTTGCCATTTGTGGAGTACATCTTAATAAATGCATTACCGCGTTATAGTTCACTTCTTGCGCGAAAGGCAGACGACTGTTTCTGCCCACTTTGTTTGGGGGAACATGTCGTAGGGGCGGATATAGTCTATTTTATACGCGCTCGTTGCGGCATAGTCGGGGTTCTTTTTTAGTCCGCCCTCTCCCTCTGTCAGCGAGCCGAGCAGTATACCCAAGTCACGCGCCAACGTAGCAGGATTGCAGGAAATTAAAATTACCTTGTCCGCGCCGCTCTCCCTTACGGCATGAACAACAGAACGCTCCATGCCTTTGCGCGGCGGGTCGCAAACAATTACGCGGTGCTCGCCCTCCGTTTTTGCAAATACCGCCGCAAGCTCGTCCTCTACCTTGCCGCAGATATTGAACATTTTGTGGGTAAGCCCGTTGAGTGCGGCGAGTTCGTCGGCGCAAGCCGATGCTTCGGGCACTACTTCTACGCCGTACGCCGCCCTGCACCGAGTTGCAAGCAACGCCGTGAGCATGCCGCCGCCGCTGTATAAATCGACAGCCACCGCCCCGCCGTCGGCAGCCTCTGCCGCTACGTCGGCATACAGGCTTTCGCGCACGCCCTCGTTTACCTGCAAAAAGGTGTTTGCGCCCGCACGGAACTTTATGCCCATATCCTCCGCGCTGAAAAAGCCGTCGCCGCACACCGTGCGCCATTCCTTTCCGAACACGGCGTTGCCATCACCTGCGTTTATGTTTACAAGCAGGGTGAAGTCGCCGCAAAGCAATTCTTTTAAAATCGGGACGAGCGGGCGCGCGTCGATTGACCTTGCGCACACAAGCACGACTATGTACCTGCCGCCGACCTCGCGCACGGCTATGCGGCGCAAAATGCCCTGCCGAGTATTTTCGTCATACCCCGAAACGCCTGCCTCGCGCATAAATCTTTTGATTGCCTCAATTACGGGGGCGCACCACTCCGCTTGAATGGGGCAGTCGTCTACGGGCACTATGCGGTGACTGCGTGCCGCGTAAAAGCCGAGCAAATTATCTTCCCCTACGGGCAGCACCAGCTTGTTGCGGTAGCGGAGCGGCTTTGCGCTGGGCACGGTGGGCTGTACATCGGCGTCTATGCCCCCCACCTTTAAGAGCGTATTTTTGACTTGCGCGCGCTTGAACTGCAACTGCGCCCCGTAATTCATGTGTTGAAGCTGACAGCCGCCGCACTTTAAAAACACGGGGCAGACAGGCCAAGCCCTGTGCGGCGAGGGGGTGAGAATTTTTTCGACCCTGCCGTAGGCGACAGTGCCCTTGACGGACAAAATTTTAACGAGCGCCTCTTCCCCCTCCATCATGGCAGGAACAAACACCGTGCAGTCTGCACTGCAAACGCCCTCTCCCTCGGTGCCGTAGCCCGTGGCGATAAGTTTGTAAACTTCGTTCTTCTTCATATCTCTCCCAGCGGAGCTTGCCGCGATTAAAATGATTTGCGACAGAAAGTATTTGAAGTATATATCTGCACCAATTGCCGCTGACCGTAATTTACACGCCGCACCAAAAAAATTAATAGTTACTGTTTATATGCCAACCAATAGCGCTTACGCTCCGTACAAATAGCCAACGGCACTATTGCGCCAAAAATATCTGCGGCATATGTGCCTACCGATACCGCGCTTACGCTCCGAACAAATAGCCACGGCACTATTGCGCCAAAAATATCTGCGGCATATGTGCCGCCCTTTTTATAGTTAATGCCGCCCCCGCAACGCGGGGGCGGCTCATATTATTCGGCCGCCATGTCTACTTTCTTATTTTGTAGACCAGTCTGTTTATCCATATCTGCACTTTGAACATTATATAGTCATACACCCACAGCAGTAACGAACCGCCCACAAGTATGATTATCCATAAATAGGGGTAAATGCGCTGTATAAATTCGTTATCATCCAACCCCATAACTCCGCCAAGAGCATAGAACCACACAAACAGCATGGCGTCGAACCAGATAATCTTTACAATTAATGCAAGCCACCTGTTTACAGAATATTTAAGTTGCAGGCAGTTGACAACGGGGTGCAGACCGAAGAACATTATAAACGGAACGAACAACCATGGTTGCCCCAAAAAACCGCTGACGAACAGCCCCAGTATCACCGTGGCAAGGTATGCCAAAAGGTCTACGGCTATAAACTGCTTTGAAAGCGGTATCATGAGTGCTACTTCCGCCACCACGAACATAGAGGCAATTATAAACTGCGAGTAGTAGCCTATGACGAGCGCCGCCACAGCCAGCGCGCACGATATGCCTGCGAGCGCTATTTGAAATGATTTTGAATATCTTTTACCCTGACAGGGCATGGGCTTGCGCCACAGCACAAAATTGCGCCGCGTCCTGCCCTCTTTTCCGCCGTTTTGCGGTTCGCTTTCGGGGCACAATTCCCCATTTTTTCCACTTTCGCACGTTTCCCTTTCGGGCATGTGCCCGTTCGGCGCTCCGCCGTTTTGCGCTCCGTCCTCAGGCACTTCGCCTTCGGACTGTGCGCCGCGTTCTTCCTCTTCCATGAGCCGCTCCGTGTGCAGACAGCAACTTATCTGCAACAGTTACACAACATATTTAAACACATATTTAAGGCACAGCACTGCAAGCAGGTCGAACAGAACGTGCCGCCCATCTGGTCGTCGTTAGAGGAGTCCATTGTCTGCCCCTGATAGGCACTCTGGCTGCCACCGTTCTGATAGTTCTGTGCATGCTGCGCTGTATTTATTCTCTCGCAGAGTTTGCGGTAGGCGTCTTTATACTTTTGGTTATCGGGCTCTAACTGCATGGCGATTTCGAGCTGTTTTTTGCTCTCGTTCATCCAGCTCTTTTTATAGAACACCACGCTCTGCAAATAGTGCCAGCGACCGCTGCGCTCGTTAAACTGGTCGAGCACGCGCTGCGCCTCCTGTATATCGTCCGTGCGTATGAGCTCTTCCACCTTATCGAAGGAAGCGCCGCCGTTTGCGGCGTTCTGGTCCTCTGAAAGTTCGCTCATTATATCGTTATAAGCCGCGTCAAGCCGTGTGAGCATACGCGCCGCCTCGTTTCCCTCTTCGCCCTCTTTAAAGCGGTCTTCAAGGTACATTGCGCGCAGGGCGGTATACGCCTCCCTTATCTCTTCTTCGGTTGCGCCTTCTTTGAGTCCCAAAATTTCGAGGTTAGACTTTTTCATCTTTTACTTTCCTTTACTCCGTTATAACACGCGCCGTACATTATCTGGCGGCTTTTAAGCGGTATACCGCGCAGAATTATGTTATCGGTGAGGTCGTGATTGAAGTTGAATTTTATTGCCGAAAGGTTTAACCTCATATCGGCAAAGAGGCTGTCGAATATAAACACAAGCTCGTCACGGTTACGGTTTACAGCCGTTGCCTTGTCGGGCGCACCGTACGCCTTGTAGAGTACGTTATACCTGCCCTTTTTTACGTCTTTATCGTAGTCGTCGAGCGCGTCGATAAGGTATATCCACTTGCCAATCGCATATGCAAGGGCGGAAGTATTTTCGGTTGCGTGCTCCCCCAAAACCTGTTGCGAAAGCCCTTTCATCATCTGTGCGGTGGGCTCGCATGCCATATCTATGATTGCACAGCCCTCTCTTTCAAGTTCCGCCTGCAACTCCATTTGCTCTGCAATAATTTCAGCTATGCGCGGATACTTTTTTAAAACCTTTTTATAGCCGCGCGCATATAAAAACCGCAATGCTCCGCGCGCCTCGCCGTCGCGCTTATCGTCGCACAGCTTGTGATAGGCGAGCGCGGTGTTTACGCAGGCGAGCTCACGCGTAATGTCGTCCGTGGCCGCCATATCGCGCCTTCTGAACGGGTGAACGGGGCAATGCCGCCTTTCTATCTCTACGTCCTGCCCGCAGATATTGTGCATGAGCGCAGACATAAAAGCTATGTCGTAGGTGAGCGCCGTGCGCGCCACCGCGCCGCATTCCTTGGATATGCCGCGGCATACGCCGCAGTAGAGCGCCTTATACAGCGTTTCGTCCTTGATGAACAGATAGGGCGTATCAGGGCCGATATAACCAAACATTTTATTCCTTTATCTGGTAAAAGCCTATCTTTTTATAGACCTTTGAAAGTGTTGAAGAGGCAACCTTATAAGCGCGCTGTGCGCCCGACTTTAATATGCCGTCGAGGTAGCCCCTGTCTGCAAGCAGGCGAGCCTCTTCGCGCTGGATGGGTGCCAATTTATCGGCAACCGCCTCGCCCACGGCGAGCTTGAAGTCGCCGTAGCCCTTGCCTGCAAACTCGCGCTCTGCCCCGTCAATCGTTTTGCCTGTAAAAGCAGTGTATATAGAGAGCAGGTTGCTGACGCCCGGCTTGGTTTCGGGGTCGTAACGAACCTCGCTGTCGCTGTCGGTGACGGCGCGGCGGAACTTCTTTATTATGGTATCCCTGTCGTCGTCCATAAATACCGCCCCCGCAGGATTTTCTGCCGATTTCGACATTTTTTTAGCTGGCTCTGAAAGGTCGCATATCTTTGCCCCGACCTTGGGATAGACGCCCTCGGGCACTACAAACGTGGGGGAATATGCGTTGTTGAAGCGAACCGCTATGTCGCGGCAAATCTCTATGTGCTGGCGCTGGTCCTTACCCACAGGCACCACATCTGCCCCGTATAAGAGTATATCCGCCGCCATAAGCACGGGATAGCTCATCAACCCCATATTTATATTATCGGCGTGTTTTGCACTCTTATCCTTGAATTGAGTCATGCGTTCCATCTCACCCACATAGGTGAAGGTGTTGAGCACCCATGCAAGTTCTGCATGGCAGGGCACGTGCGACTGCACGTACAGCGTACACTTTGCAGGGTCTAAACCGCATGCCATGTACACGGCGAGCAGTGAAAGAGTCCTCTGCCGCAGTTCTGCCGGCACCTGCCGCACGGTTATGGCGTGCATGTTTGCTATGGCGAAGAAACAACGGTATTGCTCCTGCAATTCGACCATGTTGCGTATTGCGCCTATATAGTTGCCTATTGTCAGCTTGTTTGTAGGCTGTACCGCAGAATATAAAGTCTTTTTGCGAACCTCTTCCATATCTCTACTATTGTCCGTACGTATAAATTATGCTACTATACGGATAATACAAGTATATTTTAACATAATTAATGTAAAAATGCAACAGCATTGCAAAGACTTTTGAAGCAATCACCAAAGTAAACGGCTTTTATCACTCTTTTTTCACGGGGACGCCCGTAATACACACTGTATTCAAGTTCAACAGCCGCACATGAATTTGCGCACGTGCACGGTATATATTGGCTTAAAAACAGCGGCGGCGCAGTTGCGCCGCCGCAGATATGATATATTTACTTACGGCTTTTTATAAATTCCAGCACTTCGTCGAATAACTTTTCGCGCTTGACCGACTTGTTAAAGCGCACGGGTTTATCGCGCAGGGCTTTAAGACTTTCGGGAACTGCCATCGCTGTTGCGGCGTGCAGGCGCTTTATACCCTTGAAACTATCCTTTACATCGTTGCCTGTGACGGCGTAGAGCACGTCCTGCGGAAACTTATACGGACTTGCAGTGGATACCACCACCATCTTTGTTGCATCGTTCTTGTTCTTTTCAAACCAGTCGAGCGCAACTTTCATGGCGCAGCCCGAGTGCGTATCGAGGGTGTAGCCCGTATCGCAGAAGAGGTTATAAACCGTTTCCACTACCTCGTCCTCGTTGGCGAAGCCGCCGTCGAATATTTCGGCAATTTTTGTGCGTTCAGCCGCAGATATGCTGTAAATACCCTCATTGCGGAGCTTGCCCATGCGCTCTGAAACGAGGGCGGAATTTCTTCCGCAGACCTCGAACAGAAGGCGCTCTAAATTGGATGAAATAAGTATATCCATAGAGGGCGAAGTGGTTTTATAGAACTCTCTGTTGGTATCGTACACGCCGCCCGTTAAAAAGTCGGTTAAAATGTTGTTCATGTTAGAGGCGCAGTGCAGTCTGCGTACGGGCAGCCCCATGCGCTTTGCATAGTAGGCGGCAAGTATGTTGCCGAAGTTGCCCGTGGGGACGGAAAAGTCTACGCCGTCGCCCATTTCTATCTGTCCGCCCGAAACGAGGTCTAAATACGCCGAAAAATAATAGGCTATCTGCGGAGCGAGCCTGCCGAAGTTTATGGAGTTTGCCGAAGAGAGCATATAGCCCTTTTCCTTTAAAACACGGGCATATTCCGCGCTGGAAAATATCTCCTTCACGGCAGACTGGCACACGTCGAAGTTGCCCCTTACCGCCAACACGTTGACATTTGCGCCCTCCTGCGTACACATCTGCAACTTCTGCATTTTAGAGACGCCGTCGTCGGGGTAGAATACCATTATATCGATGCCTGCGGCGTCTTTAAAGCCCTCTAACGCCGCCTTGCCCGTATCGCCCGAAGTTGCCACAAGGATGAGTATGCGCTCTTTAATTCCGCAAATATCGCAACCTTTGCGCAGAAGATAGGGCAGTACGGTGAGAGCCATATCTTTAAAGGCGCATGTGGGACCGTGGAAGAGTTCGAGTATATATATGCCTTCCTCTATCCTCACCAGCGGAGCGGGGTCGCCGTCGAACTTGGAGTATGCCGCCTCCAACGCCGCTAAAAGCTCCTTTTCGTCGTATTCGTCGAGGTATTTTTTAAGCACCTTTGCCGCCCTTTCGGGGTAGCTCATGGCGAGCATCTCTTCCAGCTCCTGCCGCGAAACTTTGGGGAAACTTTCGGGCACGAAAAGTCCGCCGTCGTCGGCAAGCCCCTTAACTATTGCCTTTGCGCCCGTAGCTTTTTCGCCGCCGCGCGTACTTATAAAATTCATTAGTCCTCACTGCTCCTGTAAAAAATCAGGGGGCGCAATAGTATGCGCTCCCCCGTAAAGTCCGCCCCAATACGGCGGAAATTCTTATACGTACTTTGAAATAAAGTCGGGCAACTCTTCCACGGGGCAGCTGCACGTGATTGTTAAAACAATATTGTTATCCGTAGCCAGCTTATCGAGCATATAGAATATGCCTGCCATGTCTTTAAGTTCCTTGCCCGCTATGCGCGCAATGCCGTCTATGTATATATATTCGTAGTCGTGGTTGCCTGCGGCGACTCCTTTTATAAAGCCGCAAAGCGCGTCCTCGCCTGCAATATTGTAGTCTGTTACGTCTATAAAGCGCACCTGCCTTGCAAGGTCGTACATATACCGCTTGGTATCGCTTATAAAAGCGCTTACGCCCTTTGCGCCTGCGGCGTTATTGTTGGCTTCGTCTATAAGCAACTTTGTCTTGCCTGCACCTTTTGCGCCAGGAATAATCTTAATCATTTAAAATCCTCCTGCCCCATTTCGGGTTCTTTCTTACATTTTAGCAAGAAAAAGCAGGGATTTCAATACTTTTGGCAAAATTCACACAAATTTTTTTATTTGAGCGACTTTACAATGGAAGCTATGCGGGCGAGCCCCTCTTCAATCTCTTCCATAGAGAGGGCGTATGAAAGGCGCACGCAACTGTCGTCGCCGAAACATATGCCGGGGGTAAGCGCCACTTTTGCCTCGGTTAAAAGCAAATCTGCCATATCCATACTGCCCGTAATCTTTCTGCCGCCAAAGCTCTTGCCATAGAGCTTATCGCACACCAGCATTACGTAGAACGCGCCGTCGGGCTTTACGTAGTCCAGACCGAGCGGCTTCATGCCGTCGAGTATAACTTCCATTCTGTCGCGGCGGGCGGCAAAGGCGCGCACCATTTCATCTACGGGCGCGGCAGAACCTTCGAGCGCATCCAGCGCGGCGTACTGCGTCATGGTGTTTACGTTAGAGGTGGAGTGGCTCTGAAAGGATGCAATCGCCTTTGCAACGTTTGCAGGCGCCGCAAGATAGCCCAGCCTCCACCCCGTCATGGCATACGACTTGGAAACGCCGTTTACCAGAATGGTGAGCTCCTTCATTTCGGGCGATACCGCCGCTATGGAGAAGTGCTTTTTGCCGCCGTATACAAGTTTTTCGTATATCTCGTCAGAGAGCACAATCACGCCGTGTTTTATGCACACTGCGGCAATCGCCCTTATCTCCTCTTCCGAATATACTGCACCCGTGGGGTTTGAGGGACTGTTGAAGATGAGCATCTTGGTCTTGGGCGTTATTGCCGCTTCAAGCTGTTTTGCCGTCATCTTAAAGCCCGACTTGCGCGTGGTTTCAACATATACGGGAACGCCGCCGCAACACTTTACAACTTCGGGATAGGTCAGCCAGTAGGGCGAGGGAATGATTACCTCGTCGCCCTCTTCCACTGTGGCAAACATGGCGTTGAATATGCAGTGCTTGCCGCCGTTGCATATGATTATCTGCGAGGGGTCGTAGTCCAGCCCGTTGTCGTCTTTAAACTTTTTGGCGACAGCCTTTTTGAGGGCGGGGAGTCCTGCCGCCGCAACGTATCTTGTGTAGCCCTTATCGAGCGCGTCCTTTGCCGCCTGCACTATGTGGGCAGGGGTATCGAAGTCAGGCTCGCCCACGCCGAAGTTTATAACCTTTTCGCCGGCGGCTTTAAGTTCGGCAGCCTTTGCCGACATTGCAAGCGTCATGGAGGGAGCTATGGTGGATACTCTTTTAGAAACTTTTATCATATTGCACTTCCTTGAAATTTTCGGGCGTACAGTTCGCCTGAATTTTTGCCCGATTTTTTACTTTCTATTCAATTATACATAATTTAACGGCGTTTGACAAACGTTTGAATGAAATTTATGAAAGACAAATAGCCTCTTTTACACTTTTTGCCGATGTGTAAGGGGCGTATATCCGCAATGAATTTTCGCCCCTTGCCTGAACGCATTAATCATGAGTTTTTTGATGTGCTTATGTTTGCTGAATTATCTGCGCCATGGGGTTACGCCGCCGCAGGCAATTCTGCAAAGCAAATGATTTTCAGTTTTACATAGAGTTTTTGTTTTTGCCGCCTGCGGAGTCCTTTCTTTCGGGCTTGCAGGCACTGCAAAGGGGGCAACAGCCGCAACTTCCGCAGCCGCAGTCCACGCTTTCGCCCTTTACCTTTTTGTAAATAAGATAAGCGAGCTCCGCCGCCACAAGCACCGCGACTATTACTAACATTATGATTTCAACCGTACCCATATCTTCCTCCCGAAATATTTTATGCCCCTTTTGCCCTGTTCTTGACGGGCTTCTTCCTGATTTTAACCTTTTTCAGTTCGCGTATAACGCGCAAATAAAAAACGCGCCGTGCGGCGCGCCGTTTAAAGCTCTGTTTTGCAGTTTCCTGCAATATATTTTTGCATCATTTCGTAAGTTTCGGGGGAGATTACGTGTTCCATTTCACATGCGTCGGTATCTGCAACTTCGTCCGAAACGCCGTGCAGGCGCAAAAATGTGCGTATAGTGCAGTGCCTTTCGTATATCGAGCAAGCATATTCCCTGCCCTTTTGGGTGAGCTGAATATGCATACCGTCCGTCCGCACATAGCCCTGCGCTATAAGAATTTTTATAGCCTTTTGTACGGCTGGCTGGGAAACGCCCACGGCGCGCGCAACATCTATGCGGTGAACTGCCTGCTGTTTGCCCGAAAGCAAGAGGATAGTTTCGAGGTAATCTTCGCCCGACTGGCTGTGCTTCATATCTTCCGCCTTAAAAATTATTGTTTGCATTATACTATAAACGCGCCGCAAAGTCAAGCACGCTATTAAAGCAAAATTGCCACGCGCATATACCCTGATTATTCGGCAAGCTGCCTCTCCCTTTCGGCTACGGTGAGCGCCTCTACCATCTCGTCTATGTCGCCCTGCATGAACGTATCTATGGAGTAGAGCGAAAGACCTATGCGGTGGTCGGTGACCCTGCCCTGCGGAAAGTTATAGGTGCGTATGCGCTCACTGCGGTCACCCGTACCCACGAGCGACTTGCGGCGGCTGTCGTATTCAGACCTGTTCTGCGTGCTGTAATAGTCGTACAGCCGCGAACGCAGCACCTTAAAGGCTTTATCTTTATTTTTGAGCTGACTGCGCTCATCCTGACAGGTGACCACTATGCCCGTGGGGAAGTGCGTTATCCTTATGGCGGTCTCCGTCTTATTGACCTTCTGTCCGCCCGCACCCGAAGAGCGGAATACGTCTACCCTTATGTCCTCGTCGCGTATCTCCACTTCTACGTCCTCCGCCTCTGGCAAAACCGCCACCGTGGCTGTGGACGTGTGTACGCGCCCCTGCGACTCCGTTTCGGGCACGCGCTGAACGCGGTGCACTCCGCTTTCGAACTTTAAAAATTTATAGGCGCCCCTGCCGCTTACGTTGAACACGACTTCCTTTACGCCGCCGAGCTCCGTCTGGTTCAAATCGACAAGCTCCGTCTTTAAGCGGTGTTTTTCGCAATAGCCCGAATACATGCGGTATAATTCGGCGGCAAAAAGCGCCGCCTCGTCGCCGCCTGCGCCGCCGCGGATTTCCACTATGCAGTTTCTGTCGTCATTTTTATCCTTGGGCAGAAGCAAAATTTTCAGCTCGCCCTCTATCTCTTCCAGCCGCGCCTTTAAAGACTGCTCTTCCTCGTTTAAAAGGGCACGCATTTCGGGGTCGGTTTCGCCCTCCATGGCGGCGCGCGTATCGTTTAAACTACGCTGTACGCCCATATACTCGGCATACTTTTCTGCCGTTTCGGCGATTTCAGACTGCTCTTTGGCGAGCTTTGTCCACTGCGTGCTGTCGGCAATGACGTCGGGGTCTGCCATTTTATCAGAAAGGTTCTTATATTTGGCATATATTTCGTCCAATTTCTCAAAAAATAACATAAACACACACCGTTAAAATAAAACATTAAAAAGTTATAAAATCAGATTGTCCGCAGATATTGCCCGACCAAACGCAAATCTGCACACACATATTGCCTGACCAAACGCGATTTTATACACACATATTGACCGACCAAGCACAAATATACCCATATATTGCCCAACAAAACGCAAATTGACCAGAAGATATTACCTCATAAAAAATTCCCGCCGCGTACAGACGGGAATTTTTTTACATATTCAGAAAGCTATTTTGAGGAATCTGTCGTGACCGCTTGCGTCTTTTATGACTATGGCGTAGTCGCGCTTTTCAAAGATGTGCAACACATCAGAAACCTGACCGTCGCCCACCTCTAAAATGAGCATTCCCCCGCGCGCAATATAGCGGTGTACGTCTTTTGCGATTCTGCGGTAGAAGTCCAGCCCGTCTGCGCCGCCGTCCAGTGCAATGCGCGGCTCGAAGTCGCGCACCTCGCGGGCAAGCCCTTCGATTTCTTCGCTCTTTATATAGGGCGGATTGCAGACTATAAGGTTAAACCTGCCGCGGATATTTTCGAAAAGGTCGGACTGCACAAACTGCACCACGGCGCTGTTGTAGTTGGCATTTTCACTTGCCAACATAAGCGCACCGTCTGATATATCGGCGGCAGTGACAGATATTTGCTTGCGTGCGCACGCCTTTGCAATTGCTATGGCAAGGCAGCCGCTGCCCGTGCACATATCGAGTACTTTATCGCCATCTTCTACCGTTCTAATTGCTATATCTGCAAGTTCTTCGGTTTCGGGACGGGGAATAAGCACCCTTTCGTCAACCTTTATTTTACAGCCGCAGAAGTCTACGTCACCAATGATATACCACAGCGGCACGCCTGTGAGCCTGTATTCGACAATCTCGGCAATCTTCTTGCTCTCGGACGGAGTAATCATGCGCTCTGTATTTAAACTGCTGCGTGGAATTTCAAGGACAAGCGAATATATCCATTCGGCGTCGCTTTCGTCTATGCCCTCGTCGGCAAACTTCTTCTTTGTATCGGCAAGTTTATGCGAAAGTATGCCTCCCGTGACAAAATCTGTCTCCTTCACCGAGGGGTCCGCATCCATCTCTAAAACTTTTTTAAAGGCGGCTATCGCCACTTCTGCCATGCCCTCGTCGGGTTCGCGTGTGGTGAACACCTTTTGTATAAAGAAGCCGGGAGCCTTGAATATGAGCGAAATTTTGCCGTTGAACTTTGCAAGGAGTTTTAAAATTTCGTAAGATATGCCAGCGATAACGGGCAGCAGCACAAACTCTATGCCAATCTTTGCAAGGAACTGCAAAAGCCCGCCATCTATTCTGTCTATGCCTATCCCCCAGTTTACAAGCGATATTACAAGTATATTTATAGCCACTACGGTGAACAGGAAAGAGGTTCCGCACCGCGCATGAAGGCGCGAACACTTCATTACGTTTTCGGGCGTGAGTTCAAGCCCCAATTCGTAACAGGTTATGGTCTTGTGCTCTGCGCCGTGGTACATATACAGGCGGCGTATATCCTTTATCAGCAACACCAAACCGAAGTATATAAATAATATAGCCAGCTTTATGACGCCCAGAATTATATACTCCCACACCGTGCCGCTGAGCCATGAAAATATCTTTTTAAGAGCGCTCACGGCAATATTAGGAAGCACTAAAAACAGAGCCACGGCAATAACGGCGCCCAGCGCCACAGCCACGACCGAGATTATGCTCATCAGGTTTATTTTCAGTTTTTCGGCGAGCCACTTTTCAACCACGCTCGCCTCTTCCTCTTCACCGTAGACGGTGGCGGAGCGTATGAGGCATGAGGTTCCGCGCACGAAGCTGGCAAACAAGTTGACTATGCCCCGCACGAAAGGAATTTTGCTCACCCTTTGCATACCGGGAGAGGTATTGAGCCGCTTTGTCTCTACCTGAATCTGCCCGCTGGGGTCGCGCACAGCTGTGGCGGTGCATGTCTTGCCCATCATCATCACGCCTTCAAGCACCGCCTGCCCGCCTATGGTAGTACATACCGTACGTTTTTTCTTTTCTTTTTGCGCCATAATTTTTTTCAACTATTATATTGCGCAGCAATTCAAATATTGCATAATGCGCGCACGATTATTTTTTCGGCAGAAGAAAAGCGGCACAAAACATAAGGTGCCGCTCTTTCAAAATTAAATATTATATCTTTTCTTGAATTTATCCACACGGCCGCCTGTATCAACGAGCTTCTGCTTACCCGTAAAAAAGGGATGACATTTATTGCAGATATCAACTTTAAGCGTTTCTACCTTTTTGGTAGTACCCGTCTTAAAAGTTGCGCCGCAGGCACATACAACCGTCACTTCTTGGTAGTCGGGATGTATTTCAGGCTTCACTTCACTTCACCTCGCCTATATTTTTCAATGCAAAGTTATTATATATCTTTAAATAGGGTTTAGTCAAACATTTTTGCCGCAGGACATAAAATATTTTGACCCAAATATGCCAATTTATATAATATGCATATAGTTTAAGGTATGCTTTGGCGGTGATACAGAAAAAAATTACCGCGCAATAGGTTGCCTTCTGTGCAATTTAATAGTATAATATAGGTAAGTTATGGATAATTGGATTTTGAAAGGTCCCCAGACTCTCATCAACGAGCCCCACCCTGAACCTGCCGTCGCGCAAGACGAAATCAAGGTGAAGGTTACATATGTGCTGGCGAGCGATTTCGACGCCATGCTCTATTCGGGCGACGTTCAGGCACGCTACCCCAAGACCATAGGCAGATTTGCCGTGGGCAGGGTAACGGAAGTCGGAGAAGGGTGCTACGGGATAGAGAAAAACATGCGCGTGCTTCTGCACCCCACACGCAGCTGTGGGCGTTGCCCCAACTGCCGCGCAGGCAAACCTGATTCTTGCACAGACGTTGCAGTTGCAGGCAGGGACTTCGACGGTTTTTTGCGCGACTTTGTAGTGTGCAAATATAACGAAGTATCTCCCCTGCCTGACAGCGTGAACGACGTAAAGGCGCTGTTTACAGAGGCGGTGGCGCTTGGCGAGCACATATACGCCAGGCTGGCGTTGCCTGCCGGCAGCAGAGTAGCCGTTGTAGGAAGCAACTTTGTAGGCAACATTATCGCACAGGTATTGCAATACCACAAGCTGATACCTATAACGCTCGATACTTCGCCGCGCGCGGCGGAGCGCGCTAAAAACTGCGGCATATACTACTCTTTCGCCGCCGACGACGATGTGATGGAGAACATTAAAGAGGCTACGAGCGGACAACTCTGCGACGCCTCTGTCTACACCACCTTTTCAAGAATGGACCCCTCCCTCACCATGCGCGTACTTGCGCAGGGCAAGAATGCCATTTTGGCAGGCTTCGCACCCATATCGTTCAACATACCTTCGCGCGATATAATAGAAAAGAACGCCACCCTTTCGAGCGCGATGGAAGGTTTTGAATTTACAGACACCGCCATAAACCTTTTGGTGCAGGAAGCCGTAAACTGCGACATATTCGAGCGCGAGGAGCTCACAGCATACGACCCTCGCGAAGTTTACAAGGCGATGGCTGAACCCGGGTTCAGGCACGGCAAGCTGACTGTGTTCAAGATGATTCTTTAAAAATATTATGGGGAATTTATGTATGGCGAGGCGCCGTTTGCGCCTCGCCATGCATTGCTTTTGCACAGTATTGACTTTGTATTGACTTTTTTCTGCCCCTCTGATATATTTATTTTGTTAATGCCTATGATAAAGTGTATTGCAAGCGATTTAGACGGCACGCTGTTGCCGCCCGCCAAAGTCTTGCCAGAAGAAACATTTGCACTGGTGGAAGAGATGCACCGCCGCGGCATAACCTTTGTGCCGGCGAGCGGCAGGCAGCTGCCAAACCTAAAACTGATGTTCGCGCCCGTATTGGATAAAATAGCCATAATTGCCGAAAACGGCGGACTGTGCCATTACGGCGGACAGATAATTTATTGTAACCCTACCCCGACCGACGAAGTGCTTTACGCCTTAAACATTATACGTCGGGAAGAGGGCATATACCCCCTTTGCAGTGGCGTGGACTGCGCCTTTTACGAGGCGGACGACCCTGCCTTTGAAGAGGTGCTCCGCCGCTCCTATTCGCGCGCCGAACGCGTGAGCGACCTTGATAGCACCGTAAAAAATAACACCATACTTAAAATATCGGTATGGGACAGCCGTCCTCCCGCAGCTGAACACGCCTCAAACCTGCTTATACCTAAGATAGAGGGACTGCGCGTGAAAGTTTCGGGCTACGACTGGATAGACGTATGCACGGCGGACGCCGACAAGGGCAAGGCGCTGTGCGCACTGCTTGAACGTATAGGCGCAGAGCGCGGCGAGTGCGTGGCATTCGGCGACCACATGAACGATTTAGAGATGTTGCAGGCGAGCGGGCAGGCGTATGTTACGGCAAACGGCTTTCCCGAACTCAAAAAACTTATTCCCTGCATAATACCCTCCAACGCCGAATTCGGCGTAATAAAAAAGATAAAGGAGCTGTTATGAAACTTTTTATAGCGTCTGATTTGCACGGTTCTGCAAAATACTGCCGCCTGATGTTAGAGGCGTTTGAGCGCGAAAAGGCAGATAAACTGCTTTTATTGGGCGACATTCTGTACCACGGTCCACGCAACAACCTGCCCGAGGAGTATTCGCCCATGCAGGTCGCCGAAATGCTGGACAAGTACAAGCAGAAGATTATCTGCGTGCGCGGCAACTGCGATGCAGAAGTCGACCAGATGGTACTGCCCTTCCCCTGCCTTAACGATTACGCACTTGTGTGCGCGGAGGGCGTGAACATTTACCTTTCGCACGGGCACAGAGAGATACCTCCTCTCTGCGACGACGATGTGTATATAACGGGACACACTCACGTGCCGCTGATTGAAAAGACGGGATATTTGCACCTCAACCCGGGCTCTGTAAGCCTGCCAAAGGAGAACAGCGACCACGGCTATATAGTATTTGAAAACCGCACCTTTACATTTAAGACCCTCAAAGGCAAAGAGTACGAACAGACTACCATTTAAAGCGTGACTGCGCTTATACCATTTAAAACGTTCCTGCGCTTTTACTGCGCCAGCCCGACTTTATGCAGAAGTGTCAATAGTAATTTTTAAGGCAGACCCTCCTATGCCGCTGTTTTAAGGCAAAACATTTAGTAACGGAATATTTATAAATCTGCAAAATATATGTCGATAACGCAAAAGTTATCCACAAAATTATTGTCAGTTTGTGGATAACATTACGGAATAAGACGCGATTATTCTCACTAAACGGAATTTTTTCGCCCGTACTATTTACAATTACACGGACTGCCGTATCTTATACAGTAAAAAATTCCCATCTGCTTGACACTGAACGGGATTTATCACTCCCGCAATGTTTACAAATTACACGGACTGCCGTCTTTGATACATAAAAATCCCCGTCTGCTTGCCACTGAACGAAACCTTCGCGCCCGTACTGTTTACAATTACACGGACTGCCGTCTCTGATACAGTAAAAAATTCCCGTCTGCTTGACAATGAACGGGATTTTTCACTCCCGCAATGTTTACAAATTACACGGACTGCCGTCTTTGATACATAAAAATCCCCGTCTGCTTGACGGGGATTTAAAAATTTAAATATTTAAGACGCATGGGGGGCATCACACCTATAAGGCTTTTTGAT
>CBCPNG010000034.1:0-11603 GCA_965120485.1 uncultured Clostridia bacterium
TTTTTGTTTGCACTTATATTCTAACACAGCCGATTTATATGAACTACTTTTTTTCTCTTCTGTTGCACTTGATAGTATAATTCAGCATAATTTAAAAACGGGCGCCCTTTGCAGGGCGCCCGTTAATTCTGCCGTATAAGTTTTGTAAAAGCGGAGTATTTCGGTCATATTGCATTTTTTTGATACAGCTCAATTAAACCCTGCGCGAGGGGTGACAGCAGAAGTAGATTATCTGCACGTTCTTCGAAAGTTCCCGCAACAGTTTTTTAACCTTGCCCATGTGCTCTTCGTCCAGTTCGGCAAAGGGGTCGTCGAGCACGTAAAAGGGCTTCTCTTCCCTGTACATATTATCGGTGAGCGCAAGGCGCAGGCACAGCGAACACATTGTAAGTTCGCCTGCGCTCAGGTGCTCTTCGCTCCTGACTGCGCCGCCCTGTTCAAAGGTAAGCGAAAAATCTGCGCCCACGGTGACCTGCCTGCCCAGCGCCTGTTCAAGCGCGTCTGCATATCTGCCGAACTGTCCGCGCACGGGCTTTACGTACCTGTCTTTAAGGTTTTCGTCGGCAATCCGCAGGCACTCCGCCGTTTTAATAAGAATGTCATATCGCTCTCTGTATTCGGCAAGTCTGTCCTCTGCCTCGCGCTTTTGGGCGGCAATGTCGTCCGCCTTCTCGGCGTAGCTCTCGTCCTCAGAAATGCGCGCGGTAAGCCGCTGACGTTCGTCTATTATTGCCGTAAGCCTGTCGTTAAGCGCATCGGCGTCTATGCGGCCGACTGCGGGTCGACCGTCTAAATCTCTCTCTTTTTTAAACTTCTCTGCGGCGTTCCGCCGTCTTTCAATTTCGCGCCTCATATCGGCAATTAGCTCGCCGTCGGTTATGGCGCGGCGCAAACCGTCTACGTCTGCAATTGAGTATCTTTTCAGCGTCCCGTTCAGCGCGGCTTCAAGGCGTTTCATCTCGGCTTTCAGCTGTCCGTCGCGCCCTTCTGCGGCAGATAGCCGCGAACCGAGCGCCGCATACTCGTTCACATCGGCGCGCAACTCTGTAAGGCAGGAGAGGTAATCTCCACTCTTGCCGTATTTTGCGAAAAAGGCGTTCAGTTCTCTTTTCAGTATTTCGGCTTCAACAAGGCTCTGCCCGTTCTGCCTGCGCAGTTCGGGGCGAATGTCCTGTATAAACTGTGCGGCGGCATAGGTAACTCCGTCCTCGCAGGAGTATCCGTATCTTGCAAGCAGTGCGGCTATCTCTGCCGAAATTCCGTTAAGTTCGCGCGCCGCCGCGCCGCCGCCAGCCCCGGCCTTTCTGTTCAGATATAAAAACGCCGTTATAAGCAGTGCAACGCCGCCCGCAACGGCAACCGCCGCGCCTGCCGCAGTGCTCAATGTAAATATCAGCACCGCGCCGCAGATTATCGCCGCGGCGGCTATCAATGCCGCAAATATATAGCCCTTTGCGCTCCTGCGCACGGAGTTTGCTCCGCGCGCGCTTCGCTCTACGCGGTTATAGCGTTCGAGCATATCTTCCAGCTTTTGCGCGTCGCTCTGCACCTGCGGATTTAATGCGGCGGACGATTGGCTCTCCTGTGCCGAAATCTCGGCAGACGCCAGTTTTTTTACCGCCTGCGCCGCCTTTTCTAAATCATTTCCATCGGGCACGCCGTCTTTAAACTGTGCCGCAAGTGTTGTGTAACGGGCTCTGTCGTCTGCGGTAAAGCCCTGACCTGTCTTTGCTTCGAGCCTTGACCTCGTTTCGAAGCACGCTATTGCCTGTTCTGCCTCTTCGCGCGCGGGTATTCCGGCAGGATAGGCGCGCATCCTTTCGTTAAGCTGTCGCTCTAACCTGTCCGCTTCGCCCTTCATGCGCTCGTAGCTTTCGCGGTCGGCGGCGGCTACGTTGGCACTCTGCGCCTGTTTTATGCTGTTGCCGAGGCGCTCTATCTCGGTGTTAAGTTCGGCAAGCCGCGCGTACTTTTGCGGCAGTTGTGCGGCAATGGTCTCTGCGTTTTCCAGTTGGTGTGCGAGTTCGGCTATGCGCGCGCTTTCGGCAGAAATCAGGTCGCCGCCCTGCCGCGACTTTTTATACTTCTTTGCCGCGCGCTCTAAGGCGGCAATCGCCGCCTCTGTATTTTCGTCTCCCTGCGTGTCCTCGGCAAAGGCGTTCAGCCGCGCCGCAATGTTCCCTGTGGGCTGTGTGGCGGCGTCGCCGTTTGCAATAAACACCGTTCGCTCGAACGACTGTCTGTCCAGCCCGAACACGGCTCCGCCTATATCCTCGCCGAAGCCGCCGAACGTTCTGCCGTCCCTGTACACGGCAACCGAGTCGCGCGTGCCGCTCTTCTCGTCGAAGAACCGCTCTATTCTGTAAGTGCTCCCTCCTGCAAAAAAGGTGAGACTGCCGCCGAATCTGCCTCCCCCGAAGGGATAGTATCGCCTGCGTTCGCCAAGCTCACGGCTGTTTGCCCGCACTGAATCGAGGCCGTAAAACATAGCCTTTATAAATGCCGCCAGCGTTGTCTTTCCGTAGCCGTTTGGCTCGCAAATAGTGGTAAGTCCCTCGGTAAAGTCACAGCGGCAGCGGCTCAGCTTGCCGAAATTCTCTATGTAACAAGATAAAAGTTTCATTGTTCGGCGTCGCCTCCTGCAAGTACGCGCAGTCCTGCGGCTGCAATCTTCATCTTCTTGTCCTCAGGTATGTCATTGCGTGCATAAACTGTGCGTACAAACTCTCCTCGGATTGAAAGGTCTCTTTTAAAATCTTCTATATCCAGTCTTCTTGTCGTCCTGTCTT
Source organism: uncultured Clostridia bacterium (assembly GCA_965120485.1). Taxonomy (GTDB): domain Bacteria; phylum Bacillota; class Clostridia; order Christensenellales; family Borkfalkiaceae; genus Coproplasma. The sequence goes on from CBCPNG010000034.1 coordinate 2,790, forward strand.
TAACGTTTATGTAAAAACAGAAAGGGGAGAGGTATTTTTCAAGGTCGCCTGTCATATCTTCGGCGGAAAAATCTGTACCTCCCACAAGGTTTATGCGGTATATGTCTTCTTTGTTGAAATTTACTTCCCGTTCAATCTTTTTAAATGCCGAGTATGCGTCGGTCAATCCGCTCACGTCTACGTTGCACTCGCATATGGTGCGCTCGGCAAACGGCACAAATGTATGCGAAAGTCTGCCATCGGGCGATATGTCCAGCAGTATAAAGCCGTGCTCGCCTGCTTCGTCGAATCCCCGACCTTCAAGGCAGCCGCAGTACGCATAAGTGCCCCGTCCGTCAAGCCTGCCTGCCTGCGGCTTGTGAATGTGCCCCAGCGCAAGGTAGTCTATATTTCTGTCTTTCAGTTTGTTCAGATTTATGCCGTCGGGTGCGTTGCTTCCCGTCTGCCCGTGCAACATAACTATGTTGACCGTATATTTATCGAGCGAAAGGGAGGAGTAGAGCGAGGCGCGGTTTCTTGCCGAAAGTTCGGTGCCGCTTATGGCAACGTTGCCTGCCGTATAAGTGCGCCACGAGGAATCGAACGTCATTAAATTGGAGGGTGCAAGCGAATTGTCCTCTCTTGTGTCGTGGTTGCCGCGCAGGTAAAAGAACTGTATGCCAGGGTTTGCCGTCACTGCGCTGTAAAAAAAATCTTTGTCCTTTTTTAAGGGGGCGTCGCTGTCAAACACGTCGCCGCAAAGAAGAACAGCGCTCACCCCGTTTGTACGGGCATATTCTATCATTCGCGCAAATGTTGCGCGCACCTCCTCCTTGCGTTTTTTTGCTATCTCCGAGGGGAAGCGTGAACCCAATTTTGAGCCGAGGTGTATATCGGCGGTGTGAATAATCTTCATGTTTCAAATTCCTTTCTTGCTGTGTGTATTATAACACGCACGTTGCAAACAGTCAAACGCCGCCGCTGTTGTAAGTGCGTTGCGAAAGAAAATAGCGTTTCGTCTGTCCGAATAAATTTTGCACGGCGCTTTAACGCGGTATTGACGGATAGTCGCTTTTGTTGTATTATATAAAAAACGGCGTGTAAGGCAGATTTCATACCGCATTTACACTGTTGTTATAAAAAAGTGGTAAGTTATATCGTGGCAAAGTTTGACTGTGTTTCGCCCTTTTTTGCCGCATAAATTGCGTGGGGCGGCGCGCCGTTCTGCCCTCGGCGGCAGACATGGCGGTTTCAGTATCGCGATATAAAGGAGCAGTAATATGCAGGAAATACTCGAAAAACAGCGCGAATTTTTCATGACGGGCGCAACGCTTTCCGTTAAATACAGGATAGAGGCACTCAAACGCCTGAAAGCCGCCATAACTGCGCGCGAGGGCGAAATATTTGCCGCCCTTAAAGAGGATTTGGGCAAGAGCAGGTTCGAGAGCTATATGTGCGAAGTAGGCATGACCCTTTCAGAGCTCTCATACATGATAAAGCGTACCAAGCGCTTTGCCCGCGACGAGGCTGTGCCCACCCCTATGGCGCAGTACCCTTCGGACAGCTACGTAAAAAAATCGCCCTACGGTTGTGTGCTGATTATGAGCCCGTGGAACTACCCGTTCATGCTCGCCATGGAGCCGCTTACAGACGCGCTCTCCGCAGGCAATACGGCGGTTTTAAAGCCCTCGGCGTATTCCCCGGCCACAAGCGCGCTCGTAGCCGACATAATAAGGCAGACTTTTCCGCCCGAATATGTGACCGTAGTCACGGGCGGCAGGGCGGAGAACAGCGCCCTTTTAGATTTGCCGTTCGATAAAATCTTCTTCACGGGCAGTGTAGCAGTGGGCAGGGAGGTAATGCGCAGGGCGGCAGAGCACCTCACGCCCGTAACGTTAGAGCTCGGCGGAAAGAGCCCGTGCATAGTGGACAAGTCCGCCAACATACAGCTCGCCGCAAAGAGGATAGCCTTCGGTAAGTTTTTAAACTGCGGACAGACGTGCGTCGCGCCCGACTATGTGGCGGTGCACTCCTCTGTAAAGGAGAAATTTTTAGAGGAGCTCAAAAGACAGATAAAGGCGCAGTACGGCGAATATCCGTTAGAAAACGCCGACTACGGCAAGATTATCACGCAGAAGCACTACGAAAGAATCTGCCGCCTGATAGACGAAAAAAAGGTCTGCTATGGCGGCAGGCGCGACGACAGGTCGCTGCGGATAGAGCCCACCGTCATGACTGACGTAACACGCGCCGACGCGGTGATGGGCGAAGAGATATTCGGTCCCGTGTTGCCCGTGCTCACCTTTGAAAAGATTGACGATTTGATTCTTGAAATAAACGCCCAGCCCCATCCGCTGGCGCTGTATATATTCTCTTCTGACGCAAAAGCCATAAAAAAGGTTACAGAGCTCTGTGCCTTCGGCGGCGGCTGTGTAAACGACACGATAATACACCTCGCCACCACGCATATGGGCTTCGGCGGCGTGGGCGCAAGCGGAATGGGCTCTTATCACGGCAAGGACGGCTTCGACTGCTTTTCGCACAGAAAGTCTATTGTGGATAAAAGCACTCTTATCGACATGTCCATAAGGTATCAGCCGTACACCAAAAAGAAGGAAAAGCTTTTAAGAAGGTTTTTAAAGTAAGTCGTTGAGGCATATGTGCGTGTCAACTTCACTTTGCCTAAACTTGGGTTTACAAAGTCGCGGCTTTCATGTAATGCCTCTGTGCGGCGGTTTTTTGCCTGCATGTATTGGCAATAATTTCATCATATGTGCAGGGCAATTGCTCGTGCGCAACCAATCGGGAGAATTATGAAGTATTCACAATTGAAAAACCTCAACAAAGACAACATCCCTCCTGGGGAAGAGGGGGCGCGCCTCGCGGCGCTCGTATCGGAGTATTTAAGGCGCAAAAACAAGCTCATCCGCGTGTTTATTTCGGTGTTCAGCGGCTGCCTTCTGGCACTGCTAATTTTCATTGCCGTAGGACGGGGCACTTCGCTGTATTCAGACTATTCCGCCGTGTTCTGGTCGGTGGTCGGCGTGCTGGGCGCGGCGGCGGTTGCGGCGGCAGTCGTGGTCGGGGTGAACATGTTCGCATTTTCGCGTTTTTTAAAACGCTTCAACTGAAAATTTTTTTTCGCCTGTTTACATTTTTTCAACTTTTTATTATAATGTTAAAAACAATGTTGCACAAAATGGCGCAAAATAAAAAGGCGGAACAATAGATGATAAACGACAACGCAAATTCGGAAAGGCTGACAGAGCGCAGGCTCGGCATGGTTATGAACGGTATAATTATGGCGTTGACGGAAAGCTTCGGTCTATCCGCTTCTGTCCGCACTGTCGATTCAACCATATCTGTGTTCGCCTCAAAAGGCAATAGTTCAGGCATATACGGGCGTCTATGAAGAGAGATTGCAAATTTAAAAGTTTTATAAAAAATCCGGGTCGCTGGCTTATTGCGTTTTACGGCGGATTGCTTTTAACCGCATGCGCCATGGTTACCGTGGCAGTGCTGTGCAATTTAGCAAATCCTGTGATATATGTGCTTTCCGTAATTTTGTCCGCGCTTTTTATCTACTGCCTTATATTTACCATAAAGTACAGCCGCGCCCGTATATCACGCAGCTTACGTTCGCACAAATTTACCTCGCGACTCGCGGATGACTACGCATTCCGCACCATGGTCTTTTCGTGCATATCATTCGCCATAAACGTGGCGTAGTACTCTTTCAAACGATTATGGCAATAATCTACCGCTCAATGTGGTATGGCACGTTCGCCGTGTACTATGCAGTGCTCTGCTTGGTGCGCGGAGTGGCTGTGTGGGCGGATATCCGCGCCCAAAAGCGTTTCGGCGGGGATAGCAAAGCTATGCGCAAAGCCAAGCTCCATACCTACATGTGGTGCGGAATGCTCCTCATTTTGCTGTCGGCTGCGCTCACCGTTGCGCTCAGCTATATGATTTCTAACGACATATCTTTCCGCTACGCCGGGCTTACCATTTACGTAATGATTGCGTATGCCTTTTGTAAAATAACTATATCCATATTCAACCTTGTGCGTGCCAAAAGGTTCAACGACTACGGTGTGCAGTCGTTGCGCAACATAGGGCTTACTGACGCACTCGTCTCTATATTCGCCATACAGACGGCGCTTATAGCCGCGTTCGGAAGCGGTGACGATGGTTTAATGTATATAATGAACGCCGTTATGGCGGTGGTAGTTTGCCTGCTCACGCTCGGACTGGGCGTGTATATGATAGCAAGGTCAGCCGTTGTCTTAAAACGGGGCGAAATCGGCGATGAAGCCGATGCAGAAAACTGCAATGAATGAAAATAAATCTTACCGCAAAGGCTTTTTATACACCTGTTCGGCGTACGCCGAATAGGAACAAGCTACATAGTATTTTGGCGTAAATCATTAATCGGCGGCATTTATGCCGCAAATAACAGCAATTTTTTAAGGGCGCGGCGCGGAGAGTATAATGACGGAAGAATATTTAAAAAACGACCACCTGTCTGTATCGGTAAAATACGGACTGTCGGAAGAAATTAAGAGCGCCTACCGCGTATTCGGTTGGCAGTTGGAAGAGGAGCGCAAGGATAAGCGCTACTCAAATTTCATGCACATGAAGTTTGTCCGCGACCACAAAATAGAGGGCAAAGACAGATTGCAGCTGTTGCAGGTGCGCTTCGATTTGGCAATAAATTTTGTAGGCAAGGCAGGGAGCAGAATGTGCAGGCGCGCCCTTTGCACAGGCGTTATTCTTGGACTGTTGGGCGTTGCGCTCATTCTTTTCGGCTCGCTTTTCCTGTTTTATTTAACAACAAATTTGTCCATGGCGTTCGGAGTTACGCTCATATCTTCCGGCGTGGTGTTTCTGATACTGTGTGTGCTTGCCGCAATACGGCTATACTCGCACGATAAGCGCATATATTCAGGCATGCTGGCAGTTATTGCCGAAAATATCCGCTCGACGGTAAAAGAGGCGTCCATCATCACAGGAATATTGCCCGAAGGAGGCGTTAGCTCAGACGCTCTGGCAGAGTCGGTCGCCGAAGGCGCTCTGCCGCCCGAAGACGGCGAACAGGAGGACGCGCCTGCGAAAATACAGGACAGGGAGAGCGGCGATGGAGATTGAAAACAGAAAATTAAAGCGCCAGCGCGATGACCACTCGTCAAGAATAAAGTCGCCCGAAGGCGACATTGTCCGCATCCGCGCCGAACACCGCAGCATGGGCAAGATGAAGGTGGCGTTAATGCTATTGCTCGTATTAGCGCAGGTCTGTATTTTCGTGCTGTTGAACATGTGGCTGTTAGATGTTTTCAACGGCTACCTTACCTTTTCGTTCGCGGCAGACATAGTCACTTGCTTTTACGTAATTTCTTCCAAAAAGCACGGTCAGTCCAAGGCGGTGTGGATATTTGTAATTCTCGTGCTGTTTCCGATAGGTTTTATACTGTATTTCATCTCTGACGAAAATATCTTCTTTGCCTCCTCGCGCAAAAGGTACAGGCAGATTGTAATAAAGACTTCCGCGCTTGCCTGCAAGGGTGTGGGTGAAAAGACTATCTCTGCCGGCATTCGCAGTGCTGCGCACTATTTAAAGGCGCAGGGCGGCTTTGTGCCGTACAGAAACACCCGTGCAAAATATTTTCCGTCGGGCGCGCAGGTGTTCGACGACATGATAGAGCGATGCGCCGCCGCAAAAAAGTATATATTCATAGAATACTTTATTTTTGCCGACGGCGTGCTGCTGTCGCGCTTTTTAAACGTGCTTGAAGAGCGCGCCGCCGCAGGCGTAGACGTGCGCATAATCTACGACGACCTCGGCTCGGACGGGCGCGTGTCGCGCAAGGTAAAAAAGCGTATACGCTCCGCAGGCATACAGCTTTATGCCTTCAATAAACTCGTGCCATTCTATAAAATAGGTATGAACTACCGCGACCACCGCAAAATTACGGTGATAGACGGTGAAACGGCTTATACGGGCGGCATAAATATCGCTGACGAATACGTAAACGAAAAGCGAATGTACGGCTATTGGAAGGATAACGGCGTGCGCCTCGACGGCGACGCCGTTGAGGGCTTTGTTATAATGTTTTTAAGACAGTGGGAGTATGTTACCAAAAACAAGCCCGACTATGCCGCGTTTATTGCGCCTCCTCGCGAAGATAAGGCGGACGGAACAGCCGCAGACGGCGAAGTTGTTGCAGAAGAGGAAGAGGTTGCGGACGGTAGCCAAAAAGACGCTGAATACGGCGCGCCTGTGTTCATACCTTATGCGGCCGGGTTAGAGTACGCCGAACCTGTTGCGCGCGACATATATGCAGGCGTAATTGCCTCTGCGAAGGAAAAACTGTATATCATGACGCCCTACTTCGTGCCTGACGAAACAACAACAAACATGCTTGCGTGCAGGGCGCTTGCAGGGGTAGACGTCCGCATCGTTCTTCCCTCCGTGCCCGATAAGCCATATGTATACCTCATTTCCCTCGGCAACGCCGATAAACTTATGAAGAGCGGCGTAAAGGTTTACACTATGTCAGACAGCTTTGTGCATACTAAATCTGTGCTTACCGAAAGCTGTGCCGTAATAGGCTCTGTCAATTTCGACCTGCGCTCGTTCTTCCAGCAGTACGAAAACGCTCTTCTCACCGACGATAAAACTGTGCTCGAAGGGCTCTCCGCCGACTTTGAAGATACCTTCCGCAACAGCGTTCAACGCAACATAATAGTAAAAAAACCCCGACTTCTGCGGCGGATTATTACGGGCATACTACAACTCTTCGCGCCCCTCATGTAACGGACTGCCTGACGGCTCTTTTATATGAAATTTGTGCAGTGCGCACAAATATCGCAGGCGGCAGTGAAATATTAATTAAGGTATAGATAATTTGTTTAGTAATATTGTGCTTTCCAACGAACAAAAGCGTTTTATAGCCGCCGCGCTCTCGGGCAAAAACATACTTGTGGACGCATGCATAGGCAGCGGCAAGACAACCGCCATACAGCATCTTTGTTCAGCCTTTCCGCAGGATAAAAAGATACTCTACCTCACATACAACAAACTGTTAAAGCTCGACGCCCGCGCAAAGATACGTTCGCGCAATACCACCGTAAACAACTACCACGGCTTTGCCTACATGGCGCTCAAAAATTGCGGCATATCTGCGGGGGTGCCCGACCTCATACAAAAGTTCAACGAGGTAAAACCGCCCGTGGGGCGCTATGATGTGCTTATCATAGACGAGTATCAGGACATTGAACAGGAATTTGCCGTAATGCTCGAAATAATAAAGGCGGCAAACCTCGGTATGCAGATAGTGGCTGTTGGCGACATGGAGCAAAAGATTTACGATAAAACCACGCTAAATGTTTCTTTCTTTATAAATGCCTTTCTCGGTGACTGCGTAAGGCTTACCTTTACTAACTGTTACAGGCTGTCCGCAAGCCATGCGGCAATGCTCGGGCGCGTCTGGAACAAACATATTACAGGGGTAAACGGCAATTGTACTGTTCGTAGTATGGGCATAGAAGAGGCGACGCGCTTCCTCTCGCAGCAGTCGCCAGGCGATATTTTATGCCTCGGCGCGCGCACGGGCGCAATGGCAGACGTGCTCAACGACCTTGAAGAGCGCTACCCTGATAAATTCAACAAACGTACGGTTTACGCCAGTATATCAGACGACGACGGCAACCGTTCGGTGATTCCTGATAACAGTTGCGCCATATTCACCACCTACGACAGCAGTAAGGGCATGGAGCGCAAGGTGTGCGCCGTGTTCGACTTCACCGAAAGCTATTGGCAGGTGCGCATTGCCAAGCCGCAGCAGTCGTATGAAATTCTGCGCAACATATTCTGCGTGGCTGCCAGCCGCGGCAAAGAGCACATAATCTTTGTAAACGGCGGCGAAGAGCCGCTGTCTGAAAAGACGCTCTCCGTCAAACCGAAAGAGTTGCACCCATTCGGCAACATGGACATATCTGAAATGTTCGACTTCAAATATGAAGAGGCGGTGGAGCGGTGCTGTAAACTTTTGGAAATTACTCCCGCAGACGCCGCCGAAAATTCGCCCATCGCCATAAAGACGAGGGACGAGCTCATTGACCTTTCGCCATGTATAGGCATATATCAGGAGGCGGCTTTCTTCAAAAATTACGATATAGATAAAAGTTTACAGCTCTACTTCACCATTCACCCGCAGGAAAAGAACATGTATTCAAGCGGCGAGTACGATACTTTGGATAAAAAGATTTTACTGCTAACCTCGCTTGAAACAAAACAGCGCCGATACCGCGAACAGGTTGGCACGCCGTTCGTTCAACCGCACGAGCGCAAGGCGCTCATAAAGAGGTTAAAGGAGCGGTTAAAGACGAGGGAGAGCGTACAGGTCGAGGCGGAAATACCATTCGGCGATATGCGCGGCAATCTGTGCTTTACGGCGCTCGGTCTTGCCGACGCGGTAAAGGGCGATACCGTCTACGAGCTTAAATTTGTATCCGAGCTTGCGCGCAAGCACTTTTTGCAATGCGCCTGCTATATGGTGGCACTGGGGTTGCCGAAAGGTATTTTATGGAACACTCGCACCAACGCCGTGTTCCGCATAACCGTGCCAAACAAGTCAGCCTTTTTAGACGCGGTTGCAAACGCTGTAACCAAGGGCGCGGTAGAAAGGTACTACAAGCCGAAAAATTGACTGTACTGTCTGCGCGCTTCTGCCTGTGTTGCCACCACGCGCACTGTTTTGCGCGCGGCGGCAACACTGCGGCGGCAACACTGTGGCGGCAACACTTCGGTGGCAACACTGCGGCGGCAACACTGTG